>PLFD01000057.1:28140-184598 GCA_003136635.1 candidate division FCPU426 bacterium | reverse complement strand
CAGACGCTTTTGTTCTCCGCCACTTTCCCCTCAGATATTCAACGGATGGCTAACAGCTATCTCAAGAATCCGGTTCGTATCACCATTGGTGAAACTACCAAGCCGGTTGAGAAGATCAACCAAGAAGTGGTTTTCACCACTGAGTCGAGAAAATATGATCAGCTGGCCCTGGAACTCCAGGAACGCCAGGGTTCGATCCTCATTTTCGCCCGCACGCAAATTCGGGTGGACCGCATTAATGACCGGTTAAAAGAAGCCGGTATGAAAGTGACCCGCATTCACGGGGGCCGCACCCAGTCCCAGCGCCGTCAGGCCATTGACCAGTTCCGCGAGGGTCGATTCCTCATCCTGGTAGCGACGGATATCGCCGCTCGTGGGTTGGACATTCATCACATCGCGCATGTCATTAATTATGACCTGCCGAAAAATCCCGAAGACTATATCCATCGCATCGGCCGCACNNCACCGCATCGGCCGCACCGCCCGCGCGGGAGCGGAAGGTAATTCCATTTGTCTCCTTACCCCGGAAGACAGGGGCCTATGGGAGCGCATTTTGCGCCTCCTGGGCACGTCGAAAAGTTCAGTGACCGTCAAAAAATCAGCTCATCCCGGCTTTATGGCGCCGAGAGGCGCGCCTCCGGCTCGGGTGAACAGCTTTAAACCTGAGGGAGCACCGCCGCGTCAAGAACGGCCGTCGGGAGACCGCGAGCATCGCACGCATCGGGAACATGCGCCGCGAGAACACCGCGGACACACACCGCGTGAGCACGCGCCCCGGGAGCACCGGGATCACGCCGCTCCGCGTGAACACGCGCCGAGGGAACCTCGTTCCTTTGAGCACCGTGAACGGGGAAATTCTTCCCGGGAAGAGGGTCCGCGTCACCGCCATGACAATAACGAACCCAAGCAGCGCCATCCCGGCGGACGGCATCAACGCCGATCGGAGGGGCATCAGCAACGCTTGGGCCAAGTTCAAGACAATTCTGATGCGAACTCTCAGTTAGACACTCACGACGCCGACCGTCAGCCTTCGTTTGAAAAAACCGAAAAGCACGGTCATGAAGAGCACACGCCTTCCACGAATCCCATGGATACTCCCTGGGGTCAAATGGGAGCGCCCAAACCGGACAACCGGCCCTTTGGAAAGAGAGAGGGAAAGGGCGGCAGACCCTTTTACCGGCAAGAGGGGAATGACAAGCCATTCCGTAAAGATTTCAAAGCGCGGGAAGGTTCCGAGGGCGGCGAGATCGACGGCAATAGCGAAAGCCAAAACAAAAGCCGTTCAGCTTTTGGTGACCGCAAACCCTTTGGGGAGCGAAAGCACTTTAGCGACCGAAAATCCTTCGGAGACCGCAAGCCTTTCGGGGCACGCAAATCCTATGGCAGTTCGGATACCTCTTTTGGCGAGCGCAAGCCCTTCGGAGAACGCAAATCCTTCGGCGATCGCAAACCTTTTGGGGATCGTAAATCCTTTGGTGACCGCCCCCGAACTGGGGGTTCCAAGCCCTTTGGCGACAGGAAACCTTTCGGCGAGCGTAAGTCCTTTGGGGATCGTCCCGCTTTTGGGGAACGTAAATCCTTTGGAGATCGCCCCCGAACTGGGGGTTCCAAGCCCTTTGGCGACCGTAAACCCTTCGGCGAACGCAAATCCTTCGGGGATCGGCCTGCTTTTGGAGATCGTAAACCCTTCGGCGACAGGAAGCCTTTTGGTGATCGGAAGCCCTTTGGCGACCGTAAACCCTTTGGAAAGCCTTTTGGGGATCGTAAATCTTTTGGAGACCGCCCCCGAACTGGGGGTTCCAAGCCCTTTGGTGGCGGCGACCGTAAGCCTTTTAGGCCTGCGGGCGGGGACAGAAAACCCTCTCGTTCGAACCATCCAAGGTGAGGACGATGGTTTGAGTGTGCCGATTTCATAAAAAATCGGTCCAGCCGTCCCAAGTTTTAAACCGTTTCTAAGAACGTCGTTTAATTAAAGCATCAAATTCGAGCCATGGATTCCTTCAACGGAGTCCATGGCTTTTTTTATGCCCGAATTAGGGGGATGGGGTAGCACAAGAAGAATCGGTACCTTCACCGGGTAAGTCGGCTACCTTGACCCGGAAAATCAAAACCTTCACTGGGTAACCGGACCAATAATGACCCATGACTACGTCCAATCCCGTAAATGACTACGGGCAAGCCGACCATTTCCGGCGGCAATTCTGGTTTGTCCGGCGGCTATTCTTCACAATTCCGGCGGCAATTCGGCTCTTTCCGGCGGGAATTCCGTCTTTTCCGGCGGCTATTCGATTCTTTCCGGCGGGAATTCCGGTCTTTTCCGGCGGCAATTCTGGTTCTCCGGCGGCAATTCTATGCAATTCCGGCGGCTATTCGACTCTTTCCGGCGGGTATTCGGCAAAAGTCCGGGAAATTTTTGAACCACGGCAAGTTTCCTATTCAAATAGCTTTGAGTGCTGATCCCCGTCTGGGTTCAGTTCATAGGGTTTTAACCCCAAGGGGTTGGTTTATCGCTATGGAGTTCATCCACGGGTCCAAAAGCGCTCTTGACGGGTGGGGATTCCAGACCGGTACGGGTTTTAAAGGCGCCAGCCAGAAGCCGTTGGTGGTTTTCGGATTGAGGCAGGACACCAGAACCCTCAGACAATGGCGCTCCGTATACCCCAGCTTTTTTTGAAACCATTCCCGGGACTTGTGGTTTCGCAGGGCCCAAAGCATGAAATGGGCGCCCAGAGTTTTAAACGAAAACCCGGTCTGCCACAACCGAATCAATAATTTGTTTTCGTTAAAGCTCAACTCATTTTTAACGTCGTACTGGTGATAGAACTTGAAAAATTTCGATTCGAAAGAAGTTTTTTTGTTTTCCTCATTCAACTTCTGCCAAAAATGACGCAGGCGGACCGCTTTTTGGGAAAAACCAAACCGCAGAAAGTGGATTTGAATGGTGTTACGGTGAACTTCCAGCGCCTCGGCGGTGCGTACAATATTGCCGTCATAAATGACGAACCAGTAAAGAAAGTAATGCCGCTCCAGTTTTTCCGGAACAAAATTACGTTTCCAAAGCCCGTCCAGCGCGTCAAAGCCGCAAAGCAGCTCGTTTTTTGAAAAGACATCTGTTTTTTTCAATTCCATAAATTCCTCCGTTATATAAAGACCGGGAAAGGGCTTTTTTCTTTCCCGTGCCTGTTTCTCCTGGAATCACCAGGGTTAAATCAAACGCTCTATCTTTTAACCACTGATCGGGTGCGCCTATGCCGCGCCTTGGCAGCGCGGCACAGGCGCGCCCGGTCTTGGCCCCGGGCGTGAAGGTTCTGGCTGTGACAGAACCTTTTCAGGAGGTTAGAAATACTCGACCAGCTGTTTCTCCTGCCGTTTGGCGTGGGGTTTGTAGGCGGGAGTGTTTTCCGCCAATTGCCTGGCTTTGGCGATTTGCGCCTGGCTCGGCCCTTCCGCCACCTGCAATTTCTGTTTGGGATAAATGAGGTCCGGATCCTGAATCAAATCCCGGTTGGTCTTGAAAAGCAGGGGCCATTGAAACGGATCGCCGTAAATATCGGCCTTGCCTGCGATGGTCCAAAGGCAATCATGCGGTTTCACGACGTAATGTCCCGCCTGTGGATTACTGGCCTTGGCGGAAGGCGCTTCGTCGGAAAGCGGCTGATTCGGAACCTCCGAACTGCTCACCTGCCGGCTGCTGGCACAGCCTCCCATCACAGCTCCCAGACCCAACAAAACACAGAACCCATAAACTTTTTTATTTTTTATCATGACGAAATTCCTTTCTTTTTAAAATTCAAACACCGCGGCGTTTGAATGAAACAAGACACAAACTTGGTCTAGCCCCTCGGCTGTTCTTCCCGAAAAGGAACCCGGTAGGACTGATTTGAAAAATGGCTTCTGTCCGAATGGAAAAAAGCCTCAAGTTTGGGATACAGAGGTTGATTGAACAGCGGCCAAAGACTGCCCGAAAAAATTGCCGAGAGAATAGCTGCCAGCAGGCAGACACCTAACCAAAATTCATAGCGTTTCATGGAAAACCCCTTTCGTTGAGTGTTTTTGGACGCGAAAATACCCGATCAACCGAACCTAAGGCCGGTTGACGCGATTAAACGAAAAGTCGGTTTAAATTCGGAGAACTAGAAAATTCTGGGGAGTGCAACTAACTGAGGTTGAAACAAAAGCGAAAACCCGGCCCTCGGAAGAAGCCAGGATCGTTTTTTGATAACAGGGTGACAAAGTGGGTATTGGGGAATTTTCCCGTGAAACAGACCGCAAATTCTCATGATTGCCGGTAAAAGGCTGAAAGGAGCCGGATTTTTGAACCGGACTGACAGCCGAATTTTGAAAGCCGTTGACTACCGATATGAGCGCAGGCTTCAGGGCAAAAGCCGGCAGTAAAATCAGCAACAACACCCTGGAGATGAATTGTAGTTTTTGTCGCATTTTTCGAATTTCCTCGAAATACCGCTAAAAAGCTTCCATTTAATAAGACGTATAAGCCTATCAAAAAGTTTCAAAGTAATGAGAGTCAAATGAAGGTTTTATCAAATCGGCTTAGCGCCCGTTCACGATGAAACAGGCGCCGCCGTTTTCCAATTCCGGCCTTCAGCGGTCGTTCCGAAAGCGGATATGGATAAATCACCCGGCTGAGAAACCGAGTTGCGCTTGTGTTTCAATCGAGTTTTTTAGAACCCGCCTTTTCAACAGGCGTCTCTTCGGTTTCACCGCTTCATGGGTGCGATTCCGTTTATAAATTTCATTCCGCGAGGGTTTTAACGGCGCGAGCCAGAACCCGTCTCTTTTTTTAGTATCCAGAACCGAGCCTAAAAGGAGGTTGCAATTGCGCTCGGAAAAATCCAGTTTTTCATGAATCCACTTTTTGTCTTTACCGGCCCGGAGCGCCCAAAGCAGATAATGGGCGTTGAGTGTTTTAATCGCGAAGCGGGTTTGCCACAAATGAACCAACTGCTTATTTTCGTAACGGCTTAACTGGGTGAATAGAACGAGGGGGTATGGGCATAGCGGTACCCAACCCGCCCCTTTCCAAAAATAACGATTTGACCCAGAAGCTATTAGACTATGTCCGTAAGAACGGCCACGCCAAAACAGGCGCTTTGATAGAGGTTTTGGGCAGTCCCCGGCGGTCGGTGATACGGATGTTGAACAAATTAATCGCTGACGGGCGGCTGGTGCGGGAAGGCAATGGTCCCGGCGCGGTTTATAAGATTAACGATAGTCAGAAAATGTAATTTGTAGCTAGACCCCTCATGTTTTTCACTACTTTGGGAAGGTAAAAGAAGTACCTTTTCTCAATAAGGAATCATCTATGAAAACACTAATGATGCTTATGGGGGTTGCTTTTGCCAAGTCCTAAAGTCACAGCGATTCTAAAATCAAAGACAAATCTCTCTTATGAACAAATATCCAAGCTAACGGATTAAGAAGGTTGGAATATTATTTATAGTCTTCACACACCTAAAGTACCTGAAAGAAATGAAATTTGTTTTACTGGATTTACCCCGGATGAAAAAGAAGTTCTTTGGGAATTAGCTACTAAAGTAGGATTTCAAGTCGTTCAATCGGTGACTAAACATTTGGCGTTTCTTTGTATAGGAGAAACACCTGGCCCAATAAAAATTCAAAAAGCCAAAAAACAAAATGTCATCATAGTGAATTTGGAACAGTTCCATAAACTTTTGGAAACTGGGGAACTCCCGGCTTGTCCCAATTGCGGTGAACCGATAAAAGCGGTCGAAAAGGGTTGCTCCAATTGCGGTTCTACAACCCAATCAATCCCCAAAACTAAATCATCGTTGCCATTTGGAAACAGTAGAACAACATATGCTTTTTTGGCAATTTTCTTTGGGTGGTGTGGTGCGCATCGGTTCTATTTAGGTCAAATTTGGTTTGGGCTTCTTTACTTCATTTTTTGCTATATTTTCTTGTTTGTTGGCATATATGAAGGCATTCGGGCACTTGGGTGGACAGATAATGAGTTTTTAGAAAAAATGAAGTCCAAAGAACCAACAAACTAAAGAACAATTGGACCTGAGCAACATTCGACATTTTAGAATCTTTTATGATTTGGCCGTTTTTTTGGAATGTTTTCGAAAAATAGCCGCGATCTCGGGTTTTTCGATTTTTCTTTGGGTCACTTTCAGGACCAGTTCTGTGAAATCATCTTCGTTAATCGTTAATTGAATTCCATTCACCAAAAGAAAAATATCAGCGGCCATGGCCGCCACACGCTTATTGCCGTCCACAAAAGGGTGGTTGAGAGCGACATCGTACAAATAGGCCGCCGCCATTTCATACAGGTCGGAATGAAGGTATTGGCCGCCGAATTGCGCTTGAGGCATGGCGGTGGCGGATTGCAGCAAGCCGATATCCCTGATGCCGTGGCTTCCGCCGAACTCCGTGATTTGAATTTGATGGATTTCGAGAAGTTTCTCGAGACTTAAAAAATCAGGTTCCATGGGTCAGTTGGCCAGTTTTTTATAAACCTTGCCGTACCTTTTCAGGGACAGTTGAACGGCTTCCTCGAAGGATTTTTTTCCCTTGATAGGGTTCTTTTCGCCGGCGGGGGAAACAATGAGCTTACGCCCGTCGGTGGTCACATAAAGGGCCGATTTTTCGTTGATGTTCAGCAGGTCCATAATGCCGCGGTCAATGACCAGGGCATAACTGTTGCCGTGCTTGGTGAGTTTTTTGATCATGTTTTCCTCCGTATTAACTTTGTACATACAATGTATTACCGGTTTGGAATCCTGTCAAGGCGTCGACTGGAGCCTGCTCTGCATAACGTTAGTCACGACAATGACAAAGGATCACGTCTGTCGGCGATTCAACTACTCGATCTGGTATTTAAATAGGGTGATCGTCTTCGAATTGTTCAAAATCTTGACGATATCTTGCGATTGACCCTATGATAAGTTCACTACTTTTAGGAGATGTTTATGAAAACGGTCAAGGAAGAAATTAAGGAGATGCTGGAAAAGTTGCCTGACAATGCCTCCTTTGAGGAAATTCAATACCACATTTATGTCCAAGAAAAAATCGAGCACGGTATCAACGAAGTAAGAGAAGGCCGTGTTGTCAGCCAGGAAGAAGCCGAAAAAAGGATGGCTAAGTGGTTAGGACAGTAAAATGGGCCTTAACCGCTCTTGACGATCTCGAAAAAGCCGCCGGTTATATTGAAAAAGATTCACCCCGCTACGCTTCTATCCTTGTCCAAGAATCCTTCCAAGCCGCAAAATCACTCCATCAATGGTTTGAACGAGCGAGAATAGTTCCCGAAATCGGAAACCAAGACATTCGTGAGTTGTTTGTCATGAATTACCGTTTGGTTTATCAAATAACGCCGGAGTTTGTTTTTATTCTGGGCTTTATTCATGGTTCCCGGGATTTAGAATCCATTTGGGACAGCCAAACCCATACGCACAGCCTGAAACAGGCTGTGCGTTTTTATTTATAAGGGTTTTAGCGGGTCTAATCCTTCGTGGCTAGCTTTTTTAAGCAACGCGACCATTAAATAGTTAACGGATTGGGGGAAATATGAAAATCGGGTTACAGGCTTGGGGTAGCGAAGGCGACATTGCGCCATTTTCTGCTCTTGCAGCAGGTTTGGTGCGAGCGGGCCATGATGTAACTCTTGTAATTACAGACAACGTTGGCCGAGATTATTCAAGCTTAGCCAAAAAATTTGGTTATAAAGTTATTCCTGTTTCGGCTTTACAGAACGCTAGTCCAGAAGAGAGTGAACGGATTTGGCGTCAGGTGATAGAGCTTGGTAATCCTATCCAACAAGCTGAATTGGTTATGCGTTATGGATTTGACCCAGTTTTAGAACGAATGTATGAAGCTTCTAAAGACCTTTGTAAAAACAATGATGCAGTGATTGGACATTTTTTTGTCTATCCATTGCGGGTTGCGGCGGAAAAAGCTGGAAAGCCTATCGCAACTCTGAATGTTGTCCATAATTGTTTGCCGTCAAATCAGATTAGTCCACCTGGGTTTCCGAACTTTGGTAAATGGTCATACCCGTTGGGGTGGAAAATTGTTCAGCACATGGTTAATCGTATTTTTCTCCCTAGAGTGAATAAGCTACGGTTGCGTGAAGGTTTATTGCCAGACAAGGATGTGATGACGCAAACTTGGGCTGCAGAAAAGTTAAATTTAGTCGCCGTTAGTCCGCAGATTTGCCAACGCCCGAACGATTGGGAGGCTCGGCATGTTGTGTGTGGTTTTCTGAATCCTCCTGGAGGATTGAAATCAGATGTTTTGCCAGAAGGAATGGATACTTTCCTCAAGAATGGGGCCCCACCCGTATATTTCACTTTTGGAAGCATGCTTATGCCAAATAGTATTTCTTATATTAGCGAAACATTAGCTATTTGGAGGGAGGCGGTAGAACTGGTCGGGTGTCGAGCAATTTTCCAGGTACCGACAAATCGGGTCCAGGGATATGGTTCCAACGAAAAAGTTTTTATGGCGACATGGGTTCCCTATAACCTGGTTTTTCCCCATTGTGCAATGGTAATTCATCATGGTGGGGCAGGAACTACACAATCCACGCTTTTTGCTGGCAAGCCCTCTATCATTGTTGCTCATGTATCCGACCAATTTTTCTGGGGACAAGAGCTTGAACGTCTAGGGGTTGCTGGAAGAACGCTTAAACGCAAAGGGTTAAAAGCATCTCGTTTAGCATCGGGAATTCGAACGGTTTTACAAAATTCGAGTATGCCTATCATTTCAAAGGAAATAGGCGAACGAATGGCTAAGGAAGATGGAGTCGGGACAGCAATTTCCTGTTTTGAAAAAACTATCCTGGGAAAATGATATCCGCCGTTAATGTGTTTGGCCTAACAAGGGGCCGACAATGGGTTTTTGTTCTAGGCTTAGAACTAGTAATTCTTGAGGATTTAGAAGTCTTAATTGCGTTCTAATTTTATCCACTATGGTCAGGGAAAAGAGAAAAAGTCATTAACGCGATATCTTTTTGATAGAAACTGAACTGGAAAGCTACTTTTTCAACGCCTTAAAAGGCACCCGGTCCTGGCTTAAAACTGTTTGATAAAAGCTCAAAAGGTCCTGATAGTTTTTGCCCGGCTCAATCACGCGTTTTTTCAACCCCACATAGCGTTCATACGAAAGCGTTCCAAAGTCGATTTTGGACGTGGATAAAAACTCGGCCACATCGCTCGTCACCGTGGAGTCCTGGGGTAGTTCGGCGGGGTGGTAGCCTCGGGGCAGTTTGACCATGACCCGGGTGATGGAGTTAAAGTTCTGGGGAATGACCACGGGCGTTTTTCGGTTGTCGTGCAGGGTCTCAAAAAAGTCCTCGATGTCCTCAAAAACCATAGGGTAAAAGGCCAAACCCTTTTTGCTGAATTGGGCGTAATGAGGTACTTCGAAGGTGTAGCTCACCGCCAGGGGTTGGGTGAGGTCCTGATAATTGCCAAAAGTATAGTCGGTCAAAACGGCGCCGGGGAAACGCTTGGCCAAACCTTTGGCGACTAAGTTTTTGCGGGTGTCGTCGTCGGCTGCCCTGAAAAATTGCCTCAGGGCCAAATCCGCTGTGCCAAAAGCCTGAATGTCCACCGAGCAGGTCAGTTTGCCTGTGATGTCGATGGTCATGGTGACATCCCGTTCTTTACGGTGATCCTTGGCGCTAAAGGACGGCGTGGTTTTCCAGTTGAAGGGCATGAATACCGCTAAAGCGTCCCGGTCTAGGGCTGGCAGGGGAAGAGAGCCGGGACTGGCCAAAGGTTCTGTCGGGTCCATCCAGATCATATTTTGGCCTACAGGTACTCCCACCAAAACGCCGTCCATCTGCGATAGCGCCGGTAGATCGGGAATCAGATCGCCGCTGGTAGATTGGCGGAACAAATAAACCTGCGCGTCGATGCGGGCGGACTTCAGGGCGGCGGTTAAAAGAACGGCCATGTCGTGGGAAGTTCCCTTGCCGCTGAGAACAATTTCTTTCAGGGAACGGTCGGGGTTGAGGTAAATGGGCAGGCCTGTGTCCACCCAGTCTACTTTTTGGTGAATCAAGTTTTTCACACGGGAAAGACGGTCCAGTATGGGCGAACCCGTATTGCCCGCCGCGTCTCCCACGAAGTTGTTAATAAAAGCCGGGTCGCTATCCACCAATTGCTTCACCCGGGTGCGGTAATAAATTAAAGATTCGCCCCAGCTTTTATAAAGGGTGAAGGCGGTCAAGGGCGCCAGGTTTTGCGGCGCGGGCTGATAGGCTTCCATGGGGATGGGGGCCAAAGTGCCGTTGATGGTTAAGCGGGTCATGTTTTCCGAGTCTTCGGTGGTTTCGGTGACCGCCAAATTGTCCGGAAGGCGTTGACGGACCGCGTAAAGGGGAATGTTTTTGGGAACTTTGAGCGACAGTTCTTTTTTAATTGAGGGCAGGTAGTCGTTCCACAACAGCGCGAAGCTGGGCTCGCCCGGCACCGGCATGGGGTGCTGGCTGTCAAAGTGGGTGTCCTTGTTGGTCAGAAGATCAATGTTTTTGGTTTCCAACGTGTATTTAATTTCCACCGCCTGTCCGGCGGAAAGATTGGGCAATCGGGAAGTCATGATTTTTGACAAAGTTTCGGGCAGGTTGGGGCCGGGTGCGGACCAGATTAGATCCACCGGCTTGGATTCTTTTACAAACTGTCCTTTATCGTTCAGGTCGTAAATTTTTAAATCTTGAATGGTGAAAGTTTGGGAGTCGCTGTTGATGGTGGCGATGGGGGCCATGACGCGGTCCGGGGTGACTCGGGTGGCCCAAATTTGATGCACGGTAATTTTAAGACTTTTGTCCTCACTCCAGGCGGCGTCGGTTTGGTCCAGCACGTGAATAATTTTAGGGGCATCGGGTTGTTGAAACGCGGCGGCGGCCTGGGCCAAAAGGCTGTCGGTGTCGGTGAGGGGGGCCGGGGTTGAAGAAACTGTGGGCGTCGGTTTGTTTTCGGCACAGGCCGAATTTAAAAGCAGCGACGCTAAAGCGCAGAAAAAAATCGGCATACGAAAATGATTCATAACTAGTTTTTGTTTCCAGCGGTTTTCAATTGGTGAATGGCTTCTTTCATGTCGGGAGCTTTAAAAATGGCGGTCGCGGCGATGAGCAGATTGGCGCCAGCCTCTACCACCAGGGGCGCGGTTTTGGGAGAAATGCCTCCGTCTACGGCGATATAGAGGGACAAACCTTCCTGCGAAGCCCATTTGGAAAATTTGGCGATCTTGGGAACCACGTCGGGGATAAACGATTGTCCCGAAAAGCCCGGCCAGACCGACATGAAAAGCACATAGTCCAAATCTTTGGCGTAGGGTTTCAAGGTTTCTTCGGAGGTGCCGGGGTTAATGACCATGCCAGGTTTGCAGCCGTTTTGCCGGATGAGTTTGATGGTTTCAGTGGCGTTACCGGACACTTCTTCGTGAAACAAAATGTAGCTGGAACCGGCTTTGGCGAAATCCGGAATGTACTTGTTGGGGTCGGTGATCATTAAATGGGCGTCAAAAGGAACGTTGATTTTGCCCTTGAGTCCGGCGATGACCGGAGCGCCGAAAGAAATATTGGGCACAAAGTGGCCGTCCATCACATCCATGTGCAGCATATCGGCACCGGCATCCACAGCCTTTTGGCAGTCTTCTAAAAGGTGTGAAAAGTCAGCGGATAAAATGGAGGCGGAAACCTTAACCGGGGCCATGAAAATCCTTTGTTCCAGAGCGATTCAACGAAGCCGTATCTTATCAAAAGGCCCCTTAATATCCTAGGCAGGGCGTATTGAAGCTTACGGCAAAACAGCATTACATATTCGGTTTTATCTAGTTGAGCTCATCCGTATAATAGTATTAATTCAACAGAGGTTTTAATTATGGGACTTCACACAACAATTCAACCACCTCACGAAAAAATTCAAAATTTTTGTAAAAATTACCACGTCCAAAAACTGTCCTTTTTCGGTTCTGTTTTGGGTAAAGAATTTAGTCCGGATAGTGATATTGATGTATTGATAGAATTTGAATCCGGCAAAGGCGCCGGTTTTCTGGGATTAGCCCATATGGAAGGCGAACTTTCTGAGATTTTGGGAGGGCGAAAGATTGATCTTCGCACACCAGCCGAATTAAGCCGTTACTTCCGAAATGATGTTGTTTCCTCCGCTTTAGTTGAATATGCAAAAGCCTGACACCATTCGCGTTCAGCACATGCTGGATGCCTGCCGTGAAGCCCTTGAATTTACTAAGGGGAAATCCCGTTCTGACTTAGATAAAAACCGGATGCTGGTTCTTTCGCTGGTTAAAGAAGTGGAAATTATGGGTGAAGCAGCGGCAAAGGTTTCCGGCGAAACCAAAACTCAATATCCGGAAATTCCATGGCAAGATATGTCTTTAATGCGAAATCGATTGATTCATGTCTATTTTGATGTGGATTTAGAAGTGGTTTGGGAAACGGTTCAAAAAGACCTGCCTGAATTAGAAGCGAAACTGGCAAAAATACTTTCCAACCAATAAAAAAGGCCCCGACTCAATTGAGCGGGGCCTTTTTTTCCAACTTATACACCTTCCAACTTTTTGCTTTCTTACTTGGTTACACAACCTTGGGCGTCCGAAACCACTGAGCGCAAAGGCTTGATAACGCCGCGGCCAGTGTTCATGTCGCGGGCGATTTCGTAGCGGGGCACCGTGCTGTCGATCGTGGCGGACCAGGCATCAATACCGCCGGTGAGCGACTTGACGTTGGTAAAGCCATGACCCGCGAAATAAGAAGCGGCGTCCATGCTGCGCTTGCCCGTATGGCAATAAAACACCCAGGCGGAATCTTTGGGCGAATTCATGATTTCGTGAGAAATGTTTTCGTCCACCAATTGGGCTCCGTCAATATGAGCGGTTTCCCATTCCGCGGGGGTGCGAACGTCAATCACGCGGGGTTTGTGGCCGCTCTTCAACGCCTCGGCTAAATCCGCCGGGCTGATTTGAACGCGCTTGTCGATCTCTTCGGCTTCCGCGATGAAGTTCAACACTTCGTCGATATCCGTAATGTTGTGCTTGCCGGCAACGACGCTCAAAACATCATTGGGTTCGTAACCGCAGCTATGGCAGCCGCCGATGTGATATTTTTGAAAAAGCGCGCGTTGGGCGCTGGGATAGTTATCCAAAACTTCCTGCATGGTGCTGTCTTTGCTGATTTTCAACGTTGTGCTCATGAACTTCTCCTCTATATATGAAACTGCCGTTCTTCGAACGAACGGTTCAGTGATTAAAATACGCTCTTTCCAAAGTTATGACAAGGGTCGCGGCAACCGAAAGATCATATTTTTAGGTTTATTCCAATGTTCCGTCCAGTTTCCGGCTCATCTTTTGTTTATAATGCGCCCCATCTCTTACGGGAGGCGTTTATGAAGGACTCATCCGAAACCCACGCGCTGGAAATAAAACTTTTATCCAATGAAACCATTCACTGGTATGGCAAACCAAATCCCTGGGTGATTTTTGGTCCCGCCGACCGGTTCTTGATTCCGTTCAGCCTGCTGTGCGGTGTTTTCGCTTTTTATTGGGAATATACGACGTTTAATTTGGAATCCCAAATTCTCAACGGCGGACCCTTTACCTACCTCTACCCCATTACGGGTATCCCGGTCATCCTTGTGGCCCTTTACCTGATCATCGGCCGGTTTTTTTATAAATTCTGGCTAAAAACAAAAACCATTTACGCGGTTTCGAACAAAAGATTGATAGTGATCACTCAAGGCAAATCTCGAAAAGAACGGTTTCAGTTTTTGAATCATATTAAAATGATTGAAAAAAGCGTCGATAAGAACGGCGCGGGCAGTTTGACTTTCGGCGATCTGGGCAGCGGCGGCCTGTTTACCAACGCCGGTATTTTTTTAATCGACAAAGATTTTCAAGGTGTACTTTCTTTTTTTGATCTTCCGGACGCCGAAGAGGTTTATCAACTAGTGGACCAGCTTCGTCCTAAAAAATAAGGCTCTTTATGGAACGCAAAACAGATCTTTCTCGAACGCTGGTGAACTCATACCGTGTGGCCCTTTACCGGGTCATGATCGGTAACGGAAAATCCTTTGTCCTCAAAATCAAAAAAAAATCAGCGGATCTGGAAGCTCTCATGAAAAGCCATAACCTTTTCACCGCGGTTTATGTGACGGCCTATAACAGTCAGGGTAAAAATACCGAACCCCACATTAACGTTAAGTCGCAAAAGAATTTGTCGGGCGATGTCCGCCGGACCGGTTTGCCCTTTTGGGAAGGTTTTGGTGAAGACCCCACGGGCCGATGGAAAAGCGAACCCAGTTTTTTGATATTGGGAATTACCTTGGCCGATGCTGAAGAACTGGGGAAAAGGTACGGCCAGAACGCCATTGTGTGGATGGAAGATGATTACGTGCCGCAACTGATTATGCTTCGTTGAAGGGATTACTCCTAGCCCTGACGGTTTTATTGGTCTCCTGCGGACAGACCCCAACTCCGGAAACCCAGACGTCTACTCCGCAAGTCGTTACTTTTACAGGGCCAGCGCTTCATCTTTTATTCATCGGCAACAGCTACACGGCTGTTAATAACTTACCCGGCTTGTTTTCCCAATTGGCTGCGTCCGGCCATCACGAAGTTTTAACCGACATGATCACGCCGGGTGGATTTAGCCTGGCCCAGCACGCCGCTAACCAAACGACTATGGACAAGATCAGCGGACAGAAGTGGGATTTCGTTATCCTTCAGGATCAAAGCTATCTGCCAGCTCTGGAAGAACAACGAACCAAAGAACTCAATCCGGCGGTTCGTTATTTAGACTACTACATCCGTAAAGCGGGATCCCAGTCCTTACTTTATTTAACCTGGGGCCGACAAAAGGGTCTGCCCGAACAAGGTTTTAATGATTTTGATTCCATGCAGACCCAATTGACAAAGGGTTACCTGGACATCGCCCAAGAGCTTAAGATTCCTGTAGCGCCGGTAGGGGAAGCTTTTAAAATAGCCCTTGGCCGTGATTCTTCCGCAGATCTTTGGGGACCGGATGGAAGCCATCCCAGTGTGGAAGGAACTTACTTAGCGGCCTGTGTTTTTTACGCGGTACTTTTTAAAACGAGCCCGGAAGGATTAGACTTTACCGCGGGTCTTTCGAAGGATTTGGCCCAGACGATGCAGGAGGTCGCGGTTGAGACGGTTTTAACGAATCTGGACCGTTGGTATATCCGTTGATCAACCAAAATTAAAGGAGTTTAAAATGGGTAACGTATTTAGCCGCAGTTGGGCTTTAACAAAACTTAGTTTTTCAGTGATTCTGGATGATAAAGAACTTTTGGTTTTTCCGTTTCTTTCGGCGTTTTTTTCCCTGGCAGTTTTAGCCTTGTTCTGGCTTCCCTTAAAGGTACTGTTCGTTCCCGGTACCGGGCATTCGTCCGTTACCCTGTGGGTCGGCCTGTTTCTTCTTTATTTTTTTCTCACGCTGTTTTCCACCTTTTTTAGCGTCTGCGCCGTTCACATCATCAAAAAGCGTCTTGAAGGCGGCAATGAAGGTTTGTCCGAAAGTTTTTCTTTCGCTTTCTCGCGCATCAACCTGATTTTGTCCTGGAGCCTTGTGGCGGCCACGGTCAGCGTATTTTTGAGACTATTGGAAAGCCTGGCAGGGGATAGAAGAAACGCCAATCCCATTGGTTTCGTGCTTGATATCATTCTGAGTCTTTTTGTGGGAGGGCTTAAATTAACCTGGTCCATCGTGACCCTGTTTGTGGTTCCTGCCATGGTTTATAAAGGTTTAGGACCCTTTGAAGCTATCGCTGATTCTACTCAAGCCATCAAAAAAACCTGGGGCGAAAGTTTGGCTCGCCATTATGGTTTAGGTCTGATCCAAATTCTGTTTTTAGTGTTTGGGGCAGGCTTTTTGTTTTTACTGGGGTTGGGTCTGGGCGCGGTGACCAATCCCGGGGCGGGCGGCGTGGCGATGATTTTGGCCATCGCGGCTTATGTGATCATTATATTCGCGGTGTTTTCTCTGGCCAACACTGTTTTCAACACAGCGCTTTACGCTTACGCGGCTACGGGTGAAATTCCCAAGGGTTTTTCTCAAGATATTTTGGACAATGCTTTTAAGAGTAAAGTGTAAGGAACCAACATGAAAAAACAGGTCCAACAACTAGAGGAATTCCACAAGGCTTATGGAGTATCCATGAATGAGCCGGTGGGTCCGGTTATCACTAAAGGACAAAGTATCCGGGGAAAGTTGCAGGTTGAGGAGGCAGAAGAAATCCACGCAGCTATCGAGCGGGGCGATCTGGTAGAGATAGCCGACGGCGTCATTGATTCCATTTATATCGCTATCGGCACCGCTGTCACCTATGGGTTTCAGGACAAACTGTCCGAATTATTTGACGCGGTTCATCGGTCTAACATGAGCAAGCTTGGCCCCGATGGAAAACCCCTTTACCGGGAAGACGGAAAGGTGATTAAGGGTCCCCATTTTAAGCCGCCCACTGAAGAAATTAGGAAGATCCTCGGCTTGTAGTTCAGAAACCTCCGCGGCACAAATATCCCCAATTCACGATAGACTCTGTCCTCTCCACTCCGTTCAGTTTCCTTTGCTTTGAACGTTAGTTAAGAGATGTTCTTGAATTTAAAAACAGAAATGCGACACCTGATGCGAAAGTACACCCTATCGGGGGCGACAGCCCTATTGTTCTGCTTCCTCAGCGCGACCGTCTGGGGTCAAGCCACCTCTACGCCCAACGCCACCTTAACTCCACCCTGTTCACCCGCGGGAACGCTGGGTAATTCTACTCCTGGAATTACTCACGGCCTGGTGACCGAAACCATGAGAGGAAGCATCTATACCCTCAGCAGTCCCGCTACGGTTTATAGCTTGATGGTTTATTGCGACGCTCCGCCCGCTAATATGCAATTGGTCGTTGGTATCTACAGCGGCTCAACAGGTACTGTGGGCAACCTAATGGTTCAATCGACGGTTCAAAATGTATTCAATGGTTGGAATGGATTTGTCATCACACCCACCTATCTTCCCGCCGGTACTTATTGGCTTCTTTATCAAAGCAACGGTACCACCAGTTTCAATGTCAGTTATAGCGCTGGTTCCAGCAACATTGAGGCCTTTACCAGTACCAGCATGACTTTCGGTACTATGCCCAATACCATGCCGACGCCTTCTTACGGCACGGGTCAAGATTCCATTTATGGTCTTTATTGTTTGATCCCTACCAATACGCCAACCAATACCAGCACACCCACGGTTACTAACACACCCACCAATAGTCCCACCAATACGGCGACGAACACGATTACGAATACGGGAACCATTCTGACCAATACACCCACCGCGACGCCAACTTCGACCGCAACCAATACTCCCACCAACAGCCCCACCTCGACTCCGTCCGCGACGCCGAATTTATCGTTAACGCCTTCGTGCGGCAGTTCCTTCGCGAGTTTTGGGGAAGCGGTTACCACCGGAGGGGTGGGACCGGTTACCGCCCAGTCCGTCGAGCTCAGGGCTTGTTTTTATAATTTGCCGGTTGCGGGAACAATTCAAACCATGTCGCTTTATTCCACCGCTTATTCCGCGGGAAGCATCGCTGAAGTAGCTTTGTACACCAATAACGCCGGCACCACCAACACCATGGGTACTCTCATCGCTCAGTCCGTGACGCAAACTTTGAGCGCGGGTTGGAATAATTTTGAGATTCCTAGTTCGCCGCTGGCGGCGGGGAATTATTGGTTGGCCTATATTTACGCCGCGCCGGTCAGCTATTCGCTGATTTATCAAACGTCTCCGGCGGCGGTAAATACTTTGGCTTATACCCTTGCGTCAATTCCTTCCTGGACCTTTGACAACAGCGCTTTAGGTTATTCACTTTCTTATGGAAACGATTGGTACGAACCAATTTTGGCGAATTATTGTCCGGGGCTGCTTGCCACCAACACGCCTACCAATTCGCCGACGATTACGCCAACAAATACAGTTACGAATACTCCGACGAATACGGGAACGCCGACCATTACGAATACGCCCACGAATACGGCGACGAATAGTCCAACCAACACCGTTACCAATACGCCGACTATCACGCTCACCAACACTGTCACCAATACCCCGACTCTGACGCCAACCAATACGGTCACCAATACTTTGACCAATAGTCCCACGAATACCGTTACTAACTCGCCAACGAATACACCTTCTAACACACTGACCAATAGCCCCACCAATACGCTCACCAACACATCGACGAACACCGTTACCAATACGTCCACGAATACGCCGTCGCTTACCCCGACAAACACCCCGACGAGTACTCCGACCAATACTTCTACTAACACGGTTACCCATACGCCGACAATAACCCTAACCCCGATCTTTAGTTACACGCCCACCAATAGCCCGACGAATACGCTAACTTCCACCAGTACCAATACTCCAACGAATTCCGCGACTAATAGTCCTACCGATACGGCTACGAATACTGCCACTTCCAGTTCCACCAATACGGTGACGAACAGCCCGACGAATTCGCCTACCAATACCAGCACCCATACCCCTACGCTGACGGTTACGGGAACCCTTACTCCGACTGCGACTTTTACCTATACCCCGAGTTTGACTTCCACTAATACGCCCGTTACTTTCGTTTTCGGCACAGCCACCATTACGCCTACGGCTTCGGCGATTAATGCGGTTTCAATGGTACCTAATCCCATCACGGGAACCAGCGGCACCCATATCCAGATTGTTTTTGATGAGCCTCATGACTATGTGGTGGTAAAACTCTATACAATCGCTTTTAGAAAAATTTATGAAGACCGGGTGAATTACGCTCCCGCGGGAACTTTTGCCTATTACCTTGATCCCAACAAGTTCAAAGGCGGCGCCAACATTGGTAACGGGCTTTACTATGTGACCATTACCACGCCGACGAATCATTGGATTATGAAGTTGTTGGTTTTGCGTTGACGGGCGCGGGTTTAGTTTTTTAAATCTCTTATCAATTTTATTGTCGGCTGCCCGCTAAACAGGGTATTTTGTCCCGTCAAAAAATATTTCACTTTGGAGAATGCGCGATGGTCAATAAACCAATCAATACCCGAGAAAGCCGTGCGAGTGCTTTTGGTCCGGGGCCGAATCTTTCGCGAAAGGCTATGACTGTTATTGCGATCGTCACGGTGATTATTCTCGCGGTGGTCGTTTGGCTTTGTACCCTGCTGCATCCTCTGCCGCCCCATACGATTGTGATGGCGACCGGGCCGGAGGGAAGCTCTTACGCCTTTTATGGCAAACGCTATCAGATACTCATGGCCAAACAGGGAATCAAAGTGATTTTGATACCGACCGCCGGAGGGGTAGAGAATCTGGCCAAACTACGCGATCCCCACTCGGGTGTGGAGATTGGATTGGTAGAGGGGGGTATCGCGGACGATTCGGATTCGCCGGCATTGGTTTCACTGGGAACCATTTGTTATGAACCCATGTGGCTCTTTTCGCGCAAACCGACATCGGACAGGGTTTTGTTCGCCCTGGAGGGCAAGCGGGTGGCTGTGGGACCTGAGGGAAGCGATTCGCGGGCGCTGGTGGATCAACTTTTGAAAGGCCGTCAGTTAAACGCGGACTCATTCGAAAAAGTGGGTGTGACTCCTGAGGAAGCTGTGACGGAAATGCTCAACGGCAAACTTGACGCGGCGGTTTTGATGTCCAGCCCCCAATCACCGGTGGTCAAAACCCTGCTGACCGCTCCGGGAATTTATTTGGCCAACTTTTCGCGGGCCGCCGCTTATGTGGCCATTTTGCCATCGCTTTACAAGCTGACCTATCCGGAGGGCGCTGCGGACTTAGCCACCAACCGGCCTCCCAAGGACACAACCATTTTGGCCACGAAGACCAGCCTGATTGTCAGGGCTGATTTGAATCCGGCAATTCAATACATGCTTTTGGAAACCGCTTCTCTGGTCCATAACCGGGCGGGAGTATTACAGAAGGCCAATGAATTTCCCGCGGCGGAGGCTTTGGAAATACCTTTGTCGAGCGACGCCCGAAGCTATTTTAAATCGGGAAAACCCTTTTTACAGCGCTATCTGCCTTTCTGGCTGGCCGCGCTGGTGGAACAGATTGGGTTTTTGGCGGTACCGGTGTTGGGTTTGCTTTATCCCTTGATTAAGGGGTTAATGGCTTTTTATGGCTGGGCGATTCAGCGGAAGTTTTACCAGATTTACGGCGAACTTCATTGGCTGGAGAGGGAAATGGACAAGCTGGACGGTAAAAAACCGGCGGATGAAATTTTGAATCGCATGAAAAGTTTGGAACATCGGGCGAATCGAATTAAGGTACCTTCGAAGTATGTGCCGATGCTTTACACCTTAAAAGAAAACGTGGCCTTTGTGCGCAGCAGACTAAACGCCCTTAGACCATAGATTAGGAATAAAAATGAAACTCGATCCTAAAAAAACAGCGGTTCTGACTTTGGATATTCAAGACGGCCTATTGGGTTTTGTGCCGGGAGCGGTGGCCTGTCTGCCCAACGCGGCTCTGGCGGTGGAAGCCGCCCGGAAAGGCGGGTTTCCCCTATTTCATGTGGGGATTGGTTTTGAACCGGGATATCCCGAAATTTCACTGAGCAATAAACGTTTCGCGATGGTGAAAGAGCGGGGCGTGTTTTTGAAGGGATCGGATTCCTCAAAAATCCACTCTTCGATTTTTAAGCCGGGAGATACGGTTATTTACAAACACCGCGTGGGAGCTTTCGCGGGAAACGCTTTACCGATGATTTTACGATCACAGGGAATTGAGAATTTGGTGTTGTTTGGCATCTCGACCAGTGGAATTGTTTTATCCACGGTGCGGTTAGCGGCGGACCTGGATTTTCAATGTTATGTGGTGAAGGACGCCTGTTTTGACCCGGATGAGGAAGTGCACCGGGTTTTGACCGAAAAGGTTTTCGCGGCTCAAGCAGCGGTGATGACGACCAAGGAATTTCAAATTCTCGCCGGGTGAAAATAAAAAAGGGATGGCGCCGGTTAAGACACCATCCCTTTTACAGACAGTTAAAAGCTAAAAATTATTTTCCTAAAACTTCGTCCTTCAAAGCCTTGACCACGCGAAACTTGATGACTCGCTTGGCGGCAATCTTAATGGTTTCGCCGGTGGCGGGATTGCGACCCATGCGGGCTTTGCGATCCTTCAATTGGAACACGCCGAGACCATCGAGCTTGATGACCTTGTCTTTTTTCAATGTTTTGTAAATTAGGTTGTTGAGAGTCTGCATGATGTTTTCGATATCTTTCTTCTTGAAGCCCGAATCAGTCGCCAACGTCGACAGCATTTCACTCTTGGTCACAAAATACCTCCTGGAGATTTAAACTAAACCGCGAGCATTTATGCAAAATATCGCTTCTTTTACAAGAAGTTTCCGTAGTGTCTCTTGTTTTGGCATACCGCCTTTGTTTGACTTCTTGGTGTTAAGATGACCTATCTACCGGAAAGAGGGACCTATGGAATCAGAAAATAAGACGGTTTATGAAGGGGCGATTAAGGTGAAAAGCGGGGAATACCGTTTCGCGGTGAAAGATTCACCCCGGTCGGGCCGGTATTTCTTAATTGAGGATGTCCGGGTGAAGGACGGCAAGTCGAGGACCGAACGGGTGGTGATTTATCCCGAACTCATGGACGTCTTTGACGTGGAATACCAAAAAGCCAAAGCCCTGATGGATGACGCGTCGGCCCAACAACAGCAGCAACAGCAATAGGATCCCATGTCCCAGGCCGATTACGACATTTTTAAAGACGCTGTTCTCTACAGTTTCAAAAGGCGGAAAACCGCTTTTTTGATGACGGAAAAAATTCTGGCGGACATCCATTTTCAAAAAGAGATTAACCCCAAAGAAGATAAGGAACGGCTGGATGCTCTGTTGGAAATGATGAGGGATAACGATCTAATGGTTCTCAATCAACCGAAGTTCGCGGCTCTGAGCGCGAATGGAAAACTGGCGGTTGAAAGTCTTACGGATGTTCAAATCGTGGAAATTAAAAAAGGAATTGAACAGCGTTCTTTATAAAAAAGGCCGCCTCTACTTAAAAAAGTAAAAGCAGCCTCGTGAAAGTTACCGGATTATTTTTTGGGGTTGAGCATATTAAAGAACACCGACGGCAGGAGACGGCCTCCCAAGCGCAGCATTTTTGATTGGCCGATAGGCAGCTCGGTTTGGTTCGATTCCAGAGCCTTCATGGTTAGAGCGATGAAGGGTTCCAAGCCTAACTTCGGGTATTCAAACTCATCTTTTTTGCCTGGCACTTTGCCCAGATCGGTTTCGACCGCTGGCGGTGCCAATTCAATGACCGTTACGGAAGTTTTGCGCAGTTGATGGCGAAGCGACATGGAAAAAGAATGGACTGCCGCTTTGGTAGCGCAATAAACCGGCGCCATGGAGAGCGGCATATAGGCCAGCCCTGAACTGACGTTCATCAAGACTGATTCGCTCTGTTTGGAAAGCAGCGGTAAAAAAACCTGGGTCATGCGGATGAGGCCCTTGAGGTTGATATCAATCTCATCGAAAAGGTGTTTCCCAAGGGTTGCGGCTTTGGTGAAATCCTGATTTTGCCAGATACCCGCGTTGTTAATGAGTACATCCAGCTTGGGATATTTTTTAGAAATAAACTTGTAAAGTTTTTGGATATCGGCGTCTTTGGATACGTCCATAGGGAAAAAATCCATACCCTTGTGTTTGTCCGCGAAAGCTTTTAACGTCGGTTTGCGGCGGCCTGTAATGATGACCTTATTGCCTTCTTTGTGAAAGGCCTTGGCTAACCCGCCGCCGATGCCAGATCCTCCGCCGGTAATGAGAATTGTGTGTCCTGTGAGTTTCATGGAAAGCCCCTTGGATGAGATGATAAATCCCATGAATCATGAGGAATAGAGGCATTGAAGTCAACGGATTGAAATTGAAATCTACTGAAATAACCAGGGCGAAATGAGCTATAATACTTTTTCATCCTCTTTTAACTCCTGTCCAACAGGCGGAGTATGAGCCGCTAATCTCTGGAGGACGCCGAATGAGTAGCCGTTTTGTTTTGAAGACCCCCGATACCGAAATCGCTGAAAATTTCCAAGCTGAGTTGGTAGATCACTTTAAACCCCATTATAACATTGAGCCTGGAAGCAAGATTCCCGTGGTGCGTTATGACCCTGTGCTGAAAAAGCGTTTTATCCACCTGCTGCATTGGGGGCTGGTGCCGGCCTGGGCCAAAGACCGCAAATTAGAACACAATAATTTTAACGCCAGGGCCGAAACTATTGGGGAGTTGGCCTCATTTAAGTCCGCTTATAAACAGCGCCGCTGCCTGATACCAGTCGACGGTTTTTATGAATGGGACCGCCACCACAAGATTCCGGCGCCCTACTTTTTTTGCATGGAAGATGAAGCGCCTTTTGCTTTCGCGGGTGTTTGGGAATCCTGGAGTACGACCGACAAAAATGGGGTTACTGAAACCTTACAGTCTTGCTGTGTGATCACCACCGACGCCAACAAGCTAATGGCTAAAATTTATAACCGCATGCCCGTCATTGTGCCGTTAAAGAATTACGATACCTGGCTGGACCCGATGTTTTTAGACACTTCGAATTTTAAAACCATGCTGAGGCCCTTTACGGCCCAACCCATGAAGGCGTGGCCCGTGAGCCGGTCGATGACCGAAGGGAAAAACAGCAAAGCCAGTTGTGTGAAAAAGATGGGGATGGAGTTGAACTTGGTGGAAGTCAAGCGAACCGCCAAGCCCCGCAAGTTTTACGTGCCGAGCTAAAAAAAGCGCCGGTTCCCTTTGAGGGGAATCAGCGCTTTTTTCTTACAATCCGAAGTGCATCAAAACCATACAAGCCAAAATAATTAAAACCGATATCCAGGAAACGGCCAGAGCGGAATGAACCTTGGCTTTGGCGTTGGGTGTAAAGTTTTTGCCCTTCCAAACTTCCTTCAGTAGTTTGGGGCCGATACGGGGACCGTGGATCATCATGGCCAAAGTGGCTAGGAAGGCTATTGAAAAGGTGACGCCGTAAGGCGTAACGAAATCATTCCACGAATGAATATTCCCGAAAATCGTGCCCCGCAAAATACCCGAGAGAAAAGTGATGCCGCTGGAAACGCCCATAAGGATGCTGGTGGTTTTGAGGCTGGTTTCAAAAAAGCCTTTGGCTTCGGGCGCCGGGCGGCGTAAAAGGGTAGGCCAAAGTACCAAATCGATAAAGAGCGCGCTTCCCAGCAGGGTGGCGGCGAAAAGAACATGAATGTACTGCAAAATAATTAAACCGATAGGCATCAGGAACTCCTCATAATTCGTTTTTCATAAAACAGCGAGCCATTTTATTGAGGATTCAGTTTTGAAAAAAGATTAATTAGACGTTAAATGGAAAACCTATGCATCGATTTACTCAAATCATTTCCATTGTGGGGGTAAACCCCTGCGTGACCGTACCTTTGAAGATCGCTAAAACCTTTGGGAAAAAGGGTTTTATTCCCGTAAGAATTAAAGTGAACGGCCATCCCTTTTTGGCGAATTTGGTGCCGGTGGGCGGCACCGGCTTTATCTTCACGGCATCATGTGAAAGAAGACCCTGGCTCAGGTAGGGGATAAGGTTACTATTTAGCTGACTTATGACCCGAAACCTCGGGTAGAACCCCTGTCGAAACCCTTGGCAAAGATGTTGAAAACCTGTCCTTTGGGTTATAGAAACTGGAAGAATTTAAGCCCTTCCCGCCGAAAAGAAGTGAATCGTTATTTGAATCGTTTAAAGTCGGACGAAGCATTGAAACGAAACCTGGACAGAGTAATGGCGTATTTAGAGGGCCGGGGAGATTGGTTTAAAAGCAAAGTTTGGTCCCGATACGACAGTTACCCATTTGTAACAGACAAATTTTGACCAATGGCTTGTTATCCCAGCCGGACTGGCTAATAGTTGTTAGGGTTCACCAATTGAGACAGGGAGGCAGTTATGTCGAAGCAGATTTACACCATCTTGGGAGCGACAGGCCATATCGGCCAAGTGATGACGGAAGAACTTTTGAAGAAGGGGCATACCGTGATGGCCTTGGGACGGGACCCGAAGAAGTTGGCGCACCTCAAAGAAAAAGGCGCCCATACGATGACGCCGGCTTTTAACGACACTACGGCTTTGACTGAGGCTTTTAAGGGCGCGGACGGAGTTTTCACCATGATTCCGCCGTCTTACGGCGCGGTGGATTTCGGCGAATACCAAAACCAAACCGGCGAAGCCATAGCCCAGGCTTTGAAAGACGCGGGAGTGAAAAACCATTTGTTTTTAAGCTCTATCGGCGCTGACAAACCCAGCGGAACAGGGCCCATCGCCAATTTATACAAGCAGGAAAAGCGTTTGGAAGCCATCACGGGTTTAAATAATATTTTCTTGAGACCCGCCTACTTTATGGAAAATATTTTCTGGGCCATTCCTGTCATTAAAGGGATGGGCGTTTACGGCTCGCCGTTGCGGGGAGATATGTCCATTCCTATGGTTGCCACCCACGACATCGGCGTGAAAGCCGCGGAGCTTTTGGATAAGCTGGATTTTGCAGGTAATCAAGTGTTTGAGCTGGGCGGCCCCAAGACCTACACTTTTAAAGAAGTAGCAACCATGGTCGGCAAGGCCATTGGTAAGCCGGATTTGGCCTATGCGCAATTTCCTTATGAAGACGCTAAAAAGGGAATGATGGGCAGCGGCATGAATGCCCGCATGGCGGATTTGATGATTGAGATGAATAAGGCTTTCAATGAAGGTTTGGTGATTCCGACTCAATCACTGACGGGGGACCATCAGGGCCACTTTCCTCTGGAAGAATTTATTAAGTTTGTGGCGGGGGCTTACGCGCAAAGCTGATCAAAATAAATTTTTAAGGCGGACTTCGGGCAACCGGGTCCGCCTTTTTTATTTCAGAAGCTTTTTGGGCGTGACGAGAACGTATGACAATTCCACCATTTGGCGGATGAGGCTGTCGGGCAGAGAGCCATCCAGAGTAATCGTATTCCAATGCTTTTTATTCATGTGGTAGCCGGGCTGGATCGATTTGTGCTTTTTTCTTAGGGTTTCTGCCCACATCGGATCGCATTTCAAATTGCTGTACCAAAATTCTTCCTCTACTACCAAAGTCGCAAACATTTTATGGTACGACTTATAAACCGCTACTTCGGGACCAAAGGGAAAGGTTTCAATTGCCCCTTTGTGCGACAAAAACAAATTTTTGTATTTTTGATAGGTTCGACCCGAAAAGGGAGATGTGGACTTTTTCATCAGCGCTATTCGATGGGTAATTCTTCTAAAAACTGCTGATTCAAGTAAATTTCCGCGACCGCTTTGCCGGTCACGTTGACGCCTAATTCCACATGGTCTTTTGGCGATTCCATTTTGTTATAGATGGTTTGAGTTCCAGTTTGGTCAAAGACGTCAATTTGCAAGCGTTTGGGATTGCCTTCGGGCATATCAAAAACCACTTTGGAATAGCGGGCTTTGAGGCTGGAGTCGGCGCTTTTGGCGCTGACCACGAAGGATACTCCGTCTTTTGACTGAATATGAGTGCCGGGCAGAGGGTTTTGGGAAATGACCGTAGCTGAATCCAAATCGTCATGGACTTCGCTGGTTATTTTTTGAATGGTAATACCTGCTGGTCTTAATAACTTAAAAGCGTTTTCCAGAGGTTTGTGTTGAAGATCCGGCATTAAAAAAGACATGGACGGCATGCCGTCTGAAATGAGCAAATCCACCTCGGTGGCGGAATCAACTAGTTCATCCTCGTCGGGTATTTGAGCTAAAACTGTATTTTCGGGCTGGGAGGAGTGCATGAGAGATTCATGGCCTACCTTTAAATGAATGCCCGTCAAACTGACCTGGGCTTCGGGAAGGGACTCGCCGATAACTAACGGTACTTTAACTTTGGGATTACCCTTACTAATGACCACGACGACGGTTTGGCCCCGTTTGACATAGCTGTTGGCCCGGGGAATTTGGGAGCTGATTAAACCCGCTGGAATACGCTCATCGTATTGCTGGCGGTTAATTTGCATGATAAGCCCCTTGGATCTAAGGGCGTTTTCGGCTTGGCTTTGATTCATGCCGATGATTTTTGGCACGATCATGGGCTGGTGTTTTTTCATAATGCTCATGGCGATAAGGCCCGTGAGCAGAATCACCAGTGTGAATTTGCCCAGCAATTCACCGGCCCTTTTCACCAGTTCTAATTCTTTAGGTGTGATTTTTACGTTTTGAAAAGGGTTTTTCATTTTCTAAGTGCTCTTATCGTTTTTAAAGCCCAATTGGCCGCAAGCCGCGGCGATATCGACTCCCTTGCGTTCCCGCAGGAAAACCCTCAGACCCCTGTTTTTCAAATCTTCCCGGAAAGCCATAACCCTTTCTTCGGACGGAGAGTCGTAAGGAAGAGTCGGGACGGGATTGTAGCGGATTAAATTAACCTTGCAGAGCAAATCCTTGCAATAGGCCGCCAGTTTTCTGGCGTCCTCCGGGCTGTCATTGACGTCTTTTAAAAGAATATATTCCAGAGTGATGGGCAAACGTCTCTTATAAGTAAAATCTTTCATGGTTTTACGAAGTTGATCCAGGGGGTTAGACCGATTAATAGGCATGAGCTGGCTTCGAATTTCGGGGTCGGCACTATGGAGTGAAACGGCCAGGGAAACAGGCCAATCGTCCTTAATAAACTTATTCATGTGCTCAATAAGGCCTGAAGTGGAAACCGTCATGCGGCGTCGGCCCAAGTTAAAACCCTCAGGGTCGTGCAGAATGCGCATGGCCTTTTGGGTGTAATCGTAATTGTCCATGGGTTCGCCCATACCCATGATGACCACATTGGTAAAGCGGGTGCCCGAATCCTGTTCCATAAATAAAATTTGGCTGACAATTTCGGCTGTGGTCAGATTGCGTTGAAATTTCGGAACCCCGGTGGCGCAGAAAGTACATTTCATGCGGCAACCGGCCTGGGTGGAAAGGCAGGCGGTGTAATGGCCGGGTTCACCTTCTTCGTCGATGGCCATGGGAATAAGTACGCTTTCGACCTGAGCGGTCTGGCCTGTGACGTCGGGGTTGAGTTCCCACAGATACTTGGTGGTGCCGTCTTGGGAAACCTGCTTGGTGTGGAGCTTAAAGGTGGAAAGAGTGGCTTTGGCAGCTAGATCCTCGCGCAGGCTTTTGGAAAGATCGGTCATATCCTCAAAACTTTTCGCCTTCTTCTTATATATCCACT
Source organism: candidate division FCPU426 bacterium (assembly GCA_003136635.1). GTDB lineage: Bacteria > Oederibacteriota > Muellerivitia > Muellerivitales > Muellerivitaceae > Bog-1183. The sequence continues at coordinate 156,335 of PLFD01000057.1, read as the reverse complement.
GAAAGATCTGCTGGGCATTATGGCGGGGCAGGCCCCAATCGGTGATCTACTGGGTCAGTTCGTCGCGGGTCAAATTGTAAAAGTTAACTGGGGCTTCCATAAATTCCTGTTTTTAGTATCGAGGTTTGAAGGCGGTAGTCTACCGTAGGTTTGATTCAAAAATAAGTGTTTCAGGGTGTTTTTCCATGGTGTGTCGCTTGTCAAAGTAAGGTTCTAACTGTTAAATAGGGGCACTTTTCAACTTCAACGAGGAAACACTATGTCCAATTTATTAAAGCTCGGATTACCCAAAGGCAGTCTTCAGGAATCCACCTTTCATTTGTTCGCTAAAGCGGGATACAAAATATCGTCTACCTCCCGTTCGTATTTTCCAAGTCTTGATGACGCGGAAATGAAGCCTATGTTGATTCGCGCCCAGGAGATGAGCCGTTATGTGGAAGATGGGGTATTGGACGTGGGTATTACGGGCCGGGACTGGGTTAAAGAAAACGGTTCGAAAGTACAGGAAGTCGCCGAGCTGGTTTACGCCAAGGTAGGACTTAAGCCTGTGCGCTGGGTCCTGGCTGTACCGGCGGATTCGAAGATTAAATCCGCCAAGGATTTACAAGGCAAACGTATCGCCACTGAACTGGTCAACGTGACTAAAGAATATCTGAAGAAAAACGGAGTGACGGCCAATGTGGAATTTTCATGGGGCGCTACCGAAGCCAAACCGCCCGAACTGGCCGACGCTATTATCGAAGTGACCGAAACAGGTTCTTCGTTGCGGGCGAACAACCTGATTATTCTTGAAACCGTCTTGGAATCGTCCACGGTAGTTATTGTCAATTCCGCCGCCTGGGGCGATCCCTGGAAGCGCAAGAAAATTGAAAATTTGATTCTTCTATTAAAGGGAGCTTTGGCCGCTCAAGAAAAAGTCGGTCTGAAAATGAACGTGCCCCGTAAGAACTTGGAACAAGTGATGAAGGTTCTTCCGGCGCTTAATTCGCCTACCATCGCCGAGATGTACGACAAGAATTGGGTCGATGTGGACACCGTAGTGGATGAAAAAATTGTCCGCGAAATTGTGCCGAAGCTGAAGGATGCCGGCGCCGAGGGCATTGTGGAATACCCATTAAATAAAGTAATTCCCTGATTTAATTTTGTTGTAAAGGGAGGAATGGTTTGGTAACCATGGGCTGGGTGCGGGACACGCTGTCCGCGAGAGGATGCTGCGGAGCGTTGTTTATTCTGGTGCCGCCGTTTACATAATAAGCGGGTTTGACCGCAGCTTTTTTGCGAAGTACTTTTCCTTTTTGTAGGGTTTGCTGGCGGGTAGGGCTTTCATTGGCGGCAGTTTGAGCCTGGACGATTGAAGAAGTAAAAAGTGTCAAACCAACGATCAAAATGATTTGTTTCATAAGTTAAGAATCTCCCCAGAAAATCGAATTTATCCTAATACGAAAAGTGTTTAAAACAAAGTCTCAACCGATGACACTTCTTCAATAGGGAAGCGTCTAAAGTTTTAGAGGTCGGTTGAAGAATGAAAATTAACAGCCTAATGGCTGAAAGCGGAGGATGTGCGATGAAAAAGTTTTCTCGTTTGTTTCTCATAGGAGGTCTGGCCATAGCGATGTTTTTAGGGTATGGACTGGCAAAGGCGCAAGATCAGAATTCACCGGCGGATGACCAGGGCGGCGATCATAGTGAGCATGGGGATTGGGGTAAAGACCGTATTGAGCATTTGAAAGATAAATTGGGGTTAACAGACGATCAAGCAGCGAAGCTGAAAGAAACTTTCAAAAAACAAATGGAAGCCAACAAGCCTTTACGCGATCAGGAAAAGATCGATATAGACACTTTGCAGCAAAAGGTTGATAGCAAAGCTTCTGATTCAGACATCAAAGATGCTTTGGATAAACTTTCGGCTGACCACAAAAGTATGCAAGCTGCGCAAGATAACTCCATGGAAAGAATTCGCGAGATTTTAACACCGATACAACAAGCCAAATGGGTGTTAACTATGCGTCACGGCATGATGGATCACAAATGGGACGGCAAAAAGAAAGGTGATTGGAAAAAGCATAAAGACGGCGGAGAGGATGCTGCCGCTCAACCAACTCCGGCGGATACTCCAGCGGGAAACTAAAGTTTAAAAGATTTGATGTTTTTGAAAAAGGCCGCTCCGTGATTGAATCGGGGAGCGGCCTTTTTTATTCAGAGTTAGACTGATTTTTTCATCGGGTCGGACAGAGACCCCAGTTGGGCCACTTGGGGCCATATAAAATAGACGGCTAAGACCACCAAAATGCTTCCGATTCCACCGAAAACAACAGAAGGTACCAGACCAAATAACGCGGCGGTGGCTCCTGATTCAAATCCGCCTAATTCGTTGGAAGAATGGATGAAGATGTAGCTTACGGCTGTTACCCGACCTCTCATAGCATCGGGTGTGAGTACCTGTACTAAGGTAGAACGGACAATGACGCTGATATTGTCAAAAGCGCCGGTTAAAAACATCATCAAGAGTGAGAGCCAAAACCAGTGCGAGAGACCGAAAACGATGGTAGCGAGGCCGAAGCCAGTGACGGCCCAAAGTAAAACTACGCCAGATTTTTTCATGGGAGGTAAGTGGGCGGACAGAGTAGCCATGAGAAATGCACCGATAGCCGGAGCGGCTCGAAGAAAACCTAAGGCCACAGGCCCAGAATGAAGAACGTCTTTAGCAAACGCGGGCAAGAGAGCGACAGCGCCACCCAAAATAACGACCAATAAATCCATTGTGATGGTGGCCAGAATAATTTTTGTGTTCCAGACAAACTTTAGCCCAGCTGATAGGGATTCAATCGATACTTTCTTGTTATTGATCAGGGAAGCATCGTGAGTATATTTCAGGGTCCAAATAAAGTAAAAAAAGCTAAGGGCGCAAAGGGTATCCATGAGATAAACCGTTGGATAACCCCCAAGAGCGATTAAAAAGCCACCCAGAGCAGGCCCAACCATGGAAGCGGTTTGAAACACAGTACTGCTCCAGGTCATGGCGTTGGGGAAGTCTTTTTCAGGAACCAGTTGGGGTAATAAAGCTTGTTTGGCTGGGTCGCTGAGGGCCCGGGAAAGACCCGTGAAAAAAAGCAGTACATACATGATCCAAACTGTTGGATGAAAATGGGAGGTTAAGGCCAAGCCAAAGGAACAGGCGGCAAAGAGAAGCTGGGAGAGTAACACGATGTTTTTACGGTTATAACGATCCGCCAGGGAACCGGCCGGTAAAATGAATAAAAAAATAGGAAGCCAGGAAACCAGGCCGATGAACCCGAGCGCCAAGGTGGAGTTGGTGATGGCGTAAATTTCCCATTGGATGGCGACCGCAAGCATTTGTTGGCCGAAAACCGCGATAAAGTTGCCGATGACATAAGCGCGGTAATTGGGATGCCGAAGGGCCGCATAGGGATCGAGAATAGGTTTTTGTTGTATAGTCTTGGTCGGCATGGATTGCATTGTAGGGTTCGGTCCTTAAAATAAAAAGATGTTATGGGCCAGTTAGGCTAAAATAGCCGACAATTATTCTTTGAGGAAATCATGTCTTTTATAAAAACGCCACGCGGCGAATTTTTTTATCTTAAACACGGGTCGGTAGGACCGGTGGTTTATTTGCTTCACGGATTGGGCGCGAAGTGCCAGGATTGGGAATCGATTCCTGATGAATTGGCTGAGGCCGGGTTCCGAGTTTTTGCTTTTGATATGAAAGGCCACGGACAGAGCGAAAAGCCAAAATCGGGTTACGCGCCGGAAGATTTAGCCAGAGATTTGGAAGCCTGCGCGATCGAGTTTAGTCATCGCGATATTCATGTGGTGGGACACTCGACGGGTGGCCGCAACGCATTATTCTTCGCAACCATGTTCGTGGATAAAACTGCCAGTCTCACCATCATTGATCAAACCTTAACCGCGGACCCAGAGATATGGAAAAAGTCTCAAGACGAATATAGCCAATATCCCGTTCCGTTCGCGGATGAAGATTCTTTAGATAAGTTTTTGCTCGATAAGTTTCCGGAAAAAGAAAGACGCCGTAAATTTGAAAAAGGACAGTTTTCCATAAATGAAGCAAACCAATGGGACTGGAATTTTTCGGTTCCGGCGGTTTTGGAAATTCAGCGGTTGGGAAGGGCGAAAGCGCTTCACTGGCTATTGAAAAGAGTTCAATGTCCAACTCTTTTTATTAAAGCTGAGGATAGTCCTTATTTGTCGCCGGAAGAATGCGAAAAAATTATTGATTTATTACCGCCTGAAAGCCTGAAAGTAATTGAAAAAGCGGGTCATGGGGTATTTCGTGACAATCCCAGAGCTTTTTTAGATGTTCTAGTTCCTTTTTTGCAGTCTATCAGCACTTCTTGACCTTAATTTACCCCGAAATTCTTTTATTTAAATAACCTTTTGGGTATACTCTCGCCTCCCTTTGCCAGTTCATTGTCAGTGTTATTGATACGGGCCGGTTGTTCGGGAACCAGTTGAATAATTTAAAAGAGGTTAGAAATGACAGTTCGTTCGGATTTACGCAATATCGCTATTATCGCTCACGTTGACCATGGCAAAACTACATTGGTAGATGCTTTGTTCAAACAGTCGGGCGTGTTCCGAACTAATGAGCATATGGAAGAACGGGTCATGGACTCGAACGCGCTTGAAAAAGAACGCGGTATCACCATCTTCTCGAAGAACGCCTCGATTGTATGGAATGGTGTCAGAATTAATATTGTCGACACCCCGGGTCACGCTGACTTTGGCGGGGAAGTGGAACGTATTCTTTCCATGGTCGACGGAGTTCTTTTGTTGGTAGACGCGGCAGAAGGCCCTCTGCCTCAAACCAAGTTTGTTTTGCGCAAGAGTTTGGAACAAAACTTACCCGCGATTGTGGTCATCAATAAGATTGACCGTTCGGACGCCCGTCCTCAAGAAGTGGTTGACAATGTTTTGGATCTTTTTATCGCTTTAGGTGCCAATGAAGAACAAATTGAATATCCGATTGTCTATGCCATTGCTCGTGAAGGTAAGGCTACTCTGGACTTGAACAAGCCCGGAACTGACCTGAAGCCTTTATATGACACTATCATCAATCACTTCAAACCTATTGAAGTGGATACGGAAGGTTCCTTCCAAATGTTGGTCACGACGACCTCTTATAATGAGTATTTGGGTCGTATGGCAGTCGGTCGCGTGAAACGCGGCAAGATTAAAATGGGCGACCCCATTACGCTGATTAAGCTCGATGGCCGTCATGTGGCCAGCAGCGCAACCAAGCTCTTTAATTACCAAGGTATTAAACAAGCTGAATGCCCCGAAGCCTCTGCGGGAGATATTATCCTGATGGCGGGCTTGGAAGACGTTCAGATCGGTGAAACCATCGCGGCAGGAACCAATCCAGAAGCTTTGCCGGCGATTACCATCGACGAACCGACAATGTCGATGATCTTTTCCATTAATAACTCGCCTTTCGCGGGTAAAGAAGGAAAGTTCATCACGTCACGTCATTTGAGAGATCGCGTTTATAAAGAAGCTGAGGCGAATCCAACGTTGAAGATCAGCGACACTGAAAGCCCAGATGCTTTTAAAGTGGCGGGCCGTGGTGAATTGCACTTGGGCATTTTGATTGAAACCATGCGCCGGGAAGGTTATGAATTTCAAGTTTCCCGCCCACAGGTTATTTTCAAAAAAATCAACGATCAGGTTCAGGAACCATATGAAAATTTGATTATCGATATTCCAAATAACTCGGTGGGCGTGGCCATGGAAAAGCTGGGTTCTCGCAAGGGCGAAATGAAAAATATGACGCCGCTTTCGGAAGTAACAACCCGCATTGAATTCTTGATTCCGTCCCGTTGCCTATTGGGTTTTCGTACGGAATTTTTGACCGATACCAAGGGCGAAGGAATTATGCATCACGTGTTTGCCGGTTATGGTGAATACAAAGGCGAGATCGGCGGCCGTAACCGCGGCGTGCTGGTGGCCTTTGAAAACGGCATCACGGCCGCTTACGGTATGTTTCAATTATCCGATCGGGGCCGGTTTTTCATCATTCCGCGTACCGAAGTTTATGAGGGCATGATTGTGGGCGAGCATACTCGTGAGAATGACATCGCGGTGAATCCCTGCAAGACCAAGCATTTAAGCAATATGCGCAGTAAGTCGTCGGATGAGGCTTTAACTCTGGAGCCTCCGACCATTTTCTCGCTGGAACAATGTCTGGAATATATTCAGGACGATGAGCTTTTGGAAGTGACGCCGCAAAATCTCCGCATGCGCAAGCGTATTTTGAATAATGACCAGCGCATGAAGTCGGAAAAATCCAGCGGTAAGTCGCCTTTGAAAATGTCCATCGGTTAATCGGTTGCTTTGCGGTTGGGGGACGTTAGAATAAAGTTATGTTTTTACGTTCCCAAACCCTTTTTTTACCTGTTCTTATCTTTATTTTTATCTGTCCCTGGGCTGTTTACGCCGATGGGATTGATTTGAATCCGGCGAACCCGAAGCCGATGGTGGCAGATCAGCCTTCTGAAGAAGAACTTTCCGATCAAAATGCTTTCGTAAAGCCCTATGAATATGAACGGCAGGCGCTGGGTTACGATCCGGATGGGATTATTTACCGTGAGAATCAGCCGGAAGATTTCCAGGTGGTTTTTATCACTTCTTTGCCCTTTGTGACTTTGGCGAGTTTTGGTTTGACGGGTTTAACTTCTCTTGTTTTAGAAGGTCAGTTTTCGGTAGGTGGAAATTTCTTTTTGCCATTTTTGGGCGGAATGGCTTTGGGCGCTACCACAGTGGCCTGTGTTTCGGTTTTGAGCAATTCTTATCCGCCGCCTGAAACGAACTCGATTGTGGAACTTCCAAACGCTCAACGGTCATTGGCTTTTTCGGTGCCTTTGATGACTGCCCGTTTTTGATCGCGTCAAGAGCAAAGGGTTTTTCTTAATTATTTATTTTGGGTTTAGCAGGATAGGGTTAGAATAAGCCTCTGTTACGGATTCATTTCGGGTCAAGGAGTGTTTCGAATGTTGAAACGTTTTTTGGTTTTCATCCTCCTGTTATTAGCGGCGGGATTTACCTCGGCCCAGGATATGCCGCCCTTACCTTCGGACGCGCCGCCTTCGGCCGTTCCCGCAAAAGACGATACCATGCCCGCTTTACCGGATGCCGCTCCCTCGACCGCGCCCGCTATTGTCGCTCCTGTTTCTGCGGCATCGCCTTCCGCCAACGATATGCCAGCGTTGCCTGACACGGGAGTTGCGCCCGCGGCCAGTGATGTACCCGCTCTGCCTGGCGCTGCGGCTTCTGCTCCTGCCGATAATAGTTTGCCCGCTTTGCCTGATGCTGCCGCTTCAGCGGCTCCACCTGTGGCGCCTGCTGCTTCGAGTGATATGCCGGCTTTGCCAAGTACTAGCGCCGCCGCACCCGCTACTACCGATAGTGGGATGCCCCCTTTACCCGATGCCTCAGCACCCGCGATGGCTCCGGCTTCCAGCGATATGCCTGCATTGCCTAGCTCTAGTACCAGTAATGCTCCTGCGGTTGCGGCCTCAGCGCCGGCTACTACAACAGCGGCAAAAGTTTCGATTGCTAAGTCAGTACATGTGAGACACCCTTGGGAAGAATCCAAAATTCGTCCCGATACAATTTTGGGTGGATGGATTCAGGCAAAGGGCGGCAATATCACCTCCAGATTATCCTGGGGTTCCCAACAAGTGTTGAATGGTATGGACGCGAAGAAATACAAAATGGCTAATGAAGAAGGGGTTTACGAGGGAGAACAAAATAAAGGACCGCAATACCGCAAATTCACTTTTGTTGTTCCCGGAAGCAAAGACTCTGTATTTGTGTTGTTAAAACAAGTTGGAAGAAAAATGTGGTTAAGAGTGGGACCGGATGAAGAACCGGCTTTCGCCAATCATTCCTACGCCGCGGTGGCGAAGATCCGTGAAGAAGATTTGACGGTATTACATATATTGAAAGCCAAGTTTGGAGCCCGCATGGCGCCTCACCACATGGTTCCCAGCTGGGCCGCTAAGTTTGACCGCCAACGCGAAACAGCGGATGAATAAGTTGAAAGTAAGTTAATGTCCCGTCATTTTTGGGCGCTGATTTTGTATGGGATAGGAATAACGGCCATCATCTTTTCTTTAATACGAACCTATTACCGGATTTGGAAGATTAAAAAAGAATCGTCGACAGTAACGATTAAGAGAAACTCAAAATAAATTTCAACCATGAAAGCTCAATTTTTTACAATCTTTAGTGGTCTGAAAGAGCTTGCCATACCGCTTATTGAGATGATACATTCGTGCAGAATTAAGCCCGTACTACACTTTTTTACACCATTCGTGGCCTTTTTCTCATCAACCCTGGAGAAATCGGTTTGTTCCTTAAAAAACTCGAAATTCACGGCTTTAAATCATTCGCTGATAAAACCGAACTTCTCTTTGAACCAGGAGTGACGGCGGTCGTAGGTCCTAACGGCTGCGGTAAAACCAACGTTTCGGACAGTGTGCGCTGGGTGATGGGTGAACAGTCGGCTAAGGGTCTTCGTGCCTCTGAAATGACGGATGTTATCTTTAACGGGACCGACACCCGTAAGCCGTCCAGCATGGCTGAAGTGACTTTAGTTCTTTCCAATGAAGACAAAACCATTCCCCTGGAATATAACGAAATTTCCATCACCCGCCGGGTTTACCGATCTGGCGAGGCCGAGTACCTCATTAATAAAGCGCCGGCTCGTTTAAAAGACGTTAAAGAACTTTTCATGGGAACGGGGTTAGGCACCAGCGCTTATTCGGTTATGGCCCAGGGCCAAATGGATCAGATCATTACCTCAAAGCCCGCTGAACGCCGGGCGATATTTGAAGAAGCCGCCGGTATTACCCGTTACAAAGCTCGTAAAGTCGAAGCTTTGCGGAAGTTGGACGCCACCGAGCAGAATCTTGTTCGTGTTTCGGACATCGTCGCTGAAATTAAACGTCAAATTTCAAGCTTGGAACGCCAGGCGAAACAAGCAGAAAAGTATCGCGAGTACAAAGAAAACTTGGGCAAGTTGCAGGTACTGATTCATTTAGACAAGGCTCATAAACTCAAAGGCAAGTTGAAAGACCTGCATCACAAAATGAGTCAGGTACGGGAGCGATTAGAAACGCTTCAAGGTGAAACCCATAAGCTCGAACACGATGAAAAGGCCCAGAGAACTCAGCTCAATCAGATCGAAGAAGAATTAACTCAGGCCAGGGAACAGGCTTATAAAATTGGAAGTGAAGTGGAAGTTACTCAGGGAAGGGCCGAGGGAACCCGCCGTCACCGCGGTATGTTGACGGATCAAAAACAGCGAAATGAACAGCAAATCGTCGAAGGGTTAAGCCGCATTGAGCAACTCAAGGTTTGGGTGACTGAGCGTCTAAGTTTGTTAGAAAACAAAGACGCCCAAAAAGCGGAAAAGGAATCGCTTAAAAAACAGCTCCAGGGACAATTGGTTTCTTTGGACGGGGATCTTTCCTCGAAAAATCAGGATTTACAAAACAAGAGCGCTACAGCGATGCAGCTGGTAACCAAAACGGCTCAGATGAAAGCCGAGTTGGAGTCGTTGAAAGCCCAAGATGAGGAAATTTCACGCCGGGTGACCGATTTAGCGTCCCAAATTGAAAAGTTGGCGAATGAGATCATTAATGTTGAACAGCGGTTGCTTCAACTTCAGGATGAAAAGAACCGCGTTCAAACCGAACAAGCTCAGCTGGATGAACAGATTCTTCAACATCAAACCGCTTTATCGCAAAGTGAAACCCGCATTGAAGAACTCAATACCAACCTTAAACAATCGAATAATACGTTTTCGGAAGTTCGCTCCCGCTACGGGGTTTTGGAAGAATTACAAAACAAACTGACTGGCTATGATCCGGGTGTGAAGGTCGTTTTACAGGCGAAACAATCCGAGCCATTGATGTGGCAGGAAGTATTAGGAGTGGTGGCGAATCTCATTTCAGTTGACCAGGTTTACGAAGCGGCGGTAGAAGCCATTTTGGGCAGTCAGCTTCAGTCTTTAGTAGTTCGAAACCGCGCGACGGCTGACAAAGTAGTCAACTTTTTGAAATCCGAGGGACAAGGCAAGGTTTCCATTTTTATACTTGATGATTTAACCAAACTACAAAATGTTCCCCTGCCGGAAGGTCTATTAACGGAAAACGGAGTGGAAGCTTCGGTTCTTTCTTTACTTAAATATGACCCTTCTGTGGAACCGGTGGTGAAGTTTCTTTTTGAACAGGATGTTTTTGCCAAAGATATGGCCTCGGCGGAGGTATTGCTGGACCGTTATCCCCGGGTTCGGTTTGTTACCAAAGCAGGAGATCGACTGGGTCCCTTGGGTTTTATGAAAGCTGGTTCTGAGATTTCCGGTGTTTCGCTTTTAGGCCGGCACCGTGAAATGAACGAATTGGGGGAAAAAGTAAAGCAGGTTGAGCTCGAAATCCAAGAGCTAGAGCTGGTTTTGGGAGATGCCAAGAAAAGTCGCAAGGATTCAGAAGACCATCTGTTGGCCGCCGAAAGTCGCCGCCAGCATTTAAGAATTCGTCTGGCTGAGGGTGAAAAGGAAATTACCCAAATTCATGAGACTTTGGGCCGCCTGCATGATCAAAAGGCAGCGGAAGAAATTGAAAAGGCGGAAGTCGAACGTCACTGGAGTTCTGATAAAATCCGCGTTCAAGAACTTTATGAGCTTTTATCTCAAAGCGAACAGGAACAAAACGTAACACAGGAAGAAATATCAGTGGCGCGCCATCATTTGCAAAACTTGCAGGTTCGCAAAGATGAAATCTCCAAGCAAATTATGCAAGTGGAAGTGGAAATATCCGCGATGGACGAAGTCGCCCAAAGATCGAAAGAAGAAGCGGAGCGTTATCAAACCGAACAGGATCAACTGACCCAGTCAGTGGAACAAAAACGCCTTGAAAACAGCCAGATAGACGAACAAGAACAGCAGTTGTCTTTGGATCTCACCACTTTAGAAGAAAAAGCGGGAGGGCTTTCCGAAACAAAACAAAGCGCTGACGCCAAAGTGAAAGTGATTTCGGAAAAGCGAGAAAAAATCGCCGCCGAAACCCATTTTTGGACCGAAAAAGTTCATCATTCCCGCGCCAAAGCGGAAGATGTACAAAAAGAACTGCATGGTTTTGAGGTTCAAGAAGCCCAGATCAATGTGGAGTCCCGCAATATCGAGGAAAAATTGGAAGTCGAATATAAAGTTGATCTCGATAACTCGCCCGTTACTCTGGAAAAAGATTTTGACAGTGAAACGGCGGAAAAAGAATCGATCGAATTGCGGGCTAAAATTGAGCGTCTGGGGTTGGTGAATATGGTCGCTGTCGAGGAATATGACGAGTTGAATCAGAGGTACAAATTTTTGACCGAGCAACGCGACGATCTTTTAAAGGCGAAAGATGATCTTCAAAAGGCAATCAATAAGATCAATTTGACTTCAAAAGAGCTTTTTACTTCCACCTTTGCCACGGTTCAGGAGAATTTTAAAGATACCTTCCAGCGTTTGTTTGAAGGTGGGCGAGCCGAATTGATTATGGTGGACGAAGGAGATGTGTTGGAATCAGGAATTGAAATTGTGGCCCGCCCGCCGGGCAAACGGCTGCAGTCGGTTTCGCTTCTTTCAGGCGGCGAAAAAGCTTTAACGGCGATCGCCCTTTTATTCGCTCTCTTTATGGTAAAGCCAAGCCCCTTTTGTTTGCTGGATGAAATTGACGCGCCTTTAGATGACGTCAATGTCAGCCGTTTTACCCATCTACTGAAAGAATTCAGTAAAAAGACTCAGTTCATCATGATCACGCACAGCAAGGTCAGCATGGAAACGGCGGATGTGATGTACGGCGTTACGATGCAGGAATCCGGTGTCTCCAAAATTATTTCCACTAAATTTAGGGAAAACGCGCCGGAAGAATCCGCCGTTTCCTAATGAGCCCGCTTCACTCTTTTGAGAAAAAATTTAAAAAACTATTTTGGGATTTAATCGGTTGGATTATTTCTGCCGAAAAGAAAACGATGCCTCCTAAGATTCGATCTGTTTTGGTTTTAAGACCGGATCGATTGGGGGACTTTGTTCTTTCAGTTCCAGCCCTTAGCGCGCTTCAAAAGAATTTGGGATCTTCGACACAATGGACTTTAGTGGCAGGGCGACCGAACGCTGATTTAGCTAAATTTTATTTTCCACAAGCTCGCGTATGGGTGTTTAAGAAAAATATTTTTTCTCGAGTCGATCTATGGTTTAAAATTTTGTTGAACTCTTTTGATGCGGTAGTTGACCTTCATTCCTATCCGTTTTCAACAACCACGGCACTCCTATCCGTACTTTCGGGAAGCCCTGTTCGTATAGGTTTTTGGGCCAAAGGTGACTTCCGCGAGTATAAAGATGTTTCCGAAAGAATTTTTAATCAGGGAATTGAAGCCCCGTCTGAAAATATTTCAGAAGTTCAAAAGAGCTTTATTTTGATTAAAAAAATATTTCCAAAAGCCAAACTGATAGCTACAAAGGCGAATTTTGGTCCATTACCTCAACGAGCTATTACAGAAATTCAAAACTTCTATTCTCAAATAGGGATCAGTTCTAAAGACAAGGTTTTAGGGATTCACCCCACACTTCAAAAAAAGGATAATCGATGGTCTCAAAAGAATTATTTGGACTTAATTAGGAAATTGGGTTCAAGGACTGGTTTAAAGATCATTGTTTTGCATGGAAAAGGAGAGGATAAGGAGTTGAGAAAGTTTGAAAAGCAGACGGCTGATTTTCCCCATGTGTTTACACTCCCCAGTGATGATCTTTTCTCTATACTGGAAGCGGCTAAACGATTTGACGCACTGGTGTGTAACGACAGCGGACTCATGCACCTTTGCTCCTGGGTTACCAGAATTTTTGCCGTTTTTGGGCCAAGCGATCCCCGTCGTTGGGGACCGCAAAACCGGCTAGGTGTGAAGCATCGGGTTTTTCAATCGAACGATGGTTTGTGCGATTCGGTTAAACCTCAAGAAGTGTTTCTGGCCGTTAAAAGAGAATTATTTTAATTAAAATCAGGTGTGTTATGGGTTTGTTCGACAAATTTAAAAATGGACTTTTAAAAACGGCCCAGGAGTTAACGGGAAATCTACAATTCTTTCTTCAGGGCACGACTCAGTTATCCAAGCAAACTTTAAAAGAATTGGAAGAAGGTTTGGTGAGGGCAGATGTGGGATCGATGACGGCCAGGGCAATTGCCAAGGAAGTCGAAACGGCTGTAAAAAATGATACAACATCGGAAAGAGTTTCTGTCGTCCAGCATCTTCGAAAAGCTGTTTTGGAAAAACTTTTAAAAGTTCATGTTTCTGATGACCTGCCCAAACCGGTTATTATTCTTTTAATCGGGGTCAATGGCGCGGGTAAAACGACCACCGCAGGTAAGTTGGCGGCTCATTTCTCGTCTGAAGGCCGTACAGTTCTTTTAGCGGCGGCGGACACTTTTCGAGCGGCGGCCGAAGAACAGCTCATGGAATGGGCACAGCGCGCTAAGGTACAATTGATTCGTGGTGCTCATGGAGCCGCACCTTCTTCCATTGTTTTTGACGCTTTAAAATCCGGAATTTCTCAAGGCGCTGACTGTATGGTGGTGGATACAGCCGGAAGACTTCACAATCGTTCGAATTTGATGGAGGAGTTGAAAAAAATAGTCAGAGTGGCTGAAAAAGCCGCGCCGGGGGTTCATCAGGAAAAATGGTTGGTTTTGGATGCAAACACGGGCCAAAACGCTTTAAATCAGGCCAAGGAATTTCATAAAGAGGTTGGATTGACGGGACTCATTCTGACTAAAATTGATGGTACGGCCAAAGGGGGCATTGTGGTGGCTTTGGCCGGTGAATTGGGATTACCCGTGCGCTATTTAGGTGTGGGAGAACAGGTGGAAGATCTGATCGCTTTTGACCCACAAATGTTTGTTGAAGCTTTGATTCCGAACACCGCCGCTTATTCTTCGTGATGGAGCTAAAATGCAAAAACTAACCCTCACCTCACGGGATGCTTTATCCAATCCTTTGGTTAAAATTATTGATATTGAAGGCGTCTTGGACGTTTATACCGTCGGCGATTTTGAAACGATGTTAAAAGATCATTTTAAAAATCGGCAGTTTAAAATTGTTCTCAATATGAAACGTCTTAGTTACGTTTCCAGTGCCGGATTTGGAGTTCTGATGAGCACTATTCAGGACGTCCGCCGGAATAAAGGTGACATTAAAATCGTTCATGTGAGCGAGGATATTTACCGGGTTTTTGATCTTTTTGAATTGCCCGGATTATTTCATGTTCTTAAAAACGAAGAAGATGCAGTCGGTGAGTTTTGATGTCTTTTAGCAAATGCTCTCATCTGATTTACTCTAAATCCCGTTTTCTTATTTTTTGCGGCTTTGTTTTGATTTTTCCTTTATCCCTTTGGGGTAAAGAAGCGCAAATTACCATTTTGTTTACTAATGATCATCACGGCCAGGTAGAGCCTTTGCATGAATCCGATCCCTCCAAACCAGTGGGCGGGGTAACGCGTCGTATGGCGTTGATCCAAAAGATTCGTCAAGAAGTGGGAGAGAAAAACGTTATTTTGGTCGATAGCGGTGATCTCTTTCGCGGTACCGCTTTTTCCGACATGACCGATGGAAAAGTAGATTGCGCGGCTTATCAATTGATGAAATATGACGCCATCGGTTTGGGCGAACAAGATTTTGATTACGGCAAAACGACTCTTTTAGATTACCGGAAAGAATTCGGTCTTCCCTGGGTTTCGGCTAACGTGGTGAGCGCGGGGCAGCCTTTTATTCGGCCTTATGTACTTAAATCGGCGGGTAATATCCGGGTAGGTTTGATTGGTTTTAGCACGCAAGAAGCGCTATCCGTGGCTCGGCGAGAAAATGTTCGGGGACTTGTTTTTAATCCGGCGGACGCGGCGGCCAAAGGGCTGCACTCGATATTTAAAAAGGATGCGGATATTTTTGTAGTTCTGAGTCGTTTGGGAGTCGATGAAGATAAGAAGTTCGCAAAAGGTAATTCTTACCTCCATGTTATTCTTGGAGGGCGCAGTCAGACAGTATTGACCGAGCCAATTGTCACGAAAGCTAAAGACGGTACTTTGGTGGGGCCCATTATTGGGCAGGCAGGTTCCCAGGGTCTTTATTTAGGCCGATTGGATTTAAGCATTGAAGGTCATCGGGATCCTAAAACCAAAAATGCGACTTATTCCATTACGGACTATCACTACCAGTTAATTCCAATTACGGCGGATTTACCCGAAAACCCAGACATGGTGGCTTTGCTGGATAAATACCGTTTTAGGCTCAAAGAAAAGCCCTTGGATGAGCCCTTAGCTGAGGCCTTAAATGCGGATGCTAATAATCAAGGCGACTCGATTTGGGGACAAATGGCCGCGGACGAGATCCGAAAGTCAGCGCAGACGGACGTGGCTCTAATTAATAGTGACTTTTTTCACTCGGATTTCAAGACAGGAACAATCACGAGAGAAATTCTCTATGAAATTATTCCGACAGATAACGAAATTGTAACAGTTGAAATTCCAGGCGCTTATTTAAGAAAAACTCTCGAAATTGCCGAACTCAAACGGGGACAAGGTGCTTTTTTGCAGATATCGGGATTAAAAGTTCAACGGGTCGGCGGCGGTCTTTCTATTTGGGTTGGAAATGAGCCCTTAAATGACCATCAAAAATACCAATTGGCTTTGAACGATTTTTTAGCTGACGGAGGCGATGGCTACGAACAATTGCGGCGTTTAAAGTACAGAAAAAGAACCGATGTGATGATAAGAGAACTTTTAGAAAACGCTCTGAAAACCCGCAAGAAAATTGATTCGGCTGATTTAGAAAAGCGCTGGATTTTTTAATCGAGAATGATTTGACAAAATTTTGAATAATTATTTATAGCGCTCGCCTAAATGGGGTTTGGGTGGTTTAATCATTTGTCATTTGGTTGGAGTTTGACGCAGACTCAGCCGCAAGTAAACAACTGGATAAAATATGGACGCGTTAAAGAATTCACTTTTTAAAAAAGAAGCGCCTGGGGCAACCTCTCGAAATCCGGCTCCTCCGCACAAGATTCTGTTGGTCGCCTCTGAGGGTTACCCTTTTGCTAAAACTGGAGGTTTGGCAGATGTGGTTGGCGCTCTACCCCGCGCTTTAATCAAACTTGGCTGTGAGATAGCGTTGGTACTGCCGAAATATAAAAGCGTCTCTCCTGAAAAATACAGATTGAAGTATGAAATTAATGGATTGGCCGTTCCTATGGGAATGGGTGATATGACCGCGGATGTTCTTTCGACCCGCCTGGGCGACACACAGGTTAAAGCTTATTTTATTCAATGCGATCGCTACTTTGATCGAGACGGGTTATACGGAACACCCGAAGGCGATTATCACGATAACGCCGAAAGGTTCGCTTTTTTCTGCCGTTCGACACTAGAGCTGCTCCGTGCGCTGGACTGGTATCCGGACGTGATCCATTTGAATGACTGGCAAACCGGACTCATACCCGCCTACTTAAAAACACTTTACGCCGATCAAAAAGCTTATCAAAAAATAAAAACTCTTTTTACGATTCATAACATGGCTTATCAGGGATTGTTTCCCAAATACGTTTTACCCATGACGGGTTTGCGCTGGGAAGAATTCAAACAGGAAAAATTGGAGTTCTATGATCAAGTCAATTATCTCAAAGCCGGATTGGTTTACTCGGACGCGATTAATACTGTTTCGCCTACTTATGCCGCGGAAATTAAAACCGATGAATTCGGCCAAGGACTTCAAGGGGTCCTCAACATCCGGGCGGAGGATTTGAGCGGTATTTTAAACGGTATCGATTATGACGAGTGGAATCCGGCGACGGATAAAGAAATTCCAGCGCAATATACGCTTAAGAATCATGACCGGAAAACAGAGTCCAAAGTTAAGCTATTAACCGAGCTGGAATTGGAATTTAAGGCTCAAACACCAGTGATTGGTTTGGTGTCCCGCTTATCAGACCAAAAGGGATTAGATTTGATCTCTGAAATAATTGAGCCCTTTTTAGCCATGGATGTACAATTTGTTATTTTAGGCACAGGGGACATCCGTTATCACGAGATGCTGCAAACCCTCCAGCAGCGGTATCCGAAAAAATTGGCCGTGAATCTGAAATATGATAATCGTCTGGCCAAATTGATTTACGCGGGGAGCGATATGTTTTTGATGCCTTCTCGATTTGAGCCCTGTGGTTTGGGACAAATGATTGCTATGAAATATGGTTCTATTCCCCTTGTTCGGAAAACTGGCGGATTGTCGGACACGGTTGAAAATCTTTCTCCTGAGGGTAAAAAAGGTACAGGGTTCGTTTTTGAAAACTATCAGGCGCAAGAGTTGCTTTTTATTATCCGCCGGGCGGTAGAAGCTTTCCACCAACCTAAAATCTGGAAAGAATTGGTTCAGCGGGCTATGACGAAAGACTTTTCCTGGGACGCCTCAGCCAAACAATATTTAGATCTTTATGGCCATATTCAGCGTAAATAAGCCAAAAATCTCAAATAATGACTCCAGTCACTAAAAAAAACAGTTAAAAAGCCTTAATATGGTTCCCATGAACATTTCACTCATTCAAATTATTGAGCAAAAAGATGAACTTTTACGCCAACGCTGGAATAGCTCGGTCAAAGCGCTCCAAAGCCGTATAGACCTTTTCCAGTCCGATTCGGCTGTTTTTGGTGAAATTCATCAATTGATGATTAGTCTTATCTCTATTGTTGAAAACAAAGAAAGCGCCGAACAAGCAGTCGACGCCCAACTGAAACCCATTGTTTTTCGATTGAGAGATTTACAATCCGCCTATCAACTTGCGGCGGCCGAGATGGTCTTTTTACTGTTTCTCATGAAAGATACGCTCAAAGAGATGATGAACGACCCTTCGCTGGCCGAGTTGTATAGGGAAAACGGCCATATTTCTTCAGGCGAAGCGTTAAAAGAGGCCTCCAATCTCATGAACCGCCTCGGGTTGGTGTTTTTCGAGAATGCCATGAGGCTTGGAGATGAAGACGCCGGCCAGCAAGATGTTTTGGCCATTGAATACGCCTTACTGTACGAAAGAACCAGGCAAATCGCCATTACGGACAGGCTAACCGGCCTCTATAATTTTGGCTATTTTTTGGACCGATTAAAAGAAGAGAAAATGAGGGCGGAAAGATATCATCGATTGTTGTCTTTGATTATTTTTGACATTGATCATTTCAAAAAATATAACGACGCCAATGGCCATCCGGCGGGCAACGAAGTCCTCAAAAAGATAGCCGAAATACTCAAAGCTGAAGCCAGGGAAGTGGATATTGTGGCCCGCTATGGCGGGGAGGAAATGGTGATCATTCTTCCCGAAACCAGCCGCAAGAGAGCGGCTGAATTGGCGGATCGCATTCGGGAAAAAGTGGCTTCCGCCACTTTTGCGAAAATGGAAAGCCAGCCTTTGAAGAAGGTTACCCTTTCGGCTGGTGTGGCGACCTATCCGGTAGACGCGGCCAATGAAGAGTCTTTGATAAAAAAAGCCGATTCCAGCCTCTATGTGGCAAAATCGCAGGGCAGAAACCAGGTGGTTTCGTTTGAACCGGCTACGAAGGTGACGGTCACCTATCAGCCTTCCAAACCAGTCAACAAGGTGGCTTTAGTGGGTAATTTTAACAATTGGGATAAGGATGTGGACTTGATGGACCGTCAGGAGGATGGCAGTTTTCGCTTTGTTATTTCACTGGAGCCGGGTATTTATCACTACAAGTTTGTTCTCGATGACGACGAATGGGTTATCGATCCCTCAAATTCCCAAAAGTCATACGACGGCCTGGGCGGAGATAACAATGTACTTAAAGTTTCTGCCTGATTTCTTCTTCAACTCACCTTTTATATTCTTTTCGATCTAATTTGATCGCTTTAAGCCGAAAAAAGACTAAACATTTTTAGGCTCATTTGCTAAGCTTTCGTTCTTAATTTCCCTGAATTTGGAAGAAAAATGGCCGAATACAAATCAACCGTCAATATCACTCAAACCTCTTTTCCTATGAAAGCTAATCTGCCTCAAACCGAGCCGGAAAGACAAAAACTCTGGGAAAGCTTTGGTTTTTATAAGGCTGTCTTCCAGCGGGAAAACGCTCTCAAGTATGTGCTTCATGACGGCCCTCCTTTCGCTAACGGCGATATCCACATGGGCACGGCGCTCAACAAAATTCTAAAAGACATTATCGTCAAGTACCAGGGCTTGACTGGCCACAACGCGCCTTATGTGCCGGGCTGGGATTGCCATGGCATGCCTATTGAACACAAAGTTATGGAGAATTTGGGATCGAAATCCAAGACCATGTCGAAGGTCGAAATCCGGCAGGAATGTAAAAAGTACGCTGAAAAGTATTTAAACCGCCAACGGGATGAGTTTAAACGCCTGGGGGTTCTGGGTAATTTTGAACACCCCTACATGACTATGGACCCTACTTACGAGCTTGCCATCGTGAAGGCTTTTCAACAGATGTTAACCGAAGGTTATGTAACGAGGCGGCTTCGTCCCATTCACTGGTGTCCGGTTTGCCAAACGGCCCTGGCTGAAGCTGAAGTGGAATACGCCGATCACGATTCTTTGGCCGTGACGGTGGCTTTTCCAGCCAGGCAATTGCCAGCCGGTGTTTTCCCGAATACGCCTCTTGATCATTTATCGTTTCTTATCTGGACCACTACACCCTGGACACTCCCAGCTAACTTGGGTATTTCGGTTCACCCTGATTTCGAATATGTCACGGTTCAAGTGGGTGAGAATTACTATGTCGTGGCGAAGTCTTTATTACACCAAGTAGCGACGATGTGCGGTTGGAAAGAGGGGGAATATAAAGTCGTTGATGAAGTCATCGGTCAAAAACTGGATAGAGCCTTGGCCCGTCACCCCTTTATTGATCAGGATTCTCTCATCATGGTGGGCGCTCATGTGACCGCAGAAGCCGGTACGGGATTGGTTCACACAGCCCCCGGCCATGGCCGCGAAGACTATGAAATCGGCCTCAAATATGATTTGCCAGTTTATTCTCCAGTCAACGAAGCGGGACGGTACGATTCCCGGGTGAAAGAATTTGAAGGCGTTTCGGTTTGGGAAGCGAACCCCAAGATTGTGGAGAAACTGAAAGGGATAGGAAAACTGCTGTCGTTGGAAACCATACATCACAGCTATCCCCATTGCTGGCGTTCCAAGAATCCCATCATCTTCAGGGCCACTGCCCAATGGTTTGTGGAGCTGGATCACAAGGATTTACGCAAAAAATGCCTGGAAGAAATTAACAGGGTTCAATGGGTTCCTGCCTGGGGCAAAGACCGTATTCATAACATGGTGGAGGGCCGCGCGGACTGGTGTATTTCGCGTCAGCGTTCCTGGGGTGTGCCGATTACTGCGGTTTACTGTAAAACCTGTGGCAAGGTGGTTCATGACGAGCAGCTCAGTAAGGCCACGATCGATTTAATCCAAACCAAAGGTCTGGATGGCTGGTTTGAACATCAAGCCCAGGATGTATTGCCGAAAAATTACAAATGCTCCTGCGGTTCGACCGAATTTGTGAAAGAAGAAGATATTTTGGATGTCTGGTTTGAGTCCGGTGTGTCCCACATAGCGGTTTTAGGCACGCGCAAAGAATTAACCTGGCCGGCTGATCTTTATTTAGAAGGCGGCGACCAGCACCGCGGCTGGTTTCAGCACGCCCTTTGGACCGGAGTGGCTCTGAAAGGTCACGCCCCTTTTAAAACGGTTTTAACCCACGGTTGGGTTTTGGACGCGCGGGGCAAGGCCATGCACAAGAGCGCAGGTAATGTCATTGATCCCATGGATTTGATGAAGCAATACGGCGCGGATGTGCTCAGGCTTTTTGTTTCTTCCGAGGATTACACCGAAGACGTATCCGTAGGCACCGAAATGCTCACCCGTATGTCGGAAGCTTACCGTCGTATCCGCAATACTTTTCGGTTTATTCTGGGAAATCTTTCGGATTTTGATCCGGCACAAAATCGGGTTGATCCTCAAAACTTTTTACCTATTGACCGCTGGGCTTTTATTGAGTCCCAAAAAACACTATCGAGCTTAAGCGAAGCGTACAGCCAATTCCAATTCACCAAAGTTTTTCATGAATTGGATTATTTCTTCTCAGTTACTTTAAGCGCGGGCTATTTTGATATTTTAAAAGACCGGCTTTATACCTTTGAGGCCAATTCCCAGGGCCGCCGGGCGGCACAGACGGTGCTTTACGATATTTTGAAAAGTTATGTGATCGCGGTGGCGCCTATTCTTTCTTTTACTGCTGAGGAAATTTGGCAGTCCCTGCCGGAAACCTTTAAATCGGCTCATGAGAAAAGTGTGTTTGACAGTCTTTGGGAACACGCGGCCCAGACAGTCGCGGTAGATGAAGTTTTGGCACAAGACTGGCAGTCTATTTTTTCAGCTAAAAAAGCCGTCTCGAAAGCTTTGGAAGGACTCAGACAGGCCAAGATGATCGGTAGTTCGCTGGAAGCGGAAGTGGTTCTTTATACCGAAAGCGACCACCTCAAAAAAGTGCTTCGAAAAAATCTCTCGGACCTTCGTTATTACTTCTTGGTTTCCAAAGTAGAGATCAAAGACGGTCAGGCCCCGGCGAACGCGATTCCCGCGGAAGACGCGGCGCTTAAACTGAAAATTGTCGCCAATAAATCGGCTGGGCATAAATGCGCGCGGTGTTGGAATTACTATGATCAATTAGGTCCGGAAGTCGCGGATCTTTGTCATCGCTGCGGGCCCGTGGTTCAAAAACTTCAAACCGTTTCTGAGGATTAATCCACATGATCCTGACCGGTGTTTCCATACTGGTGGTGGCTCTGGATCAATTTACCAAGTTTCTGGTTTTAGAATCTATTCAACTGAATCAATCAGTTCCACTCTGGCCGAATTATTTTTATTTCACCTATGTTCAAAACCGCGGGACGGCTTTTGGTTTCATGTCCGATATGGATACGGATATCCGGATTCCGCTTTTCATTGTCATTACGATCACTACGGCTTTCATTGTTTATTCCTATCAGAAGGCTATTCGTGAAGAGAATTTAATGTCGCAGATAGCTTTGGGCTTGGTTTGGGGCGGCGCTCTCGGCAATTTGGTGGACCGTGTGCTTTACGGCAAGGTAATAGACTTTATTGATATCCGCTACGATGACGTCCGTTGGCTGGTTTTTAACGCGGCGGATTTCTTTGTGACTATCGGCATCCTCTATTTGTTTTTCAAATTTATGATCAAACGAAATCAAAAGAAGCTCGCGTGAAAATCAGAAATATCTCTATTGGGGTTGTCTTACTCGATCAGCTTTCCAAGTATCTGGTGGTCCACTTTTGCTATAAGGGCCAATCCATCGTCGTTTTAAAGAATATTCTTTCTTTTACTTATATCGACAATCCCGGGGCGGCTTTTGGTTTTATGGCCGATACCCAGTCTTGGATTCGGATACCTTTCTTCGTATTGATTACTATAGGCGCGGGGTTGATTGTTTATTCCTATCAAAGGCTTATTCCGCGCGAGAAGGTTTGGCAACGATTCTCGCTGGGGTTGATTTGGGGCGGGGCAATGGGTAACTTTGTTGATAGAGTGTTTTACCGCCAGGTGGTTGATTTTATTGATGTCGAAAAAATTTCATTTTGGAATTATCACTTTCCTTTCATTTTCAATGTGGCGGATTCTTGCATCACGGTAGGGTTGACCCTTTTGATTTCGATTTATATTTTTGACAAAAACGCTCAAACAGAAGGAATGGCTTAATGTACCCTCGCTTACTGACCCTGGGGCCTTTTCATTTGTGGGACCACCTTCTGGGGCCCTTTTATTTATATTCCTACGGTTTGTGCATGGCTTTGGCTTTGGGATTCAGCATTTATCTCTACGCCCGAGACACGGGCAAATACATCGCGCCGAAGGTTGGGATTTCTTACGAACAGGCTTTTCAAAAAACCTTTGACCTGGGGGTTTGGGTCATTATCAGCTCCATTATTGGCGCCAGGATTTTCTATGTCTGGGAAAACCACGACCAATTCACCGGTCTCAATGGCTGGTCGGAAGCCTTTAAAATTTGGGAAGGCGGACTGGTTTTTTATGGCGGTCTTTTTGGGGCCGTTGTTGCGGGCATTGTTTGGTTACTGCGTGAAAAGTGGCCCGCCGGATACGCTTTCGATTTGGTGGCGCCTTATATTCTTTTGGGTCATTCGATTGGACGGGTTGGGTGTTTTTTAAACGGTTGCTGCTACGGCAATGTGGATGAGCATTATGGAATGGTTTTTCCAGGGGGCGAGGATCAACTGCCTCATTTGCCGACCCAGTTGTGGGAAATGGGCGGAGACTTTACTCTCTTTCTCATCTTGTTATGGGCTCGCAAATGGACCATTCGATATCCCTGGCTGACCATTTCACTTTACGGGTTTACTTACGGTATTTTGCGATTCGTCATTGAGTTCTGGCGCCGCGACTGGAATAAACATTATTTAATTGTTTTTAACTCCGCTTCCCAGGCGGTCAGCGGTATTTTGGTGGTTGTTTCTTTTGCCGCTATCTGTCTTATTCTTTTGGAGAACCGCAAACTAAAGCCCGCTGAAAATAAATAATCACTACAATACAACCCATGTTAGAACCCTCCTCGAAAACCATACAAAAGGCCGTTTTTATTGTTCAGCTTGAGCATGACGCCAAACGGCTGGATGTTTTTCTGGTTTCACAAATGCCCGGCTTTTCCCGAACCCAGGTTCAGGGCCTGATTGACGCGGAAAAGGTTGAAGCGCTCTTCAAGATTAAAGCCGTCAAAGCCAATTTTGTCGTTTCCAAAGGACAGTCGTTTCAAGTCACCATTCCCGCGTCTCAAAAAACCGATATTCCGCCTGAAGATATTGAACTCGATGTGGTATATGAAGACAGGTCAGTCATCGTTATTAATAAGCCCGCTGGATTAGTGGTCCATCCGGGGGCGGGCAATCCCACCCATACCCTTATTAACGCTTTAGTGGCTCATTGCCCGGATATTACGGGCGTGGGCGGGGTCAAGCGGCCGGGTTTGGTTCACCGTCTGGATAAGGACACGTCGGGTCTTTTGGTCGTGGCCAAGACCGATAAGGCGTATAAAAGTTTAGTCCGACAGCTCAAAACCCGGGCTTTGAGCCGGGAATATTTGGGAATTGTGAAGGGGTCTTTGGCTGAAAAGGGAAAAGTGGACGCGGCTATAGGCCGTCACACCCTGGCCCGCAAAAAAATGGCGATTCAGCCGGACACGGGAAAAGAGTCCATTACCCATTTTGTTGCTCTGGCCAGCAATGAAGACGCGACCCTAATGCTTTTGAAGCTGGAAACAGGAAGAACTCATCAGATCCGGGTTCATATGTCTTACATCCATCATCCGATTTTAGGGGATTCGATTTACGGCGGGGAGTCGACTCTAGTGGACCGCCAAATGCTGCATGCTTTCCGGCTTTCGTTCAAACACCCTCAGACGGGTATTACCCGGTCTTTTTACGCCGCGCCGCCCAAAGATTTTGTGAAGACCTTAGCTAAAGTAAAATTGTCCGCTCCGAAATGGCATTTTGTTCGTTGGAAAGATAATTAAGCTTTTTTCTTCGCGGTTTGTGTTTCAGTTGTTTCACTCCAAATATAAACCAGTCCGTGCCACAAACTGTTTCTTAAAGTCATCCGATAAATTGAATTTTCCGGTAAGGTTTTCATCAGCCGTTTATGGGCTTCAGCTAGGTTGTGATAAGGCATACCGGGAAACAAATGGTGGGCGGCGTGATAGCGCAGACCGACCGGCGCCCAAAGACCCGTGGTAATGGGATTGCCTGGCACGGTTACCGAATCCAGCACCTGTTCCGCGAATTCTAAAACATTATCCGACGGGTTGCGGTAGGCGTGGGTAGCGGCGATGGTTCGCAAACCGTTAATGACCAAAATCGAAGCGGCCACGATATACCAAAGCACAAAAACCTTTAACGTCAAAAGGTGGGTAACCAGTAATCCCACAAACACCGCGGCGAAGATAAATGTCATCCATTCCTGTAATTGCCAGTATTTGCCGTCCCGTTCCTGGGGTTCGGGACGCTTCCATTCCGAATCAATCGAAAGAGAGGAAAGATACTGCCAAATGAGTTTTCGTAAAGGTGGAATCACATAAGAAATAGGTGTTAGTAAGAAGCGGATGAGAAAAACAAACGGAACCACCAGCATAATGATGAAAAACAAGATGATTCTTAAACGGCCCAGGTGAACAAAAGGCAGGTATTCGCCGTCGTCCTTGGTTCCGTACATTTTTTGTTTGTGATGGTCAATGTGAATGCCCATATAAGTGAAAGAGGGAACCATGAAAGGGAAACCACAAAGAAGATTCCAGGCGAACCGAAAACCTCCAAAAGTATCTTTTTTTAGGTGAGTTAGTTCATGGATGAAAAGAACCGCCCGATAGAGGCAAAAGATCGAAACGAGCGCTAAAACCAATTGGTAGAGGGAAAAATCGGGGAAGTACAAAGCGCCCACGAAGCAAGCCCATCCCACCAGGGCATTGAAAAGAAAATCGGACCAATAGATTAAAGCACTTGGCTCGAAAAGGTCTTCGACGGCTTTTTTCGCTTCCGCCATGGGGAAGGTGATGTTGGTTTTGGTCATGATTACTCTTGATAAAATAGTTTTCAAAATGCGGTCTGAAGTTTAATGGAATTTAACCTCGTTTGGAAGGCTTCAACTTCGCAAGAAAAATTCAAAAAGAGTGTTTTTTCACCGTTTACGGGTCTGGGGATGTTTGATATTCTCGTTGAGTTACACTCTCCCTTAGGCGGTTTCATTGCTTCGCTCCATAGCTCTTTTTCTTCTCAGTGTTTTTTTAATCTTGCCATTAACCTTACGCGCCCAAACAGCCGCGGTGACGCCTACATCGGCTTCGATGACTCTCAATTTAATACCCATTGATACACGTTTTTCGACACTGGAAGGTATAACCTATACGCAGAGCGGGGACGAGGTTAGAAGCTACCAGGATTTTCACTCGATCTTTGACCCCTTGAACGATTTTGAGACCGAAAGACTGATTGACCATTCGCGGTCGGTTTATATCACCTCCAAACTAGTTGAGTCGGCGGCCTTGATTGGCGCAGTTGTTGGTGTGGTAGGCTTATTGACTAGTTCTTCTAATCAGACTCCCTGGTGGATTACCGCGGCGGGCGGCGGCGTTTTATTTGATATTGGGACTCTTTTTGGAGCCGACGCTCAAACTTCCAAATTTAACGCGGTACAGCGCTATAACGGTTTTGCCTATGGCCGTGAACAGATATTGCCTCAAGCGTCGGCGGATGAAAAGTCGTTACTGCCAGTTGCGCAGCCGAGCGTTATCGTGACTCCGGGGGTAAATGCCAAATAATGAAAAAATCTAAAATTATTTTATCTATGGGGTTATTTGTTTTTTTAGTCACCCCTCTCTTCGCCGAAGAAACACTCCAATTGAACGATACGCAACCCCAGTTGGTCTTGGCGGACGCTGGCACAGCCTCAGACAATTCTTTGAACGTGAACGATCTGGGTTTTACCCAGGCCGATCTGCAAAGCGACCTTTCTCAAAAAGATTTGGATACCCGTTCGGATATGCTTCACATTCATCAGATCTTAGGTTTGACAACTGAGGTGTCCTTATTAGCGGAGTTTGTGGTGGGAATCACGACCGCGAATAATGTGGAGAATGGCAGTACGGACACTTCACTGGTTTCGACTTTAGGTTATACGACACTGGCTTTATATGCCGCCACAGCTTCTTTTGAGATGTTCGCCCCCAAGCCTAAAAATAAAAAGCAGACAGGTAATACGGGCATCCATGTAGCGCTTTCCTGGATTCACCTGCCTCTGATGATTCTAGTTCCCTTGACCGGCGACATGTTGGATGACCGCATCGCGAATAACCAACCTCTTGGCAATCTTGGCACGGTTCACGGGGTTTTGGCGACAGCGTTGCTTGTAACTTATACGAGTTCATTGTTAGTCATTACGTTCTAGGAGCATTATGAAAGTTGGAAAGATCGTTTTGTTACTACTTCTTTTACCGGTTCTTGGATTTGCTTCAGAGTTAAAAGGCAACTGGGTTTTGGATAAGTCCGAAATTGATTACAAAGTGACCCACCCCTTGCACCATGTGATCGGCAAAAGCACCGAGGCGCGAGGCAAAGGTATTTGCTCCGCCGCCAAGTGCCAATTTATCGTGGCGGTGCCGGTCAAAAGCTTTGATTCGGGCGACAGCAACCGCGACCTTCACATGCTCCAGATCACCAAAGGGGCCGATGATCCGCTTATTCAGGTTAATGTTGTGTTTCCAAACCCTTCGAATAAGGCTATTCCCAAGGAAATTTCAGCTGATTTGGAAATCCTGTTCGCCGGCCAGAAAGTAAATTATTCAAAAGTAAAGTTGGGAATGGTATCCTTAGAGCCGGGTCAGGTTCGGGTAACAGCGGTCATTTCGCTCAGTTTGAAAGCTTTCGACATTACTCCTCCTTCTCTACTCGGCGTCCCCATCGAAGATTCAGTGCCTATTCAGTTGGATATGACGTGGAAGAAGGTTGGGACCTCCGCAGTAAATTAAAAAAAAGATTTATAAAGTTTTGTGGCAGTTTCGGTAGTTCAAAAATATTTTCGGGGTGTTTTTCAAAACTGGTTCACGGTTTTTTGAAAACTAAATATTAAAATTATTTGTGAGGACAATAATGAGTAAAAGGTTGTTTGTGGGCGGTCTGCCTTATGAGATGACGGATGAAAAATTGCAGGAACTTTTTTCCCAATGTGGCAGGGTTGAAAAAGTAAAAGTGATGTTTGACAGGGCCACGGGACGATCCAAGGGTTTTGGTTTTATCGAAATGGCCACGGATTTAGAAGGTAACGCGGCGATCTTGAAATTTGACGGTTCCACTTTAGGAACCCGCAATATTTCGGTGAAAGAAGCTAAGCCCGCGGAGGACCGTCCACGACCTAGCGGCTCCGGCGGAAGACCCAACGACAACAGACCCCGCGAAAACCGCGGCGGCGGTGGTTTTGGCGATCAAAGAGGTTCCCGCAATGGCGGCTTTAGCAAACCCGCTGGTTCCGGAAGTTATGGTAAGCCGGGCGGCAGCGGCGGTCCTGGCGGTTCATCGGGCCGAGGCAGTTATGGCAGGCCGAGCGGCGGCCAGGGTCAAAGAGGTGATAAAGGAACTTCCAGCGATTGGCGCAGTGAACTAGGCCTGGGAATGAATCAAAGAAAAGATTTTAGACGAACCAGCCGCGAGCATAACAACAGGGATCATGGCAGTAAAAATAGAGGCGATGATTTTGGTAACCGCTGATTAAGTCATTCAAAAAAAACCTTCTTCAAAATTGGAGAAGGTTTTTTTATTAAATCGACCCGTTTGAAACGCGGTCAAAGGAAATTGAATTTGGGAAAACTTTCGTTTATTCCGCTGGGTGGTTTGGGTGAAATCGGCAAAAACATGGCGTTGCTGGAGTATGACGGCGATGCGGTGATGATCGACGCGGGGCTGATGTTTCCCGACGACCGGCATCCCGGTATTGACTACATCATTCCCGATTTTAATTTTTTGGCGGAAACCGCCGGCAGGCTTAAAGGTGTGCTATTGACCCATGGTCATGAAGACCATATTGGAGCAGTGCCTTATTTGCTTCAAAAATTAAACGTACCCATCTATGGCACCAAACTGACCCTGGGTTTTGTGAAGGCCAAATTAGAAGAATTTTCACTGCCGCACCAGCCGGTTTTTGTTGAAGTTGACCCTAAAATCGCTTTTGATCTGGGCCCTTTTCATATTGAGTTTATCCGCGTCACCCACAGCATCGTGGACGCCTGCGGTCTGGCAATCACCACTCCTGTTGGCGTGGTCATTCATACGGGCGATTTTAAAATCGATCCTACTCCCATCGACGGTATTCCCATCGATCTCAATCGTTTCGCGGATTACGGCAGCAAGGGTGTTTTGATGATGATGTCCGATTCCACCAACGTGGAGCGTGAAGGCTATACCCTGTCTGAAAAAGTGGTCGGTGAGGAATTTGAGCGTATATTCCCCAAGGCCAAGAAGCGCATTATTGTGGCCTGTTTTGCCAGCAACATTCACCGGGTTCAACAGGTGATCGAGGCGGCTAAAAAAGTGAACCGCAAGGTCTGCATCATGGGCCGCAGCATGATCCGCAACACCAGGGTCGCCAGCGATCTGGGTTTTATGAACATCCCCTCTAACATGCTGGTTCAACCCGATAATCTGAAAGGCATGGACCCCAAAGAAATCGTCATCATCACCACTGGCAGCCAGGGAGAGCCGATGAGCTCGGTTACCCGTATGGCCATGGGCGACCATAAGTTTATTTCGCTCCAGCCGGACGACATGGTCATTCTTTCCGCCCGAACCATTCCGGGCAACGAACGCTCCATTTCCAACATCATTAACCATCTTTACCGCCAAGGCGCTGAGGTTTTGTATGAGGCGGTCTCCGAAATCCATGTGTCGGGCCACGCCTGCCGGGAAGAACAGAAAATCATGCTGGCCTTGGTGAAGCCCAAGTATTTCATTCCGGTTCACGGCGAATACCGTCATTTGATTTTGCACGCGCGCCTGGCTGAGGAAATGGGAGTGGCGGGTGATAACACGATTGTCTTGGAAAACGGCGAGAAGTTTATTGTCGAAGGGAATGACGCCCACATTGAAAAGGAATCCGAAGGAGGCATCATTTTGGTCGACGGCAAACATATCGCCGATGTGGGCAATGTGGTTTTGCGCGACCGCCTGCATTTGTCGCAGGACGGGGTCGTGGTGGCCATGATTACGGTGGATACGGCCCAGGGAAAAATTGTGGGAGGTCCGGACCTGGTCACACGCGGCTTTACCGAAAGTATGTCGGACGATCTGATGAACGAGGCCAAACAAGCGGTTCAACGCACTTTGGATGGCGAAAATTTCGATAAAAATACCGATTGGAATTCAGTGAAAGAAATGATGCGCAAGTCGCTTCAAAAATTTTACAGCCAAAAGTCAAACCGCCGTCCCATGATTCTGCCGGTTGTCATGGAAATGTAAAACTAGGGAATAGCTATTTGTCATACAAGCAAGCTTGAAACCTTTTTTGGTCCAATAGGGTATATAAAGACCGACACATTGCGATTTTGAGGAAAAGTGGGTAGGGTTAAAGCGTGAAAAAGATCAGTTTACTTCTCAGCCGACTCGTTTTAATCCTCGGGGTGCTCATCGCCCTGACACCCTGCGGTATCTGCAGCTCCGCCACTCGGACAAGTTCGTCCGAGGTGAAAGTCTGCTGTATGAATCACATGGACGGCTCACAAGGCTGCTGCCATTCCCAAAAGTCTCGAGAGCCCTATTGCAAGGCGATGGATCAAACCTCAGTAGTTCCGGCTTTGCATAGCAACGTTTTAGCCGAACCGTTTGTTGTAGTCGCGGTTGTTGAACAGTTGGTTTTGTTTCAGGTTATTTCTATTCCTTCCTCCGTTATTTCGTCCTCTCCTCCTCGAGGAATACTCTCCTTAAGAATCTGATTCATCCGTTGAGTTTATGGGATAGGTACGCCTATTCGGCGTAGCTGGTTGTCCATGAACCCCCGAACAACGGGTGAGATCCGTCCAAAATCCTCAAATCATTTAGAAAAGGAAAAATCATGAAAGCTATTTTTATTTTGTGCGGAATCATTTTACTGGCGGGCGGGGTTTGGGTTTATCGCTTCACCCAAATGCCCAATCAATACGGAACTTTTACCGGCGCGCCCAAGGCCGAAGTGGCTGATCTCATCCAGAACCCCAAAGGGTTTATGAAAAAAACAGTGGCGTTGGAAGGCGTGGTTTTTGAGCAATGCGAGGCGGCGGGCTGCTATTTTTACTTTCATCACGGCGATCAGTCCTTGCGCATTGATCTGCAGGACATCTTGACCACCGCACCCCAGAAGACCGGACGCACTGCCCGGGTCGAAGGGCGAATTGTAAAGTACGGCGACGGCTATCAATTGGCTGCGTCCGCCATTGAATTCAAATAGGAGAAACTATGGATACCCGATTAAAAGAAGATCACTTCACGTTGTTTCGTTATGTTTCGCTGGCATTTAAAAATTTAAGACGGCGCATGGTGCGAACCGCCTTGACCATCTCGGGGGTAGGGCTGGCGGTGGCGATGGCGGTTTCCCTCGGCGGGTTTGTGATGGGCTATCAGGGTGCCATTAATCGCTCCATCGACATGCTGGGCTTTCAGGTCATGATCATGGCCAAAGGCTGTCCTTACGAGGCGGCTACACTGATGCTCAAGGGCGGTACGGGGCTGATGTACCTGCCGGGGGACACCTATGAAAAGGTGAAAAACGATCCGGACATTGAAAGCATTACGCCGATCTTTGTGGGCATCGCCCTCAAAGAAGGGACGGCTAAAGATTCCGAGAAAACTTTTACCATTATCAACGGTATCGATGTTCCCAGTTTTCTGTCCATGAAACCCTGGCTAAAGTTTCAATCCGGTTCGGGCAGATGGTTTTCACCCCAAAGCCGGGACGAGGTAGTGCTGGGCTCCGAAGTCGCCGCGTTTGAACACCGCCAGGTGGGTGATTCCTTTGAGGCCAATATTACCCCTTACGGAAACACCGAAGCGGTTTATCGCCAGTTTAAGGTAGTAGGTATTCTGGCGCAGGCCGGCACCCAGGATGACGGCACGGTTTTTATGCCGCTGGATTCGGCCCGGTCGGCTTTCAATCGGCCCCGGCAATTAACCATTCTGGGTTTAAAACTCAAACAATTTAACGCGGCCACCATGAGGGATTTTGAAAACAAATGGCTCAAATTGCCCGAAGTGCAGGTGGTCAGTCTGCAGCAGGTTAAAACCACTCTCATCAGTCTGGTGGCGACCGCTCAAACCATGATCGCGGCGGTGGCGGTGATCGCCGTTATTGTGGCGCTCATCGGCGTCATCAACACCATTCTCATGAGTGTTTATGAGCGCACGGGTGAGATCGGCATCATGAAAGCCATTGGCGCGAGGCGGGGAGATATTTTCCAGCTCATCTGGTTGGAAACCTTGGTCATTTGTCTGTTCGGCTCCGTCATCGGTTCCATCTTTGCCTGGTTCGGGTCGGGACTAGTGGAAAAGGCCATCAGGTCTCTGGCGGACTTTGGGGTTTCGGGTTCCATCGTCTTAATCACGCCGGGCGTGGTGGGTTACGCCATTCTGGGTTCGGCGGTTTTAGGTTTTTTCGCGGGGCTCTATCCCGCCTGGCGGGCGGCTTCCATGAGGCCGGTCGAATCCATTCGGGAAGGGGTATAGCATGAAAACACCACTCATTGAAGCGGCATTACCATCGGGGTTCGGAAACGGTTAAGGCCTTGGACGGCGTTGATTTTTCCATTCACTCCGGCGAAATGGTTTCGGTGCTGGGGCCTTCGGGTTCGGGTAAAACGACTCTCATCAATTTACTTTCCTGTCTGGATGCCCCGACGGAAGGCACTATGACAGTGGCGGGGAAATCCGTTACCGGTCTTTCGGAAGACCAGTTGGTTGAGGTGCGAAGGGGAGTGCTGGGGTTTGTATTTCAGCAGTTCCACCTTTTGCCTACGCTGACGGTGATGGAAAATGTGGAATTGCCTCTGACCTTTTTGGGGCTAAAACCCCATCCTCAGAGAACAAAAGAAGTTTTAAAGTTGGTGGGCCTTTTAGACCGGGCCAGCCATTTACCGAAAGAACTTTCCGGTGGTCAGATGCAGAGGGTAGCCATTGCACGGGCTCTGATGATTGAGCCGAAAATTTTGGTGGCCGATGAACCCACGGGTAATTTGGATAAAGCCACCGGCGAGTCAATCTTTGGTCTTTTCAAAGAACTAACCCAGAAGGGGTTGGCGATCATTATCACCACTCACAACATGGCCTTTGGCTATGAGGCGGACCGGGTGATGACTTTGGAAGATGGAAAAATTTTGAAGGAAGAAAAAAGAGTCTAATGAGGAAGGTGGGGTAAGCGATGAAAGTATTTTTGCTCATTTTGTTGCTTATCCTGCTATTCGGCGAAATGCTGGATGATGACAAGCAGTGTTCTGTGAACATGTCAGGCGGCAAGCCCTCCAATGTTACTTCGGACACTGGTGTCGGTCCGAAAGCCAAAGTATGCCCGATTACGGGAAAAGTTCTCCAGCCGGGTCAGGAGATCGAAGCCGTTCTTTCCAACGACAAGAAAATCATACTTTGTTGTTCCGATTGTCGAAAGCAGGTTGAAAAAGACTTTAAAAGATACGAAGGTCTGATGTATTAAATCCGTTTGGCAAGTGAGGATTGTGATGAATCCAGAACAGACAAAAAATCTTTATAGCTGTCCGATGCACCTGGAAGTGACATCCGAGGAGCCGGGCAAATGCCCGAAATGCGGGATGGATTTAGTTTTAAAAGCGCCGGTTGTTGAAGCTAAACCCAAAGAAATTGACCCCCTTTGTAAGATGAAAGTGGACCCGAGCACCGCTAAAAACGTTTTGGAATTAAACGGCAAAACCTATTATTTTTGCGGCAAAGGATGTTTGGAAAAATTTAAGAACGATCCCGAAAAATACTTGAACCCTTCTTTGGTTCCGGTCCCAATACTCAAACCTGCTCCCACTTCAATTAAGACTGGTTATTTCTGTCCCATGGACCCTGAAGTATTTTCGGATCATCCGGAAGACTGTCCCAAGTGTGGAATGGCGTTGGAACCGATTACGCCTACTCTGGCCAACGCTGAAGACAAAAGTGAACTCAACTCCATGACCCGGCGTTTTTGGATCAGCGCGATTCTGACATTGCCGCTCATGGTTTCGATGTTCGGTGAATTACTGCACAGTTCTTTCTTACAACAGATTTTGCCCATGGATCGCATGTCCTATTTCGAAGCTCTTTTATCGACGCTGGTGGTTCTCGGGGGCGGTTGGCCGATTTTGATGAAATGCTGGCAATCGCTGGTTCATCGAAGCTTAAATATGTTCACCCTGATCGGATTAGGCGTTTCCGTGTCTTATCTCTACAGCCTGGTCGCCAGTCTCGCGCCCGGTCTTTTTCCAGCGACTTTCCGGGACTCCAATGGAATAGTTCCGGTTTACTTTGAGGCGGCGGCTTCCATTACCGTTCTGGTGCTTTTGGGCCAGGTAATGGAACTGAAGGCTCGAAGCCGGACGGGTTCGGCAATTCGTGCTTTGCTGAACTTGGCTCCACAAAAAGCCCGGTTGGTGGGTAGGGATGGTTCCGAACAAGATGTTTCCCTGGAACAAATTCAAAAAGGCGACAAGATTCGTGTCCGGCCTGGGGAAAAGATACCAGTGGATGGCGTGGTTTTGGAGGGTTCTAGTTCAGTGGATGAATCCATGGTGACGGGAGAATCTATACCGGTGGAAAAACAATCCGGTTCCCCCGTAGTGGGCGCCACGGTTAACGGCACCGGCTCACTTTTGATTCGGGCCGAGAAGGTAGGTGCCGAAAGTTTGCTTTCAAGGATTATTCAATTGGTTTCGGAAGCCCAACGAAGCCGCGCGCCGATTCAAAAGCTGGCAGACGCGATTTCGGCTTATTTTGCTCCCATTGTGGTGGCGGTATCGGTTTTGACTTTTCTCGTTTGGGCCCTGGCAGGGCCTCAACCCCGCATGGTTTACGGTTTGGTCAACGCGGTCGCGGTCCTCATTATCGCCTGTCCCTGTGCGCTGGGATTAGCGACCCCCATGGCGGTCATGGTGGCGATGGGTAAAGGGGCGACTGCGGGAGTGCTTTTTAAAAACGCGGAAGCTCTCGAAGTCTTGAGAAAAGTGGATACTTTGCTAGTCGATAAAACAGGCACCCTGACTGAGGGCAAACCTCAACTTCAAACAGTTGTCGCGGCGGATGGTTTTAAAGAAGAGGAATTGTTGCGTCTAGCCGCGAGTCTCGAAAAAGGAAGCGAACATCCTTTAGCGGAAGCTATGCTTAATGGGGCCAAGCAAAAAGGAATCACCTTGGCGGATGTTCAGAATTTTAATTCGGTTACGGGTAAAGGGGTATCGGGCAAGGTAGATGGCCGTCCGATGGCTTTGGGAAACGTCAAAATATTGGATGATTTAAAAGTAGAGGCGGGTATCTTTAAAGATAAAGCCGAGTCTCTTCGATTAGAGGGTCAGACCGTTATGTTTATAGTTGTCGAAGGTAAGATTGCTGGTTTGCTAGGAGTAGCCGATCCCATCAAAGACAGTACACCTGAGGCAATAGATTCTCTTCAAAAGATGGGTCTGAAAGTGTTGATGGTCACGGGCGACAGCCAAACTACCGCCGAAGCGGTCGCCAAGAAACTCAACCTCGATGGTGTTGTGGCGGGAGTTCTTCCCGAAGGCAAAGTGGATGTAGTTAAAAAATTGCAAGCCGAAGGCCGCATTGTCGCTATGGCGGGAGATGGCGTGAATGACGCGCCCGCTTTGGCGCTAGCTCAGGTAGGAATCGCTATGGGTACTGGCACGGATGTGGCGATGCAAAGCGCCGGAGTGACGTTGGTCAAAGGCGATCTGAAGGGTATTGAACGGGCGATCTGTTTGAGCCGTTATGCGATGAAGAATATTCACCAGAATCTTTTCTTCGCCTTTATTTATAACGCTTTGGGAGTTCCTCTGGCGGCGGGTGTGTTGTATCCTTTTTTTGGAATCTTACTGAGCCCGGTTTTGGCCGGAGCCGCCATGAGTTTCAGTTCGGTTTCGGTTATTTTGAATTCGCTTCGGATAAAGAATATAAAGCTATAATTCCAATGCGACTTGGTTTATTCAGAAAGGGGAGGAAATATGGAATCGAAAAGAGAAATTACAAAACATTATTCCAACGGCGAAATTTCGGTGGTTTGGAAACCCAAACTTTGTATCCACGCCGGGGCCTGTTTTTTGGGACTGCCCGACGTGTTTGATCCGAACCGCAAACCCTGGATTGACCCCATGGCGGCGACCACCCAGGAACTCAAAGACCAGGTTGCCAAATGTCCCTCAGCCGCTCTTTCCATCGGGCCTCCCCGCGAAACCGGTAAAGGGTTAATGTAAAAAATGGTTTTGAGGAAAGGCCGGCATGGAACATTGGGAAGCCTGGTGCAATTTAGGCGGGTCTTTGCTGGGAGCCCTAGGCGGCCTTTACCTGACCTACGATATCCTCGGCGGGAAAGACGGTCCTCTGGCCGGGGTGACCCGGGTAGTGACTTACACGGCTATTTTCGGTGTGGCCTATAGCCTGGGAATGGGACTGAGGTTCGGACTCATCGCCAGCTTGGGCATGGGGGTGAACCTGGGTTACGACTTTTACATGGAAGCCCGCCGGGTGAGGGCCAAGGGTAAGCCCCGGCATTGGATCACGGAGATCATTTTGGGTTCCAGCCGTGCCCTGGCGGTAGCCGTTGGTTTGGCGGCCATCACTAACGCGAAGGTCTTTGTTTTCTTTTTTCTGATTTACGGCATTTTCAATAGCTTGGTCTATCTTTTGGGTTTCTCTCCGGTGGACAACCTCAAGGCCTGCCGGTATCTGGCTGTCCAGCCCAAGAATATCTGGCTGTCACTTCTGCGGATCATAGGCGCCGGCCTTTCCTTCTGGGCGGCGGTTTACCTGGCTTCGGCCATGGCGGGCCAGGCCTTTTCTTTCGTCCCAGCCTGGCAGTTTGGATTAACCATCGGCTGCACCAGCTTTATTGTGGCTTACATCACACCCTGGGTGGAATGGAAGGTGGACCGGCTGTCGCGGCGCTGGCTGGCCGTCGTGGGGGTCACTTTTGCCATTCTCGGCTTCATCATCCAGGCCGTGCCTAATTGGATCGTCCTGCTCCAATAGAGGTTGTTATCGGGAAATGTATCAGGCAAAGGGTTGATTGAATCCAGATTTGAACGGAGTTGGGCATGAAACTGAACAAAGTTGTCATCGGCATCGCAGCAGACCATGGTGGTTTCGAATTAAAAGGGAAGATCTCGGCGCTTCTCAAAACAGCCGGTTATGGAGTGAAAGATTTCGGAGCCTTTCGTTTGGTGCCGGATGACGACTATCCGGATTTTGTGGTGCCCCTTTCACGGGCTGTGGCGGAAGGAAAAGTTTTTCGGGGGTTGGCCATTTGCGGCAGCGGAGTCGGAGCCTGTGTGGCGGCAAACAAAGTAAAAGGTATCAGGTCCGCATTGATCACCGACCCCTTCAGCGCCCACCAGGGCGTGGAGGACGACAACATGAACGTCATGTGTCTGGGCGGAAGGGTGACCGGATATGCCCTGGCCTGGGAACTGGTCAAAAATTTCCTCAACGCCCGTTATCACGGAACCGGAAGGTTCAAACGGCGGCTCGATAAAGTGTTGAAGCTGGAAAATGAGGCGGAATAGTTCGGAGAATTTCATGATATGTCTCAAACCGTTTTTGATGGTTTCATTGCTGGTTCTGTTAAGTTTTCGACAGAGCTTCGCCCAGGTACTGACATCCGCTTCCCCGGCGGCCCCATCGGTTTCGGTTCCCACTGTCAACGAAGGCAATTTCAAAGCCCAAGTAATTAAATCCAAATTGCCGGTGCTGGTTGATTTTTTCGCCACCTGGTGCGGCCCCTGCCGCATGTACAGCGGGGTGGTAGATCAGGTGGCCCAGGAATACAAAGGCCGCTTGAAAGTGGTGCGGGTGGATGTGGACCAGAGCCCGAAGCTATACGGGGCCACCCAGTCCCAGGCGGTACCGACGTCTTTTTTATTCAAAAAAGGAAAAGCTCTTGCTAAGTGGGAAGGCGCCATTTCGAAAGACGAATTGGAAGGCGAACTTCAGCAAGTGTTGGCTTTAAAGCCTCCTACTGCCAAAGAATAATTTTTAATCGAAACTTCTAAGTTCTTCAACTAAATCCGCCTTGACTCTGGAGTATACTCCAGCCTTTATACTCTCCCTGGAGTCAAACATGAAAACCAACGAATCGATCCTGCAAATCGGCCATATTTCTAAAAAGAGCGGACTGTCAATTGATACCATCCGCTATTACGAGAAACAGGGTTTGCTCAAAGTGCCTTCCCGAAGCGTTGGCGGTTTTAGAACTTACTCCGCGGAAGCGATAGACCAACTGATTTTCATTCGTAAAGCCCAGGATTTGGGACTGACCCTGAAAGAAATCAAAAAGATCATGAGTTGCGGGGATAAAGGGCTGGAACCCTGCTGCGACCTGACGGTGGATTTATTCACGGCCAAGATTAATGAGTTTGAAACTAAAATTCAGGAACTCCAGGGTATGAAGAAAAAACTCAAGACTGTATTGAGCGGGTGGGTCGGGAAGAAAAAGAAATAGGGAGAAGGCTTTGTCCTCAAAAGTTCTGGTGAAGAAGTCATTAGCGGAGTTGATAGGGACTTTTACCATGGTCTTCGCCGGGTGCGGGAGCGTCATGGTCGCTGAAAGGTTCCCCGGAACCCTTTCTCACACGGTCATCGCGGTTGTTTTTGGTCTGGCAGTGGCAGTCATGATCTACGCGGTGGGCCATATTTCGGGCGCGCATTTTAATCCAGCGGTGACTTTGGCTTTTGCCGCCGCTAGGCATTTCCCCTTTGAAGAAGTTGTGGCCTATTGGGCATCCCAAATAACGGGTGCGGTGCTGGCCATTGTGGTTTTGAAAGCCATCCTCCCTGTTGGTCAAACTTATGGTGCTACGTTTCCGGCGGTTCCATGGGCACAGGCGCTTGGCTGGGAAGTGATTCTCACTTTTTTTCTGATGTTCGTCATTGTGGCGGTCGCGACCGATACCCGAGCGGTCGGCACCATGGCAGGCGCGGCCATTGGCGGTACGGTCATGCTGGCGGCCTGGGTGGGCGGCCCGGTGACGGGGGCTTCCATGAATCCAGCGAGGTCATTCGCTCCGGCCTTGTTTGAAGGACGGTTGGACGTGATGTGGATTTACGTTGTTGGCCCTTGTTTGGGGGCCGTCGGGGCCGCCTTGTTGTACGAGGCCATTCGTTTAACACCTGTCATCAAAAAAAGGAGTAAGGCGTGAAAAGAATACTTTTTCTTTGTGTGGCCAATTCGGGCCGAAGCCAGATGGCCGAAGGCATTGCCAAACAGCTTCTGGGAGATCAGGGCCTTATTCAAAGCGCTGGGTCCAAACCCGCCACCGTGAACCCCTATTCCATCAAGGTCTTGGCTGAAATCGGCATCGATATTTCAAAACACTACTCTAAGTCGGTAACCGATATTGATCCCTCTACCGTGGATACGGTCATCACCCTTTGCGCCGAGGAAGAATGCCCGGTCTTTCTGGGCAACGCCGAGCGCCTGCATTGGCCCCTGCCGGACCCCGGGAAAGGGGCTGCCACGGACGAGGAGAAGCTTCAAAGCTTCCGGGAAGTCCGGGACGAGATTAGCCGCAGGTTGAAGGCTTATTTGAAGATCGGTTAAACACCTCAAGCAACCTAGTTATTCTTCCAATTTTGATTATCCCCTAATCAAAAATCCGATAATTTTATCACCAAGCCATAACGGTGTTATCAGCAGCTGATAACCGGTTTGTCAGAATTTTACAAAAATTGGAAGAATAGGCCGGTATAGGAATGACGGTTGGCAAGCCCTGTCGAGAGTTGACAGATGAAAGTTACAGGCCGTAACTTTTGGGGTTGCATTCTTCCAATTTTTATTTACTCTGAATAATAATTGGAAGAATAATTCGATGAGGGAGGTCGGAAATGCCCGAAGAAAAACCCACTAAAAACCTGTTCAAAAGCCTTTTCGGCTTTGGAAGCTCAAAAGCTGAAACCCCCAATAATCAGCCTCCGATTGTTCCGGCACCCAATCTGCCATCCAACGAAGTATCCCAACCCAAGGCAGTAAAAGCTGATCCTTTACCCGCAACAGAGGCTTATCAAAACCGGAAAAAAGGCAGAAAGCTTCATCGGGATAGCTGGCAGGACTTGGATATTCTCCAGGCTGCCATTCAGAGCCGGGGTGAAGCCGTGCCGGGCAACCTGGCTGTCGAGTTGGGTGTATCCCGCAGTACCCTGGCTTATAACCTCAACCGGCTGTTGAAAGAAGGGCGTATTGAACGGTTGGGCGGGGGCAGGAGTATCCGCTATCGAGTCATACCAAAGTAACCAAAGGGGAGCCAAATGAGGAAAATCAGGAAACAAAAGAAGGGTACCCGGAGTTGGAAAAGATCGGTGGTGAAAGCCATCACCTACCGGTGCTTCATCATGATTCTGGACTTTACCGCCATTAAACTCTTTACCGGAAGCACCAATGTGGCTGGTGGGTTCGTCATTGTCAGCAATATCTATACGACCATCGCTTATTTTATCCATGAGAGACTATGGCTTCGGGTTAAATGGGGGACGGCATAAAACGAAGGGTAGAATTGGGTGGTTTGAGTCAAATACGGGGAGCTGGCCATGAGAATTTCATTGGAATTGGTGCCGAGGAATAAAGAGTCTGTCTTGGAAGAAGTTGGGAAAATTTCAAAAAACCTTAAAAAAGTGAACACCATCAACATCCCTGATTTATTGCGATTTGATTTGAGAAGCTGGGTGGCTTGTGGGTATGTGAAACCCTTTTTTGAAAATGCGATACCCCACATTCGGGCCGTCGACATTAACCTGAACGAACCTTTACCGATGGGTGCTTTTCTTACGGAAAATAATTTAAAAGAAATAATCGTGATCAGCGGGGATATTCCCCAAGATATATCCCGGAAGATGTACCCGTCCGACGTGTTGGACGTTATCAAGAAATTCAAAAAGGAAATACCGGGAATCAAGATTTATGCGGCTTTTGATCCTTATCGACAGGGAATCCACAAAGAACTTGATTATGTCCACGCCAAACGGGACGCCGGAGCCGATGGTTTTTTTACGCAGCCTTTTTTCGACATTCGTCTATTTGACATTTGTTCTGAATCGCTCCAATCCTTTGACGTTTTTTGGGGCGTTTCACCGGTTTTGAGTCTGAACTCGAAAAATTATTGGGAGACGAGAAACAAAGTTATATTTCCTCAAAGTTTCGCTCCCACGTTAAGTTGGAATCGTGATTTTGCCGAAACTATTTTGAATCGAATTACTTCCGTGAACGGTAATGCTTATTTCATGCCCATCAAAGCCTCGATCTTGGATTGTTTTGAAGGGATACTTTAAAAAAACGGGCTTGGATTGTTTTACGACAGTATGCCGAGCATGCCCAATTCGGCTGGCGGGTTTGTTATTGTGAGTAATCTTTACACGACCGTCGCTTATTTCATCCATGAGAGACTGTGGCAAGGAGTTAAATGGGGAACGGCGTAGAAGGAAGCGTAGAATTTGGGAGGTTTATTTAAAATGTTTCGGCTTGGTTCAGGCTCACATCGAGGAACTATTCGGAAAGGGATCGAAATGAGAAAATATTTAATTTTCTTAGTATTCAATACGACTCTAACAATGGCTCATGCACAATCAGATTTGGAAAATGTGCATCAAAAAACAACTATGCCAACTGGAGGAAGATATGAAATTGTTCAATCGGAGCTCGCAGCTAAATGGACATTCCGATTAGATAGATTTACAGGGAAAGTATCAATGCTTGTTAAAGATGATAAAGATAATCTGAGTTGGCAAGAAATGGACATTACAAAACTACCTACAATCACGAAACCAAACACTCCAAGATTTTTAATATTCACCTCTGGTTTAGCTGCGCGGAATACTTTTTTAATGGACTGTATAACCGGGAATACTTGGGAGCTTGCTCATGATTTAAAAGATTCTGATGACTTTTGGGACCCTATGTGGTGACCAAATAGTGTTGAAAACTAATTTATGCTACTAAATTAAAATTTTAAAAATAAACAGATATCAAGACGTTGATTTTGTAAAGAATTTGGAATGGAGCATTTTGTAAATGGACGGAAGAGAATATTCGTTAAAAATTAACGAAGGATCATTTAAACCACTAATTGATCTTTATAAATGGATAATTAATTTAACTTGTATTTTCATTTCTGCGTCTTTTGCTGTTTATACGTTTGTGATTAGTCCAGGAATCTTTTCGTGGTTCTTTTATTTAGGATGGATAGCTTGCATAGTTGTAATAGTGCTAAGTTTTACATTGGTAAGATATTATTCAACGCGAGATATTACTTTTCAGCTTTCAGAAAGTGTTGCGAGAGATTTTAATGGCACTTGGCTTTATCGAATTTGTATAGAAATATTTTTGTTAATAGGTTTATTGAGTCTTTCTTTTGGTACGTTTTGTAGTCTTTCAAATGGCAACAAACTCAAAACTTCAAGTTTACCGACAGAATCTTTAACAACTAGGACTCAAAAACCTACAATTGTTTGTAAATAACCTCGAAATTGATTATTCCCAAAGATTTGATATTTGATAATGGATAGACTTAAAAAAAGTTGAGGTTTTAATGTTCCTCTACCGTACCCGATTCAAAAAAGAGATAGTTGCTGAGTTTTTGCCGCCTACCGAAAAGGTAAAACATGACAGAGTGATCATTCTTTGCGATGGGATGCCGGGCATGCCCACTAAACAAGGGTTGGCGCGGTTTCTATCCTCAAAAGGCTATTGGGTCATTTATCCCCGTTACCGTGGCTCTTGGGAAAGTGGGGGACAGTTTCTTAAAAAATCTCCGCATCTGGATATATCCGACATCATTGATGAACTGCCCAAAGGCTTGAAAGAAAACACGTTTGGGAAGAAATTCAAACTTTCGCCTGAAGAAATCTTTGTGATTGGCGGCAGTTTTGGGGGCGCGGCGGCGGCTTTAAGCGTTTTGGACCCAAGGGTCAAAAAAGCCATTGCCAATTGCCCGGTGGTAGATTGGTCTATCCTGCGGTATTCCGAGAAAAGGGAAACCTCCAACAAAAGTTATACAGCCTATATTCGGGAAGCTTTTGGGAATGGCTACCGCCTGAACCCGAAGGATTGGGCCAAGCTTCACACCGGCAAGTTCTACAACCCCGCTTTTCATGCTAACGAAATCGACCCCAGCAAGCTGATGCTCTTTCACGCCAAAGATGA
This sequence comes from candidate division FCPU426 bacterium, assembly GCA_003136635.1. Lineage (GTDB taxonomy): Bacteria > Oederibacteriota > Muellerivitia > Muellerivitales > Muellerivitaceae > Bog-1183. The sequence continues at coordinate 113,280 of PLFD01000057.1, read as the reverse complement.
TCCCTACATTCCCTGGAAGTCGGTGGCGGCGTTTGCCCATAAGACCGGTGCGAAACTGAACCTTTTCAAAAAGGGCGGACATCTTTCCACCGACAGAATTGTTCGCCAGTATTGGAAAAAGATTCAGAAGTTTTTTGATAGCAAATAATCTTTTAAAGACATTCGGTCTTTTGCGTTGAGTTAAACTACTTCTATGAATTTATTATTTCCTTTAAATTTAATTCTTCCATTTATTGCGATTCGCTTATTGAACAAAAAATCAAAGAGGGTCTGGGTTTTTGTTTTGTGGTTTTTGACATTACTGGGTATTTGTTTTGATGTTTACAATGCTTTTTACGGTTGGACTTATTCTTTTTTGAATCAAATTTATGTTTGTCTGCTTATTGTTGTACCGCTACTTGTATTTTGTACTGGTTCCTATTTGTTTTTCTTCAAAACCAAATCACTTAAAATCGCTGGTGGTTTATTAATTTCGATTGGTTTTATTTCATACTTGGTTGTGGAGTTTATGCTGGCATTTCGCATGTAAACAATCGCTGTCCGATTATTTTTTCCAGCGGGCCAGCCAATGGGACCCAATCCAAATCGGAATCACAATAAAGAGGCCCATAGGTAGTAAATGGTTGACCAGAATGTGGGTGGTTTCCCAATGGGTGCAGTGGGTTTGAATGGTACCGGTGCCTAACAGAAAAGCCGAGATGCCTAGCCAGGCGCCAGTCCAGCCGGGATGAAAGGAAGCGTTGCGGGAAACCATCCAGGCCAGCATGACCCAGGAGGGAATGGCCACCAGCACCACCGTTCGAAAACAAAACCAGCCAGACTCCGCGTTATGTTCCAAAACGCCAGCCAGATTGTCGGAGGTGAAAAAGAACAGGGGAATGGCGATGAGGGCGACCAGAATGCCGATCATCCAGCTCTTGGCGGCTGGGCCCGGCTCTTCGCCCGGCATACTGGAGGCGATACCGTTCCAGGCGGCCAAAGCTGAACCCACGAAGAGCAAAAGCATAAAAGAGCCTGAAGGCAGTTGAAGTAATTTTTGCAGAATGTCGTCCTGGGGTTTGATGATCCAAAGCGACAGCCCAGCCACCAGCACCGCCAAGCCAAGCCAGATAAGCCACTGTTTTAAAACCGAGGGAACAGGTTTGAAAGGTTTGGCCTCCGCCAGCAGTTTTTCAGCCGCCCGCCGCTGGATGTCCGGCAGTTTTTTGATGTAATTTTGTGTCGCTGTCTTTTTTTTCATTTAATTTTCCCTCATCAACTTTTTTCGAAGCTGGGCGTAGCCCCGGTGTGCCCTGACTTTGAGAGCCACCTTCGAAATACCCAATTCCTTGGCGGCGGTTTCCAAATCCATCCCCTGGAGTTTCAACATCTCGACCGCTCTTCGGTTCGCTTCAGGCAGAGTGTTTAAGGCGTCCTGCAGATCGTCTTCCAATCCTTCTTCTTTGTGAATCTGTACTGAAGTTTCGGGCAAAGTTTCAAATTGGACTTCCTTGGCGGTGACCTTGTGTCTTTTGGAAAGGGCGGCCCAGACGGCGTTGCGGACCACCGTAAAAAGCCAGGGGCTGAAGGGTCTGTCTGTCTGGTAAGTGTGCCGGGCTTTATGGAAAGTCAAAAGAACGTCCTGATAGACATCTTCCACCTGGCTCGGATTAAAAACCCGTTTGCGGACATAGTTGAAGATCAAAGGGCTGATTTCGGACAGCAGAAGCGCGTAGGCTTCCATGTCGCCTTCCTGAATTTGACCCATTAAAAAGGCCCAGGACTTCCATTGGTCGTCGTTGAAATCCAAATTTATATTCCCGTTCTCATTTTCATCTTTCTACATAGCAGGGAAGGCTGACAAAGGTTACCGCTTTATTTTTTCACGACAGACTCTGTAGGGAAAGGAGGAAATTACCTGGAAGGAGTGGTCTTTAAAAATTCGGTAACCTTCCACGCCTGGTTTTGCTACTAGGGTCTGCGAATGAAAAACCGAAGGGAAACGCTACCTCAGGGCCCGTGAGCGGCTACCCGGTTTACTTTCGAGGTTTTAAATTTTGATTCAAGGAGACGGTGATGAACCAGTTATTTGATTTTTTCTTGGAAGTTCCTGAAAAAACCCCTAAGGCGGTCTTATTGATTAGGCTGATGGCTGGCGGCGTATTTTTTTGGGAGGGGATTTTGAAATTTGTTTATACCAATCAGGGGGTGGGCCGTTTTACGAAGCTGGGCTTTCCCTTTCCGGCGGACCTGGCGACGGGAATTGGCTGTCTGGAAATTGTCGGGGGATTGCTTTTGATTTTTGGGCTTTGCACCCGGTTGATCAGTCTGGTATTCATCGGCGAAATGATTGTGGCGATTCTTTCCACGAAGATTTCCTTGTATCTGGGGACATACCCGTTGCCGTTGCCGCCAGCACCGCCGACGGTGGGCATTTGGGCGGTACTGCATGAAATCCGCTCGGATTACGCCCAAATCATGTGTTCGGCCTTTTTACTGGCTGTCGGTCCGGGAATGCTTTCGCTGGATTGGAATCTTTTCGGAGCCAAGAAAGCTACGACCTATTCGAAAAAATGAACTGAGAGGCCTCATTCGAAACTTTAGACCTGCCTGTTTGTTTTGTTATTATTTTTGATCGCCAACAACGGAACAGGCAGGTTCCAAGGTCACTCTTTTTTAAATTACTTTTTTGAGCGTTTTCTTTTCTGGGTTGGTTTGCTTTGGGGGGAAGTCCACCAGCGTCTCAAAGCAACGAGAGCCCAGATTCCTTCCACCATGCCAAAGGGCCACGCGCCTTGCAGAAAACCATAAGCGGATCCCAGCAAGCAGGACGCGGCAAAACCCAAAATGTACAAGCGGTCCCGGTGTTCCAGGCAATAAAAAATGAGCATTAAGGAAACCGCGACTAAACCGAAAAGGGTAAGGCTATCCATGACTTCTCCTGATATTTAAATTGTTTGAATCTGGCCAGAACGAAGAGCAGCGGGAGAGTGTAACAGATCGAAGTGAATCGAAGCTGTTAGTTTTCAGTTGGGAAACCGAACGAAGAGAGCCGCGCCGAGGCTTCCGGCGTGACAAAACCGCTATTCCGTAACGCAAGTCAAGATTGTCCGGCGTCATTCATTTTGAGAAATTAGGGCGTATAATAGTTTCCAACTTTATTGAGGAAAACCAATGCTTTCCAACACTTCTCCGGTCAAAAAAATCCGCCTCGTCATCACGCTGGGCCTCGTCGTTATTGTCGCCATGGGATGGGTTTCCTATCAATCCACTACGGAATTATTTAAATCCTTCGGCTGGGTCTATCACACCCACCAGGTCATTGAAAAAATCGGGGTTTTGACCAATCAATTAACCGATATTCAACAGGCCACCCGGGGTTATGTGATTACGGGCGATGAGAAGTATTTAGGGCCCTATTACGGGTGCCTTCCCTTGATTCCGGAATCTCTGACGGAAGTGACCAACCTCACCCAGGACAATCCGGTTCAACGGCAGAATTTGATGGTGTTAAAACCCCAAATCGACACTTTCATGGGCATCTATGCCAGGGTGGTTAAACTGCGACGAACCATGACCGAGGAAAAAATCACGAAGATCATTAAAAAAGGCACGGGGCTTAATGCCATGAACGCCATCATGAAAACCATCGACGGCATGAATGACGAAGAAAACCGCCTGCTGGTTCTGCGCGACGCGGAGGAAAACCGCACCGAGCGAAACACCCGCTGGACTATTTTTATCGTCACCCTCGTCGCCGCTCTGGCCATCATAGGAGCCGGTCTTGATATCCAGAGGCAGATTAAATTGGAAAACAGGCTGAATCAAAAACTGAAAGAAAAAGACGCGGTTATTTTTCAGTTTTTAGACGGTCTTCCCCTGGGCGTTTTTGTCGCCGAAGCGGATGGAAAACCCTATTACGCCAACAAAATCGGGCTCAATCTTTTGGGCCGGGGATTGATGCCTTCCAACCCGGGAACCCTGGCGGAAAAATATCAGACTTATGTGACCGGCACGGACCAGCTTTATCCTTTGGAGAAAATGACGATTACCCGGGCGCTGAAGGGTGAAAGAACCAGCCAGGACGATATGGAAATACGCCAGCCGAATGGAACGGTTGTTCCCATTGAAGTTTGGGGCACGCCCATCTTTGACGGCGAGGGCCAACTGACCCACGCGCTTAGCGCTTTCATGGATATTTCGGAAAGAAAAAAATATCAGGCCGAACTCAAAAATCTTTCGGTTCACGACGAACTTACAGGGCTTTACAACCGGCGCGGCTTTATGACTCTATCCGAACAGCAGCTTAAAATAGTCGCCCGCGCCAAAGCCGCTTTACTCGTACTCTTTATTGATTTGGACGGATTAAAACGCGTCAACGACAGTTTGGGCCATCAGGCAGGCGATGAAATGATCAAAGAATTCGCCCGCATCATTTTAGGGCATTTCCGAAAAACCGATCTCGTCGCCCGCATGGGCGGGGATGAATTCGCCGCGATGACCACGGACAAACCCCACGAAAGCAACGCCATGATTCAGCGTTTGCCCGAAAAAGTGGAGGCCCGCAACGCAGTGAATGGCAACAGTTATCGATTGGATTTTAGCGTGGGATCCGCGGTTTATGACCCGGCGCATCCCTGCGATATGGAAAAATTAATCAGTGAAGCCGATCAGCAAATGTACGCCGAAAAACAGAAAAAGAAAAACAATCCCCGCTTAATTTAAAAAGAAGCCCGGTCTCGGCTAATTTCCGGGGGAAGGTATTTTGGGAAATTCCAGAATGACTCGGGTTCCTTTTCCTGGTTCGCTTTCCAGTGAAATTTCTCCGCCATGGGCCCGCATGATTTCCCGGCAGAGGCTCAGCCCCAGGCCGTAGCCGCCGGTGGCTTTAGTACGGGATTTATCGACGCGGTAAAAGGGTTCAAAGACTTTTTCCTGATCGGTGAGGGGTATGCCCACTCCCGAATCTTCCACTAAGACCCGGGTGGAATTTTTCGTTTCTTCCAGGCTGACCTGTACGGGCGGGACCCGAAGGGTCTTTTTCGGAAGGGCGGAATATTTCAAGGCATTTTCCAGAACATTTTGAAGAACGGTTTCGACCCGTGTTTCATCCGCCTGGACGACCAGCGCGGCGGGGTTACCCGTCAGGATGACGCCCGGTTTTCGGGTTTTGTATTTTCGAATCATTTTTCTAGTGAGGGCGGTCAAATCCACGGGGGCTAAAACCAGCTTGCCGTTTTCGCCCCGGAGACGCTGGGTTTCCAGAATTTCGGCCAGCATTTTTTCCATTTCGGCGATGTCCTCCAGCAGGGAAACCCGCAATTTATTCTGGGGCATCATTTCCAGGGCCACTTTCATGCGGGTCAGGGGGCTGCGCAGTTCGTGGCTCACATCCAGCAGAAGCTGGTCCTTGCTCTTCACCATTTCCCGCACCCGCTTGACCATCTGGTTGAAATTCTCGGCCAGGTAGTAAATCTCGCCGTGGTGGCCCCGGGCCTCAAATCGGAAATCCAGGTTTCCGTTGGAAATTTCCTGAACGCCTTTCATGAGCATTCGGAAGGGGCGGAACATGCGTTTGAGAATGAAAAAGGCCAAGCCCATGATGACCAGACCCCAGAGCAGGTGGTGCGTTAAACTTTGCATGGAAAACTGACCGCCGAATAAAAGAGGAACGAGGGTCAGCAGGACGCAAAGCAAAAAGACCGCGAAGAGGATGCGCAGAAAAAACCAGTGGCGGGGCGGCGGCCCCCCGCGCTTGATCCAAAATTTGTTCCGTTGGGAAGGGTGCAGGTGTTGATGCCGCATTTCACGCCAATGCATGTCATGCCTGTCCCAGGGTGGATATTTACGCGCCATGAGAAGACACTTTTCCGACAAACAAATAGCCCTCGCCCCAGATGGTCTTGAAGAATTTCGGCTTTCCCGCCGGGTCTTTGAGTTTTTTGCGCAGACGGCTAACGGTGATATCGATGGAGCGGTTATAGGCCTCGCATTCGATACCTTTCAGATAATCCATAATCCAGTCGCGGTTTAAAACTTTGCCTGCGTTTTTGAGAAACAAAACCAGAATCTCAAATTCCGTGGTGGTCAAATTCAAATCTTTTCCATTTAGTGAAGCGGAGCGTTGATCCAAGTCCACCGTCAAAGCGCCGGACTTAATCATCCCGCCAGAAAGGGGGGAAGGGGCCAGCCGCCGCAGAACCGTTTGGATGCGGGCCACCAGTTCGCGGGGTTCGAAAGGTTTGGGCAGATAATCATCCGCCCCAATTTCCAGTCCCACCACCCGGTCAGTCACGTCGCCCCGGGCGGTCAACATGATGATGGGAACTTTTGACGATTTGCGGATTTCCTTACAAACCTCAAAACCGTCTTTGCCGGGAAGCATGACATCCAGAATCACCAGGTCCGGCCTGCGGGTTTTTAACAGGCTCAGCCCTTCGGTGGGGTGGTTGGCGGTGAGCACGTTCATTTCAAAGGGGGTCAGATAGCTTTTTAAAAGCTCGGTTAGTTTTTGGTCGTCATCAATGATAAGGATTTGTTTCTTGGGGGCCATGGTTTTTCTTTCCTAATTTCTTTTGGGATTTTAGCACGCGGCTGAGACTGGTTTGGGGATTGTTACCATTTGTTACAAAGTGATACGGCGTTGAAAAGCTTTCCCATTGGCGGGGTCCTATTCTTCAACCAGGGAAAGTAATTGTTTCCCAGTTCAAATTTAAGGAGAAGTTTATGGAACTCAATGAGCAGGAAAAAGAACGCATTATCGCGGAGGAAAAACTCCGTATGGAAACCCGCAAGGATTTCTTTAAGGAAAATTTTGGAAGAGGAGGCTGGGGCGGGCGATTTCGAGGCGGATGGTACGGCGGGGGCTGCCATGGCGGCAGGTGCCACCGGTTTGGCTTTTTAAAGTGTTTGTTTATCGCCGCTGCCATCTTCGCGGTCTGCCACTTCTGGCACCGCCCCTATTGCGACGGGCCTGGTTATTACGGCGGAAACGCTCCCGCCCAGCAAACCGCGCCGCCAGTTAAAAACTGATAAGGCATTCAACATTTTTAACCATCAAGGCACCCCTGGTTCATGATTCGCAAGTGAATCATTCGGGGTAGTACCGCCCTCAATATTTTTTATTGACGGGCGGCACACCAAGGGCACCAAGGGAAGATGAAAAAACTTGGTTTAAATATTAAAGATTTCTTGGTGCCCTTGGTGCCTTGGTGGTTAAATTAGTTTTGTTTTGGGTGTTCTTCTATTTCACTACCACTAAGCTGTCGATCCCCACAGTGGTTTGAACTGAGGTTTTGGGCTGTAGGCTAAAACTTTTGACGGAGCTTAAATCCAAAGGCGCGCCTTTGACCGCGTCGGCGGGTGTGTAAGTGGAATCGAGCTTAAAAGAATCCACGGGGATTTGAATGGTTTTCCAGCCTGTGCCTTTAGTGTTTGGCGCGTCGGCACTGTACTGGTTGTTATTTTTATCCTTGAAGGCAAAGCCCATCACCACCGGAACCTTTGAGTAAATTAAAAAACGAACCGCTTTCGCGCTGGTCCAATCCTGATATTCGGTGGGGTAAGTCACTCCACAATAGCCGCCGGGTTTTTCGTCAAAATGAATGGCTAGAAATTTAGAACCGGGCTGATTGGGATTGTCTTTTACCAGATAGACCAAAGAGGATCCGATCGCATCGGTGAAAGTCTTTCCCGCCTGCGGATTTTGCGATAAAAAATTCTGAATCACGTTATCCGCGCTGACCGGTGTTGGCTGGGCCGGGGTGGGTGTTCCTGGGTGTGCGGCATCGCCATAGGTGGTCTGGGTGCTGACGGAGGGATTCACCGAAACCGAAAAACTGTGGCTGGTAAAGGGCACGCCATCTTTGCGCATTTCGTTGCCTGCTTCCACGGCGTAAAGGTACCAGTCGGGTTTGAGATAGCCTCGGGCGATGGAGTCTTTTAGAAAATCATTAAGCTCCAAATTGTTCACGGAAGTTACCGGAGTCTGGGACAGGTAGGCGACATATTTCCAGTTGTTCGAGCCGCCGCCCATGTCGGTCTGCCAGACTTCCCAGGCTTTTCCGCTGAGGGTCACCGGGCCCATGTCGACTTTCCAGCCGGTGGTGTTGTAATAATCCATCCAGATCATCAGTTCGGCCCCGCCGTTGAAACCCGAACTGCCGCAGCTATTATCCGGGCAGACCCAGATGTCATAAGCCGCGTCCCAGCTTCCGGTATAGGCGGGCGTAAAATTCCAGGAACTGGTGACAGAGGCCAGGGAGTTGAGCAGGGCCGGCAAGGCGCTCTAGGCGGAATTTTGTCCCCAGGCCCTGCCATAGACCATGGATGGGTAGCTGGAAACATCCGGGCAGATGGGCGTGTTTTGGGTCACGGTAAAAGAACCGGTCTGGTCGTCGATGTCCACGCATTGGGTGCCGGGACATTTGCCCTGGTTCCAAAAATCAGTTTGGGTGATATAGGGCCCGACCCTCACATTTTGCTGGGGGGCGCAGGTGCTGATGGTATCGCTCCATAAAAGGGAAGCGGATAACGCCAAGGCGGACAGAAAGATAAAAGTGAAAATGGTTTTTTTCATGTTTTTCCTGTCACCGTTTCAACCGGCTTTGCCCGCAGGGGTAAGTGGAGCGGTTTAAATTATTTCAGTTTTATGTTTTTGGACCAGGTGATTAAAAACCGGTAAAGGATAATCAGGATGATCCCCGCGAAGATGAGCATTATCAGCCAATAGTTGCCCGGATCGCTGTCGCGGCCGATAGCGCTGCCGTAATTGGTTGGGATTCTCCCCGTAATCAGGAAAAACGCGAAGAACAGGGTCAGACATATAAGAATAAACTTCTGCTTAGAACTCATGATTCACCTCGGGTTTCAATACTAGTTTCCCTGGATCGATCCCTCAACCTAAATCAACGATTTTAATTTTTTTGAAAAAGACTTGCATTCTAAAAACTTTTATTGATAATCGTTATCAATTGAGAGGCGATTTCAACTAAACGCGCTCTTTAAAGTCATTCATCCGGAGGAGTTCAAAGTGATTCAATTGTTTTTAAAAGGCGGTCCCGTCATGTGGCCCCTGTTGATCGTTTCCATGGTGACATTAACGGTGGTTTTGGAACGGCTTTGGTTCATCTGGAATGAAGCCAAACTTCGAAATCTTGGCGATGTGGAATCTTTTTTCGGGAGTCTTGAGAAAAAGAATGAAACCGACGCGAAAGCGGTAGGGGTGAAGTCTACCGATTATGTGGTTCGGGTTCTGAACTACGCTTTGGAACACCGGCAGGTATCCTTCTCCAACGCTTTTTTACAGGCTTCGAACCGTGAGTTAAGCCGTTTTAGCCGTGGATTGTCCGTGTTGGATACGGTGATTACCCTGGCCCCTCTCCTGGGCCTGCTGGGAACCGTAACGGGGCTGATTCATTCTTTCGGCCTGCTGGGCGATCAAGACCTGGAAGCTCCGACTGTTTTGACGGGCGGTATCGCCCAGGCCCTGATCGCGACGGCTTTTGGTCTGGTGATTGCCGTGACCGCTTTGATTCCGTTTAATTATTTAAACGCCCGGCTCGAACAGGCGCGGCGCGAACTGGAAGACACGGGTACTCAGGTCGAGTTGATGCTTCGCGAGGAAAAAAAATAAGATGAAGATTCCCAATCCTCAGGCAAGAAGACGCGCCCGCATCGAAATTATTCCCCTCATCGACATCATGTTTTTTCTTCTAGCGACTTTCATTATGGTTTCCCTTTCGATGATTAAAAATGTTTCAGTTCCAGTCAGCCTGCCTTCGGCCCATTCGGCGAAATCCGACAGCTCGAAAGCGCCGGTGGCCATTACGATTACGAAAGATGAAAAAATTTACTGGAACAAAGACGAGACGACAATGGATGAACTGCCCGCGAGGTTAAAGGCCCTGTCGGATTCGGACGGCGACGCGAAAGTTTTTATCCATGGCGATAAAAAAGCTGATTTTGGATCGGTGGTACTGGTTTTGGACGCCATCCGCCAGGCCGGAATCAAACATACCGCCATTCGAACCACTACGGCTCAGAAGTAGCAGGCGGATGGGCATCCGCGAATACTTTGAAAATAGCGGTAACGAGACCCGCTGGAAGCTCAGCGCGGGATTGGCGGTTTTGCTGCACGCGGTGGTTTTATTAGGCGGCACTTGGGTGATGACCCAAAAAGCCGAATATGGAATGGCGGGAGCGGTGGCAGGAGGGGGAAATCCCAGGGTGGTTCCCACGCCGGTTGAGGACACGGTTGAGCTGGACGCGGCTTCGGACAGCGATCTGGCGGAACACCATAAAAAGTCGAAACCCACATCCACTCCGGTTATTCCAACCGGTATTGGCGGCAAGGTTTCCGGATCGGTTTCCGAAATGCCCGCTTATTACCGCAATCCGCCTCCGGTTTATTCGCTGGAGGCCCGGCGGCTTAAAGAAGAAGGCGTTGTTCTGATTCACGCCGAAGTGGACGCGCAAGGCAATGTGTCCCTGGTGTCGCTGGTGAAGAGTTCGGGTTTTTCCGATTTGGATGAATCGGCGCAGGAAGCGGTGAAAGGCTGGCGGTTTAAACCGGCGCAAATCGCGGGTATTCCCATTTCCACCAGCGTCAATATTCCGGTCCGGTTTCAGTTGAAGGACGTTCGGTAATTTTAAATTTTAAAAGGGAAAAAATGATGAAACAGGAAACCGCAGCTGAAATGTTATCGGGTCGGACGGGTTTGAGAAGTACTGATAAAATCCGGGAGTTCCTGAAACTTTGGTTAAGGAACGCGATGGTTACCGTAACTTTTTTGGCGCTGCCCTGGGTAGTCATGGCAGATGACGCCAATAAAAGCGGCGCGCCGGACGCTTCCTCCAATACGCCGGCCGCCTCATCCAGTCCGGTGACAGAGGGAACCACCGTCACCATGCCGGAATTGACCGTTACGGGAATGTCCGCAGAGCTCACACAAAAAAATCAACAGCTCGACGAGGCGCGTGAAAAAGACATCCTCCCCCCGCTCGGCGCCACCGCTTATAACATGGACCAGCAGGCCCTTCAGGCGCTGCCCCAGGGCGGTAATACGCCCATCGACAAAGTGCTTCTGCAGGCCCCGGGTGTATCGTACGATTCGGCCATCAGCAATCCTGATTTTCACATCCGCAACGAATACGCCAATGTCCAGTACCGCGTCAACGGCATCCAGCTTCCGGACGGCGTTTCGGCGCTGGGCCCCATTCTGGGAACCGGATTTATCAGCAGTATGAATCTCCTCGACGGCGCTCTGCCGGCCCAATACGGGCTGCGCACCGCGGGCGTTGTGGATATCACCACGAAAACCGAATCGGATTCGGGCGGAACGCTTGATCTCAATGGCGGCACATGGGACACGGGCAGCGCGAGTCTCGAGTACGGCGGCGGGGTCGGCCAGACGCAGTATTATTTGACCGGCAAGTATCTGGAGAGCGGGCAGGGTTTGGAAAACAGCATGCCGACCGAGGATCCGATCCACGACAACACGACGCAGGGACGGTTTTTTGGCTATGGATCGACGCTCTTTGGGGATAACACCCGTCTGACTTACATGGCCGGCGCCTTCGTCGGTCAGTTCCAGATTCCGGATATCGCGGGCCAGGAGCCCATGGGAGATTATGGCCCCAGCGAACTGGATTCCACGCAGATCGATGAGAACGAAACCGACCAGTTTTATTTCGGCGTTCTCGCGCTGCAGACCCACAATGACAATCTCGACACGCAGTTTTCGGCTTTTACACGCTACGCCGCCATCCATTTTGTGCCGGACGTCTACAACGACCTAGCTTTCAACGATGTGGCCTCCGATGTCACGCGCCAAAGCCTGCTTGGCGGATTTCAGTTTGACGCTTCGGACCGCCTGAGCGACACGCACACTTTGCGCGCGGGGGTCCTGTTCAGCGTCGAGAACACGCGGGTGTACGACCAATCGACTGTCCTCCCTCTGGATGCCAGCGGAGATCCGGAGCCCACACCCGAGACAATCAATGACGATACGGCGGAGCTCGGCTGGATCGCGGGAGGATACATTCAGGATGAGTGGCTGATGCTTCCAAACCTGACCTTGAATGCCGGTCTGCGTTTTGATCTGATGGACGAATTCGTCACCGCCAACCAGCTCAGTCCGCGCCTCGCGCTGATCTACAAGCCCAGTACGGACACGACTTTTCACGCCGGTGTAGCGGATTATTTCACTCCGCCCATGCAGGCCCAATCCACGCCGAACAACCTCGCGCTTTTCCAAAATACCACCCAACAGCCGGTGATCGGGGCGGAAGACCCGGTCCAGCCGGAACGGGCATGGTATCTGGATGTCGGTGTGGACCAAAAGCTCCTGCCCGGCCTCTCGGCCGGCCTGGACGCCTATTACAAATACTCAACCGATACGCTCGACGACGGGCAGTTCGGTTCGGCGGTCATTCTGGACCAGTACAATTACGCCAGCGGCTACAGCCAGGGACTGGAATTCAAAGCCAATTATGAAGCGGAAGGCTTGCGCGCCTACGCCAATTTGTCGGACGAAATCACCATGGTCACCAATGTGGTCTCGAATGAATATGTCGTCGATGATCCGGTGGAATTCGCCTACGTCGCCAACAATTATGTGCCGTCCTCCGATTCCCAGCAGTTCACCTCGTCGTTTGGCACTTCGTACCGCTGGGGAGGTCTGCTCGCCAGCGTAGACGGCATCTACGGCAGCGGTTTGGCCGCGGGTTTCGCCAATCTGCAGAACTCGCCGGCCTATACACAGTTCAATGCCGCTCTGGCCTGGTCTATCGACGCATGGCATAACCAGAAACCGCTGACCCTGCGCCTGAGCGCCATCAATGTTTTCGACACCGTCTACCTGCTGCGCGCCGGAGACGGTATCGGCGAATTCGCGCCCCAGTATGGGCCGCGCCGGGGACTGTTTGTCGAGCTGTCCCAGGAATTCTGAGCCGGCAGGAAAGGATGAATCGTTGTGGGTGAAATGAGGGACGCCTTTTGAATAGCCGGGGATGGGCGTAAAAAAACCGGACTAAAATAAATTTGAGGACAGGGTTATGAACAAGCCGTTTAAAAAGAAGGTGGCTTTTTTCCGGGGACAGGGAAAATGGGGAGAGAAATCAAGGGAAGGACGCCCTTGTGGGGCGCCCCTTCTTACGTTTATTCGGCGTTGTTGTAATAGTAGTAATACTGTCTGTTTTCTTGAATAAAAGCCGCGTTGGCATCGAGCGTCGTGTTGAGGCTGACATACTGATCTTTCGTCAACCGATGACGGCCATTCGCCGTAAAATCAGCTTTTATCTGGCTCTCGACGGAATCTAAAACCGCGTCACAATTCTTCGCCTGACCGCCGGTTAACGTATTCGCGGTAATATCCATTTGAATACGGGTGCGTTGACCCGCGACGCGGTCTTTTAGCTCAAACATTCTGGGGTTTGACTTTTCCAGTCCGGAAAAGGCGGCAGTCGGCGCGCCCGCGACCGGGTAAGCGTCATAGTAATAAGCGTAGTTCGGGCTTTGATCCGCGTAAGGGCCGTAGTAGTAGAAATATCGTTTCTCCTCTTTGATCAAGACGGAATTTCTATCCAGCTGCGCGTTGTAATTTTCATAAGTGTCCTTCGTCATTAATTTTTTCGGATAGGCCAGATGATCCGCTTTCATGCTGTTTTCCTCGGCATCCAGAAGCACGCGGCAGGTTTCGGCTTGAGCGGCTGTCAGCGTACCGGCGGTTAAACCGGCATCAATCCGTTCGCGTTGATTTTGAATGCGGTCCTTCAGGTAAAAAATTCTCATGTGCGTCAATTTCCCCGCGGCAATGTGTTTCGCGGCAACCGGAGTAGCGTCCTGGGCAGAGACCGAACCCATGCTTTCCGCGGCAATAACAGCAATGACTAGAAACGCTTTCTTCATCATGAAAAAATCCTCCCTGAAATTTTGATTTGAATTCCACACAGTTCCATGCGGATGAGAAGACGAATTAAAGCAAGGAGTATGCCCTTTCACTTCAGCGTAGGATTGAACACCGGAGGTGAAAAATACCTGTTTTAAACCGTTTGGAAGAATTTTGCGGTTTCGCCCGGGAACCGCGCGATCAAAACGATAGTTCTGTGATTCATTTTGATAAGTGAGTGAATCGAAAGGGCCACGCGTCCAGCAACGTTCATCCCACCGTTTAAACTGGTTACAAAAGGTAATAGCCCGAAAAAGTACATTTGGCGACGCCGGTGGAAGTGGTTCAATCGTCCCTGAAGGCTTTGGAAGCAGGACGGTGTTTTGTGATCCCAGGCGCTTTTAGCAATCAGGTGATGGCTTTTATGCCCCGTTTTTTTACACGTGCCTACACCGCCCAGTTTTGGGAAAAAAGGTTGAGGCGTTATGCCGCCGCGAGTAATTAGGATTGGCATTTGATATGCTTTTTGAGGATGAAAACGAAAAGGAGAAGACCATGAAAGCAGCCATCGTGACGGGGCCGAACCAGATTCCGGTTTATGGGGATTTTAAAGAACCAACCGTTCAAGCGGGGTATGAACTGATTACGGTTACGGCGGCGGCACTTTCGAACCTTACTAAATCCCGGGCGTCCGGTGAGCATTACAGTTCTTCCGGCGCCTTTCCCCTGGTCGTCGGGGTGGACGGCGTGGGCCGCACGGCGGGCGGACGACGGGTTTATTTTGCTTTGCCCCTAGCGCCTTTTGGGGCGATGGCGGAAAAGGTTTTGGTTGCGGCTGAAAATTGTTTTCCTGTTCCGGAGGGAGTTGATGACGTGACCGTGGCAGGGATTGCCAACCCGGGAATGTCTTCGATGGGGGCGCTGATGAAACGGGCGGCTTTTAAAGCGGGTGAAACGGTTTTGATCAACGGCGCCACGGGAAGCGCGGGCCAACTGGCGGTTCAGATTGCCAAGTATTTGGGCGCCGAGAAAGTGATCGCCACGGGCCGGGATGCCGCCACACTTCAAAAGATTAAAAACGAGGGGGCGGATGTGACCATCCCGCTGGGTGACAGCGGCGACTCGTTTGAGGAGGCCTTAAAGGAACAATTCAGCCAGGGAATTGATGTGGTTTTGGATTATCTGTGGGGAGCCAGCGCCGAACGGATGATGGCGGCCGGGGCCAAGGCGGGAAAAGAAGGGGTGCCGATCCGGTTTGTTCAAATTGGCTCGATGAGCGCGCCGACGATTACGCTTCCCAGCGCGGCCCTTCGTTCGTCGTCGATAACGCTCATGGGCAGCGGAATATCCAGTATTCCCTTGAAAGAATTACTGAGTTCGGCGAATGACGCGATACAGGCCGTTATTCCCGGAAAGTTAAAAATTGAAACAACGGCTGTTCCTCTGGCGGATGTGGAGAAGAGCTGGAACGCGAATTTTGGAAAATCACGGGTTGTTTTTGTGGTGAAGTGAACCGGATTTTCGGCGTTTTCGCTATTCTGCCCAAGAACTGTCGGACTTCAATGGTACCCATTTCTTATTTTTGTGAAATGGGTACAACCAAGGCGTGTGCCTCACCTTGGAGGTTCGGCACAGGTGCCCAGTTTGGCCATGGGATGTTTGAGGGCGATTTGAATTGCCTCTTCTTTACCAGCACAGTCAATTAAATCAAAGCCCGCGATCTGGGGTTCGGTTTTAGCAAAGGGCCCCGGGGTTAGCTCGGTTTTTCCATTTCGAATTTTAACCGTGACCGCGTCCTGGGGCATGACCAGCCGGTCGCCGATGACCCTGACTTTTCTTTTATTCATTTCATTTACCCATTGATCGGTTTCGGCTCCCAGCGTTTCGGTGGGCCGAAAGGCGCTATCGAGGCAGACTAAAAATAAAATTTCATGAATCGCTCCGGTTCGATTTTTCTTATTTTACAGTCAATGGAAACAATTAGGGTTGGGTTTTCATTGTTTTATCCGGGGTTTGTCCGGCAGGGGGATAGGGAACCGGGGTTATTCGATCATCTCAATAAAAAAAGGAGAAGCCTCATACCGCGGGCCTGGTATTTTTTTTCGGGTTTGGAAACTTTTGCGGACTATTAACGAAAAAAGACCATGCCTGTCAGGTTAAAAGCCTCTCCTCTTTCACTCAACTGGATTACTTGCAGCCGCCGCAATAAAACTTACCGTCGGTCATTTTTCCCGAACTGACCGCCGCTTTTTTCCCGCAATCGGCGCAGGTTTTCTTGGCCACCATTTTGGTTTTTTTCATTTTTATTCACCTCTTTCATAATTGTGGGCCTGAATAAGGTCCCTTTAGTTATTATTTTAAAGAGGGCCGGGGATTCGAAGAATGACGCGGATCAACATCAAAAAAGGATTGGGTACAACCTGCAAACGCTTATAGGGTAGGAAATACAAGAAGGAAGTGATGCCGAACCCCATGGCAGGTTTAGCGGTATTTAACGGCGCGCTTTTTCTAATCGTCATCGCCGCTTTTCGCGGACTGGTTTTGATATTTGAATGGGATTTTCTGGTGATGAAATCCCCTTGGCGGGAGAGGAAGTCAGGGAAGCGACCGCTTATTTCGCGTCCTACCTCATCGGTAAGACGGCGATACGGCGGATTCGGCCAATTCGGGTCAATGCGTCCCATCCGGCTTCCTCATCCGCAGGGGAGCTTGAAGGCCAAATATAAAGAAAATAAGGGGGTTTTCAATGTTTTGTCGATGAATGGATATCTTCGTTCTGTTCTCAAGCTCCACTGGATTTTTGTACCGCAACGTCGTAGATCATCTTCATTGGTTCTGAAATTCTCAAGAATGATAATTTCCACTTATGGCCGTTATTACAGTAGTATCGTTCGTTCAATCGGGTGTGACAAAGCTCTGATTTCCGATGGTGTTAAGGCCCCCGTTGTAAGTTTTTGGCCTCTCGGAACTGATGAAGTTTGACCTTTCAATAGGATGATTTAAACCAATATATAGCCTGTCTTTATCGAGGACGGTTGATGGCAAGATTGCCTTCAATAAAATTTTTTGTGTAAAATCCTAAAAAAAGCGGAGCGTCCATGAAGCGATCAGTGCCGGATCACAAGAACCTTATTCTCGAAGCGGGAAAAGAAAAAGGATACATCACCCATAAAGAGGTGAATGACATCCTGCCGAATGAAGTGCTGTCCTCGGAAGAAATTGACAACATCCTGTTCATGCTGGGTGAGAACGACATCAAACTGGTGGACCGCGAGGAAAAAGAAGCGGCCATACCGGACGAGCAGAAAGAAACCGAAACGGTTTTGCCGGACGCGGCCAGCGTCGACGATGATCTGGAGGACGGGAAAGAAGATTTTGAGAAGGCTCTGGAGACGGCGGGCGCGGAAATCCGCGTGGGCGACCCGGTAAAAATGTATCTGCATCAGATGGGGCGGATATCGCTTTTGACGCGTGAGGAAGAAGTGGCCATCGCCAAGCGCATGGAGGCCGGTGACTTTAAGGCGGACAAAGCGGTGCTGGGTTCCAGCCTGGGGTTTGAGAAACTGCATGAAATTTTTACGGATATTCTGAAGAAAAAGAAAACCATCAAAGAGACGCTCAACCTGGATCAATATGACGACCTGCCGAACGGACCGCCGGAAGAAAAAATACTGGCCCAGCTGGCGAAAAATTACTCGAAGCTAAAAGTTTTGGAACGGAAAATTAAAGCGCTCCAGCATCAGGTGGGGCTTAAATCCCACAAGCCCGAAAAAAGAAAAATTCTGACCGAGGAGCTGGACGCCAGACTGATTGACCTGATCTGGCTGGTGAAAGACTGCCAGTTTCACAAGAAGACCAAAGAAAAAATCACGGGCGCGCTTCGGGAACAGGGCGAGGCTTTTGAACAGCAGGACCACGTGATGCACCTGCAGGAAAAATGGCTTCAACTGCCGCCCGCGTCCTATCTCAGGATTCCCGGACTGCTGGAAAACCCCAAGCCGCATGACGTTAAACTGCTGGAGAAACAAAGCGCCTTGAAGGGCGATGATTTTATGAACGCCTGCGTCCACTGGAACAACGCGCGCCGGGAGATTAAGCGCATTGAGAAGGAAACCCAGACCAAGCGGGCCAATATTAAGGTCATGATGCGGGCTATCCGCAGCGGGGAGCGGGAAGCCTATCTGGCCCGCACTGAACTGGCGGAAGCCAATTTAAGACTGGTAATTTCGATCGCCAAAAAATACACCAACCGGGGCCTGCCGTTTCTGGATCTGATTCAGGAAGGTAATCTGGGGCTGATGCGCGGTGTAGAGAAGTTCGAGTACCGCCGGGGCTATAAATTTTCAACCTACGCCACCTGGTGGATCCGCCAGTCCATTACCCGCGCTATCGCGGATATGAGCCGGACGATCCGTATACCGGTTCACATGCATGAAGTGATCAACAAGTCCCTCATGACTTCCCGCGCTTTAGTGCAGAAACTGGGACACGAACCTACGGCGGATGATATCGCCAAGGAAATGCAGCTTCCGGTTGAAAAGGTAAGGGCTATTCTCAAAATCGCCCAGAATCCCATTTCTCTGGAAACGCCCATCGGCGAAGAGCAGGACAGCCACCTGGGTGATTTTATCGCGGATAAAGACGCGGTGAGCCCAGACGATGCGGCGTCTTTTACCCTGCTTCAAGAGCGCATCGGCAAAGTGCTGGAGACGCTGAAGGAGCGGGAGGCGGATGTGCTGCGCCTGCGGTTTGGCTTGAAGGACGGTTCGGCCCACACGCTGGAAGAAGTAGGGAATGTTTATCAAGTCACCCGTGAGCGCGTCAGGCAGATTGAAGCCAAGGCTTTGCGAAAATTGATGCACCCTTCCCGAAGCCGTCTGTTAAGGGACTACCTGAACTAATAAAAAAACCGGTTACTTCATCGCGCTTTAAGCTTGATGAAAAATGATTAACGGCGGGTTAAGTGTAAACTGGTGGCAGACCCCTTTGCCACCACCCTTTTCACGGAGGCCCGGAAATGAAAAACATATTTTGGATTTTAGTGCCGCTGTTTTTAGCGGGCGGCCAGGCCTGGTGCCAGGAGTTATTGCCGCCGCAAAAGTGGTTTGAGCAGGTGGATGGCGGCGCGGTGATTCCGGCCAGCGCGGAAGTATCCCGGGATTATGGAATCGGTCTGGGCGGTGATGTTTTAATGGGTTACCGGTTTGACCGCGATTTCAGTCTGGCCGCTGATCTGGGTTATTTCTACGCGGGACAGAAAACAACAGGGGAAACCGCGGGGGGATGGACTTATGCCCCGATGATGATGCTCTTACGGTACAACATCGGTTCGGGCTGGATCAGACCTTATCTTTTGCTGGGGGCCGGATTCGCGTTAAACAGTTATTCCATCGCGGTCGGTTCTTCGGTGCCAGCTGACAATGATGTCAATTTATTGCTATCGCCTGGTTTTGGAATTTTATTCACTCTGGAACAGGCTTTGGCGGTTTATTTGCAGACCCGTCTGGATATGGATTTCACCCCGGTTTCAGTTGCGCTGCCGCTTTCCGAAAATCCCACCTTATTCATTCCTATCAAAATAGGTCTTACCTTCGCGGCCTTTTAAAAGGGTCAAACATGACGACTGTCATGATTTTCTTTCGGGGGAATCGTTATCCTTGAAGATGATTTTATAAAGGAAAACGACATGAAAAAATTATTTTTTGTTTTGATTTCAATGGCGCTGGCGGTTCCCGCGATGGCAGATTCCTTGCAACCTGCGCCAACGGATCAGGCGATTGGACAATACCAGAGCTTTTGGGAAACAAA
This sequence comes from candidate division FCPU426 bacterium, assembly GCA_003136635.1. Classification (GTDB taxonomy): domain Bacteria; phylum Oederibacteriota; class Muellerivitia; order Muellerivitales; family Muellerivitaceae; genus Bog-1183. The sequence goes on along the minus strand of PLFD01000057.1, from coordinate 93,604 downwards.
CGCGATTGATCCGGCAAACCATGTCGTTTGGAAGCTTTATGTTTTCCGCGCTATCCCCGAAGGAAATGACCCCAAGGCCGACAAGAAATATATCATCGCCGGATTGACGCCTTTTGCGAAGAGCAGTTATTACGTCAGGATCAGGATTGATCTTCTGTACAACTATTTTAAAACGACGCCCCAAAGAGGGGATGTGATGGCGGTTTCGGGACGGGTGATTACCCGTCAGGATTATCTTTTGGACATTACCACTAAGGAAGTTCCCATCAAAATTCTAACGATGGAGCTGGATGGAGCGGCCCATCTGCCGCTGGAACATTTTGACCCGGCAGCAACGCCCATGGACTCGAAGGGAGTCTCTATCGCGTTCACGCCTACGGCCGTTCCTGTGCCGGTAGTGATAACTCCCACCAGCAATCCCTAAACCCCGATGGCCGTCTCATGAGAGACCGGTCAATTTGAATTTTATCGAAATTGGTTTACACCCGGGTCCGGTTTATACTGATTTGAATTCTTCAAGCCGGGGGTGACGTGAGTAAGTCTTCATTACAAGTTATTCTCATGGCCGTTCTGGTTCTCGCGCCCTGTTTATTCATCAGTCTTTCCTGCGGGGGAACCTCGGCTCCGGCGGCGCCCTTTGGGCCCGGTACGGATGCGTCCAGTTCTCTGTCAGCGGGCAGTGTGACACCGAATGGAACGACGCCCGCCGGTGTAACCCTCACTCCCAGTGTTACCACGACGGTTTTGGGTGCTATGAGTGCCACTTCAACCGGAATCCTTACCACGACCGCAACCAACACGGCCACGGGGACCATCACGATGACCGATACACCCACAGACACACCGACTGGGACAATTACGATTATCACCAACACGCCGGTTTTAACCCCAAGCCTTACCCCCGGCGGGAGCATCCGCAAACGCAAACGGAAGAAGACGTCCGCCATGACCGCTACTATGACCGGCACGGTTACGGCGACAACCACCCCCACGGCGGTTTAATTTTATTTAAGCGGCTATTGTTTCGGGCGGTACAGGAATGATTTTAAACAAACACGGTGATTGCGGAGACAATTGACCGCTGAGCGATCCGGATTTAAGAAGGGAAATTATCTTTCGACTGCATCCATTGTTTCAGATAGGCCGCGTTGACTTCGTTGAGTTTCGCGCGAATTTCCGTCAATTCAGGGTTCTCCTGTAAAATCTGCTGATAAATATGAATGGCGGCTTTCAGCAGGCCATGTTGTATACACAAACCGGCCGTGGACATTTGGGCCTCAACACCATTTGATGTTGGCGTTTCAGGCAATGGCTGGGATTCAACCGATTTTTCTTCGGTTATTTCCGCGAAACGGACAACATCCGCATCCGAATTATCCGGAACTTCGATGGTCACCTCAATCACATTTGTCGAAGCCGGCGGAGGCTGAGTTAAAGCTTGAAGTGAAGGAGCTTTTTCGATGATGTCCGCCAAGGTTTTTTTCAAAACTTCCGAGTTTGCGGGATTTAGCTTGAGCGCCTTTTCCAAACATTTAGCCGCCTCGTTCCATTGCTCTTGTTGTTCGTAAACCAGGGCCAACGCCTGGCAGGCTTCGGCCGCGCCTTTGAAATCGCCGAGCGCTTGAAGCGCTTCGATTAACTGGAGTTGAGGCGGAACCAGAGCGGGCTTCAATTGGATCATCATTCTGGAAAACTTGGCCGTTTGTTCCAGGTTAATATCCGCGACCGCTTTATTCAGCAATGCCGTCAAATAGGGAAGGGACAATTCTTTGTCGCCGTCTAGAAAACAAAACTCAACCCAGGCTTCCTGAGCCTGAAGACTGTCCTTATTCGCTTTCAAAGCTTTTTGAAAATTTTCCGCGGCTTTTTCCGGATGGCCCAACAAAGCGAAAGTTTTTCCCAAATGAATCAGCGCGCCCAGATGGTTAACTTTGATCCGGAGCAGGCTCTCGAACTCCAGTTTTGCTTCAGGCCATTTTTTATTTTTTAAATCAATTAATCCCAAGATATAGACGGCTTCCACGCTTTTCAGCTCGATGGCTTTTTGAGCGAAATCAAAGGCGCCGGTCAGATCATTTTCGGTCAGGGCCAGTTCCGCTAGATGCAGGTACACCTTTTTCGCGGCGCTTTCAAAACCCTGTTTGCGGTAAATTTTGGCTAGGTTCGACTGGACAGGCACATTTTTAGGATCCATGTCCGCTATTTTTTTATAAATCGTCTGAGCCATGTCCAAAATCCCGTTTTTTAAAAAAGCGTCGCCCAAGGCTTGAAATGATTGAGTTGGGGTGTTTTGTTCCAGTTTTACGCCGAGATCTTTCAGCAGGGCCCGCGCGTAAGGATCATTCGGTCGAAGTTTTAAAAGTCTGCCCAGCGGCTCCATGGCGGCTTCGATACTTTGATTTTTTAACGTCTCGTCGATTTTGACGTAATTTTGAAAAAAACTCATGTTCATCCGGATATCGACAGGGAGTTTAGATACCTCCAGCGCGATTATTTTTTTATAAAGGGGGATGGTTTTATCGAGCTGTCCCTGAGCAATGAAGTCTGAAGCGGCTTTCAGGTAAGTTTCGTAAGCCAGCTCATGGGATCTTTTTTTGGCGTAAATATCACCCACGATGATCAGGGTGTTCGTGTCCGCGGGGTTGACGGCTAGAATTTTTTGATATTCAACAAACGCTTTGTCCCACAGACCTTCCCGAAAATACGTTTGGGCTGACTTGAGAAGGCTCTTTTGGTCGGGGTTAGTTGGGTCTTCCATGGGGCCTCTTTAACCGACTGAGTAGAATTCCAATATAACACCGGAATTTCATGCTCAACAGTCCCTAGACCTCTATTTTTTTTGAGTTTTTAAAAAAGGAAAGAGCCAAAAGGATACTCGAGCTCTTGATGCGCGGTTAGCGAAAAGGTTTCCGGAGAATGAACCAAAGGAATGGGGTTACCCATAGGGTTGAGCGGGGCTTTCTCCTCGTTGTAATCCTGATCTCTTTTTCACGGGTTTGCCCTTAAACTATGCGGGATAGTTGACGGCATCCAGGTTCAGAATAGGAATATCATGTACATCAATCGCAACGCGGTAGTCATCAAGGCCAAACAACCTTTCGTGGACTGGGTCAACTCGACTCCTAAAGCCCAAGAGGAAAAGGGACATGTTTTTACTCTGGCGGAAATTAACGCGGACTGCGAAGTGCTGTTGATTCCGGATTGCGAATCCTTTGAGGAAGCCGCGGAAAACATCCGTCCGTTGAAAATGGATGTTTTCGAGGACGCTTTGGACGATTGGGAAACCGATGAGAATTATTGGCCGGTGAATCGGGATGAAGAGACCTTTGACAAGTGGTTTGAGTTAGAAATCCATTCGATGGTGGACGATACGGTAGAAGAACCGATTGTGAGGGATGAGCCGGAGGAAGAATAAGGGCTCGCGAAGGGAAGATGCGGGAGGGTTCTTTATTGTTTTCTGGAGTTTAAATAATTCCGCAGCATCGTGGTGTTGTAGATCATCTCGATTTTTTTGATGAGGCCTTCCTCCTCGTCATGAGTCATAACCATGGTGGTTTTGACCGGGCCCGCGGGGAATACCATGTTGTAAATGGAAGTGCTTTGATTATTCAATCAGGACTGGCCCGTTACATCCACCTTTTCTAAATGTTGAATCACTTTCCGGAAAGTTTACAAAAAGCTGTCCCCGGTTATGCACCTCGCCCGCCGGACCTACGACTTGAAGATGGGGATGCAGGTTTTTGCCGACCGCTTGAGGGTTGCGGGTATTGAGCGCCGCGATGTAATCATCAGCAATTCGGGTATATTTTCGGTCCTGGGCCAGGATAAGACTGGCTTGAATTTCGGAAACCCTTATATCTTCGTTCATGGCTTGTTCCTCTTGATGCTGCTGTGACCGTATCAGCCGAAAGTAAAAGCGTAGACGGAAGTTTTGGTGTTGTTGAATTGGATGCGAAGGCGGTGCGAACCGAGGGTTCCTTTGAAATCCACCAAGTTATAAAGACGGTGTTCGTCCAGAATCACTTTTCCATTCGCCGCATCGGCGCCCGATCCCGCGCCGATAACTTTCCCATCCAGGAAAAGCGAAACCGTGTCGCCTTTCTTGCCCGGCCCGATGACCAAATAAACTTTATCCGCAGTGAACTGAATTTCTAAAGCCGATCCCTGGGCGGGTTTGGCGGCTTCATCACTGAGCGTCCAGGCGCCCTGGTAAGCGATATGGTGGTTGGTGAGCGACACCGGTAGAGAATAAGTTTGTAGTCCGTTGACTGGCTTTTCGGGGGAGGCAAAACGTTCCAGGCGGTCTGTGCCCAAGTAGGATTCGGGAGTCTGGTCGTAACCTACTCCGGCGGCCTTCACGAGCGTTGCCGCTCGCTGAACGGGATGGCCCGCTTCCGTTAGAAGCTGGCGGATGGCGTCGTCCATCTTGTCGTACTCGCCCTCGCCGAAATCCGCCTTGCGGATATGGCCTTTGGCGTCGATCAGATACTGGGCTGGCCAATATTCGTTTTTGTAAGCGTTCCAGGTTTGATAATCGTTGTCCTGGGCCACGGGGTAAGTGATGTTGAATTGTTTCAAAGCTTTCTGAACGTTCGCGGTTTCTTTTTCAAAGGCGAACTCGGGCGTGTGGACGCCGATGAGCACAAAATTATCCGGACCATATTGTTGGTACCAGGCTTTGGTATTGGGCACGGTTCGCAGGCAGTTGATACAGCTGTAAGTCCAAAAGTCCACCAGTACCACTTTGCCTTTGAGCTGGGCCAGAGTGAGGGGCCGGCTGTTGAGCCATTGGGCGATGCCGGTAAATTCGGGGGCCGGGCCCAGGTCGGCTAGGCCGAGACCACCAGTCGAGACCTGAGACTTGCTTGTGTCAGTTCCATTGGGGAACTGACCGGCCAGTGTTCCATCCGAAGACGCGGCGGCTGTCGCGGATGCCACGCCCTTGAGCGCGTCCAACTGTTGGCTGACGGTTTTGTTGGTTTCTAAACCGTTAACCAGGCTGCCGTAACTGGGAAAGGCTTCCAATATTTTGAGCTGGATGGTCTTGTCGTAGTTGGTGTAAATGAGCAAGGCTACGCAGATCATGATGACCCCAAAAACCTGCTGCACGCGACCCGTGTATTTGGTGAATTTTCTCATGCGGGCAAAAAGAAAAGATCCTCCCAGGGAAACCAAAAAGAGCGGGATGCCTAAACCCAGGGCGTAAGCCAGAGTCACGAGGATGACTTGAAAGTTGACCGATTGGGTCGCCGCCAAGGTGGCGATGGTAGCCAGGATGGGCCCGGCGCAAGGCGCCCAAACCAGGCCGATGGAAAAACCGGCTACGTAACCGCCGCCGAATCCCTGGCTTTCTCCGTTGCCCTGAAGGCGGGTTTGCAGGGGTTGAAGCACTTGACTGATCCAGACCTCAAATTTCGCTCCGAGAGACGGAAAAAGAAGCGCCAGACCCAGGAGGCCGATGATGATGACCGCGATCAGGCGGAAGACGTTGGGGTCGATGTGAAGAAAGCGCTCTAGATAAGAAACAAAGAGAGTGAAGATGGAAAAGCTGGTCATTACGCCCAGCGTCAAGCCGAAGGGTTTGCGCTTGCCCCCGGTGGAGGAGACGGACAGGACTAGGGGTAAAAGAGGCCAGATGCAGGGAGCGAGAATGGTCGCGAAACCGGCCAGAAAGCTGAAGAAAAGCAGGAAAATCATAAAATCTCCTTCCGAGGTTTAATGTACTAGGTTACGGCCTAAACCGTCGAATGGTTACGGTTAAATCTGCCTTTTTCTTAATAAACCGGCACTGAGCAGTCAATGGGATGTTTATGATCTGGTGGGCGGGCATGTAGTGCAATTAGTTTTTGGATCAGGAATCGTCTGCTGGATTCATTCGGGAATCGCGTCAGGTCTTTACCTGGTCAGAGTTCGGGTGAACTACGAAGATGGTACGATGGCGGATAAGATTTTGAAGGTGATCATTCTGAGGCAGGTTTTGCGTGAGGAGGTGAGGTTATATGTTCTGCAGAAAGTGCAAGGTCAAGATGAGGGAGATGCCTCATTCGGCCCATAAAAAGAGGAAGTTCGTATGCCCCCGGTGCGGAGGAGCCCGCATGATGGGCGGTAAGGCAAAGGCCGGAGACCGGCGCCGTCAACAACGGGACGAATAAATTATAAGTTGTGGCAATGCTGTGGTTTGGATAGATTACCCAAACCGTCGATAACTTAAATTAAGGGGTCAGGGATGAAAAAAGTTTGTTTGGGATTGGTGTTGGGATTATGGATGGTGCTGGGCACCGCTTCACTTTATGCTTCCGGGACGTTTGAAGGCGAGGTTGATTACAACATGACCGCCAAGCAAAGCACTGGAACGATTACTTATCTTCTCAAGGGCAAACAAATTCGTATCAACACCATCAACGGAGGCCATGAGGGAGACGCCATTATGGATATGGAAACCCGCCAAATTACCATGCTTATGGTCGCTCAGAAAATGTATATGACGATGGCTATTCCGCCTTCAAATACCGCCGCAGCCAGGGAGGGAACATTCACTGACACCGGAAGGTCTCTGGTGATTCTCGGCAAGACCTGTGAGGAATGGCTTTATACGGGAAAAAGAGGTTCATCATCCGTTTGGGCGGCCCATGGGTTGGGCAATTTTGGCGGTTTTGCCGAAAAACCAAATGACGCGAACGCCGCTTGGGCTGACGCGGTCAAGCATAAGGGACTTTTTCCTTTGAAGATTGTGAGCAAAGATGCCGGCGGCAACGTGGTGATGACTATGGAAGCTACAAACATTACCCCTGAAACCCTGGATGAAAGTCTTTTTCAGGTACCGGCGGGTTTTAACAAGCTGGATATGGGAAATCTGGGAGCCATGATGGGTGAGCATCCCGGTCAATAATTAATTCTTTAGCGGTGAAATAACAAAGGGGCGCCCGATTCATTTGATAATCGGATGCCCCTTTTTTGTTTTCTAAGCGGGTTTTATTATCCCAACTTTGGGTAATCGGTATAACCTTTTTCGCCGCCACCGTAAAAAGTGGCGGGATCGGGTTGGTTAAGCGATGTTTTTTGTTTGAACCGCTCGGGCAGATCGGGGTTGGCGAGAAAAAGCCTTCCATAACAAACCAAATCAGCTCCGCCATTTTCCAGAATCGCTTCTCCGGTTTCGGCGGTGAAGGCCATATTCACCATGTAGGCCTGGTGAAATATCTTTCGCAGGATGGGTGTTAAGGCGGCCGCGTTTTTTGGAACCGCTGGTCCTTCTTTGACGCAAAGATAGGCCAGTTTACGCTTATCCAGTTCTTCAGTGAGATGGGTGTAAGTTTCTACTGGATTAGCGTCGGACATGGCGTAACCATCAAAATAAGGCGATATGCGGTATCCCACTCGATCCGCTCCCCAGACGCTGATGACCGCGTCAACCACTTCCAAAGGAAAGCGCAGACGGTTTTCCAAACTGCCGCCATAGGCGTCGGTGCGGTGGTTGGAGCCGCTTTCGGTGAATTGTTCCAGCAGGTAACCGTTGGCGCCGTGAACTTCCACACCGTCAAAGCCCGCCGCCATGGCATTTTCCGCGCCCTTCTTGAACTGGGCAACGACTTGCGGAATTTCTGAAAGTTCCAGAGCCCGGGGCGTGACAACATCTTTTTGTTCGAACCGGGGAGTGTGAAGATGTCCGCTCATGGGAAGAGCGGAGGGTGCCACGGGAAGATTTCCGTCGTGATAATCCGGAAGGGAAACCCGGCCTACATGCCAAAGCTGAAGAAATATTTTTCCTCCCGCTTGGTGGACAGAGTCAGTGATTTTTTTCCACCCCTGAACCTGTTCGTCCGAATAAATACCGGGTGTGTTGGGATAGCCCTGGCCCATGGGAGTGACTTGAGTGGCTTCAGTGATAATGAGTCCCGCGGAGGCTCTTTGGCTGTAGTAAGTGACCGCCAGTGGATTGGGCACATTACCTTCCAACGCGCGGCAGCGTGTGAGGGCGGACATGGCCATACTATTCGAAAGTTCCATTGGGCCCAGCTTGAAAGGGGATAGTAGTTTCATAACGACTCCTTGAGATAGCAATTAATGAAGCCATTTATACCCCGTGCCTTCCGGGGATTACTAGATGCAAGAAGCGTGTTTGGAAGAAAAGTAGTAACGAAAAAGTAAGCGGCTAATGTTGAGGCGGTCGGTAGGGCCAGTTGGCGAATTGGGCCAAAATACACTTGGTAATCGCAGCGTATCCTAAATCATTGGGGTGGTCTTGGGCTTGCGCGTAATGACTTTTAAACCATTCAGGATGTCCTTTCATAGCCGTATAAATGTCAGCAATTCTCATTTTGGGGTATTTAGACTTCAAATCATAAAGTCGCTGTCGATAGGATTCATAAACAGCCGGTGGAGCCCATTTACCGGTACCTCCAGAACGGTCAGCGATGTCAAGAATGACCAGATTCACATTTGGATTAACGGCATAAATCTCACCAATTATTTTGTCCATTACTTTTTTGTAATCATCCGGATGAGGGGCGTAAATTTCATTAATTAATAGGTCTTTGTTTTTTTGCGAAATATTCTCAGAGAGTGACGCGTTTTTACCGCTGTCACCCAAGTGGTCTTGATTAAATAAATTAAAACTGCAGGTTGAGCCTGTCACAAACACCACATAACCGATAGGAAGTCCGTTTTTCTTAGACAATGTATTTAAGTGCTGAGGCATTTCATCTATCCAAAATTCAGGAGGGGAGCCGGGATTACAATCATTTTCATAAATAATTCCTGGATACCAGTTTTTTAAAGTTTCAGAGGTCAAATAGGCGAAGGTGCTTGCGGGGCGGCTGCTAGCTCCATCACCGCAGACCCAGGAATCACCCATAACCGCATAAATGCAATTGAAAACGGAAGTTGGCGTTTGTGATTTAGTTGGCGTATAGGTCACGGTGGGTGTGTAGGTAGCTGTTGGCGTATAAGTAAAGGTTGCAGTATGAGTAGGCGTAGATGTGTTTGGCACGGGTGTAGTTGTAGACAAGGGAAGGCTTTTAGATAAATTTTGAGTTTCTTGGGCGTACAAACCTTTCGAGAAAAAGATGACGGTTAAAACAAAAATTGATAAATAGAGTTTTTTCATTATTCTCTTTTGAAAAATGAAAGCTTAAATCGAAATCAAAAGTATACTGAAGAACAAGAAGTGCGAACAGCAATTATATATAATGGTAAGAATCGATATAATCGAGGAAAAATGGAGCGATAACTAGCAAACTTATTTTTCGTGTTCGGATAGCCAGCGTTCAGCCTCAATAGCGGCCTGGCAACCCATCCCCGCGGCGGATATGGCTTGGCGGTAATAATGATCCGCCACATCGCCGGCCGCGAAGACGCCCGGAATATTGGTAATAGTTCGGTTGGGAACTGGCAATTTCAAATAACCGACTTCATCCATGTCAAGAATGCCTTTAAAAATGCCGGTGTTGGGCGTATGGCCAATGGCGAAGAAAAGGCCTGTGAAAGGATATTGTTTTTCTTCGTTAGTTTTAACGTTCTTTACCTTCATGCCGGTCAAAGTATCTTTTCCCTCTAATTCGGTAATGACTGAATTCATCATCCAGTGAATTTTGGGATTGGCTTTTGCCCGTTCTAACATAATTTTGGACGCTTTAAATTCCTCGCGGCGATGAATGATCGTGACGCTTTTGCCGAACTTGGTTAAAAAGTTTGCTTCTTCCATGGCTGAGTCGCCGCCTCCGACTACCGCGATTTCCTGATTTTTGAAAAAGAAGCCGTCGCAAGTGGCGCAGGCAGAAACACCTCGGCCAATGAGTTCGTGTTCGCGAGGAACCCCGCCGTATTTGGCCGAAGCGCCGGTGGCGATAATGACAGATTCGGTCTCAATGAGTTCGGTTTCGTCGACCCAAAGTTTAAAAGGACGCTTCGAAAAATCGACTTTAGTGACCATACCGTTTTTATACCGGGTGCCGAAACGGGCGGCTTGTTGTTTCATGTTTTCCATGAGTTGCGGCCCCATGATGCCTTCAGGAAAGCCGGGGAAGTTTTCGACTTCGGTAGTCGTGGTCAATTGTCCACCAGGTTGACTTCCATCAATCAACAAGGGGCTCAAATTGGCGCGGGATGCATAGAGAGCAGCCGTGTATCCGGCGGGGCCGGAACCAATAATGATGACTTTTTCCATGATATACCTCCGAAATAGGGTGCCATTGAGCAAAAGATAATGGGTAATCTAGGCTCTGTACGAAGCCAATTCAAGAGAAGTTACAGGATTAAGCTTTAGGCGAGAGGCTGGGGATAAAGCTGAACCCGGTAACTTTCCAATTCTTTCAGGCGGGTAGGTTCGTCCCAATTCAACAATTGGGCCATTAAACGAGATATGTTTTTGGCGCTTTCACCCCAGCGTTGAGCGCTGTAACCGATTTCCAAACGGCGGAGCATGACATCATCCAGGTGAAAGGCTTTTTCTTTTTGAACGGCGAAGATCACTTGAGCGGCTATTTCAGGTCTTTCGGGATGGATCGGTTTTTTCCATTCAGGGTTTTGAATAGTCAGGTCCAAAAGGTGTTCGGCTTGTTTTCCATATAGATGAGCCAGGTGATGGGCTTGAGCTGAGGTAATTCTATATTTTTCAGTCCAATTAGAAATGGATGATTTTAAAAAATCATCCCAGGGTTTTTCCGGCAACCCCGGCAAGGTGAGGTTGGAACTGCCAGCGTCTTTACGATCGAGAATCATTAATACTTTCCGAAGAGCCTGCCTGGCCATCGAATGGTATGTAGTCAGTTTGCCGCCCACGATGGTTAATAAATGGCCCTTGCGGATGATCTCGTCTTCCCGGGAAACTGAGGAAGCGTTTTTTTCGTCTCCCCAAGCCAGCGGGCGTAAACCCGCAAAGGCCGCGACAATATGTTTCTTGTTGATAGAAGTGCCGGGAAATACCCGGGCGGCCTGTTCAATAAGGTAGTCGACTTCCTCATCAGTCGGATGAGTGGAGTCGGGGTCGCTAGAGTCGTCTATATCGGTAGTTCCGATCAAACTGTAACCGCGCCACGGGATGACAAAAATAATCCGGTTATCAACTAGAGTAGTAATGAGAACTGCTTGATCCGTTAAAACTTGTGGAACCACGATATGGGTGCCGCGGGTAGGGCGGACCAGCTTTTTAGAGTCGGAATCAATCATTTGAGCGGTTTCATTGGCCCAGGGACCAGACGCATTGACAAGACAAGAGGCCATAAGAGAAGTAGTCTTTTTAGTGAGATCGTTCCAATAGGTGACGCGATAGCCGGAAGGTTCTTCATCAATCTCGGTGACTTGGTGGTAGTTAAGGCATTTGGCTCCCGATTGTTCGGCGGCCAAAACATTTTCTAAAACCAACCGAGCATCATTAACTTGAGCGTCGTAATAAAGACCACAACCTTTAAGGCCATCACTTTTAAGAGTGGGGACTTTGTCCAAAGCTTCCTGGGGTGAAAGCCATTGATGTTTGGCGATGTTATGTGAGCCAGCCAAAAGGTCGTATAGCCAGAGCCCTATTTTGAGCATCCAGGCCGGACGTTGATCCCCTTTGTAGGATGGCAATAAAAAAGGAATGGTTCGAGACAAATGGGGAACCATAGCGATTAAACGGTTGCGTTCGTGCAGGCCCTCAAAGACGAGAGAAAAACGAAACTGTTCCAGATAGCGAATCCCGCCATGAAACAGTTTGGTGGATTTGCTGGAAGTGCCGGAGGCAAAATCGTCCTTCTCGAATAAAACAACCGAAAGACCCGCCTGAGCGGCTTGGGCGGCTAAACCGGCGCCATTGATACCGCCGCCGATAATGGCTAGGTTTACTTTCGGTGGAATAGTTTTCGGCATAAATTGGTCCAGGAGTGTCAAATTGAAATATCTGGAGGGAGAATAACCCATTCTGTCTATCTTTTATCTAGGTTTTTCCTTATATTCGCCCCTCTTAAATTGACGTTGGTTGTGGCTCTCGTTAAGATAAGCCCCTGTTTTTTTAGGAAAAAAGCGAGTTATTGAACCTAGTTCGCCGCTTGTCATAAGTTAATGCGTGGGTGGCGAAACTGGCAGACGCACCAGATTTAGGTTCTGGCGGGGCAACCCGTGGGGGTTCAACTCCCCCCCCGCGCACCAATATTCTTTTAGAATTGCTGCGATTAAAATCATAAATAACCAACTTTGAAGGAGCTTCTTGTGAAAGTCAGTGTGAATGATGTGACAGGCTGTACGAAAGAAATTACCGTTGAGGTTCCAAGCGAAACAGTTCAGACCAAGATGGACAGTATTTATCATCGAATTTCACAAGAGGCCAAGATCCCCGGTTTCCGAAAGGGTAAGGTGCCCTTGGATGTTATTAAGAAGCAATATAAAGCCGCTGCCCGTGAGGAAATGGTTCAAAACCAATTACCTGAGTTTTTCCGAACGGTTTTAATTGAACAAAAAATTGACCCAGTGGCCCAGCCGCAAATCACACATTTACAATTTGATGAAGGTACTCCGATGAAGTTCGTGGCGACGGTTGAGATAAAACCAGCTTTTGAATTGAAAAATTATAAAGGTTTGACGGTTAAGAAAGACAAAACCGAAGTAAGTGAAGAAGACGTGGATAAAGCTGTGGAAAATTTACGCAATCAAATGGCCCAATTGGTGCCGGCGGACCGTGCGGCCCAGGGCGATGACTGGGTTCTGATTGATTTTGAAGGGAAAATTGACGATAAGGTTTTTGAAGGCGGAAAAGCCAGTCGTTACCCGGTGCTTTTAGGCTCGCAGAGCTTATTGAAAGATTTTGAAGAGAATCTTATTGGTTTAAAAGCCGGAGATTCGAAGACCTTTAAAATTACTTTCCCAGCGGATTACGGAAAGAAAGAGATTTCAGGAAAAGAAGCTGAATTTACTGTGAAGTTGCACGAAATTAAGGAAAAAAAATTACCCGCTTTGGATGATGAGTTTGCAAAAGACGGGGGTAAAGCTGAAAACCTGAAAGAGTTGAGGGAAAAGTTAGAAGCGCAAATAAAACATAGTAAAGAGACCGATCAACGGTCGAAGATGATTGAGCAAATCGGCGAAAAGTTGATCGCTGAGCACAAGTTTGATGTTCCGGCTTCGCTGATCCAATTGGAACAGCAGCGTTTGGTGCAGCAGGGTGTGGAACGACTGCGCAGTCAGGGAATTGACGCCAATCAATTGCCGGATGAGCAAAAGAAACAATTTGTCGAGGGAATGAAGCCAGTGGCTGAGAAAAATGTTCACTTGGCTTTGATCGTAGAGAAAATCTCGGTGACTGAAAAAGTGAAGACTGAAGAAGTGGATATTGATGCTTATATTCAAAAAGTTTCTGGAAACGTGAATCAACCGATTGATGTGGTGAGACGCTATGTTCAGCAACAGGGGAATATGGATTCGATAAAAGATTGGATCCAATACGAAAAGACCCTGGATTTTTTGATCGCGCAGTCCAAGATTGAGACAGTTTAATTCGTANNGAAAGGTCTTATGACATTTATTCCCGTTTGCTGAAAGACCGCATCATTATGCTGGGAACGCCGATTAATGATGACGTGGCTAACGCGATTATTGCCCAGTTGTTATTTTTGGAATCGGAAGACCCGGAAAAAGACATCAATCTTTATGTCAACAGTCCAGGCGGTGTAGTGACTTCGGGCCTGGGTATTTATGACACTATTCAATTTATGAAAGCTCCCGTTTCGACGATTTGTGTGGGTCAAGCGGCCAGCATGGGTGCTGTTCTTTTGGCGGCGGGCGCCAAGGGCAAGCGTTTTGCTTTGCCAAACGCACGGATCATGATTCACCAACCCTCGGGCGGCGCTCAGGGACAAGCGACGGACATCGAAATACAAGCTAGAGAAATTCTTAAAATTCGTGAGAAATTAAATAAAATTCTGGCTGATCATACGGGTCAGCCCTTGGAACGTATTGTGGCCGATGTGGAACGCGACTATTTCATGTCTGCTGAGGAAGCTAAGAAATATGGTTTGATTGATGATATTCTTACCAAACGTCCTGAAACTAAGAAGAAGTAAGAGGAATACTTATGGCCGGTGAAAAAGACAAAACCCCATTTTTGCGCTGTTCTTTTTGCGGAAAAACGCAGGATGAGGTTAAAAAATTAGTTGCCGGTCCTACGGTTTATATTTGTAATGAATGTGTGGCCCTTTGTAACGACATCCTTAAAGAAGAGGATAAAGGCGAAGCCAAAAGCTCGGGGAAGCAGAAGCTTTCTGTACCGAAGCCGATCGAGATTAAAGACGTTCTTGATGAGTATGTGATTGACCAAGAGAAGGCTAAGCGGGTACTTTCTGTGGCTGTTCATAACCATTACAAGCGTCTCACGGTTAAAACCGGCCCGGATGATGTGGAACTTCAAAAGAGTAACGTGATGTTGATCGGTCCCACGGGTGTGGGGAAAACCCTTTTAGCTCAAACTTTGGCACGTACCCTAGATGTTCCTTTTGCGGTGGCAGATGCCACTACCCTGACCGAAGCGGGTTATGTGGGAGAAGACGTTGAGAACATTATTCTCAAACTTTTACAAAACGCCGAATTTGATGTGCAAAGGGCCGAACGTGGCATTATTTACATTGATGAGATCGATAAAATCAGCCGCAAATCTGAAAATGCCAGCATTACCCGAGACGTTTCAGGTGAAGGTGTGCAACAGGCCTTGTTAAAAATTATCGAAGGAACCGAAGTTAATGTTCCCCCGCAGGGTGGCCGCAAACACCCACATCAGGAATATATCAAAGTCGATTCAAGCAATATTCTTTTCATTTGCGGCGGGGCTTTTGTGGGGTTGGAAAAATTAATTGAGAGCCGTTTGGGAAGACGAAGTATCGGTTTCAAGGGCGAAATATCGACTCGTCAGGAAAAGAAATTAGGTGAGTTGTTTGATCAAGTTCAACCTGAAGACTTAATTAAGTTTGGATTGATTCCTGAATTTATCGGCCGTTTGCCGGTGATGGCGGCTTTGCATGAATTGGATGAAACGGCGCTGGTGAAGGTTTTAACCGAGCCTAAAAACGCTCTGACCAAGCAATACCAACGTTACTTTGAAATGGAAAACGTTAAGCTCAAATTTACGCCGGAAGCCCTTTCAGCCGTCGCGCGTGAAGCGATTAAACGCCAATCAGGGGCTCGTGGATTACGGGCTATTCTGGAAGAAGTGATGATGAATTTAATGTATGAAATCCCGTCTCGTAAAGATATTAAAGAAGTCGTTGTGACCGAAGGCGCGATTCTTAAAAAAGAAGATCCCATTTTGGTTTATCAAAAAGGCCGCGGTGAAAACACGGCTTAACCTGTTCGAAATCAA
This sequence comes from candidate division FCPU426 bacterium, assembly GCA_003136635.1. Taxonomy (GTDB): domain Bacteria; phylum Oederibacteriota; class Muellerivitia; order Muellerivitales; family Muellerivitaceae; genus Bog-1183. The sequence continues at coordinate 78,285 of PLFD01000057.1, read as the reverse complement.
ACTTTGAACTTCTACGATTTTAATCCGAAATCTCAAAAGCCTCTTCTGCATTTAGCTCATGCGAATGGGTTCCCTCCGTCAACCTATATCAGGGCTTTGACGCCTCTTTTGGAAAGATTTCATGTCATTTCTTTTTATGCCAGACCTTTTTGGGCCGATTGTCCGCCGGCTGAGACACTCGAAAATTGGTCGGTTTTCGCGGATGATCTTTTAAACGGGTTAGCGGAAGTTAAGGCCGAAAAAATAATCGCCATTGGACACAGTCTGGGAGGTGTAGCTACTCTATATGCTGCGGTTCGTCAGCCTGAACTTTTTAGTCATGTGATCCTAATTGACCCTACAATGCTGCCGCCCGCCTTTTTAAGAAAAGTTATCTGGATGAAATGGTTGGGGATGGAAGCCCGGACGGAACTGGTTCAAGGAGCGTTAAGACGCCGCCGTCATTGGGAGAGTAGGGAACAGGCCTATCAATCGTTCAAAGAAAAACCGCTATTCAAAAAATGGCCAGATGAAATTTTACGGGCTTACGTGGAGGGAATGACCGCACCCTCGGAAAAAGAGGGAGTGCAACTGACCTATTCGCCCGAATGGGAGGCACAAATTTATCGAACTATTCCCACGGATGTTTGGAAAAAAGCGGCCCAACTTAGTCAGCCCACGCTAGTGATTCGGGGCGAGAAATCGAATACTTTTACGGCTGAAAGTGAGAAAGCTTTTCACAAGGCAAATTCTTTGGCTTCTTTCGCGGTAGAAAAAAACGCAGGGCATTTGGTTCCGCAGGAACAGCCTGATGAAATTGGCCATATAATCCTTGGTTTTTTAGATTCCAAACCGTGAGTATTAACTTTGTGAAACATTTCACAAACTTTCTTGACAGCTATTATTGAAAAGTTATACTGACCCTACTTTGTGAAACATTTCACAAAGTTTTGAATATCAAAAAAGGCCTTTTAAGGCCAAAATCACCGGTTTTCGACATTCCTTTCAACCTTCAGCCGGCACTTTTAAGAGGTTAAACATGCTCAAAAAATACGTTATGGCGCCAGGTCCTACCCCAATTCCGGCTGAAGTTTTAGCCGAAGCTTCTTTCCCCATTATTCATCATCGGACGCCTCAATTTCAGGCTATTTTCAAAGCGGCGAACGAGGGATTACAGCTTTTTTTTAGAACCAAAAATCAGGTGATGACGTTTGCTTCGGTGGGGACGGGCGCGATGGAATCGGCTATTTCAAATTTAACTTCGCCAGGCGAAAAAATCCTGGTGGCTTCATCGGGGCATTTTGGCAATCGCTGGGCTGAAATCGCGAAAGCCTATAGTGTTCAAGCAGAGCTATATGAATCTGAATGGGGTCACGCGATCGACGTTGAAGAAGTTCGCAAGCGTCTCAAAGCTTCACCGGATGTGAAAATTGTTTTTACCACACTTAATGAAACTTCTACAGGCGTTTTGAATGACATCCAAGCGCTGACGAAAATAGTTCACGAAGCGGGTGCGATAATTGTGGTCGATGCTATTTCAGGATTGGGCGCGGCACCTTTTGAAACTGACGATTGGGCTGTCGATGTGGTTTTGTCCGGTTCTCAAAAGGGCTTCATGATTCCGCCGGGATTGGCTTTTGTGGCGATCAACCAAGCTGGTGTTGAAAAAAATAAAGCCGCTAAAAATCCTCGTTTTTATTTTAGTTATGAAAAGGCTTTGAAAAAATTAACGGAAGAAAAAATGCCTGATACGCCCTGGACTCCGGCTATTTCACTTGTCATCCAATTGAAAAAAGCGTTGGAGTTGATTCATCAAGAGGGGATGGAAGCGGTTTGGAAACGGCACGCAGCTTTAGCAAAAGCCACCCGAGCCGGAGTTGAGGCTTTAGGACTCAAACTTTTTGCGCCGACAGCGCCTTCACCAGCTCTGACCTCGGTTATTACGGTGGATGGGGTTGACAGCGGATTGATTAACAAAACTTTTAGGGATACTTACGGTATCAGCATCGCGGGTGGTCAGGGCAAGCAAAAGGGAAAAATTTTTCGCCTGGGTCATTTAGGTTACGCGGATGGTTCGGACATCATTTTGGAAATTGCCAGGTTAGAAATGGTTTTGCATAAAGTGGGCAAAAAAGTAGCTTTGGGTTCTGGTGTGAAAGCGGTTGAAGAAATTCTTCTCGCTGAAAATCTCTAACAGGGAGCGGCTAATGTTAAAAGTATTAATCACGGATAAGCTTTCTGATTTAGGGATGGACGTTTTTAAACGGGAAAAGGAAATTCAGACCGACGAAGTGATTGGGAAAACCCCTGAAGAATTAAAGGTGATTATTGGTAATTACGATGGTTGGGTCATCCGCAGTGGGACCACCGCAACCGCCGATTTAATTCAAGCGGCCACCAAATTGAAAGTGATTGGTCGTGCCGGTGTCGGCGTGGACAACGTTGATTTGGAAGCCGCCACTAAGCGCGGGATTATTGTAATGAACACTCCGGATGGCAATACCATTTCCACATCCGAGCATACGATTGCCATGATGATGGCAATGGCCCGCAAAATTCCCCAGGCCCAACAATCGCTCAAAGAAAAAAAGTGGGAGCGTAGTAAATTCACTGGCTGCGAATTGAACGAGAAAGTACTGGGTGTGATCGGGCTGGGCCGTATTGGAACCAACGTAGCGCGAAAAGCTATTGGTTTGGGTATGAGAATCATTGCTTATGACCCCTATGTCGATCCTGCGAAAAACAAGGGGCACGAATTTGAAATTGTAACCTTGGACGATATTATTAAACGTTCGGATTTTATTACCGTGCACACACCTCTCACCAAAGAAACGAAAGGGTTGTTAGGCGCTAAACAAATCGCATTGATGAAAGATAGCGTGCGTCTGATTAACTGCGCTCGCGGCGGTATTATTGATGAAACCGCTTTGTATGACGGACTCAAGAGCGGCAAGGTTGCGGGAGCGGCTCTCGATGTTTTCGAGAAAGAACCCCCTTTTGATAATCCGCTTTTGACTTTGGATAACGTGGTTTGTGTGCCTCATTTGGGCGCGGCAACCCAGGAAGCCCAAGTAAACGTGGCGGTGGTGGTGGCGGAGCAACTGGTAGAAGCTTTAAAAGGCGGCCGTGTTAAGAACGCCGTGAATATGCCTTCTTTAGATCCGAAGGTATTGGAGGAATTAAAACCTTATCTGACTTTGGTTGAAAAAATAGGATTGTTCCATTCTCAGCTGGCTGAATCTTTCATTAAAAAAATTGAAGTTGAATATTGCGGAGAGCTTACAAAGTACGATACAAAACCTTTAACCTTAAGTTTGGTTAAAGGAATTCTTTCCAAAGGGATGAGCGAATCGGTTAATTACGTCAACGCGCTTTTCATCGCGAAAGAACGCGGCTACGAAATTTCTGAAACGGTTACCAGCAGTGCGGCGGATTTTTCCTCACTCATTAAGGTAACTGTCAGAAATGAAAAAGGAACTCATGTCATCGCCGGGACGGTTTTTGGCAAGACAGAGTTTAGAATCGTCAACTTGGATGGAAATACGACTGATTTTACACCGGAAGGAAACATGATCTGGATGGCACATCATGATCGGCCCGGGATTGTCGGACGTTTAGGTACGATTTTGGGAAGTAACAACGTTAATATCGCGGGTCTTTATGTGGGCCGCCAGGAAGTGGGCGGGAAAGCTATTGCAATGGTTAATGTGGATCATGAAGTTTCAGAGAAAGTCATGACCGAATTGCGTGAAATTGCGCATATTCAAGACCTGAAGTTTATTAAGTTTTAAAAAGGCTTTGGGTAGTGGTTAAGCCTTAAACGGACTACCACTTTTCTTGACAGTCCTTAACTGGAGCTATAAGTTAATGCCTATGAAATTATTGTCCTTGGTTGCTTTTCTTATTTTATTCTCTATTTTCGCGGTTATTGGTTTTTCGTCTGCGCTTCATGCGGCTCCCCAGTTTTGGACGAGTGAAGACGATACGCCCACACCGCCTCCGGCTCCTGGAGTTGATACCTCTAGTGTTCCCAGTTCTTACTTAACCGCTTCGCCCACACCCGTATTGGCTCCCGTGATCAAAGTAGTTTCACCGACACCGACCCCTGTGCCAGGTTTGAAACCAGTAGATCCAACTACAGCAGCTTTGTTTTCTGTCGTACTTCCAGGTTCGGGGCAAGTATATGCGGGTGATCCATTGAAGGGCGTAGTGATTGCGGCTTTATTCGGGGTAGGGCTTTGGCAAACCATTGATAATTTGAGCTTGCAAAGTACAAGTGGTGGAACATCTGGAGAACTTCAGACAGTATCCACCGTCAAAAATGAAGACTTGGGTAGCATTGCGGGATTAGTGACCTTGGCAATCTATGGCTATCAAATTCAAGATGCCTCCGATACGGCTGTTGAATACAATAAAAAAAATTACCTTACATTTAACCTAGGCATTTCTCCCGGACAGAACGCCCGTCTTGCCTATATGTTTTGAGAGGTAGCGCGATGACGCTATCCGCAGTCCTCCAACAAATTCGCAGGCACCATCAATTTTTAACGGCTGGGTTTCTTTTAGCAGGTTCCATTTTTTTACCCTTAAAAGTCATGGCCGTTAGTCTTGATCCCTATCCGGTTTATGATTCCTTTCATGACGAATCTTCCATTTCCTTTTTTCGCGAAGAGCGGCCAAGTTTTTTTTGGACGAATACGGGCGTGCCAGACATTTTTTTTAATCAAGCCAATCAATTGTCCGCTCCCAGCACGCAATCAAATAATATCAAGTACTCGGTTAACGGCATCGAATATGGTGTGAGGCTCAGTTATTGGATGACCGATCAATGGAGAGTAACGGGAACTATCCCCTTTGAAGCTAACGCTTTAGTGCAGCCGAATACTGTAGAAGCGCTGGGAAAAACGGAAACAGTGGATCATTTCGGGGATGTGGAAGTGGGCGCCACCTATCTCGTGACGGGAAAGCGGCAGAATGGGAATTTTATCGGTTTAGACGGTTGGTATCGATTTGCCACTGGAACCAATCCCTTCAATCTGGCTTATCCCCTTCTTTCCTCGGGACGGGGAGCTTCGAGTGAGGCATTAGGTTTGGTGGCGGGGCAAAGGTTTTTGAATTTATTTTCGTTTTATGAGAGTTTCCACTATGAAACCACTCAACCGGTTTCAGTGCCGTCCTCCAATTCATTGGGATTGCCAGGTGGCACTTTTCAATGGCCGGATAATACAGAAGCGATGGGCCGGATTGAGATGGACGTGCTTCAAAGGGGTGAAAGACAGGTAACGCTGTTTTATCAGTACTCCGGCAGAATCAGCGGGGCTATGACACTTAACGGCCAATCACTTACTTATGGACAAAGTTTTGTGTTTAATCCGGTGACCAATAATTTTGTAGCGGTGGGAACGAGTAATCAGCTTTTTTGGTCCACGGTCGGAGGGGTCGCGAAGATCGACAAAGAGTTTACGGCAGAAGTGGATGTTTCCCAATTTCCTGTTTACTTTATTCAATCAATTCAAGATCGCCCTAATTCGGGCGGATTAATGTTGTCGTTGTCTTTGATTTTTAGACCCTTCTGATTTTCAGAAGTTTTCGACAAGATATTCTTCTTGCGGAGATTGTTAAGTTGACAGTGTTTAATAGAAAAGGTTAAATTATCAAGGTTTTTACGGCCTTGAAACGATAACATAAAGCTCTCAGAGAGGTTTTTAATGATTTGTCCTGCATGTCAGGCAGAAAATCCAGCTGGAACCAAAATTTGCGTGAAGTGTGGACAAGAGCTTCCGAATGAAGATGGTTCACCTGTCAATTCTTCCGGCGAGACATCTGCCGAAAAAACCATTAAACCTAAATCGAAATTCGGTATGAAAGATATGGCCCGCGATGTGGTCGACTTTTGCTGGCTTCTTTTAATTATTTTCCTAGTGTTTTTAGGGTTTTTAGGTGAAGTCACCCATTGGACTTTTCGTTTCGCGGAAACCGAAGAAGCTCAAATTCATGTGAAGCCGGTAATGGTCAAACCCATTAGGCATCATCATGCGGCACCAGTTCAGGAAGAGACGTCAAAAACAACCTCTGAAATAACCACCGTGGAGAATCCCCAAATACAATACGGAAATCCGGAGTCGTTTTATAAAAATGGTAAAAGGCAGTTTGATCTGCATCATTATCAATCTTCTTTCAGCAATTTGCGCAAGGCTCTGGAAATTGATCCGACCTACGCACAAGCTTATTTTGGTTTGGGTTATCTTTACGCCCGCTTTAATATGAATGATGCTGCGGTGCGCATGTATGAGATGGCATTGCGATTTGACCCCAATCACGTCGATTCCATGAATAATCTTGCCATGATGTATTTCCACTCGGGTAATTATGATGACGCATTGGATTTGATGCAAAAGGTCGTCGCAACGGGTGACAACGCGGATTCTGAGTACAACCTGGGCAGTATTTATTTAGAAAAGAACCAGCCAGATGTCGCGTTGCAGGCTTTTTTGAAAGCTGTCGCTTTGCGGCCCAACGATGCCTCAATATTTAATAATATGGCCCTGACTTATGAAAAATTAGGAAAGAAACAAGACGCGCAGGATGCCTGGAATAAAGTATTGCAGTATTCGGATGATGCGGACTTGTTACAACAAGCTAAAACCCACTTGGATTTTCTTCAAACTCAAAGTTAATTTTATCAAACTTGCTAAGTTAACAAAAAAAACCAGCTCTTATTTGGGCTGGTTTTTTATTTTACTGTATAGTTTGAAAAGCTCGCGGAAGGCTCGAAGAATAACTTTTAAATTGGCTCCCGTTTGGGTTCCGGCAACACGTGGGTAATGGGTGACGCCGACTTCCACAAAACGAAAACCCGCCCGGTTGGAGCGAGCTAAAAGCTCGGTAGAAACCATGGCGCCGCCAGCAGAAAGATGTACTTTATCGATGACCCGGCGTTTGATTAACTTAAATGCGCAATCGACGTCTTTAACTTTAAAACCAAAAAGTGTTTTTACAAGCGAACCCCAAAGATAAGCGTTCAATTTGCGGTGAAGAGGGTCTCTTCTGTTTTTACGAAAGCCTATAATCAAATCGCCTTCATCTAGTTTTTCAATTAATAAGGTAATTTCACGAAGATCAAATTGAAGATCCCCATCAGTAAAAAAAACCAAATCATTTTTTGAGGCGTTATAACCAGATATGACCGCTCCGCCATAACCTTGGTTCTTTTCGTGGTGAACCGGATGAATGTTAGAGTCTTCCTGGGCTAAGCGATTAATGATTTCGCGGCTCTTGTCTTTACTTCCGTCGTTAACCGGAATAATTTCCCATTTTTCTGCTAGTTCAGGCAGGATTTGTTGAGCCTTGCGAACCATGTTTTCCACATTGGCTTCTTCGTTGTAGCAGGGAAAAAAGACTGATAATGAAGATACTTTCGGCATTTTGGCGGCTCCTTTGACGTATCAACCGGCCAAATAATAACACAGGGTTGATTTGAAATTAAGGAGAATGGATGAGCTTTGTTCTGTCTTATTCTTTAAAAGCTGGGATTTGAACAGAAGGATCCACTAGTCTGGCAGCCTTATTGCCTACATCCACCGCAAAATTGGTTCCGCGGTCTTCTGGATAAACCAGAGCCATGTTAGCTAAAAAGACATTTTCTATAGGTGTCTCGTATGTGGGTTTCACGGAGCTGTAGTGGAGTGGTACTACTGGTTGGGCAAAAAGGTCCTGGGACAAGTGTATTTCCTCGACGACCGAGGGGTCGAATTTCGGATTTACTTTTTTTAAATAGGGCAGGAGCTCGGCGAAAATCTCATTCTTATTCATCTTGAAATACTTGTGATCCTGCGGAAGGTAATTGGCGACATACATTAAGTGTTTGCCTTGGTACCATTCTTTTGGTACGAAATTGGTGTGCTCAATGAGGGCCAGAATTGGAATGTCCCCATCGTTCATATTGATCCAGTACATGTCGCTGAATTTTTGTTTCATGACCAGGATAAGGCATTGGGCACCCAAGAAGTCCAGCTGGGTTAGGCGTTTTATGTAATCGGCTGGAAGTTCAGGACAGGTTTTTAAAAAAATGGGTGTCGCAGCGGAGAAGATGACTTTATCGAATGCTTTTGTCTGTCCGTTGACTTCGAGACCTTTTAATTGATTTTTATCGGTCAAGATGCGGCTAATGGGTTGGTTCAGGTGGATTTGAACACCAGCCTTGCGGACTGCTTTAGCTAACGCTTGGTTGAAGACCTCGAAGCCACCCTCAAAATAACCAAGCTTTTCGCCATCGCCTTTTCGGGAGGAAAAACGGGTATGGATTCGTGCCCAAAGCCAAGCCATAGCAACCTTATCGTAATAGCGGCCAAATTTTCCTTTTAATAAGGGTTCCCAAATAATGGACCAAGTTTTGGAACCACAGTGGCTTTTCATCCATTTCACGGCGGTGACATTTTCAAACTCTTTCCAATCGTTCTTTTTACCCAGGTAAAGACCGATAAGGCCAAACCAAACCCTTTCCCAAAGGGGAAGGGGAGAAAACTGAAGAATTTGTGCGGGGGTCCCGAACTTATAAAGCTTTCCGTGATAAGCGGCTCCCATTTGGCTGGGGAACCATTGAAGTTTGGATCGGATGCCCAATTGATCCACTAAGCCACGGATGCAAGTATCACTGGTAAAAAGGTGGTGGTAATACTTCTCTAAACTGGTGCCAGCCACCTGGAGGCCAGCTGCTAAGCCGCCCACATTACCGGAAGCCTCGAAAATCTCAACTTGATGACCATTCTTGGCCAAACGGTAACCAGCTGTTAGCCCGGCTATTCCCCCGCCTACGATGCCTATTTTCATTTGCGCGCCTTTTTCTTTTTGGGTTTAATCGCCACGGTCTTTTTGGCGGGCGGGGCTATTTTATTGATGTTTAAATGTTCTTTCGTATAAAAATAAGCTCCGAGTAAAGTAATTGGGATAAATACGATCAGGTGAACCAGAATCATATAAGCGATGGCGGTGGGTTTATCGATCCCAAAAGGGGTAACAATGAGAACACCTATGGATTCAAATATACCGATACCGCCCGGGGTGCTGGGAAGAAGAATGGCCAAATTCACGATGGTCATAATCAGAGCGGCGGACCATAAGGTGAGCGGGGAAGGAGCGATTCCCATGCCGACCGCTAAAAAGTAGTAGGAAGTAAATTCACAGGTCCAAGCGGATAAAGACATTCCCAGAATGAGGAAAGATTCTTTGGCGTTTTGTAAGGTTTGAAGTCCGTCAATGAAGGTATGGGCTATTCTCCCTAACGGCTCCCGCCATTTTTTTGGAACCATTGATAAACAAGTGTTGATAAGTTTAACAGCTGTTTTTTTGAAAAGAACCAAAAGAAATAATATTAAAAAAACGATTCCGAACAAAAGGGAGACGATTTTGATAGCGGGTAAGCTGTCTTGTTTGATTGGCAGATTTCCAAAAAGCAGAGCGGCCCAGAGCACCAAAATCATAGTTAGACCATCAAAAAGTCTTTCTAAGATGATAGTGGCGAAGGAAGCGCTGCTGCTAATTCCTTCTTTTTTTCCGTTTAAATGAGCCCGTATCAATTCACCCGCACGGGCAGGAAAAATATTGTTGGCCATAAAGCCAATCATCAAAGTTGGAAAAAGGCTTTGAAAGGAGCATTTTTTTATAGGGGAAAGTAAAACCACCCATCGAAAACCGCGTATCACATATCCGAGCATATAAATCAGGAGCGCGGGTAAAAGCCAAATGAAATGAAATTGGGTAACCGCGGTCCAAAGTTGGTCTTTGTCGGTATTGTGAAAAAGATAATAAAAAGCCAGGATTAATAAAATGATTCCAATCCATGTGGTTATTTTTTTAAACATTGCTTTTCCTTAAGAATGATTGGATAAACGCGAGATTGAAAATAATACATTCCTGCCGCTAAAACAAAGGAATTTTCGGTTCAGTCGGGCTTGTGGTTTGATAGTCTTTAGCAATATGTTAGTTTTTCAGTTCGAACGCCCTTAAAATGCCCGCTCAAGACTAACTTAGTAAGGAAACAATGAAGCATTTAAAGTTTGGCTCCATCCTAATGTTGAATATTGGTTTAAGTGTCTTTTTAGTGGGAAAGACGATGGCTTCTCAAAATGACACGACTATAGCTTATGACAGCTTTAAAGAGGCTTATTCAGCCGGTAATGATGCTTTGAAAAATGGACATTATTTGGAAGCAGTAAAAGCTTACCGGGCCGCCGAAGGATTGGCGAGCTCGGCTAAGGGCCGCAGTGACGCTTACAACGCGGCGGGTTGGGCTCTGGTCAGAGCTAAAAAATGGCCGGAAGCTAAGGCGGTTTTTAAGGAAGCGGTTGATGAAGACAATGACAGTACCATTGCTTTAAAAAATCTAGGTTTTGCTTGTTTTAATCTTTACGAATATGGTTTTGCAGGTACGGAAGAATTAAAAAACGCCATTCAATACTTAGAAGCCAGCGGTGAAAATGAAGATTTGTTGGATAGGGCAAAAAGCGAACTAAGTCTTGAAGAATCCTACGCCCAAACCACTCCTGAACCTGAGCCGGATTTAAAAGACAAAAGTTTTAAAACCCTTTTGGCTATGGGAGATGCGGCTCAAGCCAATGGCCGATATGATTTGGCGATAAAAATATTTAAACACGCGGCTATGGCGGCTAGTTCGGTTACCTCTAAAGGACTGGTAGCTAATCGACAGGGTAAGGTGCTTTTGGATGATCGCAAACCTCGAGAAGCTTTAGCGTATTTCGAAGAAGCGGTAAAAGAAAAACCCAATGAGAAAGTTTATTTGAACAACTTAGCTTACAGTTATTGGGTGGTTTACGATTCGGGCAAAGGTACGGTAGAAGATTTGAAAAAATCCGCTGACATTTATTATCGGGTCAACTCTATCGATTCCACATTTCATAACGATATGTTCAAAGTGGTTTTAGATGAGTTAAAAGAGGTTGACCCAGCTTCGGCGAGTCAATATACGGTGGGTGACGATACCTCCGATTCGGATTCGGCCGCTGACGTAAAGGGGGCGGGCGATGATGGGGATAAGTGAGTTTTGAAAACAACAAGTATTTCCGAAAAAGAACTTCAACAGCTTCATAAAACAATTAAAGGGTGTTCAAAGTGTTTTCCCGAAGGAGATAACTGTCCCGTATCCGGTACAGGCTCTGCCAAAAAGGGCGGCCTATTTTTAATCGGTCAGGCACCCGGTTTTCGGGAACCGCTCGCCCAAAAGAATTTCGCATGGACAGCTGGTAAGAGGCTTTTTAAGTGGTTTTTAACCATCGGTATGACGGAAGAAAAAATCCGCGAGAATGCTTATATCACGGCGGTAACTAAGTGTTATCCGGGTAAGGCTAAGCATGGGAAGGGGGACCGCAAACCTAATTGGCAGGAAGTTGAAAATTGCGCCCCTTATTTGGATGAAGCTCTGCGAATTACCAGCCCTTCTGTAGTAGTGCTTATCGGTAGTTTGGCCATTGAACGCATAATGGGAGCTCAACCTTTTTCTGAAGTCATTGGTAAAGAGTTTCGAAAGGAATTGCCGGGAGGCTCCGCTTGGGTGATTCCCATTCCACATCCTTCAGGTGCCAGCCCATGGCCCCATATGCCGGGAAATAAAGAGAAACTTGAACAGGCCTTTGACATGATTCAAAAGAGACTCAAAAAGCTAAAGATCTATTCGCAGTTCATCCCCTAGCTTTCCTTGTAACTTGTTCGTTTCATTGGATAAAATAACAAGCTCTTAACCATTTTCTTGGAGGCTCACGTGACTCATTTTTCCGCTGTGGCGAATACCAGTAAAACTTTAACTCCCAAAACCGGGGTTCTTTTTGCGTTTGAAAAAGAAGAAGGGTTTTTTAACGCAGCTGCCAAGGTTGGTAAATCCATTTGGAAACAAATTAAAGATGAGGGCTTTTTGGGCAAAGAAGGCCAGTCTGCGGTTGCTCATCCACCTAGCGGTTTAGCTCTTGACCGCCTGATCGCATTAGGTCTTGGTCCTAAAAAAGAACTCAACCTTGAAAGTCTGCGCAGGGCTGGAGGACGATTGGCCCGCAAGGCTCGGGAGGTTCGAATCGAAAGCGCTTTTATCGAATGGCCCAGACAGTTTAAGGACGATCAAATTAAAGCCTTTGTGGAAGGCATTCTTCTCGGTTCTTATCAATTTAATCGCTATAAAACCCAATTGAAAGACGCGCCCAAGGGACTGCAAAAATTTATTTTCAAAGTTCCGTCGGACTTGGTCTCGTTTACGAATAGAGCCATTCAAACAGCGGAAAGCTATGCTGAAGGAACTATTTTAGCGAGAGATTTAATTAACGGGGCTCCAAGCGATGTAACACCGAAGGTTTTGGCGGACACAGCGGTGAAGTTGGCCAAAGGTTCTATACAGCTTAAACTTTACACAAAAAAAGATCTGGTTCGTATGGGGGCCGGCGGTCTTTTGGGTGTCAATATCGGTAGTGCTTTAGAACCCTATCTGATTCACTTGCATTATAAGCCGACCGGTAAAGCGAAGAAATCGGTGGCCATTGTGGGAAAAGGAATTACGTTTGATTCGGGCGGATTGTCTCTCAAGCCTGCCGCTTCTATGGAGACCATGAAAATGGATATGTCGGGTGCCGCGGCCGTTTTGGGTGTATTTAGCCAGTTGGCCAAATTGAAGCCCAACGTGGAAGTTCACGGAATCATTCCGACCACCGAAAATATGCCGGGTGGGAGAGCCTATAAGCCTGGTGATGTTTTGAAAGCTATAAACGGTAAGACGATGGAAGTATTAAATACCGACGCTGAAGGCCGTTTGGTGCTTTCGGATGGATTGTCTTACGCAGTTCAGCAAAAAGTCGATGAAATCATCGACTTGGCGACCTTGACGGGCGCTTGTGTTGTAGCTTTGGGTTCTTTAATTTCTGGAGCCTTATCAAACGATCCCAAGCTTTTGGATCGAGTTAAAAAGGCTACCGATACGGAAGGCGAAAGAATCTGGGAATTGCCATTGGTTAAGGAATATCGGGAGGACATTAAGAGCAAAGTGGCTGATATAAAGAACATCGGCGGCGGCAGGGAAGCGGGTACTATTATTGGCGGCCTCTTTTTACAGGAATTTGTGGGAGATACTCCCTGGGTTCACTTGGACATAGCCGGTCCTGCCTATTTAGAGCGTGAATATCCGGGAATTCCTTATTTAACCTATGGGGGCACGGGACTTATGGTCCGCAGCCTTTTGACCCTTTTAAAGACTTCTTGAGTATTTAATTGCCTAAAATTGTTTGAAGTTAACGATACCCTTTATATGGGGTGTCTTTAACTATTTTGCAACTATTTCTCTGCGTAAAACGTCATATGGATAGGACCATCAGGTGAGGAATGACCGAAACTGAAGCCATAGAGAAATGCCGGCAAGGTGACATGGCCGGGCTTCATGTTTTATACGATCTGCATCGAAGCAAGGTTTTAAACTTGTCTTGGCGCATATTAGGGTCACAGCACGAGGCTGAAGATGCCTTGCAGGAAGTTTTCATCAAGGTTTTTGATCGCATTGATCATTTCCGGGGAGAGTCGGCTTTTAGCACTTGGATTTACCGGATGACAACGAATCATTGTCTTGATGTTTTGCGGCGTAAAAAGATTCTTTCGTTTATGGGATTTGAAAGTGTCCCCGAGGTTGAGGATAAGAAGGACAGCGAAAAGGCCGTGAATCTGGGGTTTAGCCCGGTGATCACCAAGGCGCTGGAAAAATTGCCGGAAAAACAGAAGATTTGTTTGCTGATGAGAGAGATGGACGATTTAAGTTATGAAGATATTGCATTGGCTCTCCAGCTTTCCCTGGGGACCGTGAAATCCAATATCCATCGGGCGAAGGCTTTTTTAAAAGAAGCGTTAGAAAAAGAAGGGCTTACGCCGGATGATGTTTAGGGAAAAACGAGGGACATGATGAGACGTAAATGGAATGAAGCGGACATTACAAAAGCATTGAAAAAAATGGCAGAAGTTTCTGCGTTGGAAACTTCGATTGATCAAACTTGGTTCAAAATCGAAGAAAAACTGTCCAGCAGAAAAAACCGTTTTTGGAACCGTATTGTCTGGAAACCATGGAGCCATCCTATTCGATGGGTCATGATACCGGCTTGTCTTTCCCTCGTTGTTACGGGCGCGGCTTATCATTCGAGTTTAGTGGATCAATCTGATATGGATTCTTACTTGATCTCCATTTCAAATCCAACAGAGAACATCGGCAAGGATTTGGGTGTGGTAAACGTATCTGTTTTGTTGGGTGAGTCCCCTTCATCCGCGCCTGAAGCGAAAGTAGACGATCATTTGGACTCTATTGCGGCGGACGATATTCTTCTTTGAGTTTTATTAAAATTTGTGGAGTTCTTATGAAAAACCTAATAAAAATATTCATAGTTTTCATTGTTTCTTACTGGATGGTGTTAGGCGCGGTGGGGGCGGCAACGGGTACGGATGCTTCCAAAAACAAGATTTCTGAAACGCCGGCGGTTCATTTAACCCGGCATGAAATAATTGAAAAACTTCAATTGACGGATGTTCAGAAAAAACAAATTCGCGATACGCGCGCGGCTTACCGCATCACTGTTCTTAAGTTGGATAATCAAATTAAATTGAAAAAGGTGGAGCTCGAAAACGAGTTGGATAAACCGGAACCAGACGAGACTCAAATTGATCTTTTGACCGATCAATTGGGTATTCTTTATGGCCAGCGGTTAAATGTGAAGGTTAAGGCTTCTATCGAACTTGAAAAGAAAATATTAACCCCGCAACAATCCGACTTGTTGAAAACGCTTCAGGATAAAGACAGTTCCACCACGGATGAGATTCTTTAACAATAAAAGCTTGCTTAATAAAAAAGCCCCTTACGGCATGCCGTAAGGGGCTTTTTGTTTTACTAAAATTTAAACGTTAGTTGAAACCTTCGAGGCGGTTTTATAAAGGCCGTTCACCGCGAAATAGCCAACTACGAGAACGCCGACGAACCAATACCATTCATCGTGGAGGAAATGCTTGCCAGCCGCCAGCATTGAAAAAATCAATGGAACCGACAGGTAAGTGTTAATTTTCGAGGCTAATGTGGCGCGTTTAGCAATCTCAGGGGCGGCTGGGGGGCCAGTTTTAATCCCGTTGATAATTTTGCGTTGGGCTGGCCAGATAACGAACCAAACGTTAAACCACATAATGGTTCCGAATAGAATACCGAGGCTTATCCAATGACCGCGGGTGGTATTAAACTGCTCCCAATTATTCGGTGCGTAATTGACAAAGAACAACAGCCAGCCAAGGATAAAAGTGAACATGGCGGCCCAGCGGAAGAAAAAGAGCGCCCGAGGCATCAATTCGGGAACGGCTTTTTTCTTTGTTTCGGCATCTAACGTCGCCACATAAGGACCGTTTACGAAATTGAAAAAATACAGCAATCCAATCCACATAATTCCGAAAAAAACATGAAACCAACGGAATAAAATGTCCAAAAGCTCAGTCCAAGATACATCGCCCATAGTGCCTCCAAGCGTTATTTTTTAAATACAACGGGGCTAAGTTATTCGTAGCGAAATTAAAAGTCAAGATCAGCCCCGTCCCAAAGAAAAGTTAAAACCGATGATTAATGTGAAATTCGCCTGCTTTTTATTACCATGTGGTTTGAAAGTCGTTATTATTGGGCAGACTTGAAGGCGCCAAATGAAGGATTAATTAAAACATGAATGAATGCGACCAAATTCACCCATTATTACCGGGGTACTTGCGGGAAACCATATCAGCCAGCCAAAGAAGGATCGTGGCACGACATTTAAACCTTTGTGCCGCCTCACGAAAAGAAATGGAAAAATTGCGGTTAGGTCCAGCTAAGTTTTCACCTTTGCCTGTGCCGTCACTAAGTGAACCTTGGGATATTAAAATACTGAATTGGCTTTTTAAAACGCCGAAACCCGTGTCCTCAAATACTAGAGATTTATCTGTTAATAAAAAAAATGACAGGCCGCAAACCCAGCAAAAATCTTCATCTTTAAAACCCATCTTGGGTGTTTTGATTTTTTTTGTAGTTCTTGCTTTTTTAACCCATTTTGTTCAAAACGCTGGCGAAAATGCATTGGTTAAAAACGCCAAGCGGTGGATAAGTCAAAAGTTTAGGATTAATCCTTCTTTGGAATTGGTTTTGGATTTGAGCACCTTACCTCACTGGTCGGGCGATTTTGCACCAGTGGCATTTTCTTATCAGGAAATGATCAGCGATGTGGATCATTTTAAAATTTACTGGCAATTGCTTCAGCCTGGCATGGTCATGCCAAAGATTGATTTTTCGGAAAACTCTGTAGTCGTTGTTTTTTTGGGCCCTAAAACCACCACGGGAGATACGGTGCGATTTAAACGGGTGGAAAACTATACGGATAGAACTATCCTTTGGTACGACGAAGTTAATCAAACAGGCGGTGAAGTTGCTTCAGTCCGTCCCTGGGTATTGCAGCAAGTCCCCAAGCCTTCACAGCAACCCATATTGATTCAGCCGATCCAGTAATAAAATAATTTTGGAGAATTGAGAATGAAAATTGGAATTGTAGGACTGCCGAACGTGGGTAAGTCCACGCTTTTTAACGCAATAACCAAGTCGAAAGCTCCAGCTGAAAATTATCCCTTTTGCACGATTGATCCTAATGTGGGGGTAGTGACAGTTCCGGATGACAGGATCAAACGTTTGGCTGATATCGAGAAGTCACAGAAAACTGTCCCTGCTATTGTCGAGTTCGTGGATATCGCGGGTTTGGTAAAGGGTGCCAGCAAGGGCGAAGGATTGGGTAACAAGTTTTTGGCCCATATCCGTGAGTGCGATGCCATAGCCATGGTGGTGCGTTGTTTTGAGGATGGGAATATTATTCACGTGGAAGGTTCTATTAATCCCATTCGGGATGTCGAGATTATTTTGACCGAGTTGTGTTTGGCTGATTTGGATACGGTCGAGAAGCGTTTGCAAAGAACCGAAAAGGGTAAAAAGTCTGGAGATAAAGAAGCAGTTGCTGAATGGGTTTTGTTTTCCTCTGTGAAAAAAGTATTGGAAGAAGCTAAACCCGCCATCTTGGTGGAGGCCACACCCGACCAGGAAAAAAAGCTTAAAGAATTGAGTCTGCTCACACGGAAACCCTTTCTTTTTATTGGAAATGTTTCCGAAGGTGACTTGGCTGATGTGCGCCAAAACAAAGCTTATGGTGAACTTCAAAAATACGCCGCTTCTCAGAGCGCCAGCTGTTTGCACATCTCGGCGAAAATTGAAGCTGAAGTCGCGGAGTTGTCTGATGAAGAGGCTGATCAGTTTTTGGCAGATCTGGGAATTAAAGAACGGGGCTTGCACGCTATTATTCGTAAGTCTTATGACACATTAGGCCAGATATCGTACTTTACGGCGGGTCCTATTGAATCCAGAGCCTGGACAATTACCAAAGGAACTTTAGCGCCTCGGGCGGCTGGAGAAATTCATTCCGACATAGAACGTGGGTTCATTAAGGCCGAAGTATATTCCTTTACCGATTTGGATACCGCTGGCTCGACAGCCAAAGCTCGGGAAGCGGGCAAACTTCGAACCGAGGGGAAAGAATACGTCATGAAAGATGGGGACGTGGTTCATTTTCGGTTTAATGTTTAACTGAAAAATTAACGATTAGCTGACGGACACCATTTGGCTAAAGTGCAAACATTGCATAAAGGTTTTCTGGCATCACAAACTTTTCGGCCATGCTGAATCAACCTGTGTGAAAAGTGTATCCACTCGTCCTTCGGAATAATTTTCATTAAATCCTGCTCGATTTTCACGGCGTCTTGATGCTTGGTCCAACCCAACCGGTTGGAAAGCCGGGTGACGTGCGTATCTACTGTAATACCTTCCGATAACCCATGAATTTCGCCCATCACAACGTTTGCGGTTTTACGACCAATTCCGGGTAGTTGAATCAGTTCCGTGATAGTTTTGGGGAGTTTACCCGCATAGAGAGATAGCAACCCTTGCGCAAAGCCGATCAAATTTTTGGCTTTATTGTGGTAGAAACCAGTCGACTTAATAAGTTTTTCCACATCTTTTTGTTTTGCGGCGGCCATTTTTTTGGCAGTTGGAAAAACTTTAAAGAGTTCGGGCGCGACTATGTTGACACGTTCATCAGTGCATTGCGCCGAAAGTATGACGGAACAGGTTAGTTGAAAGGGTGATTTGTAGTGAAGAAAGCAGCGGGTGTCTGGATAGAGTCTTTGAAGTTCTTTTATGATTTTAGAGGTGTTGGGGTTGGGCAAGTTGATTTCCTATGAAAACATGATTTATTTAGTGCATCCCTTTGAAAGCTATGAAGCGGTTCTTATAATAACGACTCGTTGTCTCCATAAAAAAGACTAAAGAGAAATTAATCCATGTCTATAATCGAAGTTGAGAACCTTACCAAAGTTTACCGAGTTAATAAAAAGAAACCGGGCATTGGTGGCGCTATTGAAGCCATGTTTAAACGGGAATATACCGAGGTTCGGGCGGTTAATGATGTCTCTTTTAAAATCGAAGAGGGCGAGTTAGTCGGCTTTTTAGGTCCGAATGGCGCTGGCAAAACCACTACGCTTAAAATGCTCTCCGGCATTCTTTATCCTACTTCGGGTACCGCCAAAGTTCTGGGATTTACGCCTTGGGAACGCAAAAACGAATATCGCCGCCAGTTCGCTTTGGTCATGGGTCAAAAGAATCAGCTGTGGTGGGATTTGCCGGCTCAGGAATCCCTATATCTCAATAAAGAAATCTATAACGTTCCAGATGATGAGTATAAGAAAGTGCTTGATGAAATGACTGAGCTTCTTCAGGTGAAAAAGCTTTTGGGTGTCATGGTAAGAGAACTTTCCCTAGGCGAACGAATGAAGTTTGAGCTGATCGCTTCGTTATTACATACTCCCCGGGTTCTTTTGCTGGATGAACCGACTATTGGATTGGATGTGGTAGCCCAAAAAAATATCCGTGAATTCATTAAGGAATATAACCACCGGACGAAAACCACTATTCTTCTCACCAGTCACTATATGGGCGACATTCAAGCCCTTTGCGACAGGGTGATTATTATTAATCACGGTAAGAAATTCTTTGATGGTGGATTAAACGACATTATCGGAAAATTCTCAGCTTCAAAACTGATCAGCCTAACCTTTGAAAATGGCGGGGTTTCCAAAGAAGATTTGTTACAGTTTGGAGAAGTGCTGGAGTGTGAAAAACTGAAGGCTGTCTTGAAAGTGAAAAGGGAAGAAGTGACAAAGGTTTCCAATCAAATTCTGGAAAAATGGTCAGTCTTGGATATCAACATTGAGGAAGTGCCGATCGAAGAAATTATTCAAAAGGTGTTTGTGAGTTCGGAGACGCAAGCATGATAGAAGCACTTCTAAAAGGCACGTCTGCCTGGAAATATTGGGTCATTCTTTCTACTCGTACCCAGGAAGACATGGCTTATCGGGCTAACTATATGGTGGGTGCTCTTTTTCGTTTTTTACCGCTTTTGACCACTATTTACCTTTGGTATGCGGTTTTCAATTCGCCTGGATACGCCTGGTCAGGGCGCATGGGTAAGATGACCTTGCCGGATATTGTCTCTTATTACGCCATTATGTTCGTGGCTAGGGGCTTTTCCAGCATGCCGGGCATGACCCGGGACATAAGCCTTGATATTAAAGATGGGTTACTCAACCGCTATTTGATTCGGCCCATTAGCTATTTTTGGTATCAAACCATGTACCGCTTGGCCCACAAGCTGATTTTTTGGTTGGCAGCGCTCATTACGTTTCCGCCAGTGTTTTACTTGATTCGGGAATATTTAAAACATTCACCTACGGTGTTGGAATGGGTTGGTTTTTTTATTTCATTGATCATCGCTTTTTGGACCGGTGTTCTTTTTTCATTCCTGATTGGGTGTTTGGCCTTTTGGTTTTTGGAAATATCGACTTTTTTGTTTGTCATTATGACGATGGAGTTCTTTCTCTCGGGCCATTTAATACCTTTGAATCTTATGCCTTCGGCCATCGTGCATTATGTCCAGTGGCTGCCATTTGCCTATGAGGGCTATTGGCCCTGTATGATTTTGATCGGCAAGGTTCAGCCCGATCAAATGGGAACCGTCTTGGGTATCGGTTTTTTATGGGTTGGTATTTTCTTTGTTCTGGTGAAGCTGTGCTGGAAATGGGGAACCCAGCGTTATTCCGCGGTAGGGGGATAAACCATGAAGGATTTTCTGCGCTACTGTCGAATGACCCTTTTGATGATGAAAAATTGTTTGATCAGGGAAATGCAATTTCGATCCAATTTTATCATTCGTCTTTTTACCGAAGTCATTTGGCTAGGGATGCAGTTTATATACGTGGAAGTGCTTTATAGCCTGACCCAAAGTATCGGTGGATGGAATGTCTGGGAAATGGTGATCCTTTTAGGGACTAATCACATTATCAACCAATTGTTCGAAGCTTTCTTTTTTGATAATTGCACCAAGTTGGTGGATCAAATTCGTCTCGGCGATCTAGATTTTGTATTGGTAAAGCCGATCAATTCTCAGTTTATGGTTTCACTGAGATATACAGATTACGCTTCGATTACCAACAGCATGGCGGGCTTTGCCATGATTGGATTCGCATTGCACAAGCTGGGAACCGCAATTACACCGGTCGAAGTTTTATTGTTTTTGCTTTTGGTTTTGAACGGCATTTTTATTTTGTATTCCATGATGTTTTGCTTATCCATCTTAACCTTCTGGATCGGTCGGGCCAGCAACCTTTTTGAACTCTACTACCAATTAACCCAGTTCACTCGTTATCCCGGTGAGATTTACCGGTTTGGATTAAGAATGGTGCTTTTAACCGCTATCCCCATGCTGGTCGTTTCTAACTTTCCTGCCAAAGTGTTGGTGGGCGGTCTTTTAAGCGGACGACTATTTTATGCCTGCGCTATCGGCGTTTCGTTTTTGTTAATAACAACATGGCTTTGGAGCATGGGTCTTAAGCGTTATCGAAGCGCGTCTTCTTAAGGATCTGGGATAAAGTGTTTGACCTGTTTTTAGCTCAAACCTACAATAAGCGCCATGCCCGAAGTCTCTGAAAAAAAATTAGTTCGCTATAACCCGAAAATCGCTTTGTGGGCGACTTTGGCGATTATCGTTCTTGTCATTGTTCTCAATGCTTTTAACGTTCTTCTCCAAGTTGAAAATCAAACGATTGATTTCAGATTCAATGCCCGGGGCGCTCGCACACCTCAGGCTCCTGTCAAAATAATCGCCATTGATGAAAAAAGCATCAGAGAAATCGGTCAATGGCCTTGGCCTAGAGCGATTCACGCCCAGATTGTTCGCAAACTCAAAGAAGACGGCGTTAAGTGTGTTTTTTACGACGTTCAGTTTTCGGAACCCGAAACCAACTCCGAAAAAATGTTGGAACAGTTACAACGTACCTTGAATACCTCTATGGCAGGTTCAGACAAACAAACCAACGCCCTTCGTCAAAAGGTTTTGGCTGATGTGCGCCGTTTTCAAGAATCCCATAACGATGATGCCGAATTGGGCGCTGCGCTGAAAGAAGCGGGAAATGTTTATTTATTAATGCAACCAATCGTGAATAAACAGGGAAGAACTCCTGATCCTGATTCCTTGAAATTGACAGAAGGAGAGCTTTTCGGCGGATTCACCTCAGATTTTATTTCTTGTAAATCTTTAATCGTTAATATTCCGGTTATCCAAGATGGAGCAAAAGATTTGGGTCATACCCGATGTTTTCCTAAGGGCGATGAAATTTTTCGTTACTATCCAACGGTTATTGACTATCAGGGTAAGTTAATACCTCATTTGTCGCTTCAAGTGGCTCGCGGTTTCTTAGATGATTCTGATCCAGTTAAAATTTATGATGGGAAGTATGCCGAAGTTGGCAAAACGAAAATACCTATATTGGAAGATGGATCGGCGCTCATTAATTTTTGTGGACAGACAACACTTACGCCGAATTATTTAATTGGAAATTTTCCTACTTATTCAGTTAGCGATGTTTTGTATGACCGCATTCCAAAAGATGAACTAAAAAATTCGATTGCGGCAGTAGGTGCGACGGCCGATGGATTGGATGATGTGCGTCCCACATCGTTTACCCGTAATTCGCCAGGAATTGTAATTAACGCGAATATTATTGAAAACGCTATTTCGGGCAATGTTTTAAGACAAGCAGCGGAAATTTTTAAATATCTTTTAATTGTTCTACTTGCTTTTGCAATGTGGTATTTAATTCCGAAATTAACACCTGTTCAGGGGACGGCGGCTTTTCTGGCGCTCTTCATCGGGTATGTGTTGGTAGCCTGCCTCTTGTTCACTTATTCCGGTTTGGTGATTGATTTAACCCATCCATTGGTCGCCATGACACTTTGCTTTGGCGCTCTTACGACTTATAAATTCAGAACCGAAGTGCGTCATGGCCGACACATGAAAAATATGTTCCAGAGCATGGTGACGCCTAAAGTTGTTGATGCCATTTTGAAACTGCCCTCCGGCATTGAGTTGGGTGGCGAGGAAAAGGAATTGACCGTTATGTTTTCGGACATACGGGGTTTTACCACTTATTCGGAAAAACACACGGCTAAAGAAGTGATCGGTGTTTTGAATGAATATTTAACTCAAATGACGAATATGGTATTCGTAACTGAAGGAACCTTGGATAAATATATCGGCGATGCCATTATGGCTTTTTGGGGGGCGCCGGTTGTTCAGGAAGATCATGCCTATCGGGCTTGTAGCGCTGCTCTAAGCATGAGTGAATTCCTTCATGACGTCCTTTGGCCTAAATGGAAGTCTGAAGGCAAGGAAAAACTTGAAATTGGAATTGGCTTAAACACAGGTAACATGGTTGTTGGTTTTGTCGGTTCTCAGGCGATCAAAAACTATACGCTTATCGGAGATATGGTTAATTTGGGTAGCCGACTTGAGGGAACCACCAAGGAATACCATGTTGAAATTATCATTAGTGAAGCCACCTATGAAATGGTCAAAATGGACATGTTGTGTCGGGAACTGGATATGATTCAAGTTAAAGGCAAAACCAAGCCTATCCGAATTTATGAATTGGTGGATCGACAGTTTAAAGCCAAGCCTCACATTCATGAAAAAGTTCAGTTTTTTCATGAAGGATTGGCTTTATATCGTTCTCAGAAATGGGATGAAGCGACGGCCCAGTTTAAAAAATGCATCGAGCTGGATCCCCATGATGGTCCCGCCCCTATTTTTGTGGAAAGATGCAAACAGTTGAAAGAACACCCTCCCGCAGTGGATTGGGACGGGGTTTTTGTGATGAAAACTAAATAAGTCGTCTAAAAACTATAAACAACACTTCTTCTCATATTTTTTAACTTTTAACACCCAGTTTGGCTTGATTTGTATAAAATGCCACTTATTCGTGGCATGTAAGTGATCCGTGACAATGGAGAGTGACTTATGGAGTTAGTCAAAAAGACTTTATTTGCTTTTGTTTTAATGGGATTATTGATCTCATCAGTGTGGGCGGATAATCAGACAAATCAGAACCAAGGGATTTTCACGGCGGTTACGGGTAAAGTTGAAGTGAAAACGAAAAAAGGGCACAAGACCAAAACGGCTGAAAAAGATATGACAGTTTTCCAAGGTGATAGAATCATCGCCAAGGATCAATCCACAGCAACTCTTCGTTTATTTGACGGTTCCGCATTAGACATTTCTCCTAATACGGAATTTGTTCTTTCAAAACTTCAAAAGCCGACAGATGCCACTCAAGATAAAATTCTCCGGTTTAAACTTATTGTGGGTAAGTTATTTGCGGCGGTTCAAAAACTGACTACTTCCAAGTCATCTTTTGAAATTGAAGCGGGCGGTGTGGTTTGCGGTGTTCGGGGAACAAAATTTTCATTCGAATCTGATGGAAAATCTAATCCACAAGTAAAATTGAGGGTTTTCGAAGGGGTTGTTTACGCAATTGATACAAAGGGTAATAAATTCTTTTTCCATCCGGGCTCTTATGTAAAATTTGAAAAAGATATTCAAACGGACCTTTCTAAATTATCAAACACGCCTCCAGACAATAGCTCAACGGGATTGAACGATCTGAATCAACAATTCAAAGACAATATTATCGTTAATCAAAACAAGACCTTGAATTCCGTTCAAGGCGGCTCAAATGTGACTATTAAGCCTTATGTGGGTAATTAATAATTTTAAAATAGGAAAGCTTATGCTTAATAAAAATTTAAAAATAATCGCGGTTTTGTTTTTGATGACTTCGGGAGCTTGGGCGGAAGGTGAACTGAGTGTGGGTGCTGTCTATGACGGTTGGAATACAAATTACGCAGCCCCCGCACAAGACAATGGTTACGAAGTATTGTTCCCGGTAGCAATTTCTTATCGGTTTACTCCCGATCTCAACATTTACAGTCAGGGCGAGTTTATGACGGCTGGGGATACCTATACGGTTAACGGGGCGTCTCCTCAAACTTATAATTTGTCTAATCTTTCGGATACGGTTTTAGGAGGCGAGTTAACGTTTAAGACCTTTTCGTTTAAGTCCATTTTTAACGCGGCTGTCAATTTTCCTACCGGTGATACAACCTGGAACACCAAAGAACAATCCTCTATTCCACCGACCCAATTTATCGACAGTCGTTATAACGGAAGAGGGTGGGGGGCGAGTGGTTTTTATGGTATTTCTCTACCGGATGGAAGAGGCGAATACGGCGTTGGTGTGGGTTATCTATATTCGGGTGCTTTTAATCCTAGTTATGGCAATGTTACAACAGTCAATTCCTTAAGCTTGGGAAGTGCTGTATTTTTTGCGTTAAATCGGGTGATGCCGTTTAAAAATGATGAAAATGAGATTATTCGCTGTTCAGTTTATCAGTCCTTTCCCACTGTTGAAAATGGTCAGAATTTTTATCAATTGGGAACTAACTTTAACGCTTCTTATAATTGGAGCAATCCTAAAGCGTTATCTTTTGAGTTGGGTGGACAGTTTTATTTACCTTCGGCTTGGAGTACTAATGGGGGTCCATTGGTGACTGAAAGCCTCAACTCGAATGGTCCGAGAGTTTATGCTGATTCGACTTATGCTTTTGATGATTTTTCTTTAGCGAGTGAAATAAAGTATATTTTCCAAAGCGACTCAATAATTAATTATAACGGCGGGGGTTTATTGTTGGGACTGGGTCCTGCCTATCGTTTAAAACTGGCGGAGGATTCTGCGTTAAAATTCTCGGCCATGGCCGATTATATCTATGCTAAAAATAATGGTAGTGATTCAAATGGCAACCCAACCAGTACCGAATATATCTTCTGGACCGTAACAACCGGTTATGAGATGAAATTGTAACTTTAACCGGTTGAAGTACTTTTCTTCATCAAGTAATCTTCATGAGCTTTTGTCGGTAGGGCGATATATCAGCATAATAATAAGTCTGTAGGTCGGTTTTCGGTTAAATTATCGGAGCCAAATAATATGGCTTGGACAGATTTTCTCAGTTTGTTTCTCCCTCTTTTTGTCGCGATGGATCCTTTAGGTATCCTGCCTGCCTTTGTTCAAATGACATCAAATTTATCCGTTCAACGCCGTCAAAAAGTTTTGAACGGTTCTATCCTTTTGGCTGGTGTAGTTGGTATTTTGTTTATTCCTTTGGGGCCCCGCATTTTGCTGGCATTGGGATTAAAGGTGGGGGATTTTCAGATAGCGGGTGGATTGTTGGTGCTGGTGATAGCCCTACGAGACATTGTTTGGGAACAGAAAATGTTTTCAATGGACGATTCGAGCGATAACAGCATTGGCATCGTTCCCATTGGAATTCCTTTATTAGTGGGGCCGGCGGTTCTCGCGACTTTGATACTTTTGAGGAATCGGTTTATTTTTTGGGAAATTGCAGGCAGTCTTTTGTTAAACCTTTTAATTGCCTGGATCATCTTTCGAAACGCCAGTTATTTAATGAAGTTCATGGGAGTTACGGGTTCTAAAGCCGTTTCTAAGCTGGCGGCCCTTCTGCTTTCCGCATATGCGGTCATGATGATCCGTGTGGCGATCACATCAATTATTAAATAGAAAGTTCAAACTTTATGTTAAGCGCCAATGTTTTGGTTGTTTATAAAGAAAGCACCTACAGTCGTTATGGTTCCTTTGCAAACTTAGTTAAGGGTTTTAAAAAGAATCGTTTTTGGGATGTTTTAAGAAAAAGTCATGAAAGGCATCTTGGAACTTTACAAACGGTAGAAAAGGTTTTGAAGCAAAAAGGGTTTAAAGTTACTACTCTTCTTCGTAGTAGGGTCAAAAATCTAGAAAATATAGACCGTAAATTTAAGTTGATTATTTCGGTTGGCGGGGATGGAACTTTTTTAGACTGCTCTCACCATCTATGGAAAACGCCTATCTTGGGGGTCAATTCAGATCCGCAGCAAAGTGTGGCGCGATTAAGCGGGAGTAATGGCGCGAACTTTTCGAAAGTGTTGGATGGATACTTATCTGGCCGTGTTAAACCCGCATTGATTTGGAGGTTGGACTTTTTTATCAATGGAAAGAAAAATCCAATTCCAGTGTTGAACGATCTTTTGATTTCAACACTTAGTCCGGCGGGTACCTCGCGGTATATTCTTAAAGTGGGTAATCGCTCGGAAGAGCAAATGTCCAGCGGTGTTTGGGTCAGCAGTGCGGCAGGCTCAACAGCCGCTGTGCTTTCGGCTGGCGGAAAATCATTTCAGGCGACGGCCAAACAATTTCAATTTGTCGCGCGTGAGGTTTATCATCGTAAATTCGGGCGTCGCCTATTTTTAAAGAATGTTTTAAAAAAAAGTCAAACGTTGGAAATTATCTCTTATATGAGGCAGGGAAGAATTTTTGTTGATGGTTCTAATTTGATTGAACCATTTAAAGTGGGGGATCGTTTAAAAATTCAAATCTCTCCATATCCATTGAAAGTTATTGGTGTTAAAGATTAGTCGCCGCAGATCGGGTTGATGGAGCTTTTCTCGTCTTTGAGAATCCGGTTAAAGTTTCTCATTAGGTAGTCAACATCTTCCACGTTGACGTCGAAAATCCTTTTGAAATTTTTAATATCCATAAATTGTTTTTGATAAGTTTTAGAATAAGGCAAATAAGACCAGTGCCAGGGTTCGTTATGTACGGATCCCTTTTGTCCCAGATAAACCTGGCAAAAGCCATACTGGGGGGCGTTTTTTTGCATCCAAGTGTAGAACTTTAGAACTCTTTCCGGTGTGTCTGGCTCTACATTAACTAACTGCCCGCGAATGGAAGTTTCGGATATGTCCAACTCGGTGCCCCAGTGATGTCGAGATAGGCCTGGAACCGAAACCAGACTCATGACCGCTTCCACTCGTTTTTTTTGGTTCGTGGCGCCTCGCTGTAGATAAGAGTCGTCCGATTGATTCCAAACCCGGCGCTGATCCCGATAGGAACGATAAGCTGATACCAAAATGAGGTTCCATCCATCCATTTTGGCCCGTTCCTTGAAACGCCAGAAAGCCTGCATGACTCCGGGAAGGGCTCGATGCCCGGTTTCAGGATCTTCAATCATTTCGGGAGGAGCCGTAAAACCCAATAAATGGTCCTCGGTCAAAATTGGCGCGGGAGGAATAGGTATTATAATGTTGGATTTATTGGGTAGCATTTGTTGAACTATCATTTGTCGGGGGGCGCAGGAAATACCTAGTCCCTGAATCAAAAGAAAAAACAGAAGTTTGAAGTTCACAGATTAGAACGTTCCTTTGAATTTAAATTATTGTAGATTTTTAGCGGAGAGGATTTTGAGATCTTTATCCAATTCGTAAACCCGAGGCACCGCGGTTTCTAAATTCAATTCCAATACCTGTTCTTTGGTTAAATGTTCCAAATGCATCACAATGGAACGAAGGGAATTGCCGTGAGCGGCCACCAGGATATTTTTTCCTTCTTTCAGCAAAGGTACAATTTGAGCGTCAAAATAAGGCAAAGTACGGGCGGCGGTATCTTTAAGCGATTCTCCGTTGGGCGGAGCTATATCGTAGCTGCGACGCCAGATTTTCACCTGCTCGTCGCCAAACTTTTTGGCAGTTTCCGTTTTATCCAACCCTTGCAAATCACCGTAATGTCGTTCGTTCAAAGCTTTTTCTTTAATAATCGTCAGATTTTTCTGACCAATTTCCTCCAAAATGATGGCGAGGGTTTTTTGGGCTCTTTGAAGATCTGAGGTAAAAGCGATATCAAAATGAAGGTTTTTTAATTGTTTTCCGGCCCTGTGCGCTTCCTGTTCGCCTTGTATGGTAAGAGGCACATCAACCCAGCCCGTAAATTTATTTTCCAAATTCCATTGGGATTGACCATGACGAACGAGAACTAATGTTGGCATTTTGACCTCTTTAGTATTGAAAAAACCGAATTTGTTTTTAAAGGCTCACGAAAAGAAGGCAAATTTTAACCTCTGAACACCATTTTGGAAAGCGTAAAGGTTTTGTCAATCGGGCGAGTTACAAAGCCCGCATGAGCGGTTGAACCCACCTGCAGGCTGTAGCATACTGAGGTTATTCTTATTCCACGGGCCATCAAATTGAAAAACTCAGACCAGTCATACATGAAAAGAGCTTTAGCGCTGGCTCAAACACAAGGCGGGTATGTTTCGCCTAATCCCAAAGTGGGCGCGGTTTTGGTTAAAAATGGAAAAATAGTCGCCGAGGGGGCCCATCAACAATACGGCGGTCCACACGCTGAAATCGTGGCGTTAAAGAAAGCTGGTTCCAAAGCCAGGGGCACCACGCTTTATGTGACTTTAGAGCCCTGCAGTCATTACGGAAAAACACCTCCTTGCGTTGACTCCTTGATTAAAGCGGGTGTCGTGAAAGTGGTTGCGGCGATGAAAGATCCCTTTCCGCTGGTGGCCGGAAAAGGGTTTGCCATATTGAAAAAAGCCGGAATTGTGGTTCAAAACGGTGTTTTACGAGGAGAAACCAAAAAGTTGAATGAAAACTTTATATTCAGCGTGGATTATCAACGGCCCAAAGTCATTTTAAAGGTCGCGATGACCTTGGATGGAAAAATAGCCACGGTTTCGGGTTTGTCGAAATGGATTACGGGATCATTGGCCCTGCGAAAAGTCCATCAGCTACGCTCGTCGGTGGACGCCATACTGGTCGGGAGCCGAACGGCTTTACTGGATAACCCGTCATTAACGGTTCGGTTGCCCAACTATCATCGAAAAGATGGTTGGCCCCTTAGGATTCTTTTAGATTCCAAGTTACAGGTGAAGCCAGTGGCTAAGATTTTTAAGGGTTTTTCCAAGACTTTGGTTTTCACCTCGCCCCAAGCCTCCCTTTCTCGTGAAAAAGCTCTTCGGCATAAAGGCGTTCAAGTTTTTCGGGTTCCTTTAAAAGAAAAAATGCTATCGTTGGAAGTTATTTTAAAGACCCTTTACTCTTTATCGGTTCGAAGTGTTTTAGTAGAAGGCGGGGCTGAGATTCACGCTTCGTTTTTAAGGGAAAAGCTGGCGGATGAATTAGCTCTTTTTATGGCTCCCAAAATTTTTGGAGGTCCCGCACCAGGGTGGGTGGGCGGAACCGGGATTTTAAATCCATCGAAGGCGTGGGTGGCTTTGCATACAAATGTTGAAAAATTGGGCGAGGATTATTTATTAACCGCCCGCCTGAGGAAATGAAATGTTTACGGGTTTAATTCAAGAAGTTGGATTAGTTCGAAAAACGAATAAACAGGGACACGACCTTCGTTTAACCTTACAAGCGTCCCTATTATCGTCCAGGGTGAAGTTGGGCGATAGTGTTGCGGTGAATGGATGCTGTTTAACGGTTGTGGATATTCAAACCTCACTATTGGCTTTTCAGGCAGTTCCTGAAACTTTGAATCGTACGGTTTTGGGCCTTCTTCAAGAAGGTTCCAAAGTGAACCTTGAATTACCGCTGACTCTTTCTGATCCTTTGGGAGGGCATTTTGTGCAGGGGCATGTGGATGGTCTGGCGGAAATTACGGCCATTGATCCAGAAGGACAGGGAGTTCGAATGGCGGTTAAGGTTCCACAAAACTTATCCCGATACATGGTTGAAAAAGGAAGTATTGCCTTGAACGGGATTAGTCTTACCATAGCTGCGTTACAAGGAAATCAATTGGAAGTGGCATTGATTCCGCACACCCTTCAAAACACGGACCTGGGTTCTAAAAAAGTCGGTGATTTGCTTCACGTGGAAGTGGATATTTTGGCCAAATACGTTGAAAAACTCTCGGCAAATTATCAGGGAGTAAAATCATGAAAATCGAACCGATTGGCAATGGTAGTGATGAAGAAAAAGAGCTGGAAAAACTGAGCGCTGTTTCTGCTTACTTTGCTCCGGCTTTAAATGAACGGATTAAAAAAGTGAATGATCCGGTTTTGCGTTCTGAAATGAGCCTTTTCATTGTGGATGTGGAGCAAAAGGGAAAAAAGCTTCTCGCTTCCAAAAACCGCAAAGAGTTTGATGAGTATAAGACGGCAGTCAAAAAATTTATGGATAAGATGGTTTCAACCTCTTTTAAAGTTGAGGAAAAACAGGGTCGGCAAAAGGACGGAAAATTTGTGGTCTATCTCATGACCCAAAGGGTGGATGAAGCTTTAGAGAATTTAGGTCAGCTTCTTTTAGCGGGCCAGCAGGATTCAATGAGAATTTTAACGGTCCTCGACGAGATTCGGGGCATTTTGATGGATCTCTATTTATGAATCATCAAGTGGTTGAACAGGCAATTAACGATATCCGTCAGGGAAAGATGGTAATCGTGGTGGACGATGAACACCGTGAAAACGAGGGCGACTTGGTTATGGCGGCTGAAAAAGTCACGCCTGAAGCGATTAACTTCATGGTGAAAGAAGCCCGTGGTCTTATTTGCGTTCCCATGGTCGCTGAAGATTTGGAACGATTGGCTTTGCCCATGATGGTGACCCGGGAAGAAGATCAGTACCGAACGGCTTTTGCAATATCGGTTGACGCGAAAGAGGGAACCACCACAGGCATTTCGGCCCAAGACAGAGCCAAAACTATTCAAGTGATCGCAGACCCAAGTTCTAAACCCTCTGACTTGGTGCGCCCGGGGCATATCTTTCCCTTGAAATACCGCATGGGCGGAGTTCTTCGCCGCGCCGGACATACGGAAGCGGCAGTGGATTTGGCCAAACTGGCAGGGTTAAGGCCTACCGGCGTACTTTTAGAAATTATGCATGACGACGGCACTATGGCGCGATTGGATGATTTAAAAAAGTTTGCTCAAAAGCATTCCTTAACCCTGATCTCTATCGCTGATTTGATCCGCTATCGGAGAGAAAAAGAAAAACTCGTAAAACGGGTTTTGGAAATTCCTTTACCCACTGAAACTGGCGATTGGAACGTAATTGTTTATCAAACCCAAACGGAAGACGATGACAGTTTGGCCTTCGTGAAAGGAAAGATTGACTCCGATCCGGTTTTGGTGAGAGTCCATTCTGAATGTTTAACGGGCGACGTTTTCGGCTCCCAGCGCTGCGATTGCGGCGATCAACTGCATGCCGCCATGAATCAAATAGACAAGGAAGGCCGAGGTGTTGTGCTTTACATGCGCCAAGAGGGCAGGGGGATTGGCTTATTGAATAAGCTCAAGGCTTATCAACTGCAAGATCAGGGACTGGATACGGTAGAAGCTAATGAAAAGCTGGGGTTTCCTGCGGATTTGCGGGATTATGGCATTGGAGCCCAAATTTTAGTCGACTTGGGGCTTCGAGACATACGCCTTTTGACCAATAACCCCAAAAAAATTGTAGGGTTGGAAGGCTATGGGTTAAATGTGGTGGAGCGGGTTCCTATTGAAATACAACCGAATGTGGTAAATGCCCATTATCTAGATACCAAACGTTTGAAAATGGGACATTTATTAAACAAAAAAGTAGAGCAAAAAGAGTCGTAAAAGAATAAACTGACGCCCGATTTCCAGTGCATACCGTGGGAGAGGGGTCTAAAAGGATTTGAGCGATGGCGGTNNNGCTTGGGAAATTCCGGTGGTTGCTCTGAAGATGGCTGAGACGGAAAAATTTGACGGAATTATAACTTTGGGCGCTGTTATTCAAGGCGAAACCAGTCATCACGAATATATCGCTAACGAAGTAGCGGCGGCTTTGGGACGGTTGACGGATAAAACCGGTCTGCCGGTAGCTTTTGGACTTTTAACAACGGCCTCTTTGGACCAGGCTTTGGCCCGTGCCGGAGAGACCAGTGACAACAAAGGCGCCGAGGCGGCTTTGCATCTTCTCGAGACCCTGACAGTCTTGCATCAGATTCATTAACAAGGAACCGTCATGGGATTAAAACGACGCAGCCGTGAATTAGCTTTGCAGATGCTGTTCCAAATGGATATGGGAACTGTGAAACTGCTTGATTTGGAAGAAAACTTTTTGCCTCAGGCCAGCGCTCCTGAAGCGGCGAAGGTTATGGCGCTGAAAATTACCCGGGAAACATGGGACAAATTGTCGGATATCGACGGGCATTTACGGGGGCTGGCGGCTAATTGGGATTTAACCCGTATGGCGGCGGTAGACCGCAACATATTGCGGTTGGCGGCGTATGAAATACTATATGATTCTGAAATTCCAAAATCAGTTGCAATCAACGAGGCGATCGAGATCGTCAAAAGATATAGCACGGACGATTCGAGTAAGTTCGTCAACGGAATTTTGGATAAATTGGAAAAGAAGAAGTAATTGAAGTGGAGTGTATGCAGTGGAAATAGATATACCGGAACATATTAAGAACTTTATCGATCAAGTGGTGGATTCCTTTGTGATGTGGGATCTTTTGATCTTTTCATCTCAACGCTCTGTGGAAATTGACACGCCTCAACGAACCGCCCAGCTTTTGGGCAGGACGGAGGTTGAGGTGGAGAAACCCTTTTCAAAGCTGATTGAGCTGGGTATTTTTGTGACCGAAAAACAGAAAGACGGCGGTTCGATCTGCCGGATGAACCAACAATCGCCGTTTTTCCCTCAACTTCAGCAGTTCATTTCTTTCAACGCTGAACAAGAAAATCGCCTGCGGATATTGAGCTATCTGCTTCAAAAGAAGGCTGTTTAGGTTTTCTTCCAACCCGGTGTAAAACGTTTTTTAAACAATTGGTTTTAATGCTTGTCGTTTAAAGTCCGTGATAAAATAACTCCCGTCAGTCCTTCTCTCGGGAGAATTATGAAATACGGTTTGTTTTCAGATGTTCACAGTAATTTAGAAGCCATGACGGTAGTGGCTGAAGCCATGAAAAGCGAAGGGGTTCAAGACTACCTTTGCATGGGTGATTTGGTAGGCTACTACGCGAATCCAGTCGAAACACTTGATCTAATCGAATCCCTCCATTGCTGGAAAATCATCTTGGGAAATCATGACGCCGGCTGTATCGGCACCACCGATATTTCCCGTTTCAGCGCTCCCGCCGCGGACGCTATCCGCTGGACTCAAAAACAACTCAAGCCCCAGCATTTTGATT
Source organism: candidate division FCPU426 bacterium (assembly GCA_003136635.1). Lineage (GTDB taxonomy): Bacteria > Oederibacteriota > Muellerivitia > Muellerivitales > Muellerivitaceae > Bog-1183. The sequence continues at coordinate 44,793 of PLFD01000057.1, read as the reverse complement.
TGCTCAAAAGTCTCCGTCTTCGCGAGGAAATCGGCGAAATTCAACTGGTTCATTCCTCGCCATTTCAAAGCGAGGAATGGCATTACCTCACCAAGTTGGAGGACATTGAACGCAATTTTCGGTATTTTCAGGGATTCATTTGTTTCTTCGGGCACGTTCACAAACCTTTTATCGCGGAGCAAAAAATAGACGGAACGGTAAGGTTTCTGGAAGAAATCGAAACCACACTTCAAAAAGACTGCCGCTATATCGTGAATGTGGGCAGTGTGGGACAGCCGCGGGATGGAAACCCCCAAACCTGTTATGTGGTCTATGACTCGGACACGAAACACATCGCCATCCGCCGCCTCGATTATGATTATGAAACAGCCGCCAAAAAAACCCTTCAGGCGGGACTTTCGGATTATTTAGCGAATAGGCTTGCGACGGGTAAATAATCACAGTTACACAAATTCGACAAAATTTTTGGAATAAAGATAATCAAAAGCATGGATTTTTTAGTCAAAAGACGTAAAACAAAACCATGTCTTAACCAGGGATTCATGGGATGCATACAGATAGTCAAAGAAAAAGTTTTTAAATTTTTTGTTTTTAAAATTCCATGAATCTTATACATCTATGGCTTGAATTTATTTTAAGAAGCGATAAATAATGAAACAGACGACGGTACCGCCCGAAGCGAAAAAACGAGCCACAGAACTTCAAAAAACAATCAGCTATCATGACAAAAAGTATTACGACCAGGCCGAACCTGAGATTTCCGACTTTGAATACGACCGTCTCTACCGGGAACTCAAAGATTTAGAAACCACTTACCCTTCCTTAAAAACCGCCGACTCGCCCACCCAAAGGGTGGGCGGCACCACCAGCAAACATTTCAAAACATTGCCTCACCGAGTTCCAATGCTTTCTTTGGACAATACCTATTCTCTGGAAGAGTTAGAGGAATTCGATCAAAGGGTTCACAAGGGTTTGGGTGCTGAAAAGTACGAATATGTCTGCGAATTGAAAATCGACGGGGTCAGTATGGAACTCGTTTACGAAGAAGGGATTTTGGTTCACGCCTTAACCCGGGGCGACGGTGAAAAGGGCGATGACGTGATCGAAAACGTCAAAATGATCCGGGGCTTGCCCCATCAGTTGAAAGGGATCAACATTCCCAAGCGGGTCGAAATCCGCGGGGAAGTTTTTTTTACACGAGAGGATTTTGAGAAAATTAACCAGGAAAGGGAAGAACAGGATGAACCTCTTTTCGCCAATCCCCGCAATACGGCGTCCGGAACCTTAAAAACCATCGACCCGAAAGAGGCGGCTAAAAAGCCCCTGCATATTCTGCTTTATTATGTGTTTTCGCCCAACGAACTGCCTTTTGAGACCCAAAAAGAAAGTCTTCAATGGCTTAAGAAACTGGGGTTCCCCGAAGACCCCCATCATCGGCTTTGCAAAACCATTGGCGAGGTGCATGCTTATTGCGAGGAATATCAGGCCAAACGGGATTCCATTGGATTTGACTGCGATGGAGTGGTTTTGAAAGTAAACAGCTATCAACAACGGGAAAAGCTGGGCACGACCTCCAAAATTCCTCGTTGGGCCATCGCCTTTAAATTCGCCGCGCAAAAAGCGGAAACAACTTTAAAGGCCATTACGCTTCAAGTGGGGCGCACCGGTGCCATTACGCCGGTGGCCGAACTGGAACCGGTTTTGCTTGAAGGCACTACAGTCAGCCGGGCTACTTTACATAACGAAGACGAAATTAAACGAAAAGACCTGAGGGCCGGGGACAGAGTGATTGTGGAAAAAGGCGGTTCGGTGATCCCCAAGGTGCTTCAATCCTTGCCCGAAAAGCGCAAGGGAAGCGAGAAGGTTTTCAAAATGCCGTCCACCTGTCCCGTGTGCGGTTCCAAGCTGGAACGGGAAGAGGGGGAAGCGGCCTGGCGCTGTGAAAACGCGGCCTGCGATGCCCAGGTGGAAAGGCGCATTGAGCATTTTTGCGGCCGTGACGCCATGGATATCCGAGGCGCGGGTCCGGCAGTGGTGAAACAGCTTTTAGACGAAAAATTGATTCGTGATTACGCCGACCTTTACACGTTAAAAGAAAAAGACGTGGCGAATTTGGAACGCAAGGCAGAAAAATCCGCCCAGAATCTGATAGGCCAAATTGATGAAAGCCGCAAACGCACTTTGGGGAGGTTTTTGTTCGGATTGGGTATACGTCACGTAGGTGTCCATGTGGCCGAGATTTTAGCGACCCGCTACAAAGATCTTTGGTCGGTCAGTGAAGCGGCTGTTGAAGAACTTACGGTCATCGACGGTATTGGCCCGATAGTAGCGCATTCCATCGCGGCTTTTTTTGATACAGCTTCCAACATTAAAATTTTAAAAAAGCTGGAAAAGAGCGGGGTAAACCTAAAACGACTTAAAGAAGAAGAACCCTCCGGAGACCAACCCTTTTTGGGACAGACTTTTGTTTTTACCGGCGAACTGAGAGGCTATAGCCGCAAAGAAGCGGAAGACACCGCTAAAAAACTGGGCGCCAAGGCGTCCGGGTCTGTATCCAAACTGACGACCTATGTAGTGGCGGGCGAGGCGGCCGGTTCCAAACTAAAAAAAGCCAAAGAACTGGGTGTGGAAGTAATCACGGAAGACCAGTTCAACGCTATGGTCAAAAAATATAGTTAAAGGTTGGTCTCGAATTAAGCCGATGGTGGTATGCGGTGGTCTGTTCGTCGAAAAGGCTGGTATTATAAGCCTGTGAAAAAAGAGGACGTTCCAGTCGAAAAAACAGCAGAAAAAGAGGGGAAGTATGAATAAAAAATATATCTGGCCCATCGTTGTCCTGTTGATCTTAATCCTGTTGTTGTCTTTTACCTGTGTCAAGAAAAGCGGATTTTTGAATTGCAAACCACCGGTTCAACCTTCTCCCACCGCTGTGGTTCCCATCTTTACGCCAACTGTTGAACCGGTCAAAACAGTCAAGAAACCCAAAAAATCGGTTAAACCGGCGCATCATCCGGCTAAACCGGTAAAAGCCGTTGAAAAAGTAATAACAACGGGTAGCCGGATACAGGTGGGTTTGGTGGCGGGGTCTGGGTCGGTTGGGTCTGATAATGGAACCGGAACCGCCGCGTCGTTCAATGATCCCGCGGGAATCGCGGTGGACGCTTCGGGAAATTTATATATCTCCGATTCCAATAGCGATATTATCCGTAAAATCACGGCTGATGGAGTAGTAAGCACTTTGGCCGGGTCTGCCGGGGTAACGGGGTCCGTTGACGGCACCGGGACCGCCGCTTCATTTTGGCATCCATGGGGAATCGCGGTGGATGCTTCGGGAAACGTTTATGTTGCCGATCAATTGAACGCCACTATTCGTAAAATCACACCTGATGGGGTGGTGAGCACCATTGCGGGGTCCACAAAGGTTTATGGATCTGCCGATGGGATTGGGGCCGCCGCGTCGTTCTTCCAACCGGCTGGGATTGCCGTCGATGGTTCTGGAAACATTTATGTCGCTGATTCCGGAAACAATATTATCCGCAAGATAACCTCCGACGGAACGGTTACGACTTTGGCCGGCTCTGAAAAAACGACAGGTGCCGCTGATGGAACCGGCGATGCCGCGTCATTTAGCTTTCCGGAAGGTGTGGCACTGGATGGGGATGGAAATCTTTACGTCACGGACTCGGTCAACGATCTCATCCGTAAAATAACACCCTCGGGGGTAGTCTCGACTTTAGCCGGATCTGCCGGGGTTGCGGGATCCACCAATGGAACAGGGACGGCCGCCTTGTTCAATCGGCCTTTTGGAATTACGGCTGATAAATCGGGAAATGTTTATGTTGCCGACCAGGTGAATAACCTGATCCGAAAGATTACTCCCGCTGGTGTCGTAACGACCCTCGCGGGAACCGGCGCGGTCGGATCAACCGACGGGGACGGAACTTCAGCCACGTTCAATTCTCCTTTTGGAATAGCGGCGGATAGTTCCGGAAATGTTTATGTCGTGGATACCAATAACCAATTGGTTCGAAAAATCTCGCAATAGATGGCTCTCAATTAATTGGTTTTAATTAAGCAAAAGGTAAATGCGTTGCTTCAAAAAAATAATTTAAAACCATTTTTTTATTCTTCTTTATTTGTTCTGCTTTGGTTTGGACTTTGTTGTCTATTGCGTGGCTCGGCTTTGGCTCAAACCCCTTCCGTAACGGAAATGGGGGATATGGGTGAAAAACTCGATCAGTCCAAAGCTGCGGTCGAGCAGTTCAAAAACGCATGGGACAGGGCCCGTCTTGAAACCACCCTTTACGATCAAAGAGCCCAGAGGGCTTATCAACGCTGGTTGAAAGCGGCTAAAAGTCTCAAAGCCAAAGCGCAGGCACAGAGGGACAAGGCGGACTTGGAACTTCAATTGTCGGTGGAAAGGCGAAAACTGGCCTTTTCCCAATGGCAGTCCGCCCAGCTGCGGGAAGCTTCGGAAGAAGCACAGGTACAGGCCTTTGCCCAGGATCAGGGCACCAAAGCCATTCAGGCTAAAATCCAACAGCTTCAATCCAAATTAAGCCCGCTTCAAACTCCGGCGGTTTCCCCGAAACCGTAGAAGAGAAAGAGCCGGATTTTTATAGCTTTTACTCCCATAAGTTGGCCCGATTGCCTTGAACCCCCCTATTAAAGACCTTATACTTAGCCCTCTTTTGGCCCCCTAATGGCCGTAGTTTATTCATAAACGAGGAATCATGATTAACAGCCTACTCACGAAAATATTCGGAAGCCGTAATCAACGAGAAATGAAGCGCCTGGCGCCTAAAGTCGACCTCGTGAACTCTTTTGAGCCAGCCCTGAAGGCTTTAACCGACGAACAATTAAAGGGAAAAACAGCCGAATTTAAAGAAAGACTCGCCAAGGGAGAAACCCTGGACGATATCTTGCCAGAAGCCTTCGCGGTGGTTCGAGAAGCTTCCCAACGGGTTATGGGTATGCGCCCCTTTGATGTTCAACTATTGGGGGGTATGATTCTGCACGAGGGTCGTATTGCCGAAATGAGGACCGGTGAAGGTAAAACCCTTGTCGCCACTCTGCCGGTTTATTTGAACGCGTTAACCGGTAAAGGCGTGCACGTAGTGACGGTAAACGATTATCTGGCCGAACGCGACAGTTTGGGCCGGGGTTCTTTCAAAGGTATGTCGACCATCTATAACTTTTTGGGTTTGACCTGTGGTGTGATTAAACACGGCCTTTCTCACCGCGCCCGTCAGGAAGCCTATGCCTGTGACATTACTTATGGAACCAACAATGAATTGGGTTTTGATTATTTGCGCGACAACATGGCCACCCATATCGATCACACGGTTCAAAGAGAACTTAATTACGCCATCGTGGACGAAGTGGACAGCATCCTGGTCGACGAAGCCCGCACGCCGCTTATCATCTCCGGTCCCAGCGAAGAATCCACGGACCTTTACTACAAAGTCGACCGCATTATTCCCGCTCTCGAAAAGGGCAAGGAAAAGGATTATGACGTCGAGGAAAAAACCCGCTCGGCCTTCCTTACCGAAACTGGTGTCCGCCATGTGGAACAACTGCTCAAAGTTGACAATCTTTATGACCATAAAAACGTTCAGCTGGTTCATCACGTCACTCAGGCTTTAAAAGCCCACGTTATTTTTAAACGGGATGTGGATTACATCGTCAAAGACGGTGAAGTGGTGATTGTGGACGAGTTTACCGGACGTCTCATGCAGGGCCGCCGCTATAGTGACGGGCTCCATCAGGCTCTCGAAGCCAAGGAAAGAGTGAAGATTGAGGCGGAAAATCAAACCTTGGCCACCATTACTTTCCAAAACTTTTTCCGCATGTACAAAAAACTTGCGGGTATGACCGGAACCGCCGAAACCGAAGCCGCCGAATTCGCGGAAATCTATAAGCTGGAAGTTTTCACTATTCCCACCCATCGCAACATGGTTCGTCTAGATGAGGCGGACGCGGTTTACCGCAGTCAAAAAGAAAAATACAACGCGATTGTGGACGATGTGGCGACCCTCCACGCGAAGAACCAGCCGGTTCTGGTGGGTACGGTTTCTATCGAGAAAAACGAAATGATTTCTGAAATGCTCAAAAAGCGGGGAGTCAAACACGAAGTGCTGAACGCGAAGTTCCATGAACGGGAAGCCGAAATTATTTCGGCGGCGGGCCAGCCGGGGGCGGTCACCATCGCCACCAACATGGCGGGCCGCGGTACGGATATCGTGCTGGGGGCCGGCATGAAAGACGTGGGCGGGCTGGCGGTGTTCGGCACCGAACGCCATGAAAGCCGACGTATCGACAATCAGCTGCGCGGCCGCTCAGGCCGTCAGGGCGATCCGGGGTTATCGCGTTTTTACGTGTCCCTGGAAGATGATTTGATGCGCATTTTCGGTTCCGATCGTCTCAAAGATTGGATGACCCGTTTGGGCATGCAGGACGGGGAAGTGATTTCCCATCCATGGGTTTCCAAGTCTATCGAACGGGCCCAAAAGGCCGTGGAATCCCACAACTTTGATATCCGCAAACATTTGCTCGAATATGACGACGTCATGAACAAACAACGCGAAGTGATTTATCGGGAACGTAACCGGGTTTTGCGTGAAAAAGACATCCGCGCCCACATGTTGGCCATAGTTGATGATGTGGCGGTCGAAGCGGTGGATTTGTACGCCGCCGAAAAAACCAAAGTGGAAGACTGGGATCTGGAAGGTTTGAAAAAGTGGTTCCATGGCCTCACTCAGACGGCCCTGGACTGGAAAGAAGAAAACTTGATTCATTTGGATCGGGACGCCCTTTATAACGCTTTAAAAGAAGAATTGATGAAAGCCTATGAGGCAAAAGAAAAAGCGCTGACTCCCGAAGTGACCCGTAATTTGGAAAGAGCGGTCATTCTTCAAATGGTCGATACCCAGTGGAAAGACCATCTTTTATCCATGGATCATTTGAAAGAAGGTATCGGTCTTCAGTCTTACGGCGGTAAAGACCCTCTGATTGAATACAAGCGTGAAGGTTTCGCCATGTTTAATGAACTCCTCGGCCGCATTAAAGAAGACTCTCTCAAACTGCTTCTTTTGGTTAAGAAAGTTGACCCGGACGACGAGCTGTTTGAATCCACTTTGCCATCCAATATTAAAGAAGAACATCCGGAGTTTGACCCCAAGGCGGCGGTGGCCCAAGCGCCGGCACCGGTGGCAGCCCCACAGCCTCAAGCCATGATGGGTCAAAACGCCGCTCCCGCTTTTAACGCTCCCATGGGCGGCCAGCCTTGGGAAACTCAGGGAAATCAGGCTCAACAGCCGGTGGCCAAGGTCGGGACTATTCGTCGGGACGAGCCCAAACTCGGTCGGAACGATCCCTGCTATTGCGGCAGCGGTAAGAAATACAAGAAATGCCATGGGGCTTCTAAATGATTAAAAGAATATTTTTAATTCTTTCGATGGTAATGGTTCTTTCTTCCTGCGGCAAAGTGGACCCTAAAATTTACGATCAAGATGGGCCTGTGGCGGACGGAGATATGCTTGTTGAGTCCACAGTTGGTGATTTAACCCATTTGAACCCAGCGTTAGTGGAGGATACCAGCAGCAATGATATTGATAATCTCATTTTTAACGGATTGGTTCGATATAACAAAAATCTTGAGATTGAGCCGGATTTGGCCGAAAAGTGGATTGTTTCTAAAGATGGCAAAGTTATCACCTATTACCTTCGCAAGGGCGTGAAGTTTCATGATGGTGTGGAATTCACCGCCAATGATGTTCTTTTTACTTATCAGGTTTTTTCTGACCCGGGAACCAACACGCCGCAAGGCGCTCTTTACCAGGACATCAAAGAGGTACAAATCGTTGATCTTTATACCGTGCGGGTTTATTACAAAAAGCCTTACGCACCAGCGTTAGGTGAAACCTTTAGCGCCATTCTTCCTAAACATTTATTGGAGGGGAAGGACATTAATAAAGATGAGTTTGACCGCCACCCAATTGGTACAGGACCTTATCGATTTGTTGAGTGGAAAACGGCTCAAAAGATCGTTTTAGACGCAAACCCTGATTATTATGAAGGGGCTCCGCACATTAAAAAATTCATCTTACGAATCATACCGGACCAGACGACCGAGTTTCTCGAACTCCTCAATGGCGGAATAGACTGTATCGGCGGTTTTATGCACGGGAGTCTCACGGCGGAACAATACACGCATCAAACCGACATTCCGAAATTTAAAAATTATTACAATCTTTATAAGACCGATACGTTGGAATATACCTATATCGGTTGGAATAATAAGAATCCTCTGTTTAAGGAAAAGAAAGTACGCCAAGCCTTAACAATGGCCATTGACCGCAATTCGATCATTCAAAATGTGGGATACGGCCTTAGTACCATTTGCACGGGGCCTTTCCCTAAGTATTCGTGGGCCAACAATCCGAGCGTTAAACCTTGGCCTTACGATCCCGATAAGGCCAAACAGTATTTAAAACAGGCTGGTTGGAAAATGGGACAGGACGGTATTCTTTATAAAACGATAAACGGCAAAAGAACGCCCTTCTCCTTTACCCTTCTCTTTGTTCAAGGTAGTTCGACAGGCGAAAAAATAGCCACAATTGTTCAACAACAATTAAAACTGGTGGGGATTTATGTGGAACTTCAATCCCATGAATGGTCAACCCACGAATCCCAATATATTAAACCTCGTAAATACGAGGCTTTTATAGGGGCTTGGTCTATCAACCTGGATCCTGACTGCTATCAATTATTTCATTCCAGTCAGATGGGCGAGAATCAATTCAATCTTCTCGACTTTAAAAATAGCCGCGTGGACGAGTTGCTGGTCGAAGGTGTGAGAACCCTTGATGTTAAAAAACGTCAAATAATTTATCGGGAAATTCACAAAATACTCAACGACGAACAACCTTGTACTTTTCTTACCATTCCCTCTCAGCTATCGGCCATTCATAAACGATTTAAGGAATACGAAATGAGCATGGCTGGATTGACTCATCCGGAAAAATGGTTCGTGCCGCTTAACCAGCAAAAATACAATCCTTAAAGAGTCCGATGAAGAAATACGTTCTGCGCCGATTGTTGATGATGATCCCTCTTTTGTTGGGTATTTCCTTACTTAGTTTTGTCATCATGCAGTTAGCCCCTGGTGACCCGGTGACGATCAAAGCGTCCAGTAATTCTCATATAGATCCCTCATACATTGAAAAACTCCGCCAGTCTTACGGTTTGAATGACCCGCTGATGATCCAGTATTGGCACTGGCTAAAACGCATTTGTACTCTGGATTTTGGCAATTGTTTTGGCGACAACAGACCTGTGTTAACGGTCATCGTCGAAAGACTTCCGGCCACGTTTCTTTTGTCCGGCCTGTCTCTTCTTCTGCTTTTCGTTTTGGCGGTGCCCTTGGGGGTGGCCGCGGCCTATTATCAGAACTCCTGGTTGGACCGCTTCGTTTCGGTCTTTACTTTCGGCGGTTATTCAATACCGAGTTATTGGCTGGCTTTTAATCTTATGCTGTTTTTTTGCGTTTATCTGAATCTTTTGCCGATTTCAGGAATGATGAGCACTGAGGCGGATTTTTTCCCCTGGTACCAAAAAATCGGGGATTTAATGTCTCACTTACTCTTGCCGTTATTTGTCACCACATTTAGCGGGTTAGCTTCTGTTTCGCAATACGCCCGCTCCAGCATGTTGGAAGTGATCCGGCAGGATTATATCCGCACCGCCAGGGCCAAGGGTTTGTCTGAAACCCAGGTGATCTTTAAGCACGCCTTACGCAACGCACTCATACCCATCGTTACACTAGTCGGACTGTCTTTGCCCGGTCTCATCGGCGGCAGTTTTATTATTGAAACCATTTTCGCGTGGCCAGGTTTGGGACAACTTGGTTTGCAGGCGGTTTTCACGCATGACTATCCACTAGTAATGGGCATTGGAATCATCACGGCCTTCTTGACCCTCACCGGCAATCTTCTGGCGGACCTGGTTTACGCCTGGCTGGACCCGAGGATTCGTTATGATTAAACATGCTCTCAAAACCCAGCCGCTCATGATGTGGGGAGCGGGAATTGTCGCTCTTCTGATTTTAACCGCGTTCGGCTGCCAGTGGCTTGCCCCCATGGATCCCATTCAACAGACTCTTAATGACCGTCTTTTCGCTCCGTCGTTCCATCATCTCATGGGCACCGACCAATATGGCCGGGATGTGTTTTCCCGTCTTCTTTACGGCTCCCGCGTTTCGCTGGCGGTAGGTCTGGTGGCGGTTTCCATTTATATTTTTATAGGTACTTTGGTGGGGGCATTGGCGGGCTATTACGGCGGATGGGTGGACGCTGTTTTGATGCGTATTGTCGATGTGGTTTTAAGTATACCTACGTTTTATCTTATCTTGATGGTGATCGCTTTTTTAGGGCCAAATATTATGAACGTGATGGTTATTATCGGTCTGACTTCTTGGACTGACGTGGCCCGGCTGGTTCGGGGCGAGGTGCTTTCGCTCAAGGAAAGGGAATTTGTGCAGGCCGCCAAGGTCATCGGTATGAAAGATGTCCGCATTATTATGAAACACATCTTGCCCAATGCCATGGGACCAATCCTGGTAGTTGCGACCTTGGGTATTGGCGGAGTGATTCTATTGGAATCTTCCCTCAGTTTTCTGGGTCTGGGGGTCCAACCTCCTACCCCCAGCTGGGGCAATATGCTCGAGGAAGGCAAAGATCATTTGACCGACGCTTGGTGGTTGGTTACCTTTCCGGGTTTGGCCATTTTTATCACAGTTCTGGGTTATAACCTGCTGGGGCAAGGTATGAGGGATTTGTTGGACCCCCGGTTGAGGGGAAGCGGCAGAAATGGCTGATCAGTTCGCGGAGATTGTTTTTCCAAACCCCCTCAAACAAGTTTTTACCTATCGTGTTCCTGGAGCGCTTGAGAATTTGGTGGTGCCGGGTATGCGCTGTCTGGTGCCCTTTGGCCGCCGCCGCACGGTGGGGTTGGTAACGGGGTTGGTGGGCAAAGCTCCCGCCGGCGTTAAAGTCATGAAGTCGATCTATTCTTTGCTCGACACCGAACCTTCCTTAACCTCCGACCTGCTTCAACTGGGCCAGTGGATCGCCGATTACTATTATTGCTCCCTGGGCGAGTCCCTCTTTGCCATGCTTCCCGTGGAGCACCGCAAAAACCCGATTACCTATATCGAACTTTTGCCCGATGCCTCCAAAGCCCAGGTGGAGCTTATGCTCCAAAGCATGCCGCTTCTGAGGGGTGTGAATTTTAAAAGCCTTCAGGCGGGCAAAGTGGCTTTAACGCCCCGCACCAAAATGTTGGCTGATATTTTGGAAAAAGAAAGCCTCATCCGCTTCAGTCTTGAAGGCCGGCGCTCAAAAGCGAAAAATAAAACAAAGCTGGGCAAAGCCCAGGCGCCACCCTCGCTTCACGATCAACAGCGGGCGGCTTTGTCGGCCATTGAGGGCGCTCTGGGCGCGGGAAGCTTTAAAACCTTTTTACTTCAAGGTGTCACCGGTTCAGGCAAGACTGAAGTTTATTTAAGGGCCATCGAGAGGGTCATCGAAAAGGGCCAGCAGGCCATTGTGCTGATTCCCGAAATCGCCCTGACGCCCCAAACCGTCGAACGTTTTACCAGCCGCTTTGGCGATCAGGTGGCGGTGCTTCACAGCCGTCTTTCGCCGGGCGAACGCACTTTGCAATGGCGCCGCATGGCGCTGGGCGAGGCCAAGGTGGCGGTGGGTGCACGGTCCGCCTTGTTCGCGCCAGCCAAAAATTTGGGCCTCATTGTGGTCGATGAGGAACATGAATCTTCTTATAAGCAGGACAAGTCTCCCCGCTACCACGCCCGCGATGCGGCGGTGATGAGAGCCCAAATTGGTAAGGCTGTGGCCCTTTTAGGCAGCGCCACACCGTCTCTTGAATCGGTCCATAACGCCCGCACTGGTAAATATTCCTTTCTGGCCATGCCGGACCGGGTTAATCAAAGGCCGCTTCCTAAAATTAAACTCATTAACCTTCGGGAAGAATGGCAGGTTCGCGGCCAGGACCGTCCGGTTCTTTCCATGGCGCTTGAAGCCGCGATCCGTGAAACGTTAGAGAAAAAAGAACAGGTGCTTTTGTTTCTCAACCGCCGGGGCTTTAACACCTTGACCCTTTGCATGAAATGCGGTGAACAGGTGCATTGTCCCAATTGTTCAGTGCCGGTCACCTTTCACCGGGGCCTGACGGTCAAAGGCAAGCCCGCTCTTTTGTGCCACTATTGCGATTGGAAAGGCCCCGTGCCCGAAAAGTGCCCCCAATGCCTGGATGGCGATATTCAACAGGTGGGTTTGGGAACGGAAAAAGTGGAAGAAGAAATGAAGGCCAAATTTCCAGGTGCCCGTATTGGCCGGATGGATCTGGATACCACCCGCAAACAGGGAAGCCATGAGGATATTATTACCCGCTTTCGTAACCACGAAATCGACCTGCTGGTGGGCACCCAGATGATCGCCAAAGGCCACGACTTTCCGGGGGTAACCCTGGTGGGGATTGTAGGGGCGGACACGGGGTTAGCCCTGCCGGATTTTCGATCCTCCGAAAAGGTCTTTCAGCTTTTAGTGCAGGTGGCGGGCCGTGCGGGCCGCGCGGAAAAAGAGGGGATTATTTATCTGCAAACCTTCAACCCCGACCATGCCGCCATTCAAGCGGCTCAAAGGCACGACACCGGCGGCTTTTGGAAAAATGAACTCGAACTGCGCCAGGCGCTCAACTATCCGCCCTTCTGCCGTTTGGCTATTTTAATGTACCAATCGCCCGACGAAAAAAAAGCCAGGGAAGCCGCTGAAAAGGTCGGTCAGCTTTTAGATAAAGCCGCCCCCGCCTATCAGGTTCAAGTTCTCGGGCCAGCCCCCGCCGCCATGTTTAAACTGCAAAGCAATTACCGCTTTCAGATTTTGCTCAAGGCCGCCAAGGCCAGCTCCATCCGCCAGCTCATCCAGAATCTCGACAGCCGTATGACGGTTCCCTCGGGTGTGTTAAGAGTGGTGGATATCGACCCGCAGAGCATGTTGTGATAAAAAAATCCTTTCCCGGCGAACCGGTGACGATGGTCACCCGTATCGGGCATAAAAGCTCCGAAACTGTTCTGGAATATCTCTGCCGTCGTTTTTCCTATCACACCGAAGCCGAATGGCTTGACCGCATCGCTTCGGGCCGGGTCAAGGTAAACGGGTTACAGCCTTCCGGCGGGCAGCCCTTAAGAGCGGGGGATGAGTTGGCCTATACCACCGAACCCTGGGATGAACCCGAAGTGCGGAAAGATTACCGGATTGTCTATGAAGACGACGCATTGCTGGTTATTTCTAAACCGGCGCCTTTGCCGGTTCATGCTATCGGGGTTTATTTTCAAAACACCCTCATGCACATTCTGCGCGCCGAAAGGCTCGAAGCTGAAAATTACGAGCTTGTCCACCGCATCGATTCGGAGACCAGCGGTTTGCTGCTCATCGCCAAAGACAAAAAGGTAATGCCGCATTTAACTCAACAATGGGCTGCGGGCACAGTTCAAAAAACCTATCTGGCTATTGTGTTCGGAAAATTTGATCCGTCTCAACGGCGGGTTGAAAAACCCATCGCGACGATAAAGAGTGGCCTCATCCGCATGAAGGCGGGTATCGATCCGGTGAAGGGCAAACCCTCTATTACCGATTTTAAATGTTTGGAAACCAAAGGTAATTTCTCGCTGGTTGAAGCCAAGCCGCTTACGGGCCGAACCCATCAAATCCGCGTCCATCTCGAAAGCGAAGGCCATTTTCTGGTCGGCGACAAACTTTATTCGGGCGATGATCAGACTTTTTTACGTTTTATTGAAGAAGGCTGGAGTGATTGGTTGGCGCAAAAAGTTTTGCTCAAGCGTACCGCGCTCCACGCGCTGCGGTTGGAGTTAGATCATCCCGTGACGGGGTCACGAATGGTGTGGGAAGACCCTCTGCCGGAAGATTTAAGTTCTTTTTGGAATGGTTTGAAGTAATCAGGATATGTTAATGGCAAAATAGCCCATAAATACTTGACTTTAGGGGCTGTTTTTCTAGAATACCCCCCCTGCCCCTTGTTGGTTCTAAGGGTTCCACTCAAGCCCGAGTGGCGAAATTGGCAGACGCAATAGACTCAAAATCTATCGTCCTCACGGACATGTCGGTTCAAGTCCGACCTCGGGCACCAATTTTATTCCCTTTGGATTTTTTGGGAAAACCTTAAAAATCATTGTTCCTAGCGCAATTTAGAGGCTTCCGACTTTTAAAATTTTAAGTCGGGAGCCTTAATTGTTTGTGGCGGTCAGTGGCAGTTTGAGGCGGTCTAAATCGGTAAAAACCGACTACATAAGACTCCTATAAGACTCCTGAAATTATCAAAAGTCTATTGCGTCCCCTGTCGGTATTAGCTTGAACCATTTGTTAACTCGGAATAAATCTAAAAGAGTGTTTAGATTAAAACTTGTTTGCGAGTGAAAACAGAATGAAATTTTTAAAGCAGGTTGAAAAGCATACCCCGCCTGTCATAGCCGGTTTTGCCACCTATTCGACCATTAAATTCATCCTAGAGGTCTTTGGGGTCATCAATGTATCCCTTAACCCATTTGACACGATTTCGATCCTTTCCGTAGGCTTTCTGTTTATGTTCGAGAAGCACATCTCCATGAATCATCTCTTTGCCTTTGCGCCAGCCTTAATCTCATTTTCGTTCTGTCATGACTTTTTCGGGGTGATGTTGGGGATCGATGGGTTTACCGGAAATGTGGTTATGGGCATTTCTGCGCTCATTGGGTTTTGCATCTATTTCATCCATTTTGCGATGGCTAAAGCTCCAGAACAGACAGGGGAATCGCCCAAAGGACACGAAGGAAAATATCCATTATTTCTTGATGCGGAGGATAAGTATTTCATTCCATCGGAACTGCTTAAATACCACACGGAGGTTATTGGGGCTTCGGGTATGGGAAAGACCAACATATTCAATCACATGATTGAACAAGGTATTAAGAATGGAATAGGAATGTTTGTTTTCGATGCGAAGTCGAATTACAACAAACACATTCCTTATTTTGCTTCAAAATACGGAAGGCTTAATGACCTCAAGTATTTTGATTTGGCCGATGTTAGGAGAAGTCAGACCTATAACCCTGATTTCAAAGATCGGCCAGACGAAGTATTCAATGGCCTTATGAAGTCGTTATTTTATGGCCCTGTAAAGGAAGAGTATTACAGGGATCAAGCCAGCGATATTTTAAGCAACCTTACCACGCTTCTTTACAAGGAGTTCAACCACGTTACAAGGATGGATTATCAGAACCTTATTTCAAACGAGATAAGGTCATTCAAAACAATAGAGTACCTAGCCAAGAAGCATGAGAACACAGTATCGGGAAGATACTTTCTCGAAAAGTGGTTGCATATGTCCGAAAAGGATAGGGAACTAAATCTTTCTGGCCTAACCAGTAAACTTTCTCGATTTACCAGCCGCGAATGGTCGCCCCTCATCAACACACTTAATCCGGATATCAAAATGCGGGACGTTGTGGAGAAACAGCAGATTTTTCTATTTGGTACTTCTTCATTGGTGAATCAAGAGGACTCGAAACCCGTNNCTTATATCTCTTGGTCGAGAAGCCAATGTTTGCTTTTTCTTGGCACATCATAGTTTGGGACAACTTGGCGCAGTCAGTCAGGAATTCAAGGACGATATTCTTACTAACACAAACCATAAAATCGTGATGAACATCACGGAGAAAGACACAGTGGACTTCTTCGCTTCGATATTCGGGACGAAGGTAACGAAAAAAGATGTTTATTCCTACGATACAAGATCAGCCCAGGCGAGAGGGAGAACTGAAAAACAGGATGAGGAATTTATTATCCATCCCAATTACCTCAGACTTATGAAACGCGGGGAGGCTGTCTGCCGAATCGTTTATGTTACCGGCCCCAAGATTTTTAAGATGAAACTAAAGGAAGTAAAAAGTCCTCCCAGCAGTTTTGATTATGTTAGTTGCGTCCCAACAAGGAACAATCATTTGAGACCCAATGAATTTAACAAGATAGAAGTGCCAAAAATTGAAACGTCCCAAAAACCGAAACCGAAAAAAGAAGAGGTGAAAGTTCCTGTTAAAAACCCAGTTAGTCCTGAACTAAAAGTGAAAACCAGCGGTTTGAGCCACGGCGACAGTTCTTCTTAAAGGAAATTGGAATCTATGAGTAATTTACTCGAAATAAATGATAACGAAGCGGAACATCTTGTTTGGATTCACTCAAACAAATTCATAATTCCAGATGTGTTTCATAAGAAGTTTTTTAAAAAGAGCTATCGGTATGCCTGCCGAGTTCTTAGAAAGTATTATTTAAAAAGGGGATTTCTTCACATAACAAAAGCAGAAGGAACGACATTTCAAGATTCAATGTATTTCCTGACTACAGCCGCAATTCAAAGTTTAGATTCAAAAGACAAAATCCTGGTTAGGGGAACCAAATATCCGGTAAAAATAAATCCGTATGAAAGACAACACGATTTAAAAGTTCAAGAGATCAGAGTTGCTATTGAATCAAGCGAAGACCTTTCTGATATCTTTTGGGTTACGGATTTTGAAATGCGATC
>PLFD01000057.1:0-28122 GCA_003136635.1 candidate division FCPU426 bacterium | reverse complement strand
GGCTTTACGATTGAGTTTGAAAATCATCCATACAATGATCAGAAGCTCAATCGAATGACGACTTATTTGAAATATTATTATCCAAATGCAACGAAATTAGTTGTGTCAGCAAGCCGAGAGAATTCGGTACGAATGATAAAAGCTCTGCAAACAAAGATTAAAGGTGAGGAACAGCACCAATGGTTTGTTTCGGATTTTGAAAAGGTTAAAACGTTGCCTTTTAAAAAGATTTGGCATCAGTTAAATCACCCGATTAAAGAGTAAGAAAGGGAGTAGATAAAGAAAATGAAAACCAAAGGAAAGCGCGGTCGTAAACCATTGGGAGGTTTTAGAATCATCCTTCGTTTGTTGCCATTTCAAGTCAAGTTGTTAAGGAAAATCCAAACTAAAACAGGCATTTCAAGGACTGAACTGATCCGTCGAGCAATAGATAGTGTTTATGGAATTCCCGAAAATTAAGGTGAGAAATAACAGGGCTTGAAAAAGTGTCAACCATAGGAGACAATTGAAAGGAGCGGTAATTGGAAACAGCACCATTTGATCTGAAGGAATATGAAACACCTGATGGACATTGTCCTTATCAGGAATGGTATTCGGAGTTGATTAAAAAAGACCTAAGATCGGCAGTCACTTTAGAAAAACGAATTAGGCGGCTGGAAAATGGGTTGCTTGGGGACTACAAAGACGTACAAGACGGTATCCTTGAACTCCGAATCCATGTGGGGCAGGGATTTCGGGTTTACGTCAGGCAAATTGGAAAAACAATGATGCTTTTGTTAGTTGGAGGGGAAAAGAAGAACCAAGGGCAGGACATTCGAAATGCTCAAAAATATTGGAATGAGTTTAAAAGTCGCAATAAAGGAGTTAAGTGATGAAAGGCATGAGAGACCATAAATTAGCGATCATAGAACATTTGAAGAACGATGAACGTTTTCGCAAAGCTTATTTGAACGAGGCCTTGAACGAGGATGAACCGAAGGTGGTTATTTCGATGCTTCGAGACGTTGTGGAGGCGACAAGGGGATTTACGAAGTTGGCAAAGGAAACGGGATTGGCTAGGCAAAGTCTTTATAAGGCATTGTCTGAAAAAGGAAATCCTGAATTTGGTAGTGTCTGGAAAATTGTCCGTATTTTAAGAAAATCTAATAAAGAATTGGTTCACGCCCGATAATTATATAAGGTGTAAATAATGAAAGACTTTCCCTTTTGGCGCACAGCCATTTTTAATGCCAAAACTCTGGAAGTCCTTAAATCCGTTGGCTCTGATTTAGCCCAATTTCAAAGCCAAACCGACTTTGCCGGAGTAGGCGCGGAACCCAAACTCACTCCGTTCCAGGTCGAAGCCATACGTAAAATCTACTCAGAGAAATTGAAGAAGCTTAAAGCGGAAAAACTATAAAGAGGTTTTTATATGTGCGGTCGATTTGTTCAAACAACCTCTGCTCAAAAGCTTGCCAAGCAATTTGAAGCGGTTTCAAAGTTGGAATCTTTTGAACCCAGATACAATATAGCTCCTACGGCCACAGTGGCCGTCGTCCGGATTTCCACGAAATCGGCAAACCGCGTTCTAGAAAGCCTTAAGTGGGGCCTTGTCCCTCATTGGGCTAAAGACCCCTCAATCGGGGCGGGGATGGCCAATGCCCGTGCGGAAACCGTCGAGGATAAACCTTCTTTCAGAGACCCTTTTAAATCCCAACGATGTTTAGTGCCGGTGGACGGTTTTTACGAATGGCAGCAAACCACTAAGCCTAAACAACCTTATTACTTCACTATGAAAGATAAAAAGCCGTTTGCTTTGGCCGCGCTCTGGGATTCTTGGAAACCAAAGGCTGGGGCCCCGGCTCAGTGGAACTCGATTGTTTCTTTCACCCTTATCACCACAACGCCCAACTCTGTTATGGAACCCGTCCACGACAGGATGCCGGTGATCTTAGACGAGGATAATTACGATTTATGGCTTAATTCGGATTTTCGAGATACCCAAATCCTGAAACACTTTTTAAAGCCATTTCCCGCCGAGAAGATGAGGTCTGAGGTTGTTTCCACATTCGTTAATTCAACCCGGAATCAGGGGCCCCAATGCGTCGAGAAAATTACACTCAATTTGTAAAAGGGCTAAAATAAGGGCAATTCAAAATGGTTGCTGGAACGGTTTGAGTTCAAGACCACAAAAATCACATTTAATCTAAAATCCATTGGGGAAGACTTATTTGAACCCCCTTTGTTGGGATTTTAACTAATAATTGGCCTAAAATGTTGAATGTTTTGTTTTTAAAATGTTGTTAAGGAGAGCGTATGGTGGATCATTCTGCGGGTTCATCTGCGTTAGGTTATTTATTTCAGTGTCGGTATGCTCTTTTAACGGCGTTGGAAAGATTGAAAGTTGATATTGGTGCTGAAATATCGATAGAAAAATTTGATGACGT
Organism: candidate division FCPU426 bacterium; assembly: GCA_003136635.1. Taxonomy (GTDB): domain Bacteria; phylum Oederibacteriota; class Muellerivitia; order Muellerivitales; family Muellerivitaceae; genus Bog-1183. The sequence continues at coordinate 25,696 of PLFD01000057.1, read as the reverse complement.
AACGTTTGAACGAGATGGTACTCCGTTAGAGCTGATTCAAACAAAGCACCATGTAGGAACTGCAAAAACACTTTCAGATGCTAGTGTTGACCTTTGGAAAACTATCCGTGTTTGGTGTGATGGAATTGAAGCTGGAATCTATTCATCGGGCGTTAATTATTTCATTGTGACGACATCGTTGGCTTCAGCTAATAGTGCCGTTGGAAAACTTAAGAGAAACAACAGAGATGTTGAATTTGCTTTGGAGCAGTTAACGAATACGGCTCAGAGTTCACATAGTCAAGAAAATCAACCGGCATACCAAGCATTTTTAAAACTATCACCTGAAAAACGAAAACAACTTTTTGATAATTTTTATGTAATAGACGCATCTCCTGATGCTGAGAAGGTTCAGGAAAAAATAAGAAATGAAATCTATTTTGCGGTTCCGGCTGAACACCATCAGTATTTTTTAGAAAGGTTGGAAGGGTGGTGGATGAACAAAATCATAAAATGCCTCGTATTGACCGGTAGCGCTCTTATACAGGTTGCGGAAATAGACACTAAGATTGATGAGCTCCGGGAACAATTTAAAGTTGATAACCTACCAATTGACTTCTTAGACGAACTTCCACCTGATGCTATCGATTTAAAAGTAGATGATCGTGTTTTTATACGTCAACTCAAAATCATTTCTGCCACTAGTAAAAGAATGGAACATGCAATAAAAGATTATTATCGAGCGTTTGAACAAAGAGCCCGCTGGGTTAGAGAGAATCTTTTGGTTGGAAGTGAATTGGAAAGTTATGAAACGAGATTGATTGATGAGTGGGATAGACACTTTGAAAAGCATAAAGAGAGGCTTAGCACAAATTCTACCGATCCGGAAAAGATTGATATTGGAAGGAATATTTATAATGAAATTCAGGATTTGAGTATCAATATAAGACCCGAGTGTAATGACAGTTATGTGGTTAGAGGTTCTTATCAAATGCTCGCTGACAAAAAGCAGGTTGGATGGCATCCGGAATTTGTAGATAGGTTACGAGTTGTTCTTTCGACAGGTGGCCAAAAGAAATGATCGAATGGGCAAAAAGACCGGTTGAAGAAGCAAATCTTATTAATCCGGCTTATTGCTCATTGCTGATCGCTACTGTTGCGCAGGGTTATGAATCTGAAGAAAAGGAATTGCCGTTTTCGGTGTCGTTTTTGATTTTGCCAATGGTACTCCATCCTTTTACAAGAAACCGACTCCCTAGAACCACCAAAACATCCATTCCGGTTTGGTTAAAAAATAATCCGGATATTCTTCTTGGATTTTCTAAAAGAGTAAAGGCGATGGTTCCGTATACAAAAGAAGCGTTATTATTTGGATTGAAACACAATTTAATAATTCATGGCCGGGGACATCAAATTTTAAGCAACGGAGAAATTTCTTTATCCTATGATTCGCCAAGAAGTGAAGATGTTAAAGAATGTTTAAAGATAGCTGGATTTATTGGCCGCTGGTTTGCAAAAGGTGGTAGCGAAAACTTACTTTATGCTTTATTTGGAATAAAACCATGAATATGCAAATACTAGAAATCGTTTTGTTCAAAGATGATGAAAATGTACGTAGTATAAAATTCAAATTAGATGCAGTAAATATTGTTACTGGGGCATCGAAGACTGGAAAAACGTCGCTTATCGACATAGTTGAATACTGTTTTGGTAGTGGAGAATCTTTGATTGCTGAAGGCGTAATTACTGATACCGTTAAGTGGTATGGGTTGTTGCTTCAACTTCCTAAGTCGCAGTTATTCATTGCTCGTGCTCAACCAAAACCTGGTAAAAGATCAAGCGCCGAAATTTACTTTGAAATTGGAAAAACTGTTGCAATACCCAAAATGAGTTCTTTGAAGGGAATTACTAATCCTGACGGCCTCACAGAATATCTGAATGGTCTAATAGGGATAAAGCCAAATTTACATGTTCCGGATGAAGGGCAAACTCGACCTCCCCTCGAAGCCAGTATTCGACACGCTTTGATTTTTAATTTTCAACGTCAAGATGAAATTGCTAACAGAAAGTTTTTGTTTCATAAACAAGGTGACCCTTTTGTTCCTCAAGCAATAAAAGATACATTTCCTTATTTTTTGGGCGCTGTTGCTGAAGATTATCTATCGAATATACAAAAATTGCGGCAAGTCAGATCGGAACTAAGACTTAAAGAGCGACAATTGCAAGAAGTTGAAGACATCCAAAAAAACGGAATGTCAAAAGCAAAAGTTCTAGAAGCGGAAGCTGAAAGCCTTGGAATGATCCCGGTTGAAGAAAAGTCAGAATCGCAAGAGATGTCAGGAATAGAAAAGCTGAAAACGGCAGTGGAGTGGTTATCAAAACCGAAAACTGAAATTCAATTTCCTGAAAGTACCTTATCTCGTCTTCAAGAAGAAAGACAAAAGTTAATTAAAAGGTATCAATTACTTCAAGATGAAATCAAAGCTACTAAGTCGTTCGATCGAGAAAAAGATGGGTTTGCTTTTGAGGTTGTTGAACAACAAGCTCGGTTGGAGTCCGTTCATATATTTCCTCCGGTCGACGATCATAGTAAATGCCCATTGTGCAATACTCCGATTACGACTCAAGTCCCACAAGTAAATGAGTTGAAGAACTCTTTAGCGACTTTAAGTAACCAACTCGATGAGGTTGTGAGATCGAGTCCCAAGTTACGAACCTATCTCGATGGTTTAGAACAAAGCTTAAGTGAGTTGAAAAGTAAGATTTCTAATAATAAAACCGTAATTAACGATTTGATCGAACAGGATAAACAATTAATTGAGCTTCGCGATTTGGATTCTCGTCGTTCGCTGGTTGCGGGGCGTATTAGTTTATATTTGGAAAGTGTCAATGAAGTCAAAAACTCTTCCGCGTTAAAAAAAGAAATCGAAGCGCTTAAAAGAGCCGAATCCTTATTAAGCGATTTAGTAGATGGACAAAGCGAAACCGAAGTTCTTAATTCAATATTAAATTTAATCGGAAAAGATATATCTGACTTTTCAAGCAAGCTAGAGTTGGAACACGCAAAATATCCACTTCGACTGGACTTAGGAAAGTTATCAGTGGTTGCAGATACCGAAAGAGGTCCGATATCGATGGAAAGAATGGGTAGTGGTGAAAACTGGGTTGGTTATCATCTCATCGTTTATTTGGCTTTGCATAGTTGGTTTAAAAAGAAAAAACGCCCAGTTCCTAGTTTTCTTTTCTTTGATCAACCAACACAAGTTTACTATCCGCCGGATCGTGATCAGAACGGCACTTTGGATAAACTTAAAGATGAAGATCGGCTTGCAGTTAACAGAATGTTTAAGTTAATTTTTGATGTTACTAAAAGCTTGTCTCCGGGGTTACAAGTGATAATTACAGATCACGCTGACATTAATGAATCGTGGTTTAAAAGTGCCGTAGTAGAAAGATGGCGGAATGGGGAAAAGCTTATCCCGACAATTTGGTATGAATAGTTAGATATATTGATTTAAAAATTAAAATCAGCTGTGAAAGGAAATGGAAACATTTTTGGGGACATTGAAAAGTGAAGTTTAGGTGTCCACGACTGGGACCTGTTGTAGACAAAGACATGGCTTGAAAGACGTTAATTATCGGGAGATGTAAATGTATGAAAAAGAGATAAATAAGCGGGCGATCAAGAAATGGATCGGGGAAGCGGTTGAAAGCAAGTCTTACAAACAGTACGACCATCTCCATTTGGATTCTGTCAGCAAGATTTTTTCCAAGAAAACCTTTGCCTGGATCAAGGGGGCCTTTGAATTCTTTGAGATCTCCGAAAAGATAATGGAACAGTTCAAGGCGCCCTGTTACTTGGCGTTGTGTTTTTCCCTCAAGGATAAAAAAGAAAAAAGAGGATTTAATGTTGATTCTAATAAAAGTCTGTATAAGGAATTGGATTCGACCCCGCCGTTAATATACATTTTTGAAAAAGGTCAAATTCGATGGGGCAAAAAACCTTATAAGATGACCAACTGGATACCTGCGGAAATGGGTCTGGGAAAAATGAAGGCGTATTACTCCGAATGGAAAAACGAAGGCGATCACGAATTTAACAGAAGTTATCTTTTGGTAAAGATCTGTTAGCTTTACCGTTGGCTCCATAGGGGATATCCACGACGGGGACCCGGAGTGGACAGGGAATAATACGTTTGAATCGAAATAAAAGTTTAAATGAAATTGTCCGGTTTTCGGTCCGGGTCTTGGTCCGGGGGCATTGGCATTTGGGCCTCATCTTTACCCTCGACCAAGGCGACTTTCCGGCGCTTTGATTTTTTGCCCGTCAGTTTTTCCTTCAATGAATCCACGAATACTTGCAATCGGGGGTTATCCCCATGAAGTTTCAGGCTCTTTTTACATTCCTTCAGAGCGTTCGGTTTTTGGTCAACCATGTAATCGCAATAACCAAGCAATTGATGGGCTTTCCAACTGGTGTCATTTGTTTTGACAATCGTATTAAGGTAGTTGATCGCGGCATAATAATGATTGTCCAAATATAAAGCCAAAGCGGATTTGAAAAGATTTTCAGTCACGGCCCCGAATAGATTGGCGGCCCCCAGGTAAAAAAGAAACACGAATACGAACTTTCGCATCACCGCACATCCTTTTTTTATGGACTGGTTTATTTTCCAGCAGGTTTGACCCCTCGGATATAGTACGCCTGTCGCACGGCAGAACACACCTGATCAATTGCCAAATCATCCTATTGTGAAAGAGGCCAAAGAGCCGATTGGGGGGCTATTTGTATCTTTTGCCATTGCGTAGACCCATAATGCTTGAACTAAAACCTTTGTAATGATTAGATCCTAAAAATTGAATAAAAGGCAAATAATGAAACCCATAGTGATTAAAAATACTGCCGTTTCTTCGCGTGGATTTTTCATCAATCCGATTTATGGCCTGTCTCTTTTTCTGCTCCTCCTGGCCCCTCATTTTCTTCATGCGGAGCCGCGAAAAATGACTCCGATGGAGTTGAGTTATTTTGAGTCGACCCGTAAAAATATTGACGACGCCAGTGATTTCGCGGTCACTCACGGGGAGAAAGCCAATTGGCTCAAGGTTGTTCAAATCTGTAATTCAGCCGCAAAAAAACTCCCGAAGGAACCTTTGGTCGAAGTGGGATTGGTATCGGATCTTTTTTCAAAACGGGCTTTAGCGGAAAAGAATCTGGGTCAATTCCATGAGGCCATAGCGGATTATGACAAGGCGATTCAAATAAGGTCCCATGGTTGGCCCCGCGAATTCTTAGAACGTGGTGAGTGCCGTTGTCCTCAAGGCTATCTTCATTGCACCCAGGAAGACCTAAAGGCTTGTGTCAAAGACCTTCGACAGGGCATCCAAACGGCGCGGGAAATGGTGGATTGGGATTCGACTTCTTATCTTTTCGAGGCCCGTTTGGAACTGGGCAAGGCTCTATTGCCGTTGGGTGAAAAAGATGAGGCGAGAAGGTTATTTCAGGATATTTGTAAGGATGGAAACCAGATTCTTGCCGTCAAGAATCCCATGCGTTTTAACGGGACGGATAGGCAAAATCCGGAACCGGGGGAATCCGAAGCACTTCATGCCGAAGCGCGGCATTATGTTGATGAAGCAACCAAGGAACTAAAGAACATTCATTAAACTTTCCAATGTTTTGGGTTTATGGCTTCCTCAAAAGCAAATAAAAAGCCTTCTTTGCGGGTTCTAATTTAGTTATCAAAACCTGTCAAAAGACCCATACTGCTCGAACTAAAACCTTTCGCCAAACCCATTGTTTGGCCGAACATTTTAAAGCGCGATGGAGACCCAATCATGAGTCCTTTTTCTCTTCGAATTTGTCACACCAAACCATTCCTGTTTTGCGGTGTTTTTTTAACGCTGTTCTTTGGCTGCGGCTCCCTTCATGCCGGTTTGGGATCCGATGATAGCTGGTACCAGGGGTCGCTTCCGGCCGCGCCATCCTCTCCGCCCAGTGCGGCTGTTGGTTCAGGTCCTGCCCAAACGTACCGCCCCTACGCCCCCGACCCCAGTATTGTCGCTGGTAATCAAATGATCGACGCGGCAGAGGAGGCTTACGATAATAAAAATTGGGAATTGGCCATTTCGGATTACCAACAGGCTTTATCTTACGAACCTGGCAATTCCAGTTTATACAGCAGTATCGCCTACGCGTTAGCCGGTGAAGCGGGGGATTTTTATGACAAAGGCGACTATGTCACCGCGGAAAATTATTACAGACAATCTTTGAAAACGGACCCAAACAATTCGCGCGGTCTTTGGGGTCTGGCGAGGTTACAAACGCAATACGGTATTCTGGCTAAAAATAATAGGGATTTTGTAACCGCCGAAGCGGATTTTAAACTCGCGTTAAATACTAAATCGGATTTTAATTATGCCCGAATCAATCTGGCGAATCTTTACAACGACGAAGGCATCGCCGCTTATAACAAGGGTGATCTCCAATCCGCGCTTAAATATTATCGACAGGCCGTTGATATGGACCCTTCTAATGACGCCGCGAATCATAAAATATTTCAAAGTAATTTCAGCGGGGTCCAGGAAAAAGTTAAAGACGCTCAACAAGATAATTCAACCGTGGCCGAAACAAAAAAATCCATCGATCATTTAGCCGATTCCATATCGCCTTCCAAAAGTAACAACGACTTGTCTTTTGATGATCCGATGGTCGTGGACGGGCGTCAACCACCGCCGGACAGCGGCTTAAAGGACGCCGTGGCTTCTCCTCCTTCCGATTACAAAACGACAAAGGGGAGTATGGGTACCACGATTTCTGATCCAACCCTTGAAAAAGCGGATGCGTCCGCGCAGTCAGGCACGGATACCCTAGCGGGTGACCAGGCGCTTAGCGCGGGCTATCACGGTAAAAACGGTTCCGATGCCGCGCCAGCGGACCCCGAAAAAGCCCATCAACAGGCATCCGATGTTTTTGACACGGCGGGCCAAAAGAAGGGTTCACTTCCCGTAGTCACGGCCGCCAACGTGAATGATGGTTACACCGTTCCCCCGCAATACCTCAAGGATGAAAAAATCATGACTATCCAAAAGGCTGAAAACAAAGCCGCCGCGAAACAGGTGGCTCTTGAACAAAAGTTAAAAGAAATCCAGGGAAACAAAAATAATCCAGACGTGGATCAGGGCGCGTTGGCGGTACAGGAAGTGAAAATTAAAGACGAACTCACTCACAATNNCGGTGATCTATGACGAAAGAAGAAAGAAAGAGGAACGGGTGGGTGAATTAAAGCGGTACGACCTGAATCTGCTCAACGGGGATGCTACGAAGTCTAAACCCGCAGATTCGGGAAACTAAGGGTATGAAAAATCGAACCGTGTTCGTTCTGGTGATAGTCCTTTTCACCATTTGGGGTAAAGCCGGTTATGGACAGGATTGCGCTATCAAACCCGTTCCGGACGACCTGCCCCGTGCCCAGACCGTGAAACTTAAAACCTGGGCCGACCGCCTGCAAGCCCAGTGCGAGGCTCTGAACACCCAAATTCTCCAATTCAAATCCAAATGCGCGAATGTGGTAGCGGGTTCGGTGCTGGATGGGGAATGCCAGACGGAACAAACCAATCTCCAAACCGCCAGCGGCGATTATCAGAAAGATTTGGCCGCTTATGACCAAAGCCTGGCTTTGGCGGTGGGGGGCGCCCATACGGATGATCTGAACCGGGAATCCTTTCCTGCGGCGAGGGTCGCGGCCTTACGAGGCGAGGTTTATTTCATCACTCCTTCGGGCCGCAAAATAAAGGCGACGCCAATGGGAGCCTTTCCGCTCGACGGCGGAACTAAAATCGTGTCAGGTGATAATTCGCGTATCCAATTGCTGCTTCCGGATGAGACGATTTTTACCCTCGGACCCAACAGCAACATGGTCATCGATGACTATGTTTACGATCCTAAAACGAGTGCCGGCAAATTTACCGCGACCATCGCCAAGGGCGCGTTCCGTTTTGTTTCGGGCCACGTGGGTAAAACCCATGGTTTTGAGAAGAAAATCCTGACGGCGGTTATAGCTATCGGAATCCGCGGGACGGATTTTAAGCTCTTCGTTCAACCGGATGGCTCGGGTTACATCCAGCTTCGTTCGGGCTTGTTGGAAATAACCGAGAACAAAACGGGGTCGATGTTTCCGCTCAAGGGCGGCCAAAGCGTGAAGTTTGAGGCGGATGGCACTTTGGGAAGTCCCCAGGCCTTGAAGTGATCAATATTTTCGGAAGAGGATTTTTCATGAAATCTTGTCATAAGCTTTTAAAACAATTCCCCGCGTTCTTTTTGGCGATGATTTTTATCTTGGTGGCGGGAAATTTAAGGGCGGAAGAATTGTCCCAATATGAAATTACTCCGGGGGAGCAGGCGGCGATTGATAAGGGGAAAGCCGCGGCCCAACAGAAGGATTATCTGGGGGCCATCAGTGATTTTATGGAAGCGCTCAGGCACGCGCCGGGTGATCCTAAAGTGGATTACTTTCTGGGTTTGGCCGAATCAAACATACCAGGCCGAGAATTGAGAGCGATTTGTTGGTTTAAGCTTTATTTGGCGGAGAATTCGAAAGCGGCGAACGCCGCCGCGGTGGAAAATAAGATAACGGCATTGAACAGCCAAAGCCGTGAAAATGCCGCCAACATGATCAAAACCTTGCAGGGGTTTTTAGCTAACTTATCAAATGATTCTGAAAATTATGTTAATTTCCGGTGGGGAGAAATAGCCAGTTATTGGTTAAATATAGGCGACGTCAAGGATGCCTTAAAGACCTGTGATTTTTCTAATAACACCAATCCCGTCTTTTCCTTACAAGAGGTTGTGATATACCAATCCGCGCAGGGGGATGTGGAGGGGGCTGAAAAAACATACCAATTGTTTGATCATTACAAAAGTTCAAAAGCCGCCGAGGGTTATTTTAGGACGACTTCGCTCGAGGCTATCGCCGACGCCTTAGCCAAGGCCGGAAAAGTGAAGGAGGCCAAAGACACCCTGATGAAGGCTCAATCCATGTCTGAATCTATTGTGAGTACGAATCTAAATGAAAAGATTGAAGAACAATCGACCATTCGAAAGGCCCTGGATAACCTGAACTCGCTGCTCACGCCAACCGTCACACCCGCAACGCCGGAAACCCTAGTGACGTCCGTCGAGTGGATTGACACACTGTACGAACAAACCAATGGCTACAATAACTATTGCGGTGGATTGAGTTGTGGCCTTTTCCTGGATTTTGCGAGCACCCTGAAGTCCTTACCAGCTAATGACGGAACCAGTCATTATTACGAAGCTTTCCGCCTCTTGATCCTTTCCTATACCACTGAACAAACAAAGATCGAAGCGATGTTGAAAAGAAAGACAGACATCATCCGTTAAAATTTAGGGTGAACACGGTCCATCCGGGGAAGCCTGGAGAAAAGGAATTTGAAACACGATGTTCTCAGACCGTTCAGAAAATTTAGAAGCTTCCCGGCGGATGGTTCAAAGCCCGCCCCCGCGGATGGTCCGTCTCAAAGGTTGGGGGGATGACAAGAACGCCTGGGGCGGTATTTTTTTTATCCTGAGTGTGTTTCTCTTTTTTTTCATTCTGATGCTCTACAATTTTCTGCCTTTAGCCGCCGCCCGCTGGGGCGTGAGCGCCCCGGCCCGGCTGGTGGATAAGCAAAAGGGCGAAACCCATTTCATCAAATATCCCCGCGTTTGGGTCGAGTTTCCGGTGGGGAACCAGATGGAAACATCGGAAATCGACACCATTTCCTGGGCCTTTTATGACCAGGCCCACATCGGGGACCGGGTGGATGTGCGCTACCTGCCGGCCTTTACCAGCAAGCCTTCGCTGGACCAAGATCCGCCCTCGCTTCTTCTCTTGTTGGAGATTTTGATGACCTTTTATTTTCCGTGGCTTTTGTACCGGTGGTTTACACAAGACAAACGGCTTTTGATGAACGGTTTTCTGGTGGAAGGGGTGGTGAGTGAAGTGAGTAAATGGAGGGATGAAGCCGCCTGGGTCGTTTTTGAATGGAAGGGAAAAACTTACCGGCGCGCGTCCATCCTTAAAAGCTACGGCACGAAAAACCGTCCGGGAGACCGCATGCTGATCCTCGTCAACCCGCTCAAACCCCTGGATAACATGATCTTCGATGACGCCGAATGCACTTGGCGTGTCTTAACGAGCCAGGAAGATTTTCGTTCTTGAGGTTAGCTCGCGACCAGAAACAGCATGTCCACAATGATCAACCCGATGATCGCGGGGCCAGCCAGGCCGTTTAATAGTCCTGAAACCCAACCGAGCGATTGCAAATAAAGGCCGCCGAAGATCCCAACAAAATATCCCACTAAAAGCCCCAGCACGCCGACGCTAAGGACGATTAAATGAGAGTAGTGATTGACCGAAGTGAAAAATAAACCCACCGTCAGGCCGAGAAATGCCAAAAAGAAAAATATCCAGATGAGAAAGTTGTCATAGGTAGGTTTGGTGCCGCGCTGTGCGGCCCAACTGGAAAATAAAATATAAGCGGTTCCGGCCAAACCTAAAATCGCCAAAGGGCTTCCCAATAGAAAGTTTTTCCCCAAGACCATCGCGGTTCCCGTGACTAAAAACAAGAGGGAGACGAAGAAGACAACCATCAATTCCAGATTACTGTTAAACGAAGTGCGTGGTTTCTCCTCCGGTTTGGGGCTGAGTTTGAACCAAAGCAAACGAGGGAAGAAAGAGGTGTGGAATTTTAGACTGAGTAAGCTGGGTATGATTACTTGATTATCGCTAGTCATTTAAATCTCCTCTTCCAATCCTATGTCTTTTCAAGGGGATTGCAAGCTTGAGTTTATTAAGAACAGAAAGGTCGGGCTGACCCTTTATTCTCTTTTGTTATTCGCTGAAAGTAATTCCCGAAAGCTTTTGGCATTGGCTCAATAGCTGATCTTGTTTTTGTATGTCGTAAGCCGCAAGATTCGGTGCGCACAGTTGTTTATGATAAAAATATTTACCGGATACCCGTGCTTTCTGATCATTGCTGACGGCGAGCCACGCCTGAGTTCTGTGCCCTTGATTCAAATCATCGGGTGCGCAAGGTAAACTTGATCTCATCATCGATATGCTTTGGGGACCCTCGGCTAGCGCGGCGCTGATGGTTGCTTCTCCTGGGGCTCGTTTGGTTTCACTGGGGATATCTGCGGCAATGGAAACGCCTTTTAGCACGGTCATCATGATGATGAACCAATCGGCTATTCTTGGTTTTTCGATAGCGACAGTGCCGTTTGACGTTCGCAAAAAGACCTATGCGTTGTTAGCTGATTATGTTCGACAAGGTCATTTAAAGTTAAAAACGGAAGTTTACCCGCTTTCCCAATTCCAAACGGCCTGGGATAGACAACAGCACTCACCTAACGGAAAGATAATTATCGATCTTAAAAAGTGAGTGGTGGCAATAAGGGCAGGTGAGGTTTGAATTTTTGAATCTCACTGCTCCGATTGTCCACGGCGGGGACCCGGAGTGGAAAACACAAGAAATCCGACGAACGCAAACCTATCAAATCGAGAATCCTCCAAAAAAATATATCTTTGCTTCCTGTCTTCCTGCCATTGATTTTGCTACCGATAACCTTTGCAATGTTCGGAAAGGTTATTCAGTCGAATGGAAGGATAAAAAAATGAACCAAGCGAATGAAGTTTATGTTTGTCCTATGCATGCCGATGTTAAGTCTGACAAGCCTGGGAAATGTCCGAAATGCGGGATGTATCTCGAGTTGAAAAAATAGTTTGATGCCGAATCAACCCGTTGTCGATATTTACACTTGCCCCATGCACCCCGAAGTGCGGCAGGATCATCCGGGAGACTGTCCTAAATGCGGTATGCATTTGGAGCCGGTTAAAGCGACCGCTGCCCCGGAAGAAAAAGATGAATTAAAAAACATGACTCGGCGTTTTTGGGTGAGCGCCGCTTTAACGGTTCCGTTTCTCGCCTGGATGATCAACGAAATAATACCAAGCCATCCCTTTCAAAGCTTTTTGCCCATGAAGAGTATGGGGATGATTCAAGCCAGTTTGGCGACCCCCGTGATTCTTTGGGCTGGCTGGCCCCTTTTGGTCAAAGGCTGGCAATCCCTTGTTCACCGCTCTCTCAATATGTTTACTTTGATTGGGCTGGGCGTGTCCGTTTCCTATCTTTACAGTTTATTAGCGGTCTTCGCGCCGGATTTATTTCCACCCTCCTTCCACGATAGCGACGGAAACGTTCCGGTTTATTTTGAGGCGGCGGCCTTCATTACGACATTGGTATTACTGGGGCAAGTGATGGAACTCAAGGCCCGCAGTCAAACCGGTTCGGCCATCAGGGCTCTTTTAGATCTGGCTCCGAAAAAGGCGCGTCGTATCGGCACTGATGGTGGGGAAGTAGATGTTCCTCTCGATTCACTGCAAGTGGGAGACCAACTTCGTGTCCGTCCCGGAGAAAAGATACCGGTGGATGGAGTCATTCTCGAAGGCTCGAGTTCGGTGGACGAGTCGATGGTCACGGGCGAATCGATTCCGGTAGAAAAGCAAAAAGGCGATAAGGTGGTTGGCGCAACGGTTAACGGAACAGGGTCCATTCTGATGAGCGCGGAGAAAGTGGGAACAGGAACTTTGCTTTCCCGAATTGTTCAAATGGTTTCCGAGGCCCAACGAAGCCGCGCCCCTATTCAAAAACTAGCTGATCAAGTTTCAGGCTATTTTGTGCCTGTCGTGATGGGCATCGCATTCATTACTTTTGTGGTTTGGGCGTTGGCGGGACCATCGCCTCGAATGGCTTTCGCCCTGGTGAACGCGGTGGCGGTTCTGATTGTGGCTTGTCCCTGCGCGCTGGGGCTGGCCACCCCCATGTCCATTATGGTGGCAACCGGCAAAGGCGCTACGGTCGGTGTGCTTTTCAAAAACGCCGAAACCATTGAGACTTTAAGAAAAGTAAATACTTTACTGGTCGATAAAACAGGCACTCTGACCGAGGGCAAACCCCAACTTCAAACGGTCTCGGCGGGTGACGGCTGGAAAGAAAATGATTTATTGCGATTGGCCGCGAGTCTTGAAAAGGGAAGCGAACATCCTCTGGCGGCAGCTATTTTGAACGGCGCCAAAGAAAAGGGAATGACCCCAGCGGACGTCCAAGATTTTCTTTCGATCACTGGTAAGGGTGTCCAGGGCAAGGTGGATGGCCGTTCCATCGCTTTGGGAAACGCCAAGTTGCTGGAAGATTTAAAAATAGAAGTGGGCCCTTTTCAAGATAAAGCTGAGTCTCTGCGCATCGAGGGTCAAACGGTTATGTTTGTGGTCGTGGAGGGAAAAATCGCGGGGCTAATCGGCGTGGCCGATCCGGTGAAGGCCACCACGCCGGATGCGGTGGCCTCTCTTCAAAAAATGGGCTTGCGGGTAGTCATGGTCACGGGCGACAGCCAAACCACTGCTCAGGCTGTGGCGAAGAAGCTCAACCTGGATGGCGTCATCGCGGAGGTTCTTCCCGAAGGCAAAGTCGATGTGGTTAAAAAGCTACAGGCGGAAGGCCGCGTTGTGGCGATGGCGGGGGATGGCGTGAACGACGCGCCCGCCCTGGGCCAAGCCCAGGTGGGTATCGCCATGGGAACGGGGACCGACGTGGCCATGCAAAGCGCCGGTGTTACTTTAGTCAAAGGGGATCTGACTGGAATTGTTCGGGCCGTCAACTTAAGCCGTCACGCGATGGCGAACATTCGGCAGAATCTTTTCTTCGCGCTTATTTACAACGCCTTAGGTGTGCCGATAGCGGCGGGGGTTTTATATCCATTTTTTGGAATATTACTAAGCCCTATTTTGGCGGGGGCGGCCATGAGTTTTAGTTCGGTGTCAGTTATTTTAAATTCGCTTCGGATAAAGAACGTTCGGCTTTAGCAAAGTGTATTGGGCAATGAAATGGATAATTTTTAGGAGGTTACCGAATGAATCCATTCGTCAGTTGGGCGATCGCGGTGGCCATCGTGATGGTTATCGTTCTCGGCCTTTTTTGGTTTAAGGGCGGTAAAGAACAAGCCAAGCCCGTCGCTATCTTTTTCACGGGCTGGATTGTCGGCGCCATCACCATGTACATCAAAGCGATGCTTGTTTATAAACCGTAGGCTCTTAGCTGTTCATTGACGGGGACTCGTCGTGGACAAATAAAAAATTCCTTTCAAACCTAATCCTCTTGTGACACTCCGGCCCTATCCAATAAATCGCTCGATTAATATCCGTGAACGATCCCGCAGGGTTTCCCCATCCGGTAAATCGTTTTGTAATCCTTCCGAAGCCAAAGCGAATACCTCGGCTAGTTTCCTGTCTTCCAGTACAGCGGTCGTGTATTTCATCATTAGCTTCTTGTGGTTTTCACTGATCTCAGGAAAAAGATAAGTGCAAGTATCGTAAAATTCCTTTGACATGGGTTGGCCCATTACCTTTTCCCACGGGTTTAACAATAGCGCCTCATAAACCGCCGACAGTGTTTTCTTTTTATCCCCGCGGTTGGCCATGGCTTTTTTGGCCGTTTCATACCCGTCCCCAATCACAAACTCAAACACGCCTTTAAAGATTTCTTCCTTGTTTTTGTATTTTAAATAAAGCAGGGGGCGTGAAAGTTTGGCTTGTTTGGCGATGTCATCCAGGGAAGTTTTGGCATAACCGAATTTCAGGAAACAATCCAGCGCCGCGCCCAGAATGGCGGTTCGGCGGGCCTGATCGGGGGAGGGATTTGATTTTTTGGCGCTGTCCATGGCTTCAAGCTCCTTGGGTTCAATAGGATCATTCGGTTAATTACATATTGACATTATATTAATAAAGTGTCAATGTGTAATTACCAATCAAGGCCCCGGCCCACCCGGAGCTTAAAACGGATTCAAGGGAGGATAAGATGAAAAAGAGATGGTCACAAGATCAAATGCCGGATCAAACCGGGAAATTAGCGGTTATCACCGGGGGCACCGGGATCGCTTATGAAACGGCGAAAGCGCTGACCGCCAAAGGCGCCGAGGTGATTTTGGGTGTCCGCGACGACTTAAAAGGAAAACAGGCGGTGGCCAGGATACTGGCACTAACGCCCCAAGCTAAAGTGAGCTACGGGATATTAAACCTGGCCAGCCTTGGTTCGATTCAGGCTTTTTCCGAAAAAATATTGGAACTGAACAGGCCCCTGGATATTTTGGTCAATTGCGCCGGGGTGATGGCCTTGCCCCAGCGGGAAGTGACTGAAAACGGGTTTGAAATGCACATGGGCACCAACCACCTTGGCCATTTCGCGCTGACGGGCCGTCTGATGCCCGCGCTCAAGAAAAGCCGCCAAGCCCGCGTGATCACGGTCAGTTCGCAAGCCGGTCGGTGGGCCACTTTGGATCTTTCCGATCTTCAAAGGGAACATTCTTATTCACCCATGGATGCCTACGGCAAATCGAAATTGGCCAATGTTCTCTTCGGATTGGAGTTGAATGAAAAGGCTTCGGGTTCGAATCTTTTAAGCATTCCGGTGCATCCGGGAACCGCGAGCACAGGTATTAATCGAAACCTCGGCGGTCCGATCAAGCGGCTCGGTGACTTGATTCAAAACACGATCGGACAACCGATCGACCGGGTAGCTGAACCCATCCTTCTAGCCCTCACGACAGAGCAAGCCACGAAGGAATCCTACATCGGCCCCACTTGTTTTATGGAAATGAGCGGACCGTCTGATTTCGTGAAATTGCCTAAAGAGGCGACTAATCGGAAACTTCGCCAGAAGCTTTGGGAAGCATCGGAGCGTTTAACGGGAGTACGGTTTTAATCCGGCTCAATTGGGACCGCCCATTAAACTTCGAACGAAGTTTAACAGGTTGTCCACGATGGGGACCCTTCGTGGACAACTAGGATGGAAAAATTATTTTCTTTTTAGACAAAAGGTATATACTATTCGTATATACCTCAAAAGGAGTTCGAAATGACTAAAGTTCTATCCCTTAAAATCAAAGGTGAAATTTTCGAGGATGTGGAAGCCCAGACCAAGCGGCTTCATATGCCCCGAAATACCTACATCAATGAGGCGTTGGATTTTTATAACGCTTTCAACCGGCGCAAAGGGCTTCGTCAAAAACTGAAAAAAGAATCGCTGCTAACGCGAAAGAATTCCATGGATATCCTGAGTGAGATGGAAAAACTCGAAGAAGCAACCATTGAATGAAAATCAGGAAATTTAATCTATACCTGGCCGATCTGAGCCCCCGCTTTGGCACCGAACCCGGAAAAACGAGGCCCGTCGTCGTCCTTCAAACCAACCTTTTAAACGATGGCTTGCATCCTAGTACCATCGTCTGTCCCATTACCACCAACGTTATTCATGGAGCGGAGATACTCCGGGTTCACCTTCCCAAGAAGGGAACCAGCCTAAAGAAAGACTCCGATATCTTGGTTGACCAGATCAGGGCCATTGATAACCGTCGGTTCGTCAAGCACTTGGGGGAGTTAAACCCGACTGATAAGGTGAAGTTGATCGAAAACCTTAAAATTCTCTTATTCGAATAAAACAATGAGTTAGTTCTTGTCCACGACGGGGACCCGNNCCCGTCCAATAAAGCCCCAAATAGCCGACGGTTTGGTCGTCGCCGACGATGGAATGACCGCCTGAAAAGAGCAGGCTGAAATCTTTCGAGAAGTTGAATTGACCGCCAATGTTCACCAATAGAAAGCCCTGATCAGCAGTCGTGTCAGACCCCTGAGCGAAAAGCTCCCAGCCTAACGTCAACTGATCGCTCAAATCTCTTTGTAACAACCAGCCGCCAAAGGGGTAGTTGCGCATACCAGCCGCCGCGTTTAAGGCGTAACCGCCGCCGCCATAGGTGGTCCAGGGCCCCCAATTTTTTTGAATCCAGAGGGGCAGCTTATACCAGGTCAGTCCATTGCCAAGCCCTTGGGCCGCGTTGCCGGTTGAAACTTCCGCCAGGGGAAAGATTCCCATTTGAAAATCGTTATCGCCTTCCTTCACAAACCGAAATTTGACGCCCAACTCAGTGTCGCCCAGTCCGTAGGCGGAAGGCCCGCTGATAGGGGAAAAATAATTCAGAGAAGCGATGACGTGAAGTTGCACGTCCGGTAGGGCACCCCAGTTGAACTCAACGGCGGGGGCTTGAACCATAACGTTTCCGCTAAAACGGTCCAGGGTTTGAAACTCGTAAAATTCAAAATGGTTGAGATCGACCGGTTCCGGATCATCCGTTAAAAAGGGAGGTCCTGCCCAGGCGGGAAGCGTCGTCAACATTAGTAGAGCGGCTAAAAGCACAGGCCATTTTTTCATTCGTTGCCCCCCTTTAAACTATTCCCAGGCCTGTCAAAACTCCCGCCAGAATAACAACCAGCCAGGGCGGCACCCGCCAAAAGACCAATGAAATAAAAGCCACAGCCGCCAGACAAAAGTCGACGGCGTTCAGAATAGCACTGGTCCAAACCGGATTATAGAAGGCGGCCAGTAAAAGGCCGACGACCGCCGAGTTAATCCCCATCATGGCTTTTTGCATTCCGTTGTAATGTCTGAGACGTTCCCAAAAGGGCATGATTCCAATGACGAGAAAGAAGGACGGCAAAGATATAGCGACCAGCGCGATGACGCCGCCTACCCAGCCGGTAGGAACTTGATTAGAAACCGCGCCCAGGTAGGCGGCGAAAGTAAATAATGGGCCGGGCAGGGCTTGGGCCGCGCCATAACCTGCCAGAAAAGTATCGTTGGAAACCCAACCCCTCGGCACAACCTGGGATTGAAGTAAGGGCAGTACCACGTGCCCGCCACCAAATACTAAAGAACCTGTCCGGTAAAAACTATCAAACAGTTGAACTGCGTAATTGCCCGAATCCAACGCGAAAACAGGAAGAAAGAAAAGCAGAATAAAGAAAAGGGAAAGCAAAATGAAGCCGGTTATCCGGTTAGTTTGGGTGGGAATGAAACCTTTGGTTGTGATAGGGGGCGCGGGAAGGCAGGCCCAGCCAAAACAACCGCCCGCCACAATGACGCCGATGGGAGCGAGAGGATTGGGAATAAAAGCCACTAACGCGGCGGCGCAAACCGTTAAAGTCGCGCGAAGTTTATCAGGGCTCAAATTTTTACCCATGGCCCAAAGGGCCTGGGCCACCACCGCCACGGCGACTAATTTAAGGCCGTGCAACCAGTGGTTTCCCAGTTGAGAGCCGAAGAGTGGCAGGCTATAAGCGAAGAGAATCATCGCCATGGCCGAGGGTAAGGTGAAACCCAGCCAGGCTAAAAAGGCTCCGAAAACGCCGCCCCGCGATAGCCCGATGGCGATGCCCACTTGACTGCTGGCGGGGCCTGGGAGAAATTGGCAAAGCGCCACGATATCCACATAGGCGTGTTCGCTTAACCATTTTTTGCGCGCGACAAATTCTTGGCGAAAATATCCCAAATGTGCGATGGGACCGCCGAAAGAAGTTAATCCCAGCCGTAAGAAGGTCAGGAAGATTTCAAATACATGGGAATGTTTTTCATCCCTCGGCGCTATCATTTTGATTTTCGTTTGGCTCATCGCACCTATGCCCTATCTTTTAATTCAAAACCCGTCCTAAAGTATAAGGGATTTAAGATGACCGCAACGGCAAAGGAGCGTTTATGAAAATGGATAAAGCGTTGATTTTAATCCGTCTGGCTGTCGGAGCCGTTTTTCTTTCAGAGGGCATTCAAAAATTTCTGTTCTCGGAAACTTGCGGAGCGGGAAGGTTCGCCCAGATCGGCATCCCCGACCCCAATGTGATGGCGCCTTTTGTGGGTGTGGTGGAAATTGTCTTTGGAGCTTTTATTATTATCGGTTTCCTGACCCGCTTATCTGCTATACCGCTTCTCATCGACATTAGCGTGGCCATCGCGACTACCAAAATTCCTATCCTGATGGACAAGGGGTTTTGGGCCATGGCCCATGAAGCCCGGACGGATTACGCCATGTTCATGGGGCTTTTGTTTTTGTTGATAGCGGGCGGCGGTGACTTTTCGGTTGGTTCTGTTTTGAAGTCAGGGAAAAAGAAGCGGTAAANNTATCGTTAACTATCCATCAGGGAGAGCGTATGTCAACTTTTGAGAATATCGACGTTTCTATTTTTCGATGGATCAATTCAGATTGGTCAAATCCTGTTTTTGATAAAGTTTTCAGCTTATTTAGCGATCTTCCGGTTCTCCTGGTTCCCGTTGTCATTTTAATCCTGTGGCTTTTAGTGAAAGGGGGAAAAGCAGGCTGGCTTTTTGTGTTGAAACTGATATTGGCAGTGGCAGCTGCCAACGAAATCACGGAGCTTATTTTCAGACCCTGGATCGCCAGGGTGAGGCCCTGCGTCGCTTTGCAGGGGGTGAACACCCCCGATGGGATATTGACGTCCTATTCTTTTCCCGCCGGTGCGGCGGCGCTAGTGGCGGCGGGCATGTTGGTTTTGACTTTTCGCTATCCCAAGTACAAATGGCTTTTTCTTTTTCTGGCGATAATGGTAGGCCTTTCTCGAATTTATTTGGGTGTTCATTATCCAACGGATGTTTTAGGCGGGTTTGCGGTGGGGATTCTGGCAGGGGGGATGGTAGAGTGGGTTTTTAAGATTGTGAAAAAGTTAATCAAGCGCGCATAGTTCAGGTTTTACCGGTCGTTCGCGAAAACGAATCCTTGAAAGGAAAATAAAATGCAAGATTTGCTTTTGTACCTCGGGGCTTATCTGATCGGTTCTATCCCAGTGGGTTTTTTGATATTAAAAACGTTTAGGAATATCGACATGAGAAAAGTGTTCGATCGTCCTCTGACCCTATCGCAGAAACTGAAAATAACAGGCATTCCCCTGGGTCTGTTGGTCTTAGCGCTTAATGTGTTGAAGGGCGTCGCGGCCATTCTTTTAGCCCGCACTCTTTCCCCGACCGATCAACCGGATTGGATATTGGCGGGATTTCTTACCCTCTTAGGCGATGAGTTTCCGGTATTTCTAAAATTCAAAGGCTATCGGGATATCGGCGTCAGTGTGGGGGTTTTCGCTTCGCTTTTGTTTTGGATGATGACAAAATAAACGGGCGAGGATACATGAATAAAATTTTTTTGAACTACGCTGCCGGGATGGTCTTGGCCCTGTCTTCCATACCCGCTTTCGCGGATATGCCGACAATCTCCCCGACTCCGACCAACACACAACCGACATTTGCATTTGGCGGCATGGTGGACGCTTACTATTCCTATAACTTCCCTAACGCTTCGGATAACACGGTGGGTCAAGGCAACAACTCCAGCGTTTATTTTTATAACGGTAAAGACGACAGCCTGGCTTTGGGGCTGGCAGAATTAACCGCCAACGCGACCCAAGGTCAAGGAAGTATTCATTTAGTCTTGGCGGACGGTATCAGTGCCTCCCCCAGTGAGTAACAAAGGGGTCAGGCCATCATTCAACACTTTGGCTGCCCCTTTGTCTCTTGTTTTAAGCTTGAGAAACTTTCAGTTCCGCCTCATGCGCCTTTTGGATTTTGGCCAATAGCTTAGAATTCTTTTCTCCCCACTTCTTCATCTCAATATAGACGGCCTTTAATTCACTGCCGACATCGCTGAGGGAATATTCCACCTTGGGCGGCACTTCTGGATAGACCTTGCGGTTGATCAAACCATCGGTTTCCATTTCGCGTAGTTGGTTGGTCAGTATCCTTTGGGTAACGCCCGGAATTTTCCGCTTTAACTCCCCGAAACGCACCACGTCGCTTTGGCTCAAGTGAAAAACAATCAGCCCTTTCCACTTGCCACCGATAATTTTCAAAACGTTCTCAATAATCACCGCGTGTTCTAGCTTTCCATTTTTCGCGCATTCGCCCGAAAGAAAACCCGTGGGGGGTTTGGCTTTTTTCAACTGGACGAACTTGCCTGAGGGTTGTGGTGTCATTTTTGTAGCTACCTATCATTTTTGTATCTACTTGTGAAATTAGTACCTACTGCATAAGGTGATCATACGACGGTGAAGATAGTTAAGTCAATGAGGGGTGAAATCGCCCCAACTCTAATGGGAACGGAGCGCGAATGGGAAAGGCGGGCAGGCAGACAGAACGTGGCAAACGCGGCGGAAAAGATAATCTAAATTTACTGCGGGGGATCACACGGGATGTTCGCGACGAGGACAACCTGGTGGCGCGGGTATTGAAAGTTAGGTTGGAAAAAGAAGCGGGCGGCGACCAGTTTGGTTCGCTCAAAGTGTTTCCGCCGAAGTGGTGGAACTGAATTCGATGTTTTCCCGAAAGCTCAAAGCTTTCGGGGCCCGGTGAAACGGGAAAAAATAATTTAAAGGAGCAGAACAATGAGAAATTTCAAAGCAGTCGCTTTGGCCTCGGCTTTGTTGGTGACTTCCACGGTGGTTTTCGCCGAGGACAAGACCCCCTGCGCAGAAGGGCATTTTTATGTGGGCGTAGGGGGCGGCATTGACATCCCCACCCAAAACGTCAACTCGGCGGACAAGTTGGGCGGCGCGGCGGAAGCGCAGTTGGGCTTTGCCTTTAGCCCCGAAGTGGCTGTACAGGTTCAGGTGGATAACCAGTTAGAAGACGCCACTATCGCGGGGGTAGCTACCTCGGTCTATGGTTTGCGCCCGGTGGCGGAATTGAAACTGTCGGCACCGATTGATCGTTTTTCGCCCTATCTGTTGGCCGGCGCTGGCGCGAATATTCAGTTTGGTTCCGCGGCGGGTCAATCGGTCTCGAACACCAGCTTTGACGCGGTGGGCGGCCTGGGCGCGCAATATGTCCTGGGCGGCGCGGCGATTTATGTCGAAGGCAAGTACAACTTCGCTTTCGTCAATAACGTGCCCAACGTGACCACGGTTCAAGATATTCCGGTGGAAGCTGGCGTGAACTTTAGCCTGTAAACCCGAAATGAAAAGCCGCTCGGTTGCCCCTTAACCAGGCGGTTCTTTCACTTCTTATCAAAATTAAAAACAGGGCTTTCTCATGAGAGAGTCCGAAAAAAATAAAGGAGACTATTTATGAAAATCGCGATCATTGCTAGCCGGATTCTGCTGGGTATTGGTTTCATCATTTTTGGGGCTAATATTCTTCACCCCTTTTTGCCGATGCCGGCGCCGCCGGCAGGTTCTTTACCCGCTCAGTTTATGGGGGTGATGTACCCGAGCCATTGGATGGCGCTCATTGGGGTTTTCCAATTGGTGGGCGGAATATTAGTGCTGGTGGGCCGTACCGCGCCTTTGGGCCTGGTGCTGTTGGGGCCGGTGCTGGTTAATATTTTGGCCTTCCACATTTTGATTATGGGCGGGGAAGGCATCCAGCCGGGTGTGGTGTTTTCTTTGCTCGAAATCTTTTTGGTCTACGCTTACCGCAACCACTTTAAAGCTATTTTCACCGCCGACGCTGTGCCGGCTTAACGAAGTTGTTGAAAGAACCACGAGGGAGTACCCGTTTTGATGGATTGAAATGGGTACTCCGGTGGCGAACCCAATTAAATTTTTGAAAAACAAAGGGGTCTTTGTCTTGAATAGATAAAATAAGGAGGAAGTATATGACGAACAAAAAGAACCCAGAAAGATCAGAGCTGACCATAGCTCATATTTTCGTTATGGTGTCGGATTTAGAAGCCAGTTGCCGTTTTTACACAGAACTTGGACTAGCTCCTTTTGCTGTTTTTGACAAATCGGTTGCCAATATCGAGTTACAGGGGGGGACCCATATTCTCCTCTTCAAATCTAATGGAGAAACAAATGAAGATGTTTTGCAAAGCACAACAGGACAGTATCGCCACCGATTTTCAGAACAGTTCGATCTGATGATTCCCGGAAGAAGTCGAGAAGAATTAGAGGCGTATCGACAAGGATTGATTAATCGTGGAATTGTTGCTGGAGACATTCCAGACGAAATGTTTTATGGACACCACCTTTTCTGCATAAAAGATCCAGATGGTCATGGCATTACTATTTATTCGAGTCACAGGATATAGAATTATTGTTCGATCCTTTATTTCTTAATCAACGAAAACAGCTGTCCACGACGGGGACCCGGAGTGGACAGGGGAATTTGCCTCCAAGTGGACTGGCTATTTTATGAGGAGGTGTCATGAGTAAAATGAAACGGTTTTCTTTCGGGTTTCTTTTGATTCTTATCCTTACTCCTATTTCTCTCCATGCCCAAAAGACCTCAACTCATGTTCAGGCTAAAAGCAAAAACCCTCTAACCTATCGAATTTTAGAAAATGGCATGATCAGCTTGCGTGATGACGTTCACGAAGTCGTCAAAATCGACCCCGAAGTTTTTACCGGTATTTGGTTATGGCATGGCTTTAGCTTGTCGGTTGACAACCAAAATCAATCAGGCATAAGAGGGGTTTGCCAATTGCCGGATGGCAATGCCGTCGATCTGACACTCACGGTTTGGCCAGTTGAGCATGGGTTGAAAATTCATTACACTTATATTCCCCGCAAGACCTTTGAAGCTTGTAGTGTTCGAGTTCCTCTTTATTTTCCGTACGGTGACTGGATTGGTGTGCCTTACCGATTGGGCGACCAACATGGTCACCTCCCCTTAACACAAGTTCATGAGGATACATCTTTTGGTAAATCCAATACGGCTTCCTTTTATATGGGACCCTCTTCGGTTTTGGATGGGCTTACGGTCAAAGTGGAACACATTCGGTGTCATTTGACCCTCATGGATGACCGTAAATGGACATCAAACCTCGCAGTAGCCATCACCAATGGCGAACCCATGCATCAGCCCTGGACGTGGAAAGCGGGAGAAGAAAAAGATTTCGACATTGTCTTAACTTTTAACCGGGATGTGGTTGCCCAGAAGCCAAACGTAGTTCAACCCCAAAATTCTTTCGTGGGCGATTGGCACGGCCTTTTTGCGAAGGGAACCCAGTATGAAAATGGTCGTATTTCGGCGGCCATTACCCGTAATCGCAATGGCGTTTATCGGGCGCACTTTAATTTTGATGACGGGTTTTTGTCTTTTCACTCTAATTCAGACCCGAAGGTGACAGTTCACAAAAACAGTCTTAAAGCCACTTATGCCGATGGCAATTACCTTGAGATGAAATTAGATTCCACAAAAACTTTTATGACCGGAAGTGTCAATGCGTGGAAGCACGTTGGGCCTTTTAGCATGGTTCGTGGCAGGGACTTTTTGGTTCCTCGTTTGGACGATCATCAAGAACCGGTCACGGTCTATTCCTATAAAGCTCCGGAAGACCTGACGGATGGATTGCCGGTTGGAACTTTAGAAACAAGCGACAAAGGTTTTCCCAGTATCTCCACCGGTCTAAATGAGATTTTGAACGAGAATCTTCCTGATATTCATAGCTTACTCATCATTCACAAAGGCAAGCTTTTGGTGGATGAGTATTTTTATGGTTATGGTCCTCAAGAAGCCCATCCCTTGTTCTCGGTGACGAAGTCGGTGTTTTCGACTTTGTTTGGTATCGCTCAAGATCATGGTTTGATTAATGTGGATCAAAAGCTCTATGACCTTTATCCGGAATATCGATCCAAAGCCGATTGGAACCCTCGTAAAAATGAAATTACGGTTGGCATGGTTTTAGCGATGGATTCAGGTTTCGCCTGTGATGATATGGCGAGTTCCTGTGGGGCTGGAATTTATACTTCGTCCGATTGGGTGGATTACACCCTTTCGTTGCCACTTAATAATCTACCGGGCAATCACTGGGTTTATAACGGTACGTCGTTGATACCTTTGAGTAACTGGATTGTTCGAAAAAGCGGAATGCCTCTTACTAACTTTGCTCAAAAATATCTTT
Organism: candidate division FCPU426 bacterium; assembly: GCA_003136635.1. GTDB lineage: Bacteria > Oederibacteriota > Muellerivitia > Muellerivitales > Muellerivitaceae > Bog-1183. Next base: position 930 of record PLFD01000057.1, on the reverse strand, counting down.
ATGACCCCTTGGGAATAAAGTCTTACCAATGGGAGACGGGGCCCAATGGGGTTGCCCGGGTTGACGCCAATTATTGGTTGACGCCCCGCGAAATGGCGAAACTGGGCCTGCTTTATTTGAACCACGGCAAATGGAATGGAAAGAAAATTGTGTCTGAAACGTGGGTAGCCCAAGCCACTTCGCCTGAAACTGCCAAAGAACCCAGGGACATTGACTATGGTTATTTATGGTGGCTCGATAAAGGCACCAATGGCAACAAAACTGTTTCTATTATTCAGGCCAGTGGATGGGGCGGCCAATACATCTTTATTGTGCCAGAGCTGGATTTGGTCTGTGTCATCACCGCCGGTAACTATAAGATGGGAAGTCTATTTAAAATGGAAAAGGATTTTTTTGAAAAATACATTCTCGCGGCTTTCTGAAGAATGAAAATACCTGTCCACGACGGGGACCCTTCGTGGACAGGTTTTTGGGAATATTTTAGATTTTCGGCTCCTTAAACTCAGACTTACCGGTCTTGACCAGTGCAAAATAAGGACAAATCAAAGCGAACGCTGGAACAATTTGAGTAAAAAACGGGAGGTGTTACACTTTTGGATCGCCAACCGTTACACTTTTCGACCGGCGCTTACACTGGGTGTCAGAATCATGAAGGGCGTTTATGTTTGTGGAGGTGAAGCCTCTTCTTATTAAAGCCTGAGAGAAATAGAACGCGGAACATTAATACTTATTGTATAGTTTGCTCAAAACTATTACGAGGTATGTATGAATAAATTAGCAAACGAGCCGAAAGCAAATAATAATTTTATCGGTTTATACTCGTTTTTAACTGTTACCTTCGGACTCATTGTTCTTGTTGCTCTGGTAAAAATGGGACTCGTTAAAGATAATGTTTGGTTGCAAATATTATATGCCTATCCGCAAAGTGCA
>PLFD01000002.1:25488-25624 GCA_003136635.1 candidate division FCPU426 bacterium | reverse complement strand
CGACCAATACTTCAACGAATACGCCTACAAACACTCCAACTAATACGGCGACTAATACAGTCACTAATACGCCAACCAACACCGCCACTGCCACGGCGACAAATACTGCTACAAACACCGCTACGAATACAGTGAC
>PLFD01000002.1:25265-25416 GCA_003136635.1 candidate division FCPU426 bacterium | reverse complement strand
GATACGCCAACCAATACAGCGACAAATACGGCCACGAATACAGCGACTAATACGGTGACTAGCACGCCTACGAATACGGCTACTGCCACGGCGACAAATACGTTTACGAACACCGCTACGAATACAGCGACCAACACCCCGACGAATACAA
>PLFD01000002.1:0-25239 GCA_003136635.1 candidate division FCPU426 bacterium | reverse complement strand
GATACGCCAACCAATACAGCGACGAATACGGCTACGAATACCGCGACAAACACGGTAACCAATACGCCGACGAATACAGCTACTGCTACGGCAACAAATACCGTTACGAACACACCTACAAGTACGTCTACCGGTACACCCACTAGCACGGCTACTGCTACGGCGACGAACACCGTTACGAATACAGATACCAATACACCAACCGCTACAGTGACAAATACGGTTACAGACACACCGACGAACACGGCAACGGGTACACCGACGAATACGGCTACGGATACAGCGACCAATACAATCACCAACACGCCTACCAGTACAGCAACTGCTACTTCGACAAATACAGTGACGAATACGGTTACAAATACGGCAACTAGTACATCTACGAGTACGGCAACTAATACAGCCACGGGTACAGCTACCAATACGGCTACTTCGACACCAACAAATACAGCCACGAATACGGCTACTAGCACAACTTCAAATACAGCCACGAACACTGCTACTGCTACGCCGACAAATACGGCTACGAATACAGCCACCAATACAATGACTAATACTTCGACGAATACGACAACTAATACACCGACAATAACGTCAACCAACACGCCTACTAACACACCGACAATGACACCCACTAGCACTGCCACGAATACAGTTACCAATACGGCTACAATGACACCGACAAAAACTGCGACTAATACACCGACGATTACGCCAACTAACACTCCGACAAATACTGCTACAAATACGGCTACCTATACTGTGACCAATACGGTTACAAATACGCCAACCAATACCGCTACGAGAACAACCACAAATACCCCGACGAATACGGCTACCTCTACTGCGACGAATACAGTTACAAATACAGCAACTAGTACGGCGACAAGCACCGTTACGAATACACCGACCCCCAATGGCTTCCATGGTGGCGCCACCAATACGCCGACAAACACAGCGACCAATACGGTGACGAATACAGCCACTCGCACGGCGACCAATACGCCTACTATTATTCCCACAGGAACATCAACCAGTACGCCTAGTGTCACACCGACACGCACGATAACGTCGACCGCGACGCCAACCAGTACGGTCATTAACAATTGGACACCGACGCCTACTATTCCGGTGGATACATTCCAGATTTGCAAGAACGTCTTTAATGTCACAGTTGATGGAAATGTCTGCATTACGATCGCGTCAGCCCAATATCCGGGTCAGATATCATTGAAAATTTACAATTCGGCGGGAGAACATATTAAGACGCTTTATGATGAATACTTAACGCAACCACTTTTGCCGACAACAATTAACTGGGATGGTTCCAACAAGTATGGTCAAAAAGTTTCTAGCGGTGTTTACATCGTTTATATGATTAAGCCGTTTGGACGGGTGCTAGGAAGACTTGTCGTTATTCACTAATGAAGGTTTTGTATTTTCTTGGCTGCCCAGGTGAATTGAAAAGTTGTATTGGTCTGGTTTTGTCTTTTATTCAAAACTCGAAAAAATATTCAAGAACCTTAATGGGAATTAAAGATGCGGGACGGCCTCTCGTTTTTTTTGATATAAACCGCAAGTGTGAAGATTATTAACCGGTTAATTTTTTTTTGAAATGTTTGAGGTTTTTAGGTTTCTATATTTCCGCGGGGTTATCCGATTGCGTCTTTTAAAACATTGAATGAAGTGATTGGTTGAACGGAAACCACATTCCTGGGTAACCAGATTGATAGGGAGGTGGGTTGTTTCCAAAAGCCGCTTCGCGTTATCGCACCGGACTTGAAGTAAATATTCAAGAAAACCCATGCCATACATCTTCTTAAAATGCTGACTAAAACGGGATTCTGACATTCCGAATTGGGACGCCATCTCTTTTAAGGAGATAGACTGCTGATAATTTTTTAAAATATATTCACGGGATTGTTCCAGACGAATGTTTCTTTCGCCTCTCAGGGGGGAAAGAAAAATCTGGTTTAAAAGGTCTAGATAATAGCGAAATAGACTAAGCAAATCGGCTACGGTATTTGACCAGATAAATTTTTTCAACAATTCCCGTCGAAGTTCGGCGGCTTTATCACTGGTTAATAAACCCCTTTTTTGCGCGGTTTCCAGCAGGAAAAAGAGTGCGTGAAGGAAATGACTTCTCAGATTTTCTTGATTCTTTCCGGAGGATTGAATAGCGCTTTTTATATATTGTTCCCGAATTAACTGTGTTTCTTTTTCCGCTCCCTGGGTAGAAGCCTCTAAAAGTCTTGGAAACCATTCGTAAAGCGAAACTTCCGCGATGTGATCGCTGGCCTGATAATGATCCTCGAAGAAAAGGATAGTTTTTTGGATGTGCAGCCCAAGATGAAGAGCTTGAACTGATTCTTTGAAGGCTTCGGGTAATTCTTGCGGGGAATGGGTTTGCGAGCTGATACCGATAAAAATCTTTTTTTTGAAGGTTTTAAGTAAAAAAGATTCGATGGATCGGGCAGTGTCCTGCAGGTGAAGCTTTGTTTTCGTCGTATCCCAAGAAGGGTTGGGAGAGGTTAAGAAGTAGACCCCCTCATTTCCCATTTTTCCTGAAATGGTTTCGGTTAATTTTTTGGTGAAGTCAAAACAGGCTAACTGCATTTCGGCCGCCTCAATCAGGGAGACAGCTTCATCGTGTTGTTCGTTCCCGGGGTTGTGAAGCATTACCGCCATTACAACCGTAGGATGCCGGGTTAGTTTAAACTCGGATCTGTCCCAGGGCGCTAATTCAGTCATTTGCCATGGTCCCCAACCAAGACGGCTTTCCTTCACGGCGACATAGTTCCACATCCGGTTGGGAATCAATTGTGAAAAAATAGTAGACTTTAATTTTTCTATTTGCATAACCAGTTTGATTTCTTCTTTGTCGCTGCCCAAGATTCGGGCGATGATTTGAAGCAGTTTCAAGTAATGAGGAAGAACTTTTTGATTTAAAACCTGAACTTCCAGCGCTGTTCGGCAATAATCGAGAAATTGAGGATCGGATTGTCCGGGGGGCGCTCCGGAAATCTCTGTAAACCGCTGAGTCAATTGTTCAAGACTGGGAATAGACTTTAAAAAAGGCCCCGACTTGATAAAAGCTTCACAGCGGTTATTTTTTACAATCGGCACAAAGTAATCGTAGAAACCGATATGACTGCCCAAAACAGGTTTTCGCGTATTCGCGGCCAGCTTGAAACATTTACTGCTGTATTCGGTCCGTTCATTTAGTTTTCCATAAAAAATTTCAAAATGCTGGGGTCTTTGTTTGTTGTCAACAGTCAACTGGTGCCATTTTTTAAGGTCGTTTTGAAAGATCGCAAAGCAGGGTACGGAGATGTAGTCACTGAAAAAATTAATGATGGTATCGTGAGTTATTATCTTCGAAACCCAGGAGGGCGTGGGCTGATGCGATGAGGTCGGTTTTGTTGGCGGGGTAGCCATTTAAAGGTCCTTATATAGAAGGAATAAAGTTGTTTATGGATGCCATTTTAACTCATTTTCTATTTAAAAAAATCAACAATATGTAGGCAAATAGTAACGTTTTATTTGCCAAAGGTGTCGATAATATGCTGAATCCGCAGATGGGGTTTGGCGAATTTAGGTTAACTTTACCCGTCATTTTTGCTGCATTGGGTAACGAGGCGAATGAAAATTGAATTTTATCCCTGGTTTAAATTTTATTAAAAATCGTTTTTTGAACGCGGGTTTGGCGATTTTGATTTATGGGGCAATAACTTCACCTGCCTCATCTCAAATCGCGGCCTCGGTGACGGTTAATGCGGGTACAACCGTGACATCTTTTGTGCCGATCCACATCTTTGGCAACAATATGGCCTATTGGGTTTCTGACACCGCCTACACCGCGGTGGCAAGCAAAATACAAGCGGCTGGAAATTATTTTCTACGTTATCCGGGCGGTTCTTCTTCTGACGATTACCACTGGAATTCGACGGGTAGTTATAACGCCAACAAATATTGGGTGCCCAGCGGCACCACCTATACCGCCGGGTTCCAGGGTTGTGAGGTATATCGGGGGACAACTTCTGCCAGCTATGTATTTCCCTCCAACATAGATGATGGGAACGCGGCTACCACCTGGATGTCTAATATAGATACGGATTTTCCGAACCACCAATGGGTTTACATGGATTTAACTAATTCTGGTACTACCGCACAGGCTAGTAGTGTCAGTATTATTTGGGGAAATCCTTACGCTTCTTCCTTTACGGTTCAATATTGGAGTGGTAGTAGTGGCGCTACTCCTTATAGCAACGCTACTGAATCTTCTTGGACTACCACGTCTTCCGGTATAGTTGTTGGAACAGGTGGAACACAGGTGGTTACCTTTGCAGCGGTCAACACCCGCTATATACGCGTTTTAATGACTGCCAGTTCAAATGGTGCTGGTGGAGCCTATGCTATCGACGAACTTTACGTTTTCAATGGCGCTACCCAAGTCAGCAAAAACTTCGCTACTGAAGCGAATCAATCTCCAATGATTGTTTCCAGTACTGACCCGGCCTCTGGCAATAGTTCGGGATCCTGTACGGGATATAACCCCAATTATTATCAGACCACTCCTGCCGGTTCCACTGACTTTAACTCCTACATGACAATGCTTAATTCTATGTCTCCCAAAGGGATACCGCTTATCACTGTTAATTTGGGTACTGGTACAGCCTCCGAGGCGGCGAGCTGGGTTCATTATGCTAATGCGGTTCAGCACTACGGAATTACCTATTGGCAGATAGGAAATGAGACCAATGGCAATTGGGAAACTGGCGGCCCCATGAACGCCAATGATTACGGACGACGATTCGTGGAATATTACAGTGCGATGCAAGCCGAAGCAGCCAGTGACGGTGTGCCCATTAGTATTCTGGGGCCTGTTCCAGGGTCGCCTAACGGCTCTTCAAATGCCTATGACGGAAATAGTTATATCCAGGATTTCCTTTTGAGGCTTTATAACAATCCGGGCGGGAGCGCGATTACGGAATTAGGCGGTTTGGATTTCCACTGGTATCCATACACTCCTACCAGTTTTCCCGCAGAATTCTCTACTCCTGCTCAATTAGCCAATTTTCCTGTGACACTGAGTGGCTGGCTCGGAGCCGTAGGCCTAGGTTTAACCTCTGTTCCTATTATTATGAGCGAATACAATTGCAACGCCGGTACGCCGAATGCCACGGTTCAGGAAGCTAACGGCCTTTGGCTGGCCAACTGGCTGGGTACCTTCATCACCGGTTTTGGGAGTACGGGCTTTTCAAACCTTTGGGATGTGATCAATGGCGGCAACGACCACACCACGACAACGGGTGGAGACCTTGGTTATTTGGATAATTCGTCCCCTTATCAACAACATGCCACTTATTGGGCCATGCAAATGATGGCCACGGACTGGGCTATTCAGGGGGATTCAAGTACACATCAACTGGTGAATACTGGTAGTAGTGCCGCTACTCTGGTCACTTTCTCTGATTACCGTCCCGATGGTGTTTTATCTTTAATGGTCATCAATCAAGACCCGGCTAATTCTTACACAACCACCATCAATCTTAATGGTTATGTTCCGAGTACTACCGCGAGCTTGTGGACATTTAATACAACTAATTATGTTTGGCAGACAACAACAACTCCCTACAACGCTAATCCGGATACGGCTCCGGTTTCAACCCTCGTGTCGGGTGTGTCTTCTTCGTTTCCGGTAACTTTGAGCCCTTATTCCATTTCGGTTTTTCAATTTAAATCGGGGGCACCAACCTCCACCCCCACGAACACCGCAACCCCTACCGCTACTTCAACACCAACCAATACAACCACTAATACCGCCACGTCTACAGCAACGAATACGCCTACAAATACCTCCACTGCGACGCCCACCAATACACCGACCAATACTATGACTGGAACGATTCCCACGGATACACCGACGAATACACCCACCAATTCACCCACGTCAACCGCCACCAATACCATCACCAATACGCCGTCTTTAACACCCACTAATACACCGAGTAATACACCTACTCAAACACCGACCAGCACAGTAACTAATACACCCACTAACACTCCATCGCAAACGCCTACCCATACGACTACTAATACTCCAACGTTTACCGCGACTTATACTTCAACCAATACACCTGTTAATACGTCAACCTTTACCCCAACTTCAACCAGTACCATTACCAATACTTTCACTCCCATGGCGACCAATACTTTAACTCCAACGAATACGCCTACCGCTACGGTGACTTATACGGTTACGGTTTCATCCGTGCCGGTTATTTCGGAACCTTATCCCAATCCGTCCACGGGTGCCTCTGTTAATTTCCCAATCTCTGTGCCGTCTCATTCCACGGTAACGATGGATATTTTTACATTGGCTTTCCGCAAGATAACCAGCCAAACAACTCCGATAAATGGCGCTCAAACACTCCGATGGAATTTACTGGATGTGTCAGGATCTCAAGTTTCGAACGGACTTTATTATGTTCGTATCCACATTTCGGGTACGCAATCCCTTACTAAAATCATGAAAATACTGATTTTGAGATAGTTTCAAGAAAACAACGATCCTGATTTTTTAGGGAATAAATAAATAGTATAAATAGGGATTTCCAGATAAAATTTTGGACTGCTGAAGTCCATTTGGTCGAAAGTTGCATAACAGAAAAGGGTTTAATTTAAGGACTGAAATCGATAAAAGCCGCTTCGAATGGGCTTGTTTTCCCGCGGGACCGAATGCTCAAAAGTCGTTTCCGAAGACGGAATCTTATGCCGCTGGTTTAATAAGGGTTGGGCCGCCATTAAATGACGGGTAAATTCTTTTCGAAAGGATGGGTATGAAGACCTATCTATGGGCATGTTTTTGTTTATTGATCGGCGTTGTTGGAATTCTGTCCTTTACGGGTTGTGGAGCGGTTTTTGTAAATACGGGATCCAAAAACGCGTCCCTTGCCGATGGCATTTCGGTGCCGGTCAAAAAAACAGTCAGCGTTCCTCCGGAACAACGTGTGGTTATGAATTTTGAGGACGGCAGCAAAAATACCAATCCAAAACTTTATGGCGGCGCTGACGGCGTATGGATGGATACCACTTTTGGCGGCAATACGATTAGCGGCGATATGATCGGGGCTCCCGGCGCGAATGGGACGGCCAAGTGCGCTCGTATATATGGAACGCTGGTGGATAAAGGCGATGGTACATATCCGGCCTTCCAATTACAGGGAAACTTTAAAAGCACCGGCTATTACGACGCCAGCGCATTTACGGGAATCAAGTTCTATTACAAATGTACATCCGTCGACAAATCTTTGAAACGCCNNAAGGCGGAACTTGTACGGGAGCCTGTTTCAACAATTTCGGAGAAGATATGACCGTAAGCCCGGATTGGGTTGCGGAAAGCTATTCTTTTGCCGACATGAAAAGGGAATCGGGATGGGGCGATCCGGTTTCACCTCCCGATTTGACGGATCATTTGAAAGAATTTATTAGTCTCATATGGGCTAACTCTGCCAATAATACGGCCGGTACTTATAACATTGATTATTCGGTGGATGAGGTCGAGTTCTATTAGAAGTTTTTGTTTTGTGAATCGACGTTTTTTTGAAAATGAACTTGCCTGAAATTATTTGTTAATCCCAATGTTTGAGGTTTTATTTGTCTTTTAAACTCAAAAAAATCATCTCTGGTTTTTTCTTTTTCGCCATTGTTTTTACCGGCGGGGTTTCTTTTTCATTTGCTAATCCTTATGAGGAATTAACACCGGATCAACCGCTCTATCAACGCGTAAAAAAACTGGAAAATTATGGACTGCTGGACTCTGAGGACAGGGCGGTCTTGGATCAAGGCAAAGCGGTCACCCGGCTGCAATTGGCTTTTTACATGCAAAAAGCCAAGGCATCAATGGAAGAGCCTGAATTACTTCATCCGGAAACCATTCCGTCTCCTACGGAAACTCCCGTTCCGACGGCTATGCCTGTCGCGACGGCGCCTGTTTTAGAACCCTCAATCAATGTTCCTCTGCCGGTGGTTCAGCCTGAAAATCCAATGCAACCTGTGGTGAATCCCGCTGTTCGGCAAGAAATTGATGATTTACTGAAGGAGTTTAAACAGGAATCGGCCATGTTGAAGGCCCGGATGGCGGTGGATTACCAACAGCTTGGGGATGAGGCGAAAGAATTAGATGCCCTTAAAACTGTCCAGAACGATGTGAATTCTGTCTGGGGGAAGGCCAACGTGAGCACTGGCATTCCGAGTTTCAATGCCAAGACTCGTTTTCGATTAGAAGATTTTAATATGTCAGGGCTTTATACGGTTAACGCCATTCGGCCGCAGAATGAATTGGACTTAGGAATGTGGAGCGATTTGGGTGGCACTGGTTCAATTTCTTTGGGTCTTATCGCGGTTACCTCTGCTTCTAATGCTTCGGCCGCTTCGAGTCCTGTTTCACTGGGTATTTATAATCCCGATGTAAACTTTAAGTTAGAAGGACCTCTTGGCCAATGGGATACTCATTTTGTGGTGGAAGCTTATCCAGGCGCCCTTACCTTAGGAGATTTTTCAAGGGGACTTGGACCGACTTCCCTTAGGAATTTTGTAGACCCAGTGGACATCAAACGTTTTTCAGACGATAAAGACAGTCTGACATGGGACAATTATATGGATGCCTTTACTCTTGCGCCGCCGACGGCGCTTGCCGGTGCAATTGTTTCCAGTACGGATCCCGTTTTTGATGGTGTTTATGGAGTTGGTACAAACCTGCCTTTGTTACCTGATGCCAGAATGATTCTGTTGTTTGGACGGCAGGGAGAAGAAGATACTCAAACAGACCGCTTTGAGGAAGGTCTTAAGCTGAGCGAGCCTCTGGGACTGGTTTACGCGAATTTTTCCACAGAGTGGGTAAATGATGATTTCGGAATCAATGCCCCTCCTCAACTAGACCTAAAAACTTACCAATTGGATTTTACGGCAAACCTAAATCCCGTCATCATTAGTGTGGAAGGTGCTTTCTCTAGTTTATATTCGGGCTTGAATAATGGGGTTCCCACCAATACAGCCTTGGAAGCTCCGGCGGCCCAGGCGGAAGTTTCCTTTTATCCTTTCAATGTTTTTTATACAGCCATCAGCGATGGATTCGCCAATTACAATAGCAAGGTGGCCATGGCAGGCGTCAATTTCAATCAATATGGTGTCTATCCTGGAGCGGTCACTCAGGCCAATTGGGATATCGATGAATATGGTTTTATAGGGGAGGTGGATAACCTTGTGAGTGACCGCCATGGTTGGCGTGTTAATTTGGGATGGGACGGACGCAAGCAGGACTGGATGAAAAAATGGCCATCTTTTTTTGACAGCATCCTGATCAATTTCAATGTGGCTAGTAAAACGGAGTACGCTGTAGAAACAAATGCGGAAGGATACAACGTAATTGAGGCTTTAAACATCATCCAGCCTTATTATCCCGACGATGAGGGAATTTGGGGTCTGGATTTGTGGGGGGGGTATACGTCCCCATGGCAGCCGGCACGTGAAGCTTACAACGCAGGTATTACTGCGATCCGTAATGACGGGGATACCAACAATGACGAGACCCGTTACCAATTTAATTTAAGTTCCGAAATAATTCCTCTAATTGTTCCGGTTCTTGGCACCAACGGACAACCCATGACTTACACTGCGGCAAACGCCCCCTCAACCGCAATGATCGGCAAAAATATCTACAACAACATTATGGACCTGAAAACCTACAACTATGTCCAATTGAACGCCAAATGGAAAATTAACAAAGCTTTTGGCTTCGATACACCACTTTATTCTTCGTTTTATTTTACAGACAACGAGGTTTCTGGTCAGGCGACACAAATGGGCCAGACCAGCATTCCCAATCTTTTTGAACAGACCGTTTATGATATTTCGGGCATGTATCAGATTATCCCCAATGTGAATTTAATGGCTGATTACGGTTGGGAAATATGGCATTCGTCCTATACCTATCCCTTGATCAACTACCGTACGGATGCGCCGGGAGTAGGCCTTGCATACGACATCCCTTGGGGTGGTGGCCGATTTGAACTGCGCTATAAGGATGTAACTTTCAAAGATGTCGATGTGCCAGCCAATAGCTATCACACCGGTCAATGGTATTCAGAGTTGTTTTTCTTGTTCTGATTGTTAAAAAACCGTATCTGGTTTTGGTGAAAGGGACTGATTTTTAAAAATGAAATCGAATTCGTTTAAATTCTTATTTTTAATCTTAGTGTTACTCGCCGGTTCGCCTGTTTGGGCTGACCACGGATCTCTTTTGTCTACTGTCCGGGATAACTGGATTGACATGAGTGTCAATGACTTGGTGTCGGAGGGCATTATCGCGAAACCCGCCAAACCCTTGAGTGAACTGACCAATTTGGAGGTCGCTCAATTGACCGCCCAGGCGGCGGACATTATCGTGGCTCAGGCGGATTTACTGCCACCTCCCATGACCGACAATGTGACGCTGCCTGGTGTTCCGCTTCCTGAACCTCAACCCGTTCTTGGCAACTCGCCCATGGCCCAAACCCTTTCCACCGGATTTCCCAGCTCGACCGCTACCGAAAATGTGAGCCAGTTGGTAAAAGAGTTCAAAAAAGAACTGCAGGCCGCAGGCAAGGATTTACCGCAGATCGAAGACCGAATTTATACATTGGAGCATGAAAACGACTCTTTGGCTAAAAAGCAGCAGGAAGATTTAGAACGGACCGGAACAACTGGGAGCGGATTTTCTCGAGGCTATTTTAACGAATACCGCGGATTTGGAACGAATGCTATTTATCCGCCCGCTGAATACGACGCGAATATTTTCATGGATATGAATCTAAAAAGCGTTCCTGTACCGAATGTTCTTTTTAACGCCACCCTTCGGTTTACCCGAACGGTTGGGGACTATTATGTCGCGGGGGGCGAGCCAATTATCGATTCCCAGCTGATCAACGTGAGATGGATCTCACTGAGCGATTTCAATGAATACTTTACTTTAGCTGCGGGGGACTTTTTTAAACATTACACTCCCCTGACCCTTTGGAATTATGACGTACCGGTTTACACCCTCATTGAACCGACTTCTTTTTACCGGACTCGTAAAGATCTGGAAGATTTTGTTTACGTGGATCATGAACCGGATTGGCGATTAAGAGGATTCCAAATATCCACTCAGGTGGCGTGGCCCAACGATGAGGTTTTAAGTTTCTTGAAATTTCAGGCGATGGGAGGACCTATCAAACTGGCGACGCAATATCAATTCGGGGACTATTACGCCGGTTCCCAGACTTCCATGAGTTTTTTTGGTGACAATCTGGAGTTCATGGGAACAGGTCTTTTGATTTGGGACGATCCCAATAGCGATAGCACACCTTATCAGCCAAATGATAATCTGACATGGGCCCATCAGTACCAGATCGGCAGTTTGTCCTCTCGATTAAATATTCCGTTTGCAGGTGATATTAATTTGGGCGGTACGGTGGAATGGGCTGGCAGCGACTATCAGGACGATATCAACAATCCTCAAAAACAATATGAGGATACGGCGGTCATGGCCACCGGTGTCCTGAACATTTCGGGGTTTCATTTGACAGCCAAGTATCTCAATACAGGAGCTTTCTTTTATTCTCCGGGAGCCCAGACTAATAAATACACACCGGGCAATGGTTCCAGTATTTATCTGACTTCGAATTTATTTCTGGATGACGGCTTGGATGGCTACCTCACTGATTATCCCGTTCAAACCTCGGGTCAGCCTTCGTTCGCTCCTTATGACCGCATGGAAGAAAATATGCTTCCTTACGGTGACGCGACGCCTAATCGGGAGGGTATGGTCGCGAATATATCGGCGGATATTGGGGATGGCGGATGGTTAAAACCCCAATTCCAATTTGTTCCGAATGTGCCAGGTCTCCAGATGCAGGAAATACAGCCCAATTATGTATTGAACGGTTCGGGAACCGGTGTAACGGCAGTGGACGGAAACGTTATTCCCAGAACCTTTAACGACTACGAAGGGGCTTTAACGGTTAATTTCGCTAAAGCCTTTGGTTTAAAAGGAAAAACCTATCAAGTCTCGCTTGACTATAAAGATCAAGTGACAAACTTGGGAGGTGGGTTAAGTCCCTATCTGGTGGATACTTTCATCGCTTCCACGGACTTTACTGTTCCCGTATCCGGATTCGACTCGGTTGTTCTCTCGGCGGCTTATGAAGAAGCCTTTGCCACTGGCGGTGAATACACGCTGACGGGCCAGGGATCACCCAATAGTCTGGCCGCTTACCAATTTTACCTGGGCACTCCCGGTCAATACACTTACACGCCTCTCAATGTCACCAAAATTACCTGGGCTTTTGGATTGATGTATCCCTTTTCTAAAACCATCGATATTCGCTGCGACTATTTTTATAACTATTACACCTGGGTTGATGTGCCAAGTTTTGACCGCGTGGATGAGATCGTGAGGTTTACTTATGAAGCTCATTTCTAAACCGATCTTTTTATTATTGATGGCCTTTCTGTTTGTGACAGAGAGCGGTTTCGCAGCCATGGACGACAAAATGTTTGATGTGGTTCCCGCCGGAGACCAAACTTACAGTCAATTGAAGCAATTGGAAAACGGCGGATTGCTTTCCTATGATTCAACTCAGGGGCCTTTGACCCGGTTTGAAGTGGCGGAAAAAATTTCAGACGCCGAACAGAAATTAAAAGAAATCGTTGTGGCCCAAGCGGATATGGAATTACCGCCCCCGCCAGGTGATGGGACGGTCGCGGTCGGTACAGCTAATATGAACGCCATTGATTCAACAGCCGCTCCGGCTCCAGTCTCCGCCGTGGACGATAAGCCGTTATGGAACAGCCCCCAAAAAATTCAAGCTGCGGAACAGGCCCTGACATCGCTTCAAGACGCTTATGCTTTGGAACTTCAATTGGTAAAGGATCAGAAAACGGATTTGACCGACAAGTTGTCCCAGGCGGAATCGGATCAATATGATCTTTGGAAAATGGTTAAAAGTGTTCAAGATAATCCCAGTGTTTCAATCCATGGATTGGGCCGTGCACTGGGTATTTCACAGCAATATTACGGAAATTATACGGGAATTGCTTTCGCCAACCCGGCGGCCATGAACTTCAATGAATACCTGGATATGGAGCCGACCGGAGCCATATCCAAAGAAATCACCTTTGATGGGGTATTTCGTTTGGGAAGCTTTGGCCTTCCATACACCTGGAGCCCAACATCGGTTAATCCCGAAGCGGATTTCTTCAAGCTGCGCCGGATTACGGCAAACTTCAGCCCTGATTTTATGACAGCCACGATCGGTGATTTCTACGAATCCTATTCGCCTTTTACCATTTGGAACCGGAATAATTTGGATCTGGTCTATGTGCCCGAAGCAGTTGGCCGTTGGGATGATATTCAAAAATATGAGAGCTACTTTGATCACGAACCCGATTGGCCTTTTAGGGGACTGAGGATAGGAACACAGATCGAGTGGCCCAACTCCAGGGTTTTGGATACGTTTAAAATTTCAACCTTTGCCAATATCATCAATAATGCTTTTAACGATACGACAAAGAACGTTACCTATTATGGGCCAAGCATAGAACTATATACAGGCTGGGCTTTTGGCGCAGAAGCCGAGTTGAAATCCAAAAAATTCTATTTAGGTGAAACGTCCTGGCAGATCGCTTTGGACGATTATTTGGTGGTATTAGACGATCCCTGGGGAACACAAGAACCGGGCTCGCCGTACTCCGCTACCCAGCCCGCCACATGGGCGCACCAGTATGTCATCAACAGCTACAAACCCAGTCTGAGGGTCGGTGTGGGCGGTGACGTTTATCTTGGCGTGGAAGGCGAAAGCGCTTTTTCCAATTACCAGGACAATATATTGAACTCGGCGACCTCTACCAGCGATTTTGCCCTGAATATTGAGCCTTACTTACAGATGGGCGATTCTAAAGTATCATTCCATTACCTGAACGTGGGTCCTTATTTCTATTCACCCTTGGCTCAGACTCGGCAGGACGACATTACACTGACCCCGAATTACGTTCCCAGTTTTGAGATCTTCCACCAACAAATACTAAGTCAATTTTTCCTTCAGAACGTTCCGAGGGCCAGCGGTATCTTTGGTTATTATGACCGCACTTTGGATAACACCTTTCCTTATGGTTTAGCCACGCCTAACCGTGAAGGCGTGGGTATGGAAGTAGACATCGAAACGCTTGAGAAAAAATCATTGAAAATCAAAGGGAGCGTCTATTTGGTGCAAGAAATTATCGCGAACGAAGTTGTTAATAGTGCGGGTACGGCTTTGACCTCTTTGGATCCAGCTCCCAACAGTGCAGCCCCTGTAAGGAATTTTACATATATCAACTTTGGCCCCTCTTTTGATTTGGGTCCGCATATTGGTTTGGATACGCCTTTGGAAATTGGAACCAACGTGCGTTATGAGCAAACGACCAGCGTAGTGGGAACCTTAAACAGTCTGGGTCTCTGGTGTGGTTTGCGGGTTGGTATTGTTAAAGAATGGGAAGTAGATCTGGCCTTGGGGGCCCAAAGCGCGAATGGTACGGAAGAAGGGATCAATGGTAGTCCTTTGGCCCGTTATAGCTATGTTTTTGACAATACGGATCTTAATTCTTATATGCCCTTCACCGTTAATGATTCGGTGGGGTATTATTTGTTATCAACCTCTTTCCAGTTTGACCGTAACTCCACCCTTTATTTGGATTACGACCTATCTTCGGGAAACGAGATTGAAACGGTGGGACAGATAACGGGAACGTTGCAAAATCAATTTATAGGGATGACTTATGAAGTTAAATTTTAAACAGTTATGGTTGCTTTCGCCCTTGGCCGTAGTTTTGATCGTCGTTGGTTGCCAAACCAACGTTCCGCCCATCGGGGCTTATCCCGCGCCAGCTAACTCGCCCCAATACTCGTTAGTCAATAATTTTGACGGCAACTTTGATTCTCAGCCATCTACTTTTACCAATTCAAATCTTTTTGAGCTTAATTCTCCCAATGATCTGATTGGATCACCGGGAACCTGGACCGCGCCCAATAATTCAGCACCCTACGCGTCCGAGTCGCTGACCATCAAGGGGCCTGGGGCCGCCGGGACAGCGAATGGTTGTTTTGTTACTGGAACTGTGACTGACCCTGGAGACGGAAAAACTTATCCGCAGATATTGCTGATTGGAGGCTTGGATGCTAATCCGCCAATAAC
Source organism: candidate division FCPU426 bacterium (assembly GCA_003136635.1). Lineage (GTDB taxonomy): Bacteria > Oederibacteriota > Muellerivitia > Muellerivitales > Muellerivitaceae > Bog-1183. The sequence goes on along the minus strand of PLFD01000002.1, from coordinate 9,985 downwards.
TTATAACGCCTATGACGGGGCCTTTTGGTCCGGCGTGAAATTTTATATTAATATCCTCCCGGACGACACGGCCACCTACCGCTATTTTAATGTTCCGACCACGCAGGAAGCGACAGCCCTCGCTTTCCCCGGGCAGGGAAAATGCGCAGGAAGTACTTGCTACAATTATTTTGGATATCAATTATCGGGACCTACCAACGGTTGGCAGCAAATCACAGTCAATTTCAGCCAAATGAGCAATATCGCAACCAATTTCCAAACCACTCCTCCCACTTTTACAGGGGTTAATCTTCAGCAAATCATTGCTTTGCAATGGGTGGAAGGCCGGAATAATGTGGCCGGTACCAGCAATGTCGATTTTGGTGTAGATGAGGTATACTTTTTTTAAGAAGGTTGATTAACGAAGTTTTGAAGGTACCATCCAAAGGAGTTCTTATGAAAAAAGTTATAATTTTAATGACTTTTTTGATGGTCATGATGATTACCACCGTAAGCCTGATGATCCAAGGTTGTGATGGGAAAATTGCAACCCTGGCGGCCATTGTGGTGACGTCGACTCCAACCTTGGGTCCTCAAGTGGTCGCAAATTTTGAAACCGACTCGGCTATCGTCAATCCGAATTTATATAATTCCTCTGGTGGAAGCTTTCTCGAATTGCCATCCGGGAATATTGTTACTTCACCTGGCGCCAATGGAACCAATTACGCGGCGAATATTAAAGTCACGGGGACAATGCTAACCGGATATAACCCTTATGAAATCCAAGCCAATCTTACCAGCTCCGGTGTCTATAATTTGTCAGGCAGTTCTTATTGCTGCCCCGCTACTTCCCATGGAATTGAGTTTTACTGGAAAACAGGAACCGATGACACCATGGCTGCCCGCTGGTTCGTTTGTCCCGTTCCGGAGCAGATTCCCGCGCCTGTCGGAAATGGGGATTGTACTGGTGGGGGTTGTTATGACACTTACAAACTGGCTTTAACTTCCACGGCTGGTAATTGGGTATTGGTCAAGTACACTTGGAGCCAATTCGCTCAAGCGGGTTGGGGCGCTCCACAAGTGGGCCCCTTATCCGGTTCTTATAATGGATCGCAAAACTTAAGCCGCATACTTTATTTTCAATGGGAAGAAGATCCGAACGGAGCTTCTACTCCTACTCTGATGGCCGCAGATTTCTGGCTGGACGAAATACAACTTTATTAAATCATCTGAGAATCGGTATTTGGCGCAATTGGCGTCTTATAACTGAAATTTAAAAGCGAAAGGGGCTTTTGATGAAAAGAGTCATGTTATTTTTGGCGGTAATCATTTTGTTCGGGGTTTCCCAGGTCCGGGCGGTGATGCTGGAAGACTGGACGGATGAGTCGGGAAGCAACACCGGTTCTTTTCAGGATACGCTGGGTTCCAAGATGGCGATTGATACGGATGCCGGTCCCACGGCGGCTCAAAAATCCCTCAAGCTTACTTTCACACTCGCTTCAGCGAACGGCTTTTGCGGGATCTGGCACAATCTGGCGAACGACTTTTCCAAAGAAACCTATTTATCTTTCATGGCCAAGGCCGCGACGGCAGGCAAGATGGGTATCGCCCTGAAGGACAAGTATAACGTTCAATACGTCGCCACCTTCCCGATGGGAACCAATTGGACACAGGTGGTTATTCCTTTCGCTTCTTTTGTGAAAGATCCCTATTACACTCCTTCGGACGCGGTGACAGGCCACCCGATGGATTTAAGCCACACCACTTCCATGAATTTCCAGGCCAGCAACCCGGGCCCGAATATTTTGTGGATTGGACCCATGGAAACCGGTGAAGGCGCGGCGCCGGCTGCGGCGGCAGGAGCGGCGGTGGCTGCCCCCGCCAGTTCAGGCGCTTCCAGCGGTGGAGCGGTAGTGGTCCAGGATTTTTCCAGCTTTGACGACAAAAGCGGGGGAACCTTTCAGGACAGCAAGGGTTCATCTTTCGCCTTCAAGACCATGGATAACACCAACAGGCCCGGCAGCAAATTTCTGGTGGTCACTTATAATTTAACGGCCGGCGGTTATTGCGGCATGTGGTGCATGGCGGGCAACGGCACAGGACTCGATTTGTCCTCGGCCAAGACTTTCAATTTGCTGGTTTATACCAAGGCCCCCATCGCCATTAGTCTGGCCCTGAAGGATAAAAACAATAATCAATACGCGGCCGTCACGCCTGTCACCAAGGGCGGCGTCTGGGAAACCCTAACCGTTCCTATGGATTCTTTTACGCTCGATCCTAATTACGCCCCGCCGGACGCCATTAAGGGAGCGCCCAAGGACTTTAGCAAAGTGCCGAGCTTTAACCTTCAGGCGAAAACCGAGGGCGCGTTTGGATTCGCGGTGGCCAGCGTGGTCGCCAAGTAATCTTTTGATATTGCTTAGGCCGTCAAAAACTACTTCACCTTTATTCACCACAGAGTCTTTGGCTCTGTGGTGAATTTTTTTAAATCCCCATCCCGGCAGGAGGCTTTCCGTGCGAAAAAAAACAATGTTGGTGTTCGCCTTTTTGGTTCTGGCGGCTCCGGTGTGGGCTCAAATAACGCAGGGGGTTGAAATGATTGATATCCATCAGGTTCTTTCTCACGGCATTAACTTCGACCACATTTTTTTTCCCTACAAAGGCAACCAGCCTCTGGACGGTGAACAATGGCAAGCCGTCCGCGACCATCTCAAGGAGTCGGAGTTTAAGCAGGTGGCGGCTCTGGGTTTTACCCATGTTCGTCTTAATTTGGGAAGGGGTTTTTTGGAAAACCCCGACGCGCCCGATACGCTTAATCCTGAGGGGCTGGCTTTACTGGATCAGGCAGTGCAAATGGCCCTGAAAAATGGTCTGGGTGTGGTAATCGATATGCACCAAACACCCGCGCCGGATATTTTTCACGATCCCCGGGAACTGGCGGCTTTTAAAACCCTGTGGAAAAATCTCGCCGCCCACTATGCCCGCCAACCCCTGTCGGTCGTCTTTGAGATTATGAACGAGCCGGCCATTCCGGAATTAACCCGGGATAATCCGGCGCAAAGCGACATCGACCATTGGCGTTCCATCATGAAAGATCTGGTGAGTGTGATTCGTCAGCAGGACCCGGAACGCTATATTGTGGTCACCGGCGGCGGATGGGGAGCGGCGGAGAACCTGATTCAAATGGGCGATCTGGGTTTTCCCCGGCTGATTTACACTTTTCACTATTACGAGCCTTTCATCTTTACCCATCAGGGAGCCAGCTGGATGGATAAATCCCTTTCGACCCTGAAAGGCATTCACTATCCTGTGCCGGAATCCCAAGTCACCGCCGCCTGGGCGGCGGCCAGGCAGGGCGGTTATAAAGAATGGCCTTTTGAGCGTTATCCCCACGGGTTTACCTCCGACGACATGAAGAAAAGTCTTGAGCCTTTGTTTACTTTCGCCAAAAAAGAAAAGCTCCCGCTTTATTGCGGCGAGTTTGGAGCGTTAAAATCAGGTGTGCCGGTACCAGACCGGCTTGAGTGGATTAAGGAGATGACCAATCTGATGCGGGGAAATCAGGTGGATTGGGCGAACTGGGCTTATCACGCTTCCTATGATCTGGCGGATGAGAATGACCAAGTGGATATGCAAGTCGTTAAGGCTTTGGGGCTGGGCCAGACAAAATAAAAGAGGGAACCGCCATGAACCGAATCAGCCGCTTTACTTGGTTTAAAAAAATGAATTGGTTTTTAATTCTGACCGCCGTTCTGGGCGGTTTTTCGGTTTCCACAGCATGGGGCGCGGCTGATCAGAACTGGCTGTTGAACGGCGACTTCAAAACATCCGGCGGGTGGAACCGCGACGCTCCTACCCAGCCGGGACGAAATAACGAACCGTCCGCTTATCTCGAAAACGATAGTCCCACCTGGACCGAGTACACGCAAAAAGTCGAACTGCCCCAGCCTGCGCCTCCGGCGGTGGAAATTTCCGGCTGGGTGAAATGCGAAAACGTGGTCAAGGGCCCCAACGATTGGGAAATGGCCCGCATCACGGTGATTTTTTATGACGCTTCCGGAACCAGGGTGGGCGACTGGCCGCCCTCCATCGCCCAAATTCAGGGAACCCAGGATTGGGCTTCCTATAGCAATCAATACTCCGTTCCTAAGGGCACAGCCTACGCCACAGTGGGGTTTTCGATGGGCAACTGCACGGGCAAAGCCTGGTTTTCCGATTTGAAAATGTTTGTTTACGATTTTGACCAAAAACCCCTGGCGGCCGGCGAAGCCGCGCACCCGGAGCGAAAACCTGCTCTGGCGGTCGAGGGCGACAACTGGCTTTTGGATTCTGATTTTGAAAGCCCCGGTTCCCGCGACTGGCAGGGAGGGCATATCAGCGCCGAAGGGCATAACTCGCTCCATTGTCTGGTAGTGGCCAACGGCGCTCCCGCCTGGACATTGCCCTCGCAGGATGTTTCTTTCAAGGGCCAGACACCCGCTTATGTGGTTTACGGCGGATGGGTGAAAACCGAAAACGTGGTTCAGGGAACGGAAAACTATATGGCCGCCCGGCTGGGCATTGATTTCCGCGGCACCGACAGCAAACAGGTCGGCGGCTGGCAGGACGAGGCTTGCAAGGCGGTGGGCACCACCGGCTGGACCTATTACGAAAAAAAATACAGCGTGCCCCCCGGCGCCACCATGGCCCATGTGGATGTTGGTTTGGGCAACTGCACCGGCACCGCCTGGTTTGACGACCTTTCGCTGAAACTGCTGGACGCGGCCGGCAACCCCATCACCACTGTCATTCAGGAAGAACAGGTTTCGGACACTTCGGACTGGTACGCCTATCAGCCGCCGGAGCACTATTCGGATACGGAGTTAGACCTTTCCTTTCTCAATGACAAACCCTCGGGTACCCACGGTTTTGTGACGGCCAAGGACGGCCATTTTGAGTTCGCGGACGGGACCCGCATCCGCTTTTGGGGCACGGATTTGGTGGGACCCAATAATTTCCCCACCCATGATCAGGCCGACGCCCTTGGTATCAGGCTTTCCAAACTGGGCGTGAACATTATCCGCTTTCACATGCCGGACGCTGATTGGACGGATAATAATTTTTTCGATCCCAAGGCGGACAATACGCTGACGCTGGACCCGGCGCAGGTGGAAAAATTCGACTACCTCATCGCGGCGCTCAAAAAGAACGGCATTTATTTTTATCTGGATTTTATCAACCGGAAATTCAGGGAAGGGGACGGCGTGGCCGGCTGGAAGGATTTGCAGGCTGGGGCCAAAGGAGCCATTCATTTTGACAAGCGCATTATTGAACTCAATAAGAAATACGCTGAGGAACTGATCGGCCATATGAACACTTATACCGGAATGGCTTTGAAAGACGACCCGGCTTATGTGGGAAGCGAGATTATTAACGAGTCTTCCATCTTTTCCGATTTCGGGGAACAAAAGTTTCCCGAAGTCTATTGGGATGAACTGCAAAAGCTTTATGCCCAATGGGGCGGGCATGGGCAAATTACTCGATTCAAGTTTGATTATGACAGCCAAAAACTGGTGCCGGTTCAAAACCCCGAAAACGAAGACGAGAGTTTGAGATTTCTTTTGCGCGAAGTGGTCAAAACCGATCAGGACATGAGAGTGTTTCTGGCCAAACTCAGCCCCCACGCGCTTCTGACGGGGAGCAACATGGGCCTGCCCATTCTGGGCAACATCCGCGCGGATGCCACTATGGACTTTATGGACAGCCACGCCTACTGGGACCATCCCCAGATTTGGAATATCGAGGGCGGCTGGAACAATGTGGCCGTCGCGCCGATGAACAACAATTCCCAGATTCTTTCGCCGTTCAAGGGATCGCTGATTTTCAGCCTCGCCCACGACGCGGTGGAACAAAAGCCTTTGATTATCACCGAGTGGAACGATTGCTTTCCCAACGAGTACCGTCTAGAGGGGCCGATGCTCATGGCGGCTTACGGCAGTTTGCAGGACTGGGACGGATTGATGCAATTTGACCACGGACTGGATATGCCCGGCACCACCCGCATGACGAATTTTGATATCAACTGCCGGGTGGATGATCAGCCCCTTTATCAGGCGGGGGCGCTGATTTTCCGTCTGGGTTACCTGAAAGCCGCCTCTGTCACGGTGGTTGAACCGCTTTCGGATAAAGCGGTAGTGTCCAACGGCATGAAGAGCGACTGGCTTTTTGACCATCCCTGGCTGCCCTATGTGGCCAAAGTGGAAAAGCGTTTCACGGGCAAAGTGGAAGAAGCTCTTCCGGATTTGAGCGCCATTCAGAACCGCTATAGCAAAAGCGAGAAGGAAGTGGACAGTTCCACTGGGGAAGAAACCCTTTATTACGGCCAGGGCGTGCTGAAAATCGACAGCCCCTGCGCGCAGGGGCTGGTGGGCAATATCGGCAACGGAGAAACTTTGGGCACAACCGGTATGTGGGTGGAGGCCGCCAAGCGCAACCCCTGGGCCGCGGTTTTCGCGGTTTCGCTGGATCAAAAGCCTTTGGATCAATCCGCCAAAATCATCCTGATCGCGGATGCCAGGGCGGAAAACAGCGGACAGACTTATAATTCCACCCGAACCGCTCTTAAAAATCCGGGTCAGGCGCCTATTTTGATGCAGGGCGTGAAGGGCGTCGTTTCGATTGTGGTGAATCCCGCGATGAAATATGAAGTGGTTCCGCTGGATGAATCGGACAGGGAAGGCAAACCGCTCAAGACTGCCATCGAACATGGCGGACTGAGGTTCAAGATTTCTCCCGTCGACCATACTTCTTATTATTTGGTGAGGGGAATTCTTAAAACCGAGAAATAATTGTTTAAAGGCGGGTCACCCCTTGTGCCGTTTGGGATCAACTGCGCCGTAACCACGCCATTCGGTTGTGAATTGCGGGGTACCTCAACTTAATATGTTTGGCAGTAGGTTAATCTGCCGCAAGACTGCAAGATGAGTGGCAAGACTTGGTTTTCCATAGGGCCAAATATTATTGCCCTATGGTAACTTTTCTCAGCTTAGGCCGGAAGATATTGGTCACGCGGGAATTAACGGCGGTTTGGGCCTTGATCCATTCTTCAGGAGAAACCACATAAAGAATCGAAGCGGATGGCAAACCCGCTTCCAAATCCTTCTTACTTTGCTGTTCCGATGTAATCTTTCCAATACACCAAAGATGATCGCCCAAATCCACTCCCGCTTTATCCGCCGGGCTGTTGGTCCAAAGTTTATCCACCACAACATCATTGTTTAAAACCATTCCCTGATTCGGATAGGGCAGTCCTCCGGGTTGGGCGTCGTGGCCCAGGCGGGAATTGCGGATGAAATATTCCAGTGCTGATACCAGATGCTGAAGGTTGGCCTTTGTGGCGCATTGAAAGGTCAGCGGTATTTTGGCTCCCTCCGTGATAGCCGAAATTTGAAAATAGGTAACGGGCCCATTGTTTTCGGAAACAATCTCGCTCACGTGGATCGCGTTGATGTCTTCCCAAAGCGCATTCCATTGGCCGCCCCCGCTGCCCGTTACAGCCCCGAAAAGGTCCGGACTTTTATAGTTAATTGTCAGGCCGGTCGTGGTGACGTTTGCGGATAAAACGGCTTGTTTGTCCTTTCCGATCTTCATGGTGTATTTATCCGGGTCGGCCAGATCCCGCAGTCGGCTGACGGCCACATCACCGGGTATGCCCTCATCCGGTATAACCGAATGGTCATTCACATGGCTTTTGGGCTTAATTGCCTCAATCTCGTCTTCGTGAATGAGGGGGTCTTCCACGGACGGTTGGAAGGGAATGGAGGGTTGATACTTCTGCGTCTCGAGTACAGGGCGAGACACTCTTTTTTGTTGCCCGAAACCCACCGATATAGGGGTTTGGGGAGCTGGCGTTGGAATCGAAGCAGAGGGACTTGGTGCTGGTGCCGATTCCGAATGGGAAAAAATATGAATCTTCGACCAAATCATTTCTACCGGGCGTATAACCCCGTAGTGGAACGCCGCCCAGGCAAACCAGATCACCGCGATCAATACCACTAGGGTCATTATCGCTTTTGCGTATTTATAGATCCCCAATTCTTTCAAGGCTTCGATCACCATCTTCCAGGCCCAATGGATGATTTTGAAAAAAGGCTTGAACAGCTTCAGGAAACCCTTTATCCCATGGCCCACTATTTCACCTGCTTTATGAAGCCATAACAAAGCCACTTCGCCCCTGGTTATGGGTTTGCCTTTTTTGATCTTGGATTTGATCTGGGCGATGACGGATATATCCGCCAGCCAATCCAGCATGATGGTTTCAGAGAAACCCCTTTTGGAACCCGAGGTGTTTTGTAAGTTTTTCGATGAGGAATTGGAAGAATATAGTTTTTGAAGGTATTTGTCCAAATTTTCCTGGGCGGTGGTTTCTTTACCCTGAATCCTTTCGGCTTCGGCTTTTTCCAGCAATTGGCGGAGCTTTTTGAGGTCAAGGGTGGTAGGAGTGGTTGCGGCGTCAGCGACACCCTGAGCGACAGAAGGGAGTCGAACGGATTTAGCTTTTGGGTCAAATTCAGAGGCGGGTTTGCCGCTGATTAGCCATACCACCAGTTTTTTAATGTCTTTAGTAGCCAGTTGGCGGGCCAGAATGACGTCCAGGGCGTCATGAACCAGGCCGGGAAGGTCTTCGGGTTTGACCTTTTTATTCAGCCGGGATAGGGCACGGGCGCTAGTGAAGGATAGGGTGAAGGGCATCTGTTGAGAAGCCGCAAGCTGACCTGTCCCCGTTAGGGGGGCAACGAAGTTTGATTGTCCTACCGCATTAGGAACGCCGGGAACGTGATTTGCTTTTTCGGCCCGGCGTACCTTTGCAATGGCGGGTGCGTCAAAGCAATCCCGGATGGCTGAAAGGAAGGTAACCATTGACCGGGGTAAGTCGAGGGATTCCGCTAACTCGGCATGGGTGGCGTCTGGGGTTTTTTCGATCTGGATGGCTAAACGGGCCAGGTTATCCAGCCACGAAAGGGATTCATCAATCAGTTTGGGCAAAGTCAACTCCTTTGGTTAACAAGAACTCAATTATTAGTTAACAAGGTTTCGGTTTTTGGTTAACAAGAAAGTTATTTTGGTTAACAAGGTTTTTCTATTTATTTTAGAAAATAAGGTTTAGTTAACAAGCTTTTGGCATTTAGTTAACAAGAAAATCAGCTTGGTTAACAAGAATACCGACTTGGGTTAACAAGAAACCCGGGCCTGTACGTCCCTAACATGTTTCCGAGACTAGGTGGGAAACTAGAGGCCAAACCCCAAAATCGGAGAAATTTTAAAAACCCCCGAATTAATTGTCAAGAGAGGGGAATAGCGGTTTTATCGACCTATTGCGGGGGTGGCCGCGAGCAGGGCATAAATTATCCTGTTGTTTTATGATTGGAGTCTTTCATATGTATAAACTTCCCGGCCACATATTCATCCAGCTAATTAGGTGGGGTATCGTCTCGTTTGAAGGCGATTGCTAGAATTTTGGCATTCTGAGTATAAATAATGTCTTCAATGTTGGTTTAACCCGCCCCGGATTGCCTTCCGACCCCTTTTGCCCGAAATGACCAACCAAGGAGGTTCGGTTGTCCCTGTACCCGTAGCATCGGCGGAGGGGATCCCAGCCCAAATGGTAAAAGCCGGGATGGGGATTCCCCCGCCACATAGGCTCAAGGTTGACCATTGAACTGCGTTCAAATAACGCCAGGGGTTCCATGATGGGTCTTGCAGCTCGTAAATGTTGAACAGATGAACCTGAGTTACTTTTGGTGAATCGATAGCGGCCGATTGTTGGATCTCGGAGGATGATGAAATTTCTATTTTTTGAGAAAATACCGATTCGTCGTGATGATCATCAGCAGAGATGTCTGCCATTATTCAACCTATATAAAGTTCTCAATTCTTTTAGCAGAGAAGGAATTTTTTAAAATATTGTTAGAGAGGGGGAGAAGTGTTTTCAACTTTAAAAGAGATGTGGGGTGTAACAAAAGTCTTT
>PLFD01000021.1 GCA_003136635.1 candidate division FCPU426 bacterium | reverse complement strand
GATGCACTTTGCGGATAGGCATACGATTTCATTATAGCTTTCGCCAAAAATTTCGACTTATTTCAAAGCGTGAGGGGGTTTCTCCCTTTTACGGAAGAAACTTTGGAAAGGTATTCTAACCCTGATAATGATCCGCGCGGGAAGTGGCAATCTGTTTCTTTGTCTGTTCAGGGAGGGCATGGAACAAAATCTCAGTTTTACCAAATTAAAACACCGTCGGGGCGACTGGTTGATCCACCATCAGGATTATGTTGGCGGTTCACAAAAGAAAAGCTAGAACAACTTATTCATGATAATAGAATTTCATTTGGACCCAATGGTGAAAATGTTCCGCGCTTAAAACTTTTTTTGTCAGAGGCGAAAGATGGTTTGACGCCACACACTCTTTGGAAAGCTGAAGAAGTTGGAACCACTGATAACGGTAAGAAGGAATTGTTGTCTTTGTTTGGTGGGGTTGCAGTATTTGATACGGTTAAACCGATTGGTCTAATAGAAAGGCTTATTCAAATAAGCACAAATTCGAAAGACAGCGATATTGTCTTAGATTTTTTTGCAGGATCTGGGACCACGGCACATGCAGTTCTTGATCAGAATAAACAAGATGGTGGAAATCGAAGATTCATTTTAGTTCAGCTTCCGGAACCCTGTTTGCCAGGCAGCGAAGCATTAAAAGGCGGGTTTAATACAATATCGGAGATTACTAAAGAACGCATAAGAAGAGTTGTTGAAAAAGCACGAAACGAAGGCACGGATCAGCTTCAATTAGAAAGTAAAGCGTCAAACCGAGATCAGGGATTCAGAGTTTTTAAACTTTCCTCCTCTAATTTCAAATCATGGAATAACGAAAACCCAGGTGATGCTGAAAAGCTTGGTAAACAATTGGAAATGCATGTAGATCACATTCTGAAAGATCGCTCGCAGGATGATATTCTTTATGAAATTCTTCTTAAATCCGGTTATCCACTCACGACTGAAATAGAAATACTTACACTGGCTGGTAAAAAGGTTTATAGCATTCAAGATAGTTCCTTCCTTATTTGTCTTGAAAAATCATTAACTCTGGAAGTCATTAGAGCCATTGCGGACCAGAAGCCTCAACGGGTTGTCTGCCTTGATGAGGGCTTTACTAGCAATGATCAACTCAAAACCAATGCCGCCCAGACTTTCAAATCCAAAGGTGTTACCAAGTTTTTAACTGTATAAACCGTCCATAATCGAGGCAAGATGAAGCTTCAATTTGATGCCCAACAATCTTTTCAGTTAGACGCGATCAATTCAATTACTGATTTGTTCGATGGTCAACCTATTCATAAAAGCGATTTTGAAATCACCCTTCAAACACAACAAGATTGGGGTTTGGCGGGACAAACTCAAATGGAAATGGGCTTGGGTAATCGACTTGTTTTGAACCAAGAAGAAATATTTAAGAATTTATTAAAAATTCAGGAAAAAAACGATCTTCCACTCGATAAGAAGTTAATCCCGGCTATCGATGGTGACTCCTCGTCTTGTCCACTTAATTTTTCTGTAGAAATGGAAACCGGTACAGGCAAAACCTACGTTTATCTTAGGACGTTTCTTGAACTGAATCGCAAGTTTGGATTTAGAAAATTTATTATTGTCGTGCCGAGCGTAGCAATTCGTGAAGGCATTTTAAAAACACTTGAAATAACCAAAGAACATTTCGGCGCAATCTTTAACAACGTTGAATATGAATACTTTAATTATGATTCGAAAAAATTAGGTCGCTTACGTCAATTTGCAATTAGTAACCAAATCCAAATCATGGTTATTAACATCGATGCTTTTCGAAGAAATTTTACGGACGCTGATTCAAAGGGAAAAAGTAACATCATCTATCAAGAAAGAGATCAACTTCCTGGTGGGTTGCCACCAATTGAATATGTTAGATCCGTTAATCCAATAGTTGTCATCGATGAACCCCAAAGTGTAGACAACACCGAAAAAGCACAGGAAGCAATTAAAGCTTTAAACCCTCTATTAATTCTTCGTTATTCCGCGACCCATCGAAACCTTTATAACCTTGTTTACCGCCTTGATCCAGTTAAAGCTTTCAGCCTTGGTTTGGTAAAACAAATTGTAGTGGCCAGTGCAAAGGCCACAAGCGGAATCCCCGATGCCTTTGTGCGAGTTGAAAAAGTTGATTACAAAAATGAAATTAAAGCAAAATTAAAAGTTTTTGAACAAACAAACGATGGCCCGAAGGAAAAATCTATAACCGTTAAAAGTGGATCAGATTTATTTATTTTGACAAAAGAGAATGAAAACTACCGCAATGGCTACACGATTACAGAAATTCATGGTGAACCAGGTAATGAATTTATACGATTCAACGATGGGAGAGTATTACGACTAGGTGAAGAAATTGGTGGACTTAGAGATGACATTTGGAAAATTCAAATTAGAGAAACAATCAAACAACATTTAGAAAAAGAACTTCGACTTAAGGGCAGAGGTATCAAAGTTTTAAGCTTGTTCTTCATAGATCGAGTGGCCAATTACCGTGATTACGATGAATCTGGTAGTCCGGTAATGGGTAAGTTTGCTTTGGAGTTCGACGAACTTTTCAAAGAATTGTTAAAAGACAAAAGATATAAAGACCTTACTTGGGTTAAAGAACCGATTGATCGAATTCGAAATGGTTATTTTGCCCAAGATAAAAAGGGTGTTTATAAGGATACCCGTGGTGACAGCCAAGCGGATGATGATGCCTATAACCTGATTATGAAAGACAAAGAAAAACTTCTTTCGATGGAAGAACCACTACGTTTCATTTTCAGCCATTCGGCTTTACGGGAGGGTTGGGATAATCCAAATGTTTTTCAAATCTGCACTCTTAGCCAAGCTCGTAGCAATATAAAAAAACGACAGGAAATAGGCCGTGGTTTGCGTTTGCCAGTAAATCAGGAAGGAATAAGGGTTTTCGATGAATTTGAGAACAAGCTTTATGTAATGGCTAATGAAAGTTATGAAGAATTTGCAAAAGCTTTGCAAACCGAATATGCGGAAGATTGCGGTGTAATTTTTGGAAAAGTCCCTATTACTGCTTTTTCTAAACTAATGACCATAATTGATGGTGAAGAAAAACCAATTGGTTTAATTTCCGCTGAAAAAATTAAAAAGGCCTTAGTTGAACAAAAAATGATCGCCGAAGATGGCCTGATTCTTCAGGCGTTCGATCCTCAAAGAACGGGTTTTAAAATTGACCTGCCCAAAGAATTAGCGGTTTTGACCTCAGACGTTATTGATTTGCTGTCTTCTTACCGAATCGAAAAACACATCAAACGCGATAAGGACGAAAAGGTTAATAAACTAAAGAAAGAAGTTACTTTAAGTCCTGAGTTTAGGACGCTTTGGGACAAGATTAAGACTAGAACGACTTATCGCGTAGAGTTCGAAACCGATAAATTAATTAGTAAAGCCATCGATGGCATTAAAAAAATGGCGCATATTAATCCAGTTCGAGTACAGGTGTTGACCGGAGCAGTTGGTGTAACCAAAGCAGGCGTGGTGGCAAGTGCAGTAGGTTCTTCGATTGAAAACATTACGATTGATAAACCAAATATCCCCGACATTCTCGCATACCTTCAAAACGAAACAGAACTGACACGATCTACTTTAGTTAAAATTCTAAAAGGTTCTGATCGTCTAACTGAATTTATCGCCAATCCCCAAGTTTTTATGGATCAAGTTGCTCATATTTTAAAATATGAATTACACCGTTTGATGATTGAGGGCATTAAGTACGAGAAAATATCGGGGGACCCACCAGAAGCCGTTTGGGAAATGAAACTCTTCCAAGATGATGAATTGGTTAATTATTTAACAGCTTTACAGGTAAAAAAGTCGATCTACGACTATGTGGTTTATGATTCTGAAATTGAACGAGAATTTGCTAAGAAGCTTGATGAACGGGCAGATATTAAGTTGTTTGTTAAGCTTCCACGGTGGTTTGAAGTTGAAACACCGGTTGGCAAATATAACCCCGATTGGGCAATTATTAAGCAAGACGGAAATGTTCTTTATCTTGTTCGGGAAACCAAATCAACCAAAGACTTTTTGAAATTAAGAACTTCGGAAGCTGATAAAGTGAATTGCGGGTTTAAGCATTTCGAGGCTATTGGGGTGAGCTTTGATGTGGCAGTATCAGCGGATGATGTTTAAGAATCTTCTTAATTATTATGGGGAAATACGAATATGAGTGGTGGTTTAAAAATTCCTATAACACCTAGAGTTTTAAAATGGGCTAGAGAGAGTGCTGGTTTAACAGTCGAATTTGTTTCGAAAGATTTGGAGGTGGATCAAAAAATTTTAGAAGGTTGGGAAAAGAATTTAGATAAACCGAATTTATCAAATACTGAACGACTGTGTTTTTTATATAAGCGTTCATTGGCCTGTTTTATGTTGCCGGATGTTCCTAATGAACCTGGTCCACCTAGAGATATGCGATTGATGTTTGGAGCGAGCGGGAAATTTGATAAAAAAACTCTTTTGGTTTTCAGAAAAGCCCATTTGTTACAAGAATATACCAATGAGTTATTAGAAAATCTTAATTTGCCCAATGTCCCTCTTATTCCCAAAGTGACTTTGCGAGACGACCCAGAAAAAATTGCGATACAAGTTAGAGAAAAATTAGGTATATCTTTAGAAGTCCAAACGAAAAAATGGAAAGATTGGCAACAGGCCTTTGAGGGGTGGAGAAAAGCCGTTGAGACATTAAACGTATTTGTATTTCGTTTTAAAATGCCAATAGAAGATGCTCGTGGTTTTTCTTTGAAGGAACCAAATCCCAATGTAATTGTTGTTAATTCTGGTGATGGCTGGTATGCCCGTAACTTTACTCTCTTTCACGAATTTGCCCATTTAATGTTAAATGAATCAAGTGTCTGTATTCCAAAAATAACAAATAAAGCCAGTGGACAGATATTTGAAATCGAAAAGTGGTGCAATCAGTTTTCTGCGGCCCTCCTTTTGCCAAAGGTAGTTTTTTCGAATAACCAAGACGTTTTAAATTTGGTCGAGACAGCCGACATCAATCTTCTTAAATCCCTTAGTAAAACATTTAAAGTTAGTTGCTATGTATTTTTAATAAGACTTGAAAACTTGGGAATGATTTCTTTTCCAAAGTGTCAGAAAATGTTGGGAGATTATGAAAAAACGACTAAGAAATCAAAAGGAGGGGGACGGAATCCGGGACAAGCCGCCTCGTGTATTGGAAAGTTAGGAAAAAAGTATGTTTCATTAGTTGTGGACTCTAAGTCCAGCAACAAAATAAACAACAAGCAGATGTCCGATTACTTATCCTTGAGCCCGAAATATTTTTCGGATTTGATTTCGATTTCAGGATAACCAGTGACAAATGACATTTACTGCATTGATTCTTCCTCCCTTATAGAACTCTATCATCATTATCCAGACACCGTGTTTGAAGGTCTGTGGAAAAACATAGACATTCTTATTTCTCAAAATCGATTATTTTCTTGCCGGGAAGTATTTTCCGAATTGCAAGATGAATGGCTTGTTAAATGGGCTAAGAGTCGGCGAGAAATTTTTCGTGATTTAACGGAAAAACAGTTACAGGTGGTCTGTGAAGTTTTAAGGCTTGATCCCCAATTGATAAATCCAAAAAAAGAAACTCCCCAAGCTGATCCTTTTTTGATTGCGATAGCCTGTGAGATTATCGAAAACAACGGAAGTTTATTTGAGCCCCAGAAAGTTTTAATAGTTACTGAGGAAAGAGACAAGGAACATAAGATTCCAAGAGTCGCTCGATCTTTCACTTTAGAATCAATAAATCTTGTTACCCTCTTTAACAGAGAAGAATGGAAATGGAAGGGTTAATCAGGGATCGTTTTTGGCGTGATTGATATTTTTTTATTCCGTGGACGACCAGGCTGGTTATTCG
>PLFD01000054.1 GCA_003136635.1 candidate division FCPU426 bacterium | reverse complement strand
CCGGGCGATCTGGCCGTCAGCCGCATGCAGGGCGTGACCGACCCGGACAAATACACCATGATGATCGGCAGCGGCAAACAACAAATCCAGTCGATCACCACAACTACCACGAACCTCATCATCAATTACAAAAGCACGGACCCCCTCAATATGTTCAATGGCCCGGGACAATTGAATTACTTTTGGGAAGACGTTTTGTACATCCATACGGACGAGATTGATGTTGAGGACAAAACGCCCTATACGATTTACCAATTGAGCTTGGTGGTTTCCGGTTCCAAATATGCCCTGACCATTCAATGCGCCAGCCAGGCCGACCTGAAGCATTTGGTCAGCACGATGCAATATTTCATCCGCAATTCCCGCCTGGGCCACGACACCGCTTTGGCGGGCATGCCTTTCCCCTCGCAGGGGATGGTTTTAAACAACGATTGTCTGGTGGACAAGCTTTGGGCCAACAGCCCTATAGATAAAGCGGGAGTGACTTTAGGGGATCACCTTTGGAGCATCGGGAAGGTCACTTCTGAAAAACAGGGCCGGAATGATTTGGAAGCGGGTTTAAAGACCTTGCCGGTGACTTTCTTCGTCGCTTCCGCCGCGGAGTGGGATAGAGCCCTGCACGACCGCAATCCCAATGTAGCCAATAGCTTTAGGCCGAAATTGAGGAAGGTGTCCCTAGTGCAATAATACTTTGCCCCAGGGATAACCAAAGCGTGTTGCTCAGCTTGTGGCTTCGCAACAGGTAGTTTTGAACGTGATTTAAAAACGGTTCTTTGTCCATTTCGCCTCCCCATCGTGGACAACAGACCCCGACCAACTCATTCATTCTTTAACTTTTATGGCAAACAATGAAATCCATGTTCTCCAAAATGTTTGTCAAAGGTGAGGACATTCTTGACCCTATTCCTTCGCATAACTTCGAAGCTGACGCAGTCCACGAGGCTCAAATTCCTTCGTTTGGCAGTCAACACGGCGGCAAGTCCCGCCTCATGGTAGTTCTCATCCACCCATTCCAAGGATAAAAGCGGCACAACATCCCTTTGAAAATCGCTCACGGCTTCCAAACCCAAGCGATTTTGGATCAGGGAGAAGGTCTCTAAAAGCGTGTAATTGGTGGAAACCAGCGAGGCTTCCGATTCAAGAAGGGATTTCCAAGCTTCATCGGCTTTCGCGTGGAAACGGTCTTCTTTCGTTAAAAGCGCGATAAAAAAGGATGTGTCGATGAAAGTGGTCACTTAGCGTAGTCTTCAGCCAAGTACTTGTCATGATGGATGGAAAGATCGGTATTCTTGGAGTGAAATTTCCCCGAAATGGCAAGGGCCCTTTTCCGACGCTCTTCAGGGCTAACGATTCCGTTCTTCAGGAATAAATCAACGCCTTGACGGACGGCTTCGGCCATGGAAATATGCCGTTCCTGGGCGATTCTCTTTAATGAAGTGGTTTGTTTTTTAGTCAGTTGAATTTGAGTACGAATCATGGCGTCCTCCAAAGCGATAACACTTATGGCATTATGATAACACTAAAAAAGGCCGGTTCAAAAACGAAAAATGAGATCGGCAACCCCAAAAACGTTGTCCACGAAGGCTCCCCGTCGTGGACAGCTTACGGCCTCACTCAAAAAACTAAATTAGGTCCTTTGTTGGATATAGTGAAAGTCCCGGATATTGGTAATGACGGGTGTTAAAGGTGACCAGCGTTAAATCATTCAGCAGGGCCGTAGCGGCGATGACAGCGTCAGCCCATTCGCCCCGATGGGGTTTGCGGGAAGATGAGCGGAGAATTTCGGCGGCTTTTCGCGCCGTTGAAGGAAGTACCGGAAGTATCTCGTAGCTTCCCAAATGCTGATGGACCGCTTTCATTTCGGAGGGTTTAGCCCCGACTTCCACCTCAAGAACATTGATGGCTGAACAGGCTATGGATTCTTCTTCTGAAAGATTTAACAAAAGTTCCACAATCTCAGAACGCCCGCGAAGAGCCCAAATAATAACGTCGGAATCGATCAGATAGGGCATGGGAGCGAATTAACTCCATCCCCGGATTCGGCCTAAGTGACGGTTAATACCCGCTTGGGTTTTCATATCGGGATGATTTTTATCCGTCCATGTACCGGCGGTTTGCTTGAGAATTTTTTTAAATTTCAATGACCGGAGTTGTTTCTCGACCGCCTCCGAGATAAACCGGCTTCTTTGACGGGCGGGAATGGTCTGCTTCAGCTCGGCTCCCAATTCATCGGGAAGAACGATTAAAGTTTTCATAGGAAAACCTCCTTTTCTGTATATACGATTGTATATCCATCAGACAAGATTCGCAATCCCCGACACAGGAAACTTTGGGCAGAGACAGGCTTACATCTAAAACCTCTGAACGTAAGCCAAACCCATAGGCGCGTTGGGTAAATTGAGAAGCGAAAGCCCGTTGTCCTGCCGGATAATCTGGTTATAGCGGTCCACCGCGTCCATCTGCCCGGACTGGGATTCACAGTAAAGCATTCCGCCTAACAGGTCCGTCGCCAATTCCCCTATCGCCAAAATATTAAAAAGAAGCGTGTTGTTGTTATTCCAACTGGCGAATGCAGGTTCCCCGCCATAGACAGCCTCAATTTGCGTGAGAAAGTTTCTTTTTTCCGGCAACACTCAATAAGGCTTCGTTGATAACGGTTTGGTATCCAATACCTCTTTTTCGTCCAATTCTCTTGGCCCATTCTAAGGTTTTCGGATTGAGGCGGATGGAAACGGGCAAATAAAGTTCATGAGGTTCTTTAGCCGGTCGGCCGCGTGGACGGCGCGGTTTGCCAGTGTGATGTTCAATTGCCTGACGGTTCTTCTCCACTTCTGCGGGAGTTAACCTTCTTGCTTTGTGAAACGGAAATTCATTTGAGTTTTTCATAACGGTTCCTTTCCCGACGGCTTGCCGGCCTTGCGCTGATAATGCGACAGACCTGGCCTTGTAAGCGCTTGGTGAAAACTACTACCAGAACCTTTCCACCGTCAGCCTCTCCAATCAACCATTCCCTGGATTCCGTGGTTGAGTGCTTGGGGTCAGCGGCCACCAAGGCCCAAGGATCATCAAAGGCCGTGATAGCTGTTTTGAATGAAACGCCGTGTTTCTTGAGGTTAACGGTGTCTTTGGCTTGGTCCCAGTCAAATCGCATATTTAAAGTATATACAATAAATAGGGGTGGTCAAGACTGGTTTTACCACAATTGAAAAGCCTTTGAGTCCTGGACAACCTCGGGTGGAAGGCTTCCTTTTAAAACCTTTGAACATAAGCCAGGCCCACGGGCGCGCTTTGTAAATGGAGTAGCGAAAGCCCGTTGTCCTGCCGGATAATCTGGTTATAGCGGTCCACCGCGTCCAATTGTTCGGATTGGGATTCGCGGTAAATGACTCCGCCTATCAGATCCGTCACCAATCCGCCCAAAGCCAAAACATTAAAAAGAACCCCGTTGTTATTGTTCCAACTGGCCAGCGCGCCGACCACCAACATGCCGCTGCCGCCTCCGACCAAAATCCAGCCCACTGAACTGCGGTCTTCCGAGTCTTTAAGGTATTGAAGGGCTTTTTCGTCATCCGCCGAAGCGATGATTTTTTTTAAATCCTGTTCACTGGCGATTTCCTGGCCATTGAGGCTGTAGCGAATATCAAAGAGGCCTGTCTCGGCGCTGATGAGATGGGTATCCTCAAACTGCATTTCCTGGTCCTGTGTCATTCCCGGAGTAGGCAGGGGAGTTTGCGCGCCAACTTCAGCGGCGGCGGTAATAGTTAACCCCACCCAAAAAATTATTCTAAGAACTGATAAGAACTTCACAATTTACCTTTCCGCGATTGAGTTAGCACAAACGGCTTATCACCACAGAGACACGGAGTACACAGAGCTTTAAAAACAAGTCAAATTTTTTAAATCAAAATTATTACTCTGTGACCTTTGTTTCTCTGTGGTTAAAGAAATCATGTTGTGGACTTTAAGATGTTTTTCACTTCTTCCAGCACATCTTCCACTTTAATCTCATCCATACAAAAATAGCCATCGGTTCGGAGGCATTCATGGCTTCCGCAGGGCGAACATTCGGGATGATGGGTTAAAACCTTTACTTTCGCGCCGGCGGGTTTCCAAACTTCCACTTCATTGGCCGCGGAAAAAAGACAGATGACCGGAATACCGGTCGCCGCCGCTAAGTGGGTTGTCCCCGTGTCACAACCAATAAACAAATGACATTCCCTGGCAAAGGCTCCCATTTCCAGTAAAGAAAGCTTTCCCACTAAATTCACGACGGGACAGCGCAAGCCATCCAAAACTTCATGAACGAAAGCCAAATCCTGTTCGCTGCCCAAAATATAAAGTTCGGCTTGTGTCTGGGCATGTATCTCATATAAGAGGGCCGCGAAACTTTCCGCTCCCCAGCGTTTAGACGGCGTCGCCGCCCCCAGATGAACCGCGATTCGGGGGACATTCGGCAAAAGTTCCTGGGAAGGCATTCGGCTTTGCGCAATTTTAAGATCTTTGGGGTGCGTCCAAAGCTCCAGGCTTTTATCCCCGGTGGTAACGCCAAACTCATTGAGCAGATGGAGATTGCGGTTAATTTGATGTGATCCGCTTTCGGGCCGGGAAACCTTTACCGTCAGAAACCGGCTGACCCACCCCAAATCATACCCCACCCGGCTTTTCGCGCCGGACAAGCCGGCAACCAAAGGATCCAGACGGCTCTGATACCGGAAATCAAAAAGCAGGTCTATTTTTTTGGACCGTAAAAATTCAATCAATTTCCAGGCCGATTCCCACCGCCGCGCCAGGGATTGACCCGGAAAAAGCCAGAGCGCCTCAAAAACATAAACCTCATCAAAATAAGGGCAGGCTTGGGCCAGTTCGGCCACGAAGGAAGGCACAACCACCGAAATACGGTCTTTGGGGTAGGCCTGACGCAGGGCCCGATAGGAAGGAATCCCCAGAATGAAATCACCGATGCGGTCGAGTCTTAAAAGAACGATTTCCATGGAATCCATGTTAATGGATAGAAAGGGCAGTGTCAGAGAAATTAACCCCGCTCACCGGTTCCTGTATGCCTTAAATTGGTCCGAGCGCCGGCAGGGTCAGCCACTCCATGACGTAATTTTTTCATCCCTAAATCAATCTCCCGCCTCCGGATGCCTTTATTCTTGACAGTTTTTAACCCCTCCGATACTCTCTAGCCCTTTCAACGCCCTGTTTCAACACCACGCATTAAACAGCTTCGGAGGAACTATGGCCGGCTCCAAGAACAAGAAAAAAACAGTCACCAAAAAAAGCGTCGCTAAAAAACCGATTAAAAAAAACGCGATTAAAAAAATCGCCCAAAAAGTTTTAAGAGTTGTTGTCTCGCGTCCTGTACCCAAAAAAGTCCGTATTAGTCCTGCTTTCCGGCCCCTCTTGGTCAAACTACAGCGCCGTCGCAATGAAATTACCGGCCAGGTCAACCATCTGGAACAGGATTTGCGCGAGGATATCGCGGACAATCAAAATATGCCGGGCGATTCGGCGGATCACGGATCGGGCGAATTGAATCAGCATTTATCCGTCACCTTGATGGAAAACGACCGCGTTGAACTGGAACGCATTGAGCGCGCGATTTTGCGCATTGAAAGCGGCGCCTACGGTAAATGTGAAACTTGTGAAAAAGTCATCCCCATGCCCCGCCTCAAAGCCATTCCCTGGGCGACCCGCTGTATCACCTGCCAGAGCCGCGTCGAAGGCATTTAGTTTTAAAAACGGCTGATTTCCATACAATTTTCACCTTTCCCATTTTTTAGTTTAATTGCCTTTTACGAAGGCCTTCGATAGCATAACGCTATGAAGAAGCGATTTTATTTACTGCTGGTCGTTTTTACTTTCCCCTTACTTTTCTCACTTTCTTTGTGGGCTGGAAAATCTCACGCCACAGACAATTCGTCCGCCGATGACATTGCGACAGACACCCCCGCTTATACCGCCACCTACACACCCACCGTCAACGTCGCTCTCGGGCATAAGTTTTATACCTTTGACGCCATGTGGACTAATAGTTCTGACCCTCTGAACGATCCGGAAGACATCGCGATTTCACCCAACTCCGGACACATGGTCATCGCGGACAGCGGCAACAACCGCGTCGTCGTTTGGGACACCGATGGAAAACCCTTAAAAAGTATTGGATCTTTTGGTCCCCGCGCGGATTGGCGCAATCCTCCCCAATTTAATGACCCCTGCGGCGTCTATGTGGATCCTTCCAAAAAACTTTATATCGCCGACACTCAAAACAACCGCATCGTCATATTGGATGAAACTGGCATGGTGCTATCCACTTGGGGAACGCAGGGAACCGAACCGGGTCAATTTAATCAACCCCGGTCTATTGCGGTAGATCACTTCGGCAACTTTTGGGTTCTCGATTCGGGCAACTCTCGCGTGGAAATTTTCAGCGCGGGGGGCCAGTACAACGCCACCTTTGGATCTTTTGGAACCGGCGACTATTCGCTGAACAATCCCCTCTCCCTGGCGCTCAACAATATTGATCAGGGAATCATCGCGGACACAGGCAACTTTCGGTTTGAGGTTTTCAATAATGGAGGCGCCGGAGTAACCCAGGAAGGATGGTTTGGAGACGGCCCCTATCAGTTTAAAGAGCCGGCCGGCGTCGTCGTAACCAAAGAAGGCTGGGTAGCCATTGTGGACGGACAAAACGACGGCATTAATTTTTACAATAGCCGCAATGGTGAATATGAATTCATCGGCATGTGGCGGGCCAAGGACAATATCATTTCGCCCAACTACGACCCGCACTATAGGTCTATCGCCTGCGATGCCCAGGACCGCCTTTACCTGACAGATGTTAAAAATAACCTGATTATCCGCCTTAAACCGATTAACAAAGGTGAATTATCGCAGCTGCCGCCCACGCCAACCCCCACACCCTCCGCCGCTAGTCCTTATGGCGGCAACGGCTATCCCATCCGTTAATTTCCCTGTGTGTTCCGGCTGTTATTAACCTGTTGTAAATTTAACCACGATTCCGAACCAAGTTTTTCTTTCCCGTTCAACCTTCAAGTGGCGAGCCCTTCGGCCTTGTGATAAACTTCCACCTCTTCAAAGTTAGTTTCAAAAACATCTACGAGGCTCCATGAAACGCATTCATTCCATTGTTACCGGCGGCGCGGGCTTCGTCGGTTCCCATCTGTGCGATTTTCTTTTAGCCCAGGGCCACAAAGTCACCTGTGTGGACAACCTGATTACGGGGAAAAAAGAAAACATCGAACACCTGCGGGCCAACCGAAATTTTAAGTTTAAAAAACATAACGTTATCAAGCCTCTGCCTATCCGTTTTGCTCAAGTGGATTACATTTTCCACCTGGCTTCCCCAGCCTCCCCTATTGGTTACATGCAGCATTCCATTGAAACGATCCTGGTGAATTCCATGGGAAGCCTTCAACTGCTGGAATATTGCCGCAAACGTAAAACCAAGTTTCTTTTCGCCTCCACCTCCGAAGTGTATGGAAGCCCGCAGGTTCATCCCCAGCCCGAAACCTACTGGGGACACGTCAACTCTTTCGGCCCCCGTTCCTGTTACGACGAAAGCAAGCGGTTGGGCGAGGCTTTGGTCTATGAACATATCCATAAATTTAAAGTGGACGCCCGAATCATCCGTATTTTTAATACTTACGGACCCCGGCTGAATGAAAACGACGGCCGTGTCGTTTCGAATTTGATTACCCAATGTTTAAGAGGAAAACCAATTACCCTCTATGGAGACGGATCCCAAACCCGAAGCTTTTGCTACGTGTCCGACCTGGTGGCGGGGATTTGGGCCGCTATTTCGAGGGAAAACACCATGGGAGAAATTTTTAATCTGGGAAACCCCCAGGAAACCACTATTCGGGATTTCTCCAAACTGGTCATCGAACTCTGCGGCTCAGTTGATAGTAAAATTAATAATAAACCCCTGCCCGTAGACGACCCGGTACGCCGAAAACCCGATATTTCCAAGGCAAAAAGGGTTCTTGGCTGGGAACCCCGCATTCCCTTAAAAGAAGGGCTGAGACAGACAATTGATTGGTATAGGGATAGAATATAAACTAACGCTCTTAAAAAAAGCTTTCCAGCGTCCGAATATAAAGTAAATCGAATCACGAGGTTTTAATCCATTATGAAAACAGCTGTCCTCTACCCCCCTTTCCGCAAAGACGGCGAGCTTCCCCTGCTGACCCAAAACCGCCATTTGAAATTTTCAAAAACTCAAGAAGTCCGCATCTTCCCCCTGGTGCCCGGCCACTTGGCCACCAATCTGAAGCATCTGGGACACGAAGTTCTTTGGCTCGACGGCATCAACCGCCGCATGAGCGATGAGGAATTTGACGGCCATCTGACCGCTTTTAATCCCGAAGTCATTTTTTTGGAAACCAAAGCCCCGGTGGTCAACCGCCACTGGAGATATATTGAAGAACTTAAAGCTCAATTCCCCAACGTCAAGATTGCCTTGATGGGCGATCACGTTTCTTATTTCCCCGAAGAATCTCTTTTAAACTCCAAAGTGGACTATGTCATGACTGGCGGCGACTACGACATCGTTGGCCGCAATTTGGTCGAGTTTTTGGCTGGTAAAGCCCCTCTGGGTCCCGGAGTTTGGTACCGTGACGCGGAAGGCAAAACCCTTTCCACCGGCCCTCATAAATTAGAAGAAGCTTTAGACTCCCTTCCTTTCATTGACCGCGAACTCACCCGCGTTCAGGATTACGGCGAAGCCTATTTGCTTCGTCCTACCGCTTATATTCTCACCGGACGCGGTTGCGGCGCCCCCAAGGAATCAGGCGGAGGCGTGGGCCTCTGCACTTTTTGTATCTGGCAGCACGCGCTTTGGGGCAAAACCGCCCGTCTTCGTTCTCCGGCCAACGTGGCCGCCGAAATGGAAATTTGCATTAACAAATACAAAATCTGGGAATTCTTCGACGATAACGAATCCGGCCCCATCTATAACATCGAATGGCTCAGGGAGTTTTACAAAGAACTTAAAGCCCGTAAATTATTGGGTCGTTTCCAATTTTCCTCCAACTGCCGCGCGGATAATTTGAATGAAGAGATTGTGGATCTGCTGGTTTTGTGCGGATGGCGCCTGCTGAAGATTGGTTTGGAATCAGGTTCCGATTACACCATCAAGCATTTAGCCAAGTGCGAAACCGTGGAACTCATCAGCCGCGGAGTCAAAATGGCGAAGGACAAAGGCTTGGTCATTCTGCTAACCACCATGATGGGCTATCCCTGGGAAACCGAGGAAGATGTTCGTAAAACTTATGAAGTCACCAAAGATCTTCTTTTCTATAAGGTGAGGGCCGGCGATTGTATGCAAGCCTCGGTCGTGATCGCCTATCCCGGATCGCCCCTTTGGATGGAAGCGACCCGTAAAAACTGGCTTTTGATCGGCAAAACCGATTATGAAAAATACGACATGAGTCATCCGATTCTTAAATCACAAATTAACGCCAGTGAATGGGCGACTAAAACCTGGAATCTGATGAAAGATCCCAGATTTGTCATAGGACAAGTCACTACTGTTCGTTCCTTCAGACAAATTAATCTCTTATGGCGGGGACTCCAATCCCTCTTAGGTCACGTGCAGGATTACGGCGACCCCGTTCCAGAAAGTAAGGGCCATGCGACACCGCAAACAGCCGTTAACTGATCCAAAAACGATCCCGCAGGCCGATCCTCTTTCCAGCCATTCTTCGCCCAAATGGAAGTGGTTTGCTTTAGGTTTTATTGTCCTGCTGGTCGCGGGGGTGGGCATTTGGAACACTGGTATCATCCAAAACGCTTTCGCCGGACCCGCCATTCCTCTGCCCCGTCAAGCCAGTGAATTTGCGTTGGGCATGGATGAAGACTCGATCATCGAAAAACACCCTGAAATTAAAAAATCGATCCGCAAATTCAACAACGATCCTTTGTTTCAAATCGTAACCCTGACCACAAAAGATGGGTTAACGGGGGCTTCTTCGGTGGATTTGCTTTTCTATAAAAAGACCCTCTATTTCATGTCCACCATGTGGGACGGTGATACCGCTAAGACCGTGGCTTTAAAAGACTGGGCATCTGAATACCGCCGCTGGAACAAAAGGGGCACCGATTCGGAACCTTTGGGCGACCAGGTTTTGTTGAAAGAATGGCATTTTACCGACCCGCAAACCGAAATGATTTTGCGCGATTTAAATTATCCCGATCACATCCAGCGTTGGCAGGATATCAGGGACGCCTCGAACTCTGAGGCTCAAGCAGCGTTTGCGAAGTACCGTCTCGACGGAGCAGGGTGAAAAACAAAAGTTAGAAGTTTGGAGTGAGAAGTTAGAACTTCTAATTTCTAACTACTAACTTCTCACTAAAAAGCAGTCGTAGTGGAGCGCTTATGAAACTTAGAATACTGTTAATCAATCCTCCCCGGGTTCAAGACATGCCGGTTGTGCGTGAAGAACGCTATGAACACCGGGATGTAGGTTCGGTTTATCCTCCTCTATCCCTTCTTCAGGGCGCCGGTTCTCTGCGGCAGGCCGGTTTTGAGGTTAAAGTCATTGATGCCAATGGTTTTAATTTGAAACTCGAGCACGTGGGCCGGGTGTTAAGTTCTTATCAGCCCCATCTGGTTGTGGCCCGCATGGCCTTTGACTGTCAGGAAGAAGATTTAAAAGTTCTGCAGTTAGCTAAAGCCACCGTGCCTTCCTGCGTTACGGCTATCCGCAACAAAATCATCTCCGAAGCGCCCTTCATTCTGGAACCCATCACCGCCCGCCCCGAAGTCGATCTGTTTTTAATGGGCGAGCTGGATGTCATTTTGCCGACCTTGGCCAAAGCTCTGGAATCCCAGCTCANNCTGCCAAGCCACTCCGAAGAATGGTATTCGGAAATCCCGGGCCTGGCCTATTCCACCTCCAAGAGCGGCTTTAAAAAGACAGTTCCCGCTCAATTAATGAATGTGGATTTCGCTCCCTTCCCGGCTTACGACCTGCTGCCGTCCATCGCCCCCTATCACACCGGCGTGTTTCAAAAAGACTTCGCCATGATCCAGACTTCCCGAGGCTGTCCCTTCGGCTGCAGCTTCTGCGCTTACGCTTTGGAAAAATACCGTCCCCGCGACCACCATCACGTCACGGACGAACTCAAATGGCTCAAGACCACCTTTGGCGTGAAGAACGTTCTTTTCTTTGACGATCTTTTGGCCCTTAACTCCGACCGTACTGCCGACCTGGCTCACCAATTAATTAAAGACGAAGTGAATATGGAATGGGTCTGCTGTACCCGCGCGAACCTGACCGACGTGCCGTCGCTGAAAACCATGCGCCAATCCGGCTGCCGTGAACTGGCGGTCGGTATTGAAAGCGGCTCCGAAGTGATTTTGAATAACATCAACAAGGGCGTGACCAAAGACGATATCCGCGCCTGCGCCAAAGCCTGTAAGGAAGCGGACATTCTCTTTTACGGCATGACCATCGTGGGCTTGCCTGGTGAAACCCGTGAAACCTGGCGCGAAACCATCGACTTTATTAAAGAAATCGACCCCTTCTATACTCAGTTCTGTTTCTCCACGCCTTTCCCGAATACGGACATGTACCCCTGGTACGAGAAACACAACTGCCTGAACCACAAGGATTGGTCCCAGTATTCGCCCCTGGCCCCCGTGCCAGTGGTCCGTACCGAAGCCCTCACCAGCCAGGACTTGGTGGATATGCGCCAACAAGCCTACCGTGAAGTTCTCTTCCGCCCCAAGTATTTGCTCTCCAAAATCCGCCTCACCGATCCTCTTTGGACTCTCAAGGGCGGCTGGGAAGTCGCCAAACGCGGCGCAGCTGTTTTGACAGGTCATGACGTCCGATAAGAACTTATCTTTTTTCGAAATCAACCCAGAACGGGTTCTCGACGATCCATATCTAACCGACGAACAAAAAATAGAACAAACAATTAACGCTACTCTTTTTTTAATTCAGACATTGCACACCGAGATCATTCCTTTGTTACCAGTCGATCTACGAGCAGATAGAAATTCAGCAATACTTTTAACTTTTAATCGTCTTTTTCTAAACGTGCAATCTCTCTGCCGCTTAAGAAACATTTTCGACTATCAAGCTTGTGCATCAATTGCGAGATCGAACTTAGAGCTTTATGTAGATTTACACGAATTATCAAAAACTGAAATCGGATTTAAAAAATTTTTCGACTGGCAACCTCTTGAAAGCATCCGTTTTTTAAAAAGTTTTGTTGAATTCGATCAAAAGAATACAAACTTAAAAATGGGATCTGAAAAATTTTATTCAGGGGACCTAAAAGAGTTGGAAATAAAAGAAAATGAACTAGTTCAAAAGCATTGGAATGGAAATAAAAAGGTGTGTCACTAGACAGGGCTAAATTTTAAAGCCTTAATTGAAAAACAGGACATAGATATTCAGTCATTGTATGTTCAAATTTATCGAATGTTTAGTTGGTCGGTTCACTCTGGAAACGCTATGTCAGCTAGCACTGTCAACACTCCCAAAATCGAATACTTAATAATGTCTAACTCGACTTCTCAAAAAATTTTAATCCAGTCCTTAATCATCCTTGATCGTTCTTTTGACATTCAAAGTAAGCATGCTGGTTTCAAAGAATGGATGTCCAAAAAAAGATCATGACAATCAATGTCATGACCCACACTTGATTACTGTGTGTAAAAAACTTAGCTCCGCTCATTTCTTGTTTTCAGTTTTCGTTCTAAAAATTTAACTTCCGACGAATTGCGAGCCAATTCCAAAGCCCTTCCAAAATACTCCCCAGCTTCTTTACCGCGCCCCGCCAAACGGTAAAATTCCCCCAGCGCCGCTGGGTAAAAGGGATAGTCTTTCAGCTTTTCCAAATCCTCAATGGCATTTAAGGCAATCAAACCCTTCTCCGGCCCAAAGGCCTGGCCGACCGCGATAGCGCGGTTAAGGGCCACAATGGGCGTAGGCTTTACTTTGAAAAGCAGGTCGTAGAGCTTCAAAATCTCCCGCCAATTGGTCCGCTCATAAGTTTCGGCCATACAGTGGATGGACGCGATTCCCGCTTCGATGTGGTATTCGCTGATTTCACCATCCTGGGCAGACAGGTCTAAATACTGAAACCCTCGGCCAATCAGTTCCTTATTCCACAGGGACCGGTCCTGGGCTTCCAAAAGTATCAAACAGCCTTCGGCGTCCATCCGGCCTTTGAGCCGGGCCGCGTGAAAAGACATCAGAGCTACTAGGGCATAAGTTTTGGGCGACTTTCCCGCCGGATGGTCGCATAACAACAAAGCCAAACGCAGGGCTTCGTAACAAAGGTCTTCCCGCACCATCATTTCAGACTGGCTGCCGTTGTAGCCTTCGTTGAAAAGCAGGTAGATGGAATCATAAATGGCCTGCAGACGGGACTGTAGTTCGGGAATGCTTTCAACTTCTTCCAGTGCGCCTGAAGCCTGAAAAACCTTCTTGGCCCGGCTTAACCGCTTCTCGATGGTGTCAGCGCTCACTAATAAAGCGCTAGCGATTTCTTCCACACCGAATCCGCAAAGGGTTTTCAGAATCAAAGTTACCTGCACATCCGCCGAAATGGCAGGGGAACAGCAGGCGAACATCATGCGCAGTTGATCGTCTTTGATTTCATTTTCAAAAGCCAATTTTTCTCCATCGGGCAATAAACTTTCCTGCAGTTTCACAAAGTAGGTCAGGTCGGGGGTAAAAGTTCTAAATCTTTGCTCACGGCGGATGATATCAATGGCCCGGTTGCGGGCGACCCTCATGAGCCAGGCAGAAGGGTTATCCGGCAGGCCCCGGAACTTCCAGGTTTCCATGGCGCGGCACAAGGTGTCCTGCACCACATCCTCGGCCAGGGCCAGGTTGTTGAGACCGAAGATTTTGGTTAAATAAGAAACCATCTTCCCTGCCTCACGGCGGAAAAGATGGTCCATCAGCTCGGGTATTTCTTCTTTCATCGATTCCTCAAACTCTTACCCCACGACTCCTTCGGATTCTTTGGGGTCAAGAGACTGTTTTTATATTCTTTTTGTACAGTCTCTTACATCTTTAAAACAGGCCGAACCTCAACCATTCCGTCACCTTCCAAAATCGGACAACCTTTGGACAGTTCCACAGCCTCTTGAATGTTCTTGGCGGAAACAATGATGTAACCACCCACCACATCCTTCGCTTCCGCGTAGGGGCCGTCGGTCACCGACTTTTTACCCCCATGAACCACCTGGCCCGTCATTTCCAAAGGCGCGCCGCCGTCTTTTAAATTACCGGACTTTTTGAGGGCATCCATCCAGCCCATCCACTTTTTCATGATTTGCTGAATTTCCTCAGGCGACGCCTTTTCCATTTTGCTTTTACCGTCTTTATTCCAAAACAAATACATAAAATCCGCCATGAAAGCCTCCCATTTCTTATTTAAGACCCTGGAGCGGCCGGATAGGCCGAACTTCCACGATTCCATTTAATTCCAAAATCGGACAGCCTTTGGAAAGCTCGAACGCTTCGTTCAGGCTGTTCGCGGTGATGATGGAAAAACCACCCACGATATCTTTGGCCTCGGCATAGGGGCCGTCCGTGACGACCTTCTTGGCGCCTTCCACCGTTTTCCCGTCAAATTCCAACGGCGCTCCAAAGTCCTTCAGATTTCCGCTTTTCTTCAACCCGTCCATCCAGACCATCCACTTTTGCGTAATCTTTTGTTTTTCTTCCGGCGTCGAGTTTGCCATACGCGCTTGATCTTCCCGGCGATTCCAATACAAATACACAAAATCCGCCATATCCTGCCTCCCTGCTTCTTTTTTAGTTCAACTGCTTATACCACTACGACGAACAACTTGAAAGAAAGCGGACATGGAAAAGAAGGATTCAAAAATCGTTTAGAAGGGCCAAAACCATCCCGTCTTATTGATGGGCGTAAACCCTTTCCAGCGTTAAACTAATACCTGCTTTATTTTGAACCAAACCCATTACCGGAACCGCACCATGCCAAGAACAAAAAAAATCGAGCAACCCCCAACTCCACCACCCCCGACAGCCCCGCCCAAAACCTGGCTACAGGAACAGATGGCCGACAAGGGCTTTTGGCATTCGGTTATCGGCGCTTTTGTGGGCGGAATTCTGGCGATCTTTGCCGGACTTACGGTTTATACAATTCAGGCTTACAACCAACATGCTCATGAATTAAAAATCAAAAGTGAGCAGGAGCGAATCCTGTTGGAGGGATTTAAAAAGTCCCTGGAGGACAACCTCAAAATCATGAATGGAATTATCGACGTGAAAAACCCGACGATTACCATGAACAACCTGAACTTAAATTACTTTCAATCTACTTCCCAAATCAAATACCAAACTTTGACCAATATTAAACTGGCTGAAGAAATTGACGACTTAACTTTCCGGCTTAACTCTTTGGAACAGGCCGTTAAAAATTACCAAAGCATTTTTTTCAACCCTTTAAACACAATGAATAAAGGCTTTCTTAAAACAACAGCCCGGGATCTTCATATTGATATTATTTTAGGCGGCCGGCAAACTATGATCATCGCCGGACTGGTACTCAAAGACGTGGATGCCGAACTGGACAAACTGGATAAAACTTCCGGTAATTCGGTTAATCCCTAAACTTATGGTTTTTCCAGCTTCAATTGACTGTACCTGCCCCCATACCCGAGTTTCGCCCGCGAAATATAAGCTTTATCCGCCACGTGAAGCGTTTTTTGGGCCTCATTTAGCCAATTGAAATGTGGCCTAGCGCCCCATCTGCCTTTAAAATCTCCACCCATGAAAAAAACGACGCCTACCCAAACCTTATCTATCCTCGTCCTGTCCGCCAAGGGCTGGGGCACGGGCAGCGCCTTACGGGCCTTTTATATCGCCGAAGCCCTGAAGCAAAGGGGCCACCGCGTTCAATTTGTAAAACCCCTGCCGACTTTGCCCGGCTGGATCGACATGGCGCTTTCCTGTCCCTATTACTTTTGGAAAACCGTTTTCACCCGGCACCAGGTAGTGCTGGCCGTCAAGCCATACCCCACCGTCATTCCCGCCATGCTCTGGCAAAAAATGCTGGGCGCCAAAACGGTTATCGACGTGGACGATTTGGACTTCGCCTATAGCGATGGGCTTTTTCGCACCATCCACGAATGGCTTCAAATGCCCTGGCCCCGGCGGGCCGATTGGGTGACTTATCACAACCCCAAACTCAAAGAATCGCTTTTAGACTTTTTTAAAGTCGATCCGCGCAAAACCATCCAACTTCCCCAGGGGGTCAATGAAACCATCTTTAACAAGAAACCTTTAAACCCCGAAAATCTGCCGGCTAAAGCAGCGGCGCTTTATAAAGCCAAACCCCGAAAACCCATTCTGGTGTTTACGGCCCATCTGAACGTGGCCTGCGATCTGGAACCGGCTCTGTACGCTTTTAAAGAAGTGCTTCACCAGATACCGCAAGCCCAGCTGCTGATCGCGGGCGGAGGCCCTGATGAGAATCACTTTAAAAAAATCACCCGGGATCTGGGCATTGAACCTTCGGTTCACTTTACCGGCCTCATTACCATCTCCCAGGTCGCGGCCTGCCTCAAAATTTCGGATCTGACTTTGGTTTATTATTCCGACACTCCGGTTAACCATCACCGCGCCTCCATGAAACTTCGGGAAGCCCTGGTCTGCGGTAGACCCGTCATCGCCACCCGCGTGGGTGAAATCGTCCATTTGAATAACAGCGTGGTTTTAAGTGAGGCCAACCCGGCTGATTTTTCCAAAGCCATCGTCAAAACTTTGAAATCAAAAAGAACCGTCTCCCCTTCAACCGCCTTGCTGAAAAAATGGGACTGGAAAGACTGCGTGAAACAATTGGAAAAGGAACTTCTCGAAAAATGAAACGGTTTTCTCATTTCGCCTTTTTAATCGGTCTTGTTTTGTTTTTTTATCTCTTGACCAAAAAAGTAAACCTGCCCACCACCTGGGACGTTTTGAAACACGCGAACCTCTACTGGCTGGCCGCGGCTTTTCTTTTTGCTCTTCCTGAAATTTTATTGAAGGGGTTGCGTCTTCATTGCCTGGCCTCACGACTAAAGTCACCGTTAAAGTACTCCGAGGGTGTGGAAATTTATCTTTCCGGTCAGCCTCTTTCCACCGTCACCCCCGGTAAGCTGGGCGACGTGGTCCGGGTATTTGGCTTGAGCAAATTGGGCAAGCTTTCTTTGCCTGCAGCATTCTCCGTTCATGTGTCCGACAAGGTTTATGATTTATTGACCCTGGGCCTGCTAGCCTCCATTGGTCTGATCAATCTGGTGATTCAGTCGCAAAACCAAATACCCGCTTTAGCCGCCCTTTTGGGCCTTTTACTGGGTATCGGCTTGATCTTCCTGTTTCTGCATCCCGAATGGATGAGGGCCTATATTAAACCCCTGCTCTTGAGCCTGGCCCCGAAGGCACTGGCGGACAACATCAAAACTCATGGGAGTGAGTTTTACAGCCGCCTCCAGGAGTTATTTAACCCGCCCCAACGTCTCGTTCTCCCAGTCCTCTATTCTTTTCTGGCCTGGGAAGTCACCGCCATCCGGGCATATTTCTGCGCTTTGGCGCTGGGCTTGCCCATCAGCCTTTCATCTCTGGCCCTGCTGCTACCGGTGGTCATTATGGTAGAATTGCTTCCCATTTCAGTTATGGGATTCGGCACCAGGGAGGCGGCGTTGTTTATTCTTTTTTCCAGCGGCCAGGTCGCTCCGTCCGCCCTTCTGTCTTTTTCCATCTTAACCCTTCTGGTCGGTCCTATCTTCGCCTCCCTGTTGGGGTTACCCTCGGCTTTAAAACTAAGCTCTTTCATTTCTAAAAAATCGTGAGTCCCATGAACTACAGTGTGGTCATCGCCTCGATCAACGCGGACAAAAATATCGCCGCCCTGAAAGCCTTAAACCAATTGCCGGCCCATGAAAAACCCAAAACTGTTTTTGTCTGCGTGGGACAAAATCCGTCGTACCAGCGCAACCTGGGGGTCAAACACTGTAAAACTCCCCTAGTTTATTTTTTGGACGATGACAGTCTGACCATTCCCGGTGAAATTCCCAATTTGATTTCCCATTTTCAGGACAGCCGTACCGCGGTCGCTGGCGGACCCAACCTCGTGCCGCCTGACGCTATTTCTTTTGAGCGGACCGTCAACGCGGTTCTGGCCTCCTGGATGGGAAGCTTTAAAGTTCGTTCCCGCTACGCCGCTATCGGTTCGGTGCGCGAAGCCACCGAGAAAGAATTGATCCTTTGCAACATGATGGTCAACCGCAAAACGTTTATCACCGAAGGGGGTTTTCGAACCGATCTTTACCCCAATGAGGAAAATGAATTCTTGAACCGTCTGCTTCATAAAAGCTACCGGCTGATTTATGACCCCCGCGCGGGAGTTTATCGTTCCCGCCGTAAAAGTTTGAGCGCCTTTTGCGTTCAGGCCTTCCGCTACGGCAGAGGCCGGGCCCAGCAAATGAAAGTCTATCCCTGTCTATCGGACCTGATTCATCTGGCACCAGCCTTCTTCTTGTTTTATTTAATCGCTTTAGTACTGCCCTGGGTCATCAATAGCGATTGTCTTCTTCTCAGCCTTTTAAAATCGCCTTGGACCTGGATTCCCCTTTTTCTCTTTATACTTCTTTCCATCATCACGGGGATATCCGCCGCCTCCTGGCACCGCCGTTTCATGGATGTTTTTAAAGTGCCCATTCTTATTTTTTTACGCCATTCCTTTTACGGCATCGGTTTAATAGCCGGTCTCTTCACCACCCTACATAAACCCGCTAAAAACGTGAAGGTTTATCAGGTTCAATGGACCGCGAAAGCTTATAAACTAAAATTCTTGTCGGAGGATAAATGAACATCACCCACAGCATGAAAACCCTTAAACCTTATGGTTTATACGTCCTTTTGGCGCTTATCGCCTTTTTTCCTTGCCTCTTTTTAGGCCAGGCCTATTACGCCAACGACTTAATCTATCAATTTGGTCCCTTCCGCCAATTCTTGAAAAATCAGCTCTTGCAGGGCCATTTCCCCCTTTGGAATCCTTACCTTTACGGCGGCCAGCCCTTTTTCGCCAATCCCAATAGCATGATGTGTTACCCGCTCAATTACCTGACTTTATTTTTGCCCACAGCCTACGGCATCAGCGTTTTTTGTTTTTTGCATATGGCTATCGCGGGCGCCGGCATGCATTCCTGGCTCAAGACCCTGCACCTTTCGGACAACGCGGTCCGGGTGGGAGCTCTGACTTACGCCCTATCCGGATTTTTCTGGTGGGAAATCATCCATTTACATATCCTGGCGGATTACGCCCTGTTCCCTGTTTTGATGATGACTCTCGAAAAACTACGCCAGCACTGGGCACCCCGCTGGGCTTTCAGCGCAGGGCTGGTCTTCGCCGTCATTTTTGACTGCGGTTCTTTTCAATCCACCAGCTGGATTTTTTATACGGCCCTGGCCTATATTCTTTTCCGTTTTATTTTCCGCGAACATCCTGAACATTCATCTGAGCCCACTGCGGCGCCAGTCACCTGGAAAAAGACAGCTCTCGTCCTTCTCTTCGCTTTTTGGGGAACCCTGCCGCTTTTCATCCACTTGATTCCCGCCAAGGAATTTTCCGATCTTTCTAACCGCCGCTCTCAGGGTCAAACCTACGATAACTTCAACGGTACTTTTTCGATGAAGCCCTATACCACCTATGAATTTCTTTTCCCCACCTTAGGAGTAGCTCCGGGGGACACGATTGAA
Organism: candidate division FCPU426 bacterium; assembly: GCA_003136635.1. Lineage (GTDB taxonomy): Bacteria > Oederibacteriota > Muellerivitia > Muellerivitales > Muellerivitaceae > Bog-1183. The sequence continues at coordinate 46,802 of PLFD01000054.1, read as the reverse complement.
AACGCGATTCAGGTCATCAGCGACCAGGTAAACTACGGTAATGACTTTTTGGCCGACTTTGGCTATATCGGCGTCTGGGTGCCCTTCTTTTTCTTTTTCGCCTTTAGTCGAAAAGAAAAAAAGTTTCTTTACTTTATTTCGGCCGCCGGAATTTTCTCCATTCTCACCGCCTGGGGCCGTTTCTTTCCCCTGCATCGGCTGCTTTGCAATTACCTTCCGACCATCGACCTGAGCCGCGCGCCTTTCCGTTTTGTGGAAAGCTATGTGCTTTTTGGATGCGTACTTTTGGCCTATGGCTTTCAAACGATGGAGCGCCGCCTGGACGAAAAACGAAAATCGCCCGGGCTCCTATTAGCCGCTGGCGCTTACGCTGTACTTTTGTTAGTAGTTAGCTTTTCCAAACCCGATCAAACCTGGCGCGAAATAACCGCCCTTCTACTGGGTTTATTCGGCATGAGTCTTTGGGGATTCACCCAATCTTGGAAAACATTGGGCCGTTGGACGCTCATGACAGCTCTGGTCCTGCCTCTTCTTCTAACCGGCTGGAGCGGTTTTAAAACCGCTCCTTCGGCCAACTTTAACTTCGAGGATAATTTCCCGAGCTTTTTGGGCCTTCATCAAGAACCGACCGATGTCCGTTACTATTTTGACCGCAGCTTACTTTATCCGATTCACAACGCCAACCAGACGGGAGCCATTCCCTTTCCCGAAAACATGATAGTGGCGGAAAAAATCAAAGATTTCGCGGGCTACAGCCCGATTGTGCTGAGTACTTTCACAGAACTTCACGGATTACCGATCAAAAACCAAATGGAGCTTCTGGCGGTCAATGGAATGCTTTTTGGGAAAAACGAGGGAGAACAACCCGATTACATTCACGAAGACCTGCAAACCTCTCATCTTTATCTCAAAAAAAATCCGTCGTCCTATGTGAACGCGCCCAACGAGATTCAAATCGATCCCGATCATCTTTCACTCTTAAACAAATTAGGCTTGCCCGACTTTGACCCGGCCAATGAGGTTTTCTTTGAGAAACCCCTGCCGGTTTCAGTCACAGCCCGTCTGCCGAAAGAAAGAGCCCAGCTCGTCTACCACCTGCAAAAAGACGACACGGATTGGCAAACCTATTCCATTCAACTGGACAAGAACAGTCTCGTCACCTTTTCCGAGATGGTCTATCCCGGCTGGAAAGCCTATGTGGACGAACAACCAACCGAAATTTATACGGGCAATAACGCTTTTCGTACCCTCTATCTGACCGCAGGAACTCATCAGGTGGATTTTAAATACCAGCCTGCTTGGTTTTATCCTCTGATTGGATTTCTGGGCCTTTGGATTATGTCCGCTTTAATTTATGGCGTTTGGCTTTACGCCTCCCGGGAACCCAAAGTCGCTTGATCGCTGACGGCTCTCATCCCCATTAATTTATGAGGTTCCTTTGCGCCATCCTTTTTTAAACTTTCTCAAAAAAAGTGCCGTCACCATCAGCGGCCATGGCTTGGGACGGATCAAACCCATTCGGGCGGTTTACGATTGGCTTTTTCATCTTTTAAAACCCAAGTCCGTCATGGTACAAGGCCACCGGATGTGGCTGGACAATCAGGATACTTTGGAACTGGCCACCCATGAGGTTTACGAACCTTTCGAGACGGCTTTGTTCGAAAAAGAGATCAAACCAGGCCAGACCGTTTTGGATATCGGCGCCAATATCGGCTATTACACCCTGATGGCCGCTAAGCTGGTGGGACCTAAAGGTAAAGTTTATGCCTTTGAGCCGGATCCGGATAACTTCGCTCTTCTGAAAAAAAACGTTGAGAGCAACGGTTACAACAACGCGACTCTGATAAACAAGGCCGTTTCAAACAAAACCAAAACCGCGAAACTTTTTTTAAACAAAACCAACAGGGGCGATCACAGGCTCTATGATTCCAAAGACGGCCGCCCCTTTATTCCCATTCGAACCGTGAAGATGGATGACTTTTTCAAAAAAACAGACAAAAAAATTAATTTCATCAAGATGGATATACAAGGCTCAGAGGCTGGCGCCCTGGAAGGTTTAAAAATTTTGATAAGGAAAAACTCTCAGCTTAAGCTGATTACCGAATTCTGGCCCTACGGAATAAATCAGGCGGGCCATTCACCGCTGAGTTATCTGCGAACCTTGAAAAAAATAGGATTTAAAATTTTTGAAGTCTCAGAGAAGGAAAAAACTCTGCGTCCCGCCCAAGTCGAAAAGATTTTAAAACAATGCACAGTCCAAAACCGGAATTACACTAATCTGTTTTGCAAAAAGGGTTAAGACTTACTTTTTTGGACTGCCAGATAGATATCCGGATCGCGAAAATAATCCCCCACTAGCCATTTTCGAATTTTTCTCACCGCGGTCCGAATGAGGGATTTTTTGACGCCAAGGCAGGTTTCGCCTTTATCTAAAACCTGAAACCCCATGGATTCCAGCAATTCGACTAAAAAATCCAGAGGATAAGGCCTGACATGGGTGGGGTCCCGCCAGAAAGAATGGGTCATCACTCCCAGGGAAAGCGGATTTGGAGTAATCAGCACCAAAATCCCTCCCCGTTTCAAAACCCGCTTCATTTCGTCCGCCGCTTCCAGCATTTCCTTCGGCGTCAGATGCTCCACCACGTGACTGACAAAAAAACCATCAACGCTGCCAGCTTTGCATTTTTTCAGAAAGGACTGAATTTTCGCCTTTTTGACCGTCAATCCGCGCTTTTGGGCCTGCGCCGCGAGTGAGGGGTTATCTTCCACTCCGAAAGCGCCTATTTTTTCTTCTTTCAACAGTTCCAAAAAGTCACCCCTGCCGCACCCAAGGTCGACGACTTTGCTCTTACCGCGGAAATAAGAAACATAACGGCGCAGATGTTCCTTGATAACAACTTGATCGCCTCTTTCCCGTTGTGAAAGGTTGGCTAAAAATGCGGAAGAAGCCATATTTGTTTTCCGTTTTCTGAGTGAGTGAAAATCTTTCGCCACAATCTTTAAAAATCACCCGGATCGCCCGCCAGAGCGGCGGGATTCTTCTTTTAAGTATTTTTATGATACTTTATAATTTTCTGGTTGCGAAGAACCATTGTCTAAATCTCCAGGCGTTTCACCGTTTCCGGAAATCAAAGGACTTTCATGCTTACCCAAAACCAATTTGTCCGCTCCCACGGATTGGGAAACGACTATATCGTCATGGATCCCGCCTCTGTCTCTTTTAAGCTGACACCTCAAAATATTATCCGTATTTGTAACCGCAATACCGGCGTCGGCTCGGACGGTATTCTGGCTTTGGAAAAATCCGCCTCGTCTGAAGCCAAGCTTCGCATCTACAATCCGGATGGCAGCGAGGCTGAAAAAAGCGGCAATGGCCTGCGCATTTTCTGTAAGTTTCTTTTTGAGCATGGTTATACCGAGAAATCCTTTTTTGAAATCGAAACGGCCGGCGGCAAGGTGCAGGCCCAGCTTCACTTAGTTTTAGGCAAAGCTCCTTTGGTGACGGTCGAAATGGGTAAGGCCACTTTTGATTCAGCCCTCATTCCCGTATCGGGCTTTACCGGCGAAGTGGTGGAAAAGCCGTTAATTATCGCCAGTCTCAACCGCGAGCTCAAAGTAACCTGCGTTTCAGTCGGCAATCCCCATTGTGTGGTTTTTTATGATGACATTAATTTAGCTGAAAAAGAAATTCACGTTTTGGGGACCCTTTTGGAGAATCATCCTCAATTCCCCAACCGTAGCAACGTTCAGTTCGCCAAAGTAGAAAACGATCACGAAGTCACCATCCGCATCTGGGAAAGAGGGGCTGGTTATACCCTGGCCTCCGGTTCCTCTTCCTGCGCCGTAGCCGCCGCCTGCGTGAAAACCGGCCGCACCAATGGCGACCTGACCCTGCGCATGCCCGGAGGACAGTTATCGCTCAAAGTCAGTCCTGAATTCGACCTCACCATGCGCGGCCCGGTCGAAGAAATAGCCCTGGGAACTGTTACCGGAGAGCTGTTGCAATTCCTTGAAAAAAACGCCCCTGTTAAAGCCTAAGCCTGTCATTCACTCCACCCGAACCTTCTGGCAAAAAGAAGGTTTGGTCCTTCTGGTGTTAACCGCATCCCTGTTGTTTTGTTTTAAAAACTGGATTCTTTTTTCCTCAAAAATTTTTCTCTCGCTGGATTCAACCGTTCTTTATTATCCCATCACCCTTTGGGTTCACGATCATCTGACTCAGGGAAAACTTCCTCTCATTTCCGACCTTCTTTACAACGGCGCGCCGGTAGCCGCCACTTCCATGGCCGGAGTTTTATCGCCTTTCCTCTCGCTCATTTACTCCGTGGCCTCGGGTCTGCTATTAGTTAATTTTTTGTTCGTTCTTCCTTTTGTCTTTTATTTATTCGGCGCATATTTTTTAGGCCGTGAACTTTCACTCTCCACTTCCGCTTCGGTACTTTTAGCCTTTCTTTGGACCTACAATGGCCATCAAATGGCCCAACTGGATCACCAGAACGTCGCGTGGGCCCATGCCTTCTTTCCCTGGGCTTTCTTGTGTCTGCTGCGTTATCAGGCCCAAAACCGGGCTTTTTGGCTGTTATCCGCCTCGTTTTTATGGGGTTTGTGCCTTTTTTCCGGCCACCCCCAAGTGGTCTTTCTGGAGGGTCTTTTCTTTCTGTTATGGGCTTGGATTTATCCCCGGTTCACTCTCAAACAACGACTCCAATCCTTCTTCGGCATGACTATTGGCACTCTTGTTTTTACAGCGCCTCTCACTCTATTCACTTCAACTTATCTATCCGGCGAAAAGTGGAGCGATCTGGACCGTTTTTTTCATTCTTGGACACCCGTGAATTTCATTACTTTATTATTTCCATGGTTTTTCGGGAAAGATCAATATGATCGGGCCGGTTTGGATTACTGGTGGCAATACCAGTTTTTAGAAATGCAGATCGCCCTGTCCATCGTTGGATTATTTTTCGTTTTGCTGTTTTTCTTTTCAAAAAAGCCGGAACGCCGCTGGATTACCATAACCACTTTTTTCGGACTCGCCATGGCCTTCGGTAAGTTTTTTATCGTCTACCCTCTTGTTCAGTCATTGCCTTTCTTTTCCTTTTTCAGAGACCCCGCCCGCTACTGGTTTTTAATTACCTGGGCTGTCGGCCTTGGCGCCGCTTATGCCTGGGATGACTGGTTTAAAAATGAGGTTTTGTCCCGCAAAGGACGCAACTTATCTTTGGGTCTTTTAGCCATTGCTGTTTCTTTTGTCTTATTCGGCTGGCTTATATTGACTCACGGACAAACGCTCATCCAATCCGCCGCTTCCTGGTTTATTCAACATTGTTTACTGGGTGACACGCTTCATACTCAAAGTTTGAGCGCTTACTTGGAACGTTTGCCGTCTAAATTAAACGCTATTGCCGCGAACCTGAACCCTTTGAGTCCAAGAATCTTTATGCCGTTTTTATTTCTCTCGGGATTAAACATCGCTGTATTTAACCGGTATCGTTGGAATCTCTCGTTTCAAAAAGGGCTGCTGATCACTCTGGTGTTCATCGACCTGATGATTTTCCGCATGCCTTTGGGTAATTCTTTTTATGAAATAAGAGAAATTGACGATCCCCAAATACCCGTCGCGGAAAACCGTTCCCTGCCTCTCATCTCTCAAACCAATTCACCCTTGCCGCCTCAATACGGTGAATACGCTTTTCCCAACATCAATTTAATTTTTCACAGGCCAGTTTTACCCTTTGACGCCAATCCTTTTTTAAGCCGTTACAACACCCTTTTGTCCCAGTTGGGTTGGTTTGCCTGGGTTTATAAAGATCGGGACCTTCTGGGATTTATTCATCATCCCCATCTTTTATCGGTGCTGGGCGTGGATCAAATCGTTTCGGATACGCCTTTCACTCTTCCGCATATCTTTAAAACTCTTCAGAATCATTCACCCTATGTTTATGGCTCCCCCAACACCTTGCCCCGAGCCTATCTGGTCAACCAGTACGAAATCGCACAATGGCCACAATCCATTGACCAACTCGAAACGCTCAGCTTTAATCCCCAAAAAGAAGTTTTATTGGAATCTGATCCGGGCTTCGCCTCTTCACCTAAAACGCTTGCTATGGATCAACCCGAAGTCCGCCTATGGGGCGAAACTCATTTAAGTTTCACGGCTCAGACCCAGGGCCCCGCGCTTCTAGTCCTGCAAAAAACCTTTCTGCCCGGCTGGCAGGCGACAGTCAACGGGGTTCCTGTTCAACCCCTGATTTGCAATTTAGTCTTAACCGCCGTGCCTCTCCAAGCGGGAGTCAATCAGATTGAACTAACTTTTTCACCGGTCAGTCTTCGCCTGGGTTTCTTCCTGTTTTTCCTCTTTTTAGCCATTTTCGCTACCTCAATAGGTTTCTTCCTCATCGCTTGAGTCGGTCCCTCAAAGTGACTAAAATGCCCATCTGTTTCAAATGCTTTTCCATCTCCCAGAAGAGGTCGCTATGCCCGAGAAAATGAATCCCCTGAAAAAGAAATCTTCCCTGATGACCGAAGGAGATAAACGCGCTCCCAACCGCGCCATGCTGCGTGCCGTCGGTTTTAAGGACGAGGATTTCAAGAAACCCATCGTGGGTGTATCCTCTGCTTGGAGCGAAATTACCCCCTGCAATATGCACCTGAACGAATTGGCTGAACGGGTAAAGTCCGGTATCCAAAGCGCCAACGGTATGGCCCAGATCTTTGGGACCATCACTGTTTCTGACGGTATTGCCATGGGTCACGTTGGCATGAAGTTTTCTCTGGTTTCCCGCGAAGTCATCGCCGACTCCATTGAAGTGGTGTCTTCTGCCCAGCGTTTTGACGGCATCGTGGCTGTCGGCGGCTGCGACAAAAATATGCCCGGGGCTTTAATGGGTATCGGCCGTTTGAATATTCCCGCTGTCTTCGTTTACGGCGGAGCCATCATGCCGGGCATCTGCCACGGCGAACCTTTGGACATCGTCTCGGTTTTCGAGGCGGTCGGCCAATATGACGCGGGCAAAATCAACCATGCCCGTTTGGAAGAAGTCGAAAAAAATGCCATTCCGGGCCCCGGTTCCTGCGGCGGCATGTACACCGCCAACACCATGGCCTCGGCTATTGAGGCTCTCGGCATGGCTTTGCCTCACGATTCCTGCCAGCCCGCTATCGGCGAACCTAAACGTCTCTTGTGCGACCGCGCCGGCCAGGCGGTGGTGGAACTGATCAAGAAAAACATTCTTCCTAAAGACATCATGACCAAGAAAGCTTTTGAGAACGCCATCACCGTGGTGATGGCCCTGGGCGGCTCAACCAACGCGGTCTTGCACCTGATCGCCATCGCGAAATCCATCGGCGTGAAACTAACGATTGATGATTTCGACCGCATCAGCGACAAAGTGCCTCACCTGGCGGACTTGAAACCCAGCGGTAAATACGCCGCTGTGGATTTAGACCGCATTGGCGGTATTCCGGCAGTCATGAAACTGCTCTTGGACGCCAAATTGCTGCACGGCGATTGTTTAACCGTAACCGGCAAAACCGTTCGTGAAAACCTAAACTTGGCCCAGCCCCTATCCAAAAATCAGCCCATTATTCGCCCTTTGAATAATCCTCTGCATCCCACCGGCCCCATGGTTATTTTGCGCGGCAATCTGGCGCCCGAAGGCGCGGTGGCTAAAATTTCGGGGCTCAAGGTAATCAAAATCACCGGTCCCGCCAAAGTGTTTAACGGGGAAGAAGCCGCCTATGAAGCCATTCAAAAACGAAAAATTAAAGCGGGAGATGTGGTTGTCATCCGTTACGAAGGTCCCAAAGGAGGCCCCGGCATGAGAGAAATGCTGGCTATCACCGGCGCTTTGGTGGGTCAGGGTCTGGGCGAAAGCGTTGGACTCCTGACGGATGGTCGTTTTAGCGGGGGAACCCACGGTTTAGTCGTGGGTCATATCTCTCCCGAAGCCCAAGTGGGCGGACCTATCGGTTTGATAAAGAACGGTGATCTCATTACGATCGACGCGGAAAAGAAAAAATTGGAAATCAAAATAAGCGCTTCGGAGCTTAAAAAACGAAAATCCCAATGGAAGCCTATTGTTAACCCCTATCCTAAAGGGGTTTTGGCCAAATACGCTTATTTGGTTTCTTCCGCGAGTGAAGGGGCTGTTACGGATGAATTTAAGAAATAGCTTTTGAAATAGCTCATTTCAACCGCATGAGCGGTATTAACCGGTTGGTTTTAAACAAAAAAGCCGTCTTCCTCAAGGAAGGCGGCTTTTTATTTGGGCAAAAAAAATCGGGTGAACCTCGAAAGGCCCACCCGATGCATTGAGTTTCAGGCGCGAGCCCGAAACCGTCTCAAGCTTAAACCAATATTACTTGGCAGCAGGAGTAGTAGCAGCGGCAGCCGGAGCAGCAGCCATAGCCTTCTTATGCTTCTTGTGCTTCTTAGCTTTGGCAACCGGGGTGGTCGCAGCAGCCGGAGCAGCAGCAGCCGGAGCAGCGGTCGTAGCATCTTGCGCCATAGAAACACCAGTTCCAACAAACAACACAGCCAACACAGCGACGATAAAACGCTTCATTACACAGCCTCCTTAAAATTTAACAATAGCGGTACCGCTATTCTTAATAAACCAACCGGCTTCATACCCAAGTATTAGCCGATTAAGTCGCACATTCTAAGGAGTGATTATGGGGAATTCAACTGTTTTTATGGTAAAAACGCCTAAAAAGCCCATATTTTGCGGTATTTTCGGGAATAGAGGGGCTTTAAACAGGCCTGTTTTAAACTGATTTCTCATTTTGACAAAATCAGACAATTTGCCCTTGACGAAACAGCTGCCCAAGAGATGTTGGCCTATCGAGGGTCTTTTTTGAATGTTTGATAATCCATTTTTCGAAAAAGATTGTCCCGTTCTTCCAAATCAGACAAATAGGCTTCCGAAACACGGTTCGTGCGGATGGAATCGGCCAGTTGATAAAAGCGGTTTAAGTGAATTTTGATTCTTTGTTCGGCATAAGGGGCATAACGGCCGGCTTTCATCATAAAAGCCCAATCACTGGATTGAGCCAGCAAGAGTTCGCGCGACGCCTGATTTAAAGCCCGAAGAACCAGTTTTCCGGAAGTGTGCTTTAAATCCGCCAAGCGAATCATCTCCGCGCAGGCGCTATTAAGAGGGGGATAAATCCAATCATTCGTCTCATTGAGCCAAAATTCCGAGTAGCCGCCTACTCCCCATGTGGAAAAAACCGGCTGAGTGATTTGATTTTCAGAGAATATTTTCAAATAGTCGGACGGAGTAATAAATCTTAAAGACTCTTGTCTTCCCGCGTTTTGCTCAAATAACTCCTGAAGAAAAGACGGCCCCTCATACCACCAGTGCCCAAAAAGCTCGGCGTCATAAAGACAGGTCATCAAAGGCGGCCGGTCCATCCACCGATGGGCTTCTTCCGCTTGATGGCGGCGGCGGCTTAAAAAATCACCCGCATGCACCCGGACTTTGGCCTGGGCTAACTGAGGGTTATAGGGTTCCTTTTGATCCGTGCCGCCAGTAATCCGATAGTATTTGAGTCCCGTAAAACGGCGGAAATTTTCGGGTTGAAGATAAGGGTGTAATTCCTCGGTTGTCAGGTCGTAACCAATATCCCGATAAAACTCACGGTAAACAGGGTCGCCGGGATAACCTTCTTTGGCGCTCCAGACTTGTTTCGAGCTTTCCAAATCCCTTCCAAAAACCGTCACGCCCGAGGGACAAACGATCGGAGCGAAAGTCCCAAATGAGGGATGGGGTGTAGCCTGAAGAACTCCGTGGGTTTCTAAAAAGGTAAACTGGATTCCGTATTCTTTGAGAATTTTATCCATTCCCGGCTCGTAGGCACACTCCGGAAGCCAAAAACCCACGGGGTTCTTTCCAAAAAAATCACGGTGAAGCTGGAGCGCTGTCTCGATTTGAGCCCGAACCGCCGGTTCGTAAACCCGCAGCAGGGGTAAAAAACCATGTGTTGCCGCGCAGGTGATCAGTTCCAAATGCCCCGAGTCTTGAAAGCGCTTAAATCCCTCCGCCACATTGCCGTGATACTTCATAAAAAGATCCCGGTAGCGCGAAAGTTTTTCCTCGTACATTTGAACAACCGGACCGAAGGAATCGTCCTGTCCCACCCTCTTTTTTTCCCGTTTTAACAGGGCTAACAGCTGATCCACATAGCGGAGCGCTCTTTTTTGCAATAACGGATCCAGGCACATCGAAAGCAGGGTGGGCGAAACCGAAAGGGTCAGCGAGAAGGGGATTTTTTTATTTTCTAAACTCTCAAACACTTCCAACAGGGGCAGATAAGTCTCAAATACCGCTTCGTAATACCAGTTTTCCTCAAGAAAGTACTCATGCTCAGGGTGTCGAACAAAGGGAAGGTGGCAATGAAGGACCAGCGAAACAAAACCCGACGGGGGATGAGGCAAAGGTTTCTCCTGAGGCGTCAAAAAAACGAAGCTTTATAATGCTCTCTTTTTCGCTTGAGGCGTTTTTCATTCTCAGCGGAAGAAATAAATTCCGTTAACGCCGGAGAATCCGGGTCATAACCCTGATCATAAAAATAATCCAGCATTTCCTGGGAAACTTCCGCGGCCGAAATCGGGTCCTGCACATCCAAGCTGGACACGCTATAAGTCTGAACAGCGGTGACGATGGTGTTGGATTTGGCATAGACCGTGTATCGGCCCTTCCCTGTCTTTTGGGCGATCTCCAGAACATAGGAACCGCCGGTTTGGGACAACTCCACATAACGGTTGATCTGTCCCGGCTCAATCCTGATTTCATCGGACAGAATTCTTTCCCCATTGGGCCCGACAGTAAAGAGGCGCAAAACCATGTGGCTGTCTTTAAACTCTTCTTTTAATTCCTTTTTAACCTCCTCAAAACGTTCGGGCGTCACTTCCCAATAGGTAAAAACACAATGGGGGTCCCGTACAAAAGCCACGATTTGAGTTTCACCGTGGCGTGGAAGAGACCTAAACTCATTGGTCGCCGGCGTTGCCGAGGCCGCAATCTTAACTGTTTTAGCGGAGGACGCTTTTTTAACCGAACCGGACTTGGATGGCTTTTTGACCTTGGCCGAAGTTTTTTTAACCGAGGCTTTAGCGGCCTTCTTGGCGGTCTTTTTAACCGGTTTACCGGCCGAGGTTTTTCGAACCGGCTTAGAAGCGGGAGAATTCTCTTCTTTTTTCTTACGGGGCATAGCTTCCTCGATTCAAAATAGGACGTCTTTATATTCTATTTTTTATCCTCAAATGGCAAGCAAGGGATGAAATCTATCCTTAAAAAACATAAAAAATCCCATGATTTTTATCTTTTTCAGGCCTTTGGCGCTACTTTTTGCGTAAAGGCTTTAGCCGCTTCTACCAAATCCATCGGAACGGCAAAAACGACCGTATTGGATTGGGTTGGCCCCAGTCCATCGATGGTTTGAAGCGTTCTTAACTGCATCGCTCCGGGACTTTGCGCCATCGTTAAAGCCGCGGCGGCTAAGTTAATCGCCGCTTCTTTATCACCCTCGGCTTTGGTAATCGTCGCCCGTTTTTCTCTTTCCGCCGAAGCCTGGCGGGACATCATCTTCTTCAACTCTTCGGGCATATCCACATCTTGAATATTAATGCCGGTGACTTCCAAACCCCAGCCCACCGTGTCTTTTTCCACAGCCGTTTCGATCATCTTGGCGATTTGTTCCCTCTCGCTGAGCAATTGATCCAGCGACATCTGTCCGATTACATCCCGCAAAGCGGTCTGCGCGTACTGGGAAATGGCGTAGCGGTAATCCTGAACTTTAATGAGAGCGTCCGCGGGTTGATCCACTTTAAAGAAAATAACCCCGTTGATTTTGACCGGCACGTTATCTTTGGTAATCATTTGCTGGGCCGGAATATCCATGGCCCGAATGCGGGTATCGACCAGCTTGACCTGATCGACGAGAGGAACAATAAAAAAAAGTCCGGGCCCTTTAATCGACTCAAACCGCCCCAGACGAAAAACGACGCCCTTTTCCCACTGGGCGGCTAGTTGGACGCCTGAGGACAAAATAATGTCGCCCAACAGCCAAAAGAAAGCGACTACCACGCTCGCCACGATACTGGACGAACTGATCGAATAAGTCACCGCTCCGCCGATCACCAGCAAAACCACAAAAATTAAACCCGAAATATAATTAATCATCTTTCACCTCCGCTCAAATTCAAAAACGACTTATTTCAATTTCTCGTCCATCTCAAGTACTAACCGGCTGATTTTTTTAAACTCAGGCGTTCCCGCCTTTTCTGCCCACTCAAACAAAGCCGCTTCCGCGGTGGTTAAAATCACCCCAGCGGTTTCCAATCGCCTCAACGCCCATTCCCTGTCCTGCTCGTGGCGGCTTCCCGCCGCGTCGACCGCCAGATAAATGTCAAACCCTTGCTCCAATAAATCCATCGCGGTTTGAAGAACACAAACATGGGTTTCTATCCCCGCCAGCAATATCTTTTTGACTGACTTCGATTTAAAAAATCGAATCACCGCGGGCAAAACACCAGCGCTAAAGGAAACCTTTTCCAATTTATTCGGTAATCGGTCTGCCAGCTCGGCCACCGTGGGCCCCAACCCCTGGGGGTATTGTTCGGTCGCAAAAACCGGAACCCCTAATATTCCAGCCCCCTCTACCAATTGAACCGTCCTGGCAATTATCTTGTCTTTAGGGGGGATCTTGTCCACGAGCTTGATTTGAAGATCAATCACCAGCAGACCCGTATCATTTCGGTTCATGAGGCGAAAACTGCGCATTTCTTTCTCCGGAACAAACGGAAGACCCTAGTTGGTATTCCCAGACGTCGAAAGTATCATAAGGGAAGAAGCAAAACTACCGTGGAATCGGTTGAATTGATTGGAAATTAACGTGAAAAACGCCTCTTTTTGTCTTTTTACCTGCGCCTTGGTCTTTTTCGGGCTCATCAGCTGCGGCGGTCCCAAAGAAATCTCCGGCACTTATGAAGTGACCGGATCAGCCGGCGTTGTGGCCAATATCACCTACGCCGTCAGTGGGATCGGCAGCAATTCTACCGCGGTCAGTCAAACCCTTCCCTGGCAAACTAAATTTACCGGCTACGAGACCGAAGGAAGCTATCAGGGAACTTATGTTTTTTTGTCCGCTATTAATGACGCGCCGACAACGACCAGCAGTTCCATTACCATCACTGTTTTGGAAGATAACTCGGTTTTCCAGCAGCCCGATTATCAAATAGGTGGTCAAGTCCCGATCACGATCCTGGGGTATTTTTAACTAACTACTCAAAGCCGGTGGTCCATGGAGTGATCCAAACCAAAGCGATTTTTTCAATTAACACTCCGTCTTTGCTTAAAAGAGCCTGATAGTTTCCATAACCCATCCGCTGGCCCTGATCATTCGTTCCATCCCAGATAATCCAGGTATCCTTTTCAAGCACCACCTGTTCATTGTAAAGCGTATTGATGTGAGCTCCCCTGGCATCCACAATTTCCAATCGATAAACTCCCGGACCATCGGCAAAACTGGCGTTGATATTGACAGGCGGTTTGGCGAAAACAATTGTCGCGGCCATACTCGAGTCCTGCGGAACGCCGGCTGTAACAACAGCGGTGGCGGTGAAAACCGGAACCAAAGACAAAGCAGTTTGAGTCGGCGTATGGGTGGGAAGCGTAAGGGTTGGCGTCATCGTAACCACAGGTTTATGTTTCTTCGGCTTATGGTGAATCAGGGGACGCGGTGTAGCGGTAGGTAAAGGCGTATTAGTCCAAACCGGTGTTGGCGTTGCGGTCGCGAGTGCGGTAGCTATCCAAACTGATCTAGATGTCGCTGTTGACATCTGCGGCATTGGCGTCGCGGTGGGCGCCGGTGTAAAAATCGGCTGAGGAGTAAAGGTCGATGTCGGCGGAATGACCCCCGTCCAAAGTGGTTTCGGCATCGGTTGAACTTTCAGCGGCGCCAATTGACTGGGTTCACCGCAATCGGGCGGCGCGGTGACATCCCTCAGGTATTTTCTTCGGAAATACATTTTTTCGCCCAGCGTGGAATAAACACGGGCGTTATCTTGAAATGTGGGGAAATACTTGGCCATCAAGCCCGTTTGGGGATTGATCAGAGTCACTCCGAGGGAGGGGGGAGCGAAAGGTTTGGCCAGCGCCCAGACATGGTCGTCAAAACCCGAAATAGTCCAACCCGCGGGTTCCCGTCCGTTCTTTTTAACGAAATGCTGGCGCGTCTTGCCCTGGTCGCTGGTAATCCAATCGATGGTGTGATCCGAATAAATCACTTTTAAAACATAAGCCAGTCCAATGGCGGCGTTAGTGCCGGTGGTGCTTCCCAAAGTTTGCGGCACCTCAATGGCGAGGCAATTAACGCTGGAAAAGTAGCAAAGCTGTTCTTTTGAAAAAAGCTGGTCAATGTTGCTGGTTCGGTCAAAAACATGTTCCTGCGAGTCAACAATTTGATGCCCGTTGAGGAACACATCGGGCCACAAAGGATGGGTCATCGAAATATGGAGTTCGGCCGAAACGACATACTTTTGCGATTGGGCCCAGAGCGGCGCGGCACCGGCGAAGAGGAGAATAAGAATGGAAATTTTAAAAAGTATCTTCATCTTCCCCGTTTTCAGCTTATTTTCCTTTGGGACGGTGGTAACGGATCACGTTAATATCCTGCAAAGTCACCAGACAATGGACCGGCAATAAAGCCTCCACCGCCTTGAGGGCCTTGGCCACCTGGGTCGCGATATCAATGGTTTCAATCACCACCGGAAGATTTTCGCTGATCTCCAAAATACCAGCGTCACGGATATGCGCCGAAGATCCGAAACCCTCAACCGCTTTATAAACAGTGGCGCCTTTTAATTTCATCGCCAGCCACTTTTTAACAATCGCCCGGTAAAGCAATTCGTTTTCCACTTTGATATTTTCATCCACATAGATCCGTAAAACTTTCGACTTTCCAAATGGCTGCATGTCCGGCTCCTTTATTTAAGAATCAAACAAAATCAAAAAGATGATTGAACCACCAAGACACCAAAGGCACTAAGAAAAGCAAAACTTTGATTTAAACCATTCCCAAAAAATTATCGTCTTTCGTCGTTCTTGATGCCCTTGGTGTCTTGGTGGTTAATGGTTTTTATTAAATATTATAAAAGTTTCGCCAGCATGATTCCGAACCAGCTGCCCAAAAGGCATCCGGCTACGTTAAAGGTGATGTTCATCGCGAAATATTTAAAATTTCCCTCCGAAAGATAGCGAAGGGTGTCCCAGCTAAAGGTGGAGAAGGTGGTAAAAGTGGCGCAAAAACCCACCGTGAGAAAAAGCCGGATATTCGGCGAAAAAACTCCCCGGGAGGCGTTCAAATACAAAACCCAGGCCATCACAAAAGAACCAATGATGTTGATCATCAAGGTCCCCACCGCGAAATCACTGCCCCATTTCTCCACCGCCCACAGCCCCATAAAATAGCGGCTCCATGCGCCTAAAACGCCTCCCAGGGCGATCCAAATCAGTTTGTCCATCGCTCTCTCCTTCGCGTCAAATGGGCTTGGCCGGTAAAACAAAAAACTCCTACCAGCCTGGCCGGTAGGAGTCATTAGCTCCCTCAGGGGGAACGGTTCTGGCGAACTCCATCACCAATAAATAGTAATCGACCTCAAAATCTTACGGCATTACCCGCTTTGTTTCAAGAAAACCCCAACCGGGGTTTCCCCTCTCTCCAAACCCATAAAAATTGGATAAACCAAAGCATTTTTTGCGGTCAGCCGATAAAATACGGCGAAGTTTCCAGCAACCATGGCGAGGGTCTTATGTCCAAAATAACCTGTTTTCAACATATCGACTGTGAAGGTCCCGGCACACTTCTCAACGTCCTCAAATCCGAAAACATCCAGGTCGAAATCATAAAAACCTACAAGGGCGATCCGATTCCCGAAAATTTAGGGGACGGGCTGGTCGTCCTGGGCGGTCCTATGGGTGTTTACGAAGAGAAAAAATTTCCCTGGATGACTTTAGAACTGAACGCCATCCGTGAATTCTTAAAAAAAGAAAAACCCATTCTGGGGATTTGTCTGGGGTCACAAATGCTGGCCCATGCCGCCGGGGCCCAGGTTTTTCGAGGCGCCATTCCGGAAGTCGGCTGGTATCCCATTCAGTTGACTCCCGAAGGCCATTACAACTCCCTTTTTCTCGGTCTGCCGGGGGAATTAAATGTCTTTCATTGGCACGGTGATACTTTCACCCTGCCCCCGAACGCGGTGCGTCTGGCAGGCAGTCATTATTATCCCCAGCAGGTTTATCAAATCGGCCAAAACGCTTTTGGCTTTCAATGCCATTTGGAAGTGACGGAGGAGATGGTCAAAAGCTGGGCGGCTTTGTACGCGAAAGAATTAACCCCGCAGGGCGGCCCCGTCCGGCCCGAGCGGATTGAAGACCATCTGTCCGAAAACAGCCGTCAGTTGGAAGGCATTTCTGAAAAAGTTTTCTCTCGCTTCGCCGCGCTTCTATAAAAAAATTACGGTTGTGTCGGGAAGTTCTTGAGACGTTCTTCAAAACCCGCGATCCATTGCTGGTCTTCCGCGCTCCCCGTGGGTTGAGAAACTCCCGGAACCCCTTTTAAAGTCTCAAGGGAATGCCGAATGTCTTCCGCGTCCGCATCCGACTTTTTTAAAGGAACCGAAAGCTTTTCGACGTTTTTAGTCACGGTAAGAATTAATAAACGGATCATCGGATAGTTTCGATCTACCCCCGGTTTTCTCATACGCGTTAACAAGTGCGCATAAGTTTCATAAAGTTTTTCAAACTGGTTTTTTCGCTCAAAATTGCCGGCTCGCACCATATCCAGTGAAACCGTAAAGATGGTCAGCTGAGTTTTAATTTTTCCCATGATTAAGATCTACTTTAAATCCTGGGAGCGGTCGGACAGGATTTTAAACGTTTGATTAATTTCATCGGTGGCCTGTTTGACCTTATTCGCGTCAATCACGATCGTCGAGCCAAACCAGTCGTGATCGTCGATATCCATCACATCAAACCCGTCCAGCGGATGGTCAAACGCCTCCAAAACATCCTTCATTTCCGTAATGGGCCTGCCGTTGATCTTCGTCACCATCACATTGGTCAGCTTGTCATAGCCCTTGTTGATTTCGTGAGGCAAAACATGGCTGATGAGAATAATCTGTTTTTGCTGGTCCGAGCGCAGACCGTGGAAAAAAATGTCCTGTAATTCGGGTTTGAAGGAATCCCAACTCGCGGTGGAAAAATAATTCACGGTCAGCGGAACAAAAACAAATCCCGCCGTCACGAAATAGGTGGGGTGCCGGGCGTCCTGCCGGTCCGTCAGAAGCTGTGAAACGGGTTTGAGCGGCATTTGAATTTTAAGGGGCTTGCCGTCCCGCAGAATATCCAGGCTCATTTTCTCGCCCATTAAATAAAAGGTAGCGAGATAACATTCCGGAACCCGGCCTATCTTGGGAAGGTTAATATAACCCTCGTCATCGACCGGATGGCCGTCAATGGCGGTCAAAACATCGCCCTCGTTCAAAATTCCGTCCGCCGATCCGTCCTTAAATATCTTGGTGATGATTTCCCCGGACTGTTTGGGCGAAATTTTGAAGTAGCCGCGAAGGGTGGGGTTTTCCAAATCCTGGGTGTAGAAACCCAGGTCCGGCAAGCCGTCGTAAGAACGTCCTCCCTGAATCGCCTTAAAAAAACGCTGGATCACGTTGATGGGAATAATCGATCCGGTTTTATCCGGTTTTCCGATACAGTCAAAAGGAATGCCGACAAACTTGCCGCCGCTAAACACCGGACAGCCGTTGTTCGAACCGTCAATCGGCCCGTCGGTCAGAATGGCCGGCATCAAGCGGCCTCCCTCATTGCCCAGAACCATTTCCATGTTGGAAACCGAGTCCTCTTTAATCGACAGCTCGTCTCCGCCCTGAATTAAAAGTTTGTCGCCGTGGTTGGGCAAATCGCCGAACACGACCGGCTGGGTGCCGGTAAAAAAGTCCGGGTCGTCCACGCTCAAGAGGGCCAGGTCCAGGTCATAGCCCACTTGCTCCACTTTGGCCACATAGCGTTTCGCCTCGCCGAATTTTTGAACCTCGATGTAATTGCCTTTGTTCACCAAATGAGCGGTGGTGAGGATGAAGTGGCCGGGAATGATAGTGCCGCATCCCTGCAGTGGAATTTGCGCTCCGGGCTTCCAGGGTTCGTAATAATCGATATTTTGCGTGGTCGTAAATACCTTGACCACCGACTTCCTCAAAATCTCGTCATCGCCCCAAACCCGGGTGGATAAAAAGAGTGTGAAACACAAACCAAGAATGACTTTTAAGTTTTTATTTTTGAATAATCTCATTTCAGGTCATCCGATCGGTCGCTGGGAATATCGTATTGTTCCAATATTTCCAGTGAAGCCAGTTTGGATTTCACCGCGTCCAGAACGATGGTAGTCCCCACTTCTTTCGGTTTATCAATCCCGATCACGTGGCGGCCATCCTGCGGATCGTCAAAGGCCGCGATTAAATCTTTCATGTCTGAAATCGAATGTCCGTTCACCCTGGTCACCACCAGATTGTTGAATTTCGAATCGTATCCCCGGTTGATCGGGCTGGAAAGAATGTGGTTGATCAAAATAATCTGCTTATGGTCCGGGGAGGGCATGTCGTGGAAATAGAGGGCTTTCAAATCCACCGGCGTATCCTTCGTGATCCCGGGATAGTTGGAATTGAAGGGCGTGAAAATCAAACCGTCATAAATGAAATAGGTCGGCTGCTTGTCGTATTGAATCAGAGGCACTAAACGGGCGTCTTCCTTCAGGGTCACCATCACCGTCATCGGCTTCTTGTCCCGCAAAATTTTAAAGGGGATTTGATCCCCCAAAAAGTGAACTCCCAGCGGGTACTGCGATCCAATCCGCTCGCCCTTCCGGAAAGAAATGGTTCCGTCATTGGCGATCGGATAACCGTCGATCGACATCAACACGTCATTCACTTTCAGCGCGTTCCAGGCCGAGGATTGATAAAGCACCTCGGTAACCAAAACCCCCGTCTGGTCCGGCCTCAATCCGTAATAAGCCCTGAGCGAATCGTTCTCCATGGTCTCTTGCCATATGCCCAAAGTGGGAATGCCCCGATAAACACCCGTTTTGATTTCCTTCAGGAACCGCTTCACGATGGGAATGGGAACAAAAAAACCGACATTCTGGGCCACCGCCCCGTTGTATCCCTGAAAAGCCACCCCGATCATTTTCTTGTCTTTAAAAACCGGTCCGCCGCTGTTACCCGGGTTAATCGCCGCGTCCGTCTGCACATCCATCAGGGTCCGCATCGAATGGGCGTAAGTGGAAAGTTCAATACGGGAAACCACCCCTTCGGTGATGGACATTTCTTCCCCGCCCACCGGAAACCCGTAAACCGCCACCTTGTCCCGCTTGAACGGCAAGTCGCCGAAGGTCACAGGGGCAGTCCCCTCGAAAAACTTGGGGTCATCCACCTTCAGAATGGCCAGGTCGCAGTCATGGGCCACAAATTCTTTTTTGGCGATGTATTTTTGGCTGTCGCCTTCCTTGAGAACTTCGATGAAAATCGCATTGGAAACCACATGGGCGTTGGTCAAAATCCGGTTTCCCGGCAGCACGCAGCCGCTGCCGCTGACATATTCCTGGGTGCCGGTTCTCCAGGGTTCATAGTAGTTTGGCTCTTCCATAGTCGTGAAAATTTTGACCACGGATTTTTGCAGAGGGTCGTCACCCGCCCGGCTTTGGGTGGAACAAAGTAAAAACAGGATCAAAAGAAAAAAACAGCGGGGGAAGCAGGTTTTGAGTTGGGGATGCATGGATTCGCCGTTCGTCAAATTAATGGACTTTACTGGGTTGCTTCAGAAAACGACTCACCTAGAGCGGATATGATAATGGATTTCCCCAACTTGAGGATTCTTTCCAATGAAATGCTCTGCCCAAATACCTGCCAATTCATCGAAAACCTGCCTCTCGGGAACCTTTTCGCGGGCGCTGTGTCCAATAAACAAGTGGCTGTATAAAGCTTTCAAACAAGGAGAATTATCATGAGATTCAGCAAAATATTAGTGCTGGGGCTTTTCGCCTTAGCGGTCTCAACCGTTCAGGCCGCCGAGCAAAATTTTAACGTCAAATACCGTCTCGCCGTCATGCAGGACGACCAATTGCGGCACCAAATTCAACATCAATCCTACGGCTTCCAAATGGAAATTGTGAATGATACGGAAGGAACTAAACCCGAGATTTTTAAAAACGGACATCCATTCGTTACGGCTTCCAAAGGAGAGCGGTACTCCGTGCGGCTTTATAATCCGCTGCCGGTAAGAGTCGCTGTCAATCTAACGGTAGATGGGCTCAATTCCATCACCGGCAAACCCAGCGGCATCACGGACGGTCAAAAATGGATGATCGATCCCTATAGTTCCATCACCATCCCCGGCTGGCAGGTGAGCGAAGGGGAAGCCCGGCGTTTCTTCTTTACGGAAAAACCCAAATCCTACGCCCAGTGGCAGGGTGACGTGATGGAAAAAGATTTATCAGCCAACTGCGGCGTGATCGGCGCGGCTTACTTTTGGAATCAGGCGGAATTGGACCAGTATTACGACAATCACCCCATCTATCGCTATAGCCAGAGCTTTTCAACGCTTTCCCCTTCACGCGCCAAAAAAGAATGCGTACCGATGATTTCAAATGGATCCGCCTGCGCACCAAGTGCCGCAGTGGACAGCAACTTCAATTTGTCCGCACCTCAACCTCAAGAGAAAGCCGGTACGGGAATGGGAGAACAGGAATCCAACCCTACCATTCAGGTGGCCTTTAACTACGACACCGGGATGTACTCTGTGGATCAAGCCCTGGTTGTTTATTATGACTTTGCCAATATCTCCAGCCCCAACCCTTTTCCGGCTGAAGAATTCGCGCCGGAGATGCCGTCACGCTGAAGCTATATGCCCCGGAAGAACCCGGCTTGTTTCCAAGTCGGGTTCATTTTATTCCTATGTTAAAATGCGGCATGTTTGACTTCTCTCCAACCTTTCCATTTTTTCTCGCCGGTAATAATCTTTTTCCACAATTGGTTTTTTATTTAAGAGAACAAATCCTTCTACTCTTTTCCCGCATCGCGTCGCCCGGATCAGAACGCGAAACTGACCAGCGAATAATTCAGGAAGCCCTTTCGGGCGACCCCGGTTTTGAGAAACTGGTAAAGACTTACGAGCAGATGGTTTATCGGGTAGCTTACCGTTTCCTCAACAACGAAACCGATGCCGCCGATGTGGCCCAGGAAGTTTTTATCCGAGTCCACAAATCTCTGTCCCAATTCCGGGGCGACAGCGCGCTTTCCACCTGGATTTACACCATCACCGCCAACCTTTCCCGCAATGCCATCCGGTCAAAAAAGAATCGGGCGAAAGTACAAGTCCTGGCTCCCCAGATGGGAGAGGATGACCGCCGGAGTTTTTGGGATAAGGTGACGGATAAAAAAGCGGTTAGCTCTTCTCGAAAAATCGAAAGCGGTGACATGCGCGAAGCCATTCAAGCGGCTCTGGCCGAACTACCGCCAGACTTCCGGGAGGCGGTCATCTTGAGGGATTTGGAAGATTTGGATTATGAGGAAATCGCCAAAGTGTTGAAAGCCGGGGTGGGCACCATCAAATCCCGTATCTCCCGAGGCCGGTCGCTCTTGCGTGAACAATTAAAGGATTGGTTATGAAAGACTGTCAAAAAACACATCCCCTCCTGCCTCTTTATCAGGAAAACCAGCTCTCGGCCCGTGAAAAAGCGGCGGTGGAAAAACACATTAAAGGCTGTCCCGATGCCCGTGAGGAATTAAAACAATTAGAGCGTCTGGGCAAAACTTTGAAATCCATTCCCGAACCCAAAATGCCTAACGACCTTCACGACAAAATCATGGGCCGGCTTCACGGCAAACCCCCTGACGTAAAACCCTTTTGGCCCCGTGCTTCCTGGGGTTTGGCCGCTGCGGCTAGTTTGGCCTTTGTTTTCTTTGTTCAAAATTCTGAATCGCCGGGAAATAAAAATTTCGAAATCGTCCTGAAACCTACCAGCCCGGCTTCATCAACCGGAGTCTCTTCCCCGGTCCCCCCTGAATTGGATATGACCAAGCCGCAAACAAATCGCTCGGCGAACCAGCAGATCGCTTTATATGCGCCGATGCAGGAAATCACCGCGAAGGCCAATCAAACTCAAGTGAGTTCGTCCGATAATGCCGTCTTGGCCCAACAAGCCGTTCCCGTTACCGCACCTCCCGTGGTTTTGGCCATGGGATCCATAGAGCGGAGCAAAAAAAAGGCTATGGTAGAGAATAGAAACTTTGACGCTAACGCCAGCGCAGCCTCTTCCGCGCCTCCAGTTTCTTTAAATACAGAACAGAATGATTCAAGCAATAATCCCGATCTGGCTTATAACACGCGTTCTGTTGAAGGTGTCCCGCCAGATGTCCAAAACACAAAACCAATTTTCAATCAGTTTGAAACAATTAAAATAGGCCCTGATAAATACCAGTTGAACTGGGAAACCAACTTAGTGACTAAAGGTCAGATTTTAATTTTGGATTCCACCGGCAATACCTTGCAGGCGATCACCGAAAATACACCATTCGCTTATGACCACCAGATGATGATTGATACTTCTAATGTTAATGCGGACTTTTCCATAAAAGTGTTAGTGAACGACCTAAATGGTAATGCTGCGGTGACTTTCAGTAATATTCTGAAGCATCAGTAAACCCGATGATTTTTACAAAAGATGAACAATAATATTTTGGTTTCCCGCTGACCGCAAATGGAGCTTCAGCCTTTGCGGGTTTTGTTGCCGAACCAGACGACCGCGGTCACGCCGATTAAAACAAAAATAAACGAGACTTTTTAAATTTTAATAGGAAGTCCACTGGATGTTATCCACCGTAAAGGCCGGTCCCGCGTTGGGCTGAGCCGGAACGCCCGAAGGGCCAAAAATGTAAAAGGGCTCGATCACATTGGCGGAATTGGGAGTAAAAGTCGAAAGAGCGATCGATATATGAGTAAAGGTAGTCATGCTCAATGAAGTCGCCGGAAGGGGATAGAACGACGTATTAGTGGTAGTAGGCGTTGGAGGATTCGCTTGATAACCAAATCCCACTGAAAAGTTACCCGTCACCGCCTGATTCAATTTGATGTCGAATTGTAAATGGCCCGAAGCGTAATAGATTCCGGGATTTTCAGGCGCGGCTATTAAAAATTCTCCTGTCACCGGAGTAGAAACAGCAGGCGCTGAAAATTGCAGGGTGGTGTTGTCACCCGAAATCGTATCAGGAGCACTTACATTTGTGACGGCTCCGACATAGGGGACCAGGGCCACGTTTTGGCTAAAAAACACGCCAGAGTTTCCATTAGCCCAAATCGTTTGCGCGTTAACCGGTGTGGGCGTCGGTGTGCCGCCCGACCCCGCGGGATTGTTGCCGGAACTGCAGGCAGTGCTCAGCCAGGTAATGACCCCGAGCACTGAAAACAAAACGAAGAAAATTTTAAATTCATCTTTTTTCATATCACCCTTTGAGACCATTAAACATTCACCGCCCGCGATATCGCCGGGCTGTTTATTGTTTTATTATAGCCCATCCGATTCGATTCAACCTTTAGCCAAAGGAACGGGTTTTGGCTTCCCGCAAAACAGAAAGCCAAAATCCCAAAACCGGCGGTTAGTTACCTGCGCCTGTTTTCGTCTTCGAAAAGCCGGCCAAAATTTCGGCGGTCAAGTCGTTGGGGGTTTTCATGTAGTGAACGCTGTTTCTTTCCACCACCATATCCACGTTATCTTTGATCGCGGCGTTGGAGATGATGTCATTCACTTCGGTAATCAGCTCGCGCATCATTTCCTGCTTCCGGGTGGCGATCTCATCCTGCAAAACATTCTTTTCGTCCAACAGTTTCTGTTCTTTGGTTTTAATTTCTTTTTCCTTCATCTTCTTATCCGCCGGGGACAAGGGAGCCGCCGGATGTTTCAGTTCTTTTTGAAGAGCGACGACAACCTTCTGCGAGTCGTTCAGGTCATCCTGCTTTTCCTGGATCAGATCGGTTAACTTTTTCTGGGCCTTCACCGTGCCGGGATAGGTGTTAAAAACCTGCTGAAAGTCGATTGTCGCGATCGTAAAATCCTTCGCCATCGCCGCCGTGGTGGCCATCAAAACCAAACCCAAAATCATTAAACGCATAATTTCTCCCTTAATTTTTGAATCAAATACCCAAGCCCTGTTCAGGCCCGCACTGGGGATAAAAATATAAGGCTTATCCCGTTGATCGCCTAGGGTAATTTAGCCTCGCACCCCAGCAGGTACGAATAATCTGTAATTGGTTAGTGTTTTTAGAAGGAAATCGGGCTTGTTTAAAGGGCCATAGGCATCCGTTTCCGGAAACCGACACATCAAACCCGGGGTAAGGCAAGGCACGGTCAGAAATCGATGAACTCCCCTAACTGGCCAAACTTTTACTCAAAAGATTTTCTTTTTTAGAATTTTTAACCCGGCAGAAGTGCTTTTGACGAAAAACTCGTTGGGGAGTGGCCTTTACCGGAGGGTTCGGTATAACCCCCGTAGTCTTAAGCGGCCCTCCGGGAATGACCGGTTCCTGCCATTGAACGACCAATTCCTGAACCCAGGCATAGGAACTGAGGTGTTTTAAAAACGGCCTCGTACAGGTGATGATGACCATCAGAGAATAAAACAGAATGATGAGGGTTATTTCTTCTTTGCTCATGTTCATGGGGGTCTCCTTTCAAGAGAAAAAACTCAGCGAAACAACGGAACGGAGGTTTTCAGATTCTGAGGATGGGCGACCGGAATGAAAATGAATCCACACCGGCAGTGCGGTTGGTTTCAAATGAATGCATTTCCAACATCACGAGAGTTTTATAAACGCCCTGGGGTAAACGGGCGGTTTCCGATTCCTCTCTTCCTAAAAAAGCCGAAGATTTTTGATGCGGACTGGAAACATGCCGGATAAAGGCCGTCGGCGAGCCGGAGGAAGTTTCGGAAGCGAAAAGAATCGGATTATTCGGGCCGTTTTTCACATAGAAAGACGTGATGGGCCGAACCACCGGTGCCAGCAAAAACAGAAAAACAAAGATAAGTTTTAACAGTGTGACGGGTTTTCGCATAAACCGAACTTCCTGACCTTCTTTGCGTCTATGTACGCTCTTATGGTTTTAGACGGAGTTGCAACCGGAAGGTGTCGGCATCTTTATGGATTTTTTGCGGCCCATACCCTTTCGAATAAATCGACAACCCGAAAAGATATTCTCATTTTGATCGCGGGTAAAAGTCGTGTCAGAAAAAAAGACTCTCATTCGCCCCAAGTGTCGTCTAAAATTAAGAGGACTAAATATTACCGAAAAATCGGACATTCGGTCTCGGAGGCTTTTTTCATGGATAGGGTTTGCGTTTTTGTGGATGGAAGTAATTTTTATTTCGGCCTCAAGCGGAATAATCAAAATACCCGGGTGGACTATTACGAGTTTTCCAAAGCCATCACCGGGCCTGACCGCCGCTTGGTCAGAACTTACTATTACAACTCCGCCTACGATTCGGTTTTATCCCCCGACCAGCACAAAAGCCAGCAGCCCTTTTTGGATTCCCTATCCAAAACACCCTATTTGGAATTGCGAATGGGGCGCCTCGTTCCCAACCATGACGGAGGCTATAAAGAAAGAGGCGCCGGCATCAAACTCGCTTCGGACATCGTTTATTACGCCGCCAGGGATTTTTATGACACTGCCATCGTGATTACAGACGACACGGATTTGGCCGTGGCCCTGTCCCACGTGAAGGAAATGGGACGGCAAGTGGAATTGGGTTTGTTTCATGATTCCCAGCCGAGGGAGTTGATGATCGCCGCCGACCGGACCGTTCCTCTGGAAGAGGTTCTGGAAAAATTCGCGTCAAAAATATTTCCCGAAGTCCCGGAAGAAAACATCGGCAATCGGATTGAGGACAAACCCGTAAAAACAAGAAGAACCACGGTTTTGAAATAAATTTTAGGGTCCTTCCTAAATATGGCTCCCCGAGTTGGACTCGAACCGATCAACTATCGCCTTTAATATAACCCGCCCAATTCTAACCCTGTTACCGGCAACTCGTTTTTATCCACTGGCATAAGGCATTTCCACCGAAATAGGTCGCTTTCTCATTGGCATCAACCGGTTTCCCTAGCGAAATTAACTCGGTTTTCTGGAAACATTGACCGATGTCATATCAATAAAACAGCCGGCTCCTTAGACTCAAAGACAGAAAACCGCTCCCTGAGGTGAAAATGTCCCTATTTGAAAAAACATCCGTTGTGGAAGCGCCGGTAGAAGAGCTTTTTGCCTGGCATCAATGCCCTCATGCTTTTGAACGCCTGACCCCTCCCTGGGAGAAGATTGAGGTTTTGGAAAAACAGGGCGGTATCACGGATGGAAGCCGCCTGGTTCTGCGAATGAAACAGTGGTTTTGGCCTATCCGCTGGGTGGTCGTACACAGCGGCTTTATTGAAGGAAAACTATTTCGCGACACCCAGGTCGAAGGCCCTTTCGCCAAGTGGATTCATAGCCATCAGTTTCAACCCATCACGGAAAAAACCAGTCAACTAACCGATCAGGTGGAATACCAGGCGCCCCTGGGCGCATTTGGCGACATTGTGGCCGGAGGCTTTATCGCCTCGAAACTCAAAAGAACTTTTAATTTCCGCCACACCAGAACCCAGCATGATTTGAAGCGCCTTTTGCCCCTTGCCTCAAAAGGTCCGTTGAAAATTATCATCAGCGGCGCTTCGGGAATGATCGGCACCGCCCTGACGCGGTTTTTAACCGGCGGCTGTCACGAAGTGCGCGCGCTGGTACGGCGCCAGCCGAAAGGCAGTGATATATTCTGGAACCCGGACAAGGGCGAAATTGATCCCAACTCCCTGGAAAACGCCGACGTGGTCATTCATCTGGCCGGCGAGAACATCGGGGCGGGCCGCTGGACTCCCGGGCGCAAGAAGCGGATTAGGGAAAGCCGGATTGCCGGAACAAAGTTTTTGGCTGAAACTCTGGCCTCGCTTAAAAATCCGCCCAAGGTTTTTATCACCTCCTCGGCGATTGGGTTTTATGGCGACCGGGAGGATGAAATTTTGACCGAGGACAGCCCGGCAGGAAAGGGCTTTTTGACTGAAGTCTGCCAGGCCTGGGAAGAGGCATCTGAACCGGCGAAAAAGGCGGGTATTCGAGTGGTCCATCTGCGCACCGGCATTGTGCTTTCAGCCAACGGCGGGGCTTTGCCCAAAATGGTTTTGCCCACCCTGATGGGCGCCGGCGGCGTTATCGGCACAGGCCGGCAGTGGATGAGCTGGATAACGCTGGAAGACCTGGTCGGCATTTTCAACTACGCCATCCACAGCCCTGCCTTGTCAGGCCCGGTCAACGCCACCGCGCCGGGATCGGTGACCAACCGGGACTTTACCAAGATTTTGGGCAAGGTTTTAAAAAGACCGACTTTTTTCCCTCTTCCGGGTTTCATGGTAAAGCTTTTATTCGGCGAAATGGGCGAGGCGCTTTTACTGGAAGGCCAGAGGGTCACCCCGGCCTGCTTGACCCGGGAAGGCTTTGAGTTTCTTTACCCCGACCTGGGGTCGGCCTTGCGCTGGGAATTGGGCCGGTTTTAAGGGTTAAGGGATAGGTTCAATCGGCATGACCGGTCCTACTCCCGGAATAGTCAATTTTCGGTGAAGACGACCGGTTCCTCGATAGCATTGGGGAATTTCTCGGTATCATTAGCCCGGTTCTTCGGTATCATTTCGGAAATTCTCGGTATCATTGGATCAATTCCTCGGTAGCATTGACCCGATTACCTAGTAGCATCTCGGGTTTTCTCGGTATCATTCATCCGGTTCTTCGGTATCATTTCGCGAATTCTCGGTATCATTTGCCGGTTTCCTACTGAAATATGCCCGATTTATTACTGACATGGCCGAATAGGCTACTGACATAGTTTGGTTTAAGCGCCCCTTAGGGTGCGGTTTTGTAGCTTTCCACCTATCCTGGATACCCTAGGCATAGGGGAGATGGCGGTTATGTCGAACTACTGGGTGTCCACTAAATCAGGGGAAGTCCAGCGTAACCCCATTTTCACTTAATTGATGCCCGCGAACTCTTTCTGACCCCTTGTAGAAACTGCCTCTATTTCAGGCCTGGTCTTCCACCGGCGGTGCATCCACATCCATTGATTGGGATAGGTTTTCACATAAGTTTCGATTACCCGGGTGTAGCGGTTCACCGTTTCCAGCACATCCGCTTCGGGGTCATGGGTAACCGGAATTTGGATTTCCTTTTCCACCTGAATTTTAAACTGGTGATCTTCACCCCGAACCGCGAACGCCGGCACAATGGCCGCCCCGCGCCTTTGGGCAATGCGGGCCACGCCCGATTGGGTCCAGGCCAGCTTTTCAAAAAACGGCACAAAAACCCCATCCTTACCCGTGTCCTGGTCGCATAGCATCAGGATGACGTGGTTCTGACGCAGCGCCTCAATAATGCCCCGAAGCGCCATGCCCCGCTTGATCATAGTGGCCTTGAGCTTTTCCGTGCGAAGCGAAGTGATCAGCGTATCAAAGCGGGGATCATAAACAGCTTTGGCCACAGCCGAAGTGGGATGCCGCGAGGCCAGATAGGCCCCCAGCAATTCCCAGTTTCCCAGATGCCCGGTCACCAAAAAAACGCCCTTGCCCCGGTTGATCGCGTTTTCCAGATGTTCCCAGCCTTCCACTTGCGCGATTTGGGAGACGACCGTTTGGCGGGGCATGTTCATCCACCGGACCACCTCAAACAGGTTTCGCCCCAGCCCTTCCCAAACCCGCATTCCCAATTGCTCTACTTCTTCATCGCTTAAACCTGACGGATAGGCGGTTCGAATGCTGTGAAGCGTATTGCGGCGCTCACCACCGGCCAAATTGAAAATGGCAACTCCAAATATCCGGCCCAACCGCCCTGCCTGCTCGTACGACAAAAACCCGATTAAAAAAATAAGGGTTCTGGAACCGTAATAGATGAGATCGTTTTTAATTTTCCGAAGAGGTCTCTTCATTTCAATGTCTCTCACTTTTTTTGAACGTCGCCGAGTTTTTTTTAAAAAACCGGCTCGCTCAAAATGAAAGCAAGAAACATTCCCTCATCACTACAATCCCAACTACGGAAAATGGCTTTTTAATTGGCCTTAAAACGGGTTGAAAAATTTATTTAGTGACAGTCATATCAAATCGAGAATTTTCATATCAATTTGATATGACTGGTTTACGCACATTTTCAGATCTTGGAAATGAAGGGAATAATATATTTAACTCCCAGTCACTCCGTTGTTTCCGCGAAAATATTTAAATCATTCACGGAGAACGCCGGGTTTTAAGGAGTTTACGGATTTCTTCATAAAATCACCGATAAGTCTTACCGGTTAAAGTTTAATCTGTCGGGCAATTGGTGAGTAAGCCAAGCCTATCCAATCACAGACCCTGTTTATTTAATGCCGGTAACTTTTCGCCGTATCCCGGATACCCTCGGCATAGGGGGTGGGCATTATCTTGAATTCCTTTTCAAAGGCGGCCGACGAGAAAAGATAGTCCCTGTCGTACTGGTAAAGCATCTCCCCCAGTTCTTTAATCTCCCGTTTAAACAGCCCCGCTACCCTGATCATCCAGGGTGGTAACAGCTGGAGGGACTTGGGGGTTACCCCCATCGCCTGGGCCGATGCCAGCGCCAGGTCTTCAGCGGTCAGCGGGTCCGGGGCGGTGGGCAGGTGCCATACCCTCTGGCCTCCCGGCAGGTCGTCCCTCAGGCCCAGCTCGGCGGTGGCCCTTGCCGCGTCCAGCGTATAGGTCAGTGAATGGCGGTACTTGCCGCTGGCCATCCATTGGGGGCTTTTGCCTGCGGCCAGGTTGGCGAAAATCATCATATTGGGAATGCCGTTTTTGGCGCCAGGCCCGTAAAAATCCGCCGACCGGGCGATGCGGGCATCCAGGTTGCCCTTCTGGGATTCCTGCAGAAGCGTGTGCTGAAGTTCGGCGCGGATTTTTCCTTTTTCGGACAGAGGTTTCGCGGGAGTCTGTTCCGTCATCCAGCCCTCCACGGGGCCGTAGAGGTAGAGATTGTCAAAAAACACCAGCCGCGCGCCATGTTCCCGGCAGGCGGCAATGGTGTTCTGGATAATTTTCGGCCACTGCACTTTCCACACTCGGGAATCGTAAAGCAGACCCGCCGTCAGGTAGACCACCTGCGAACCGCTCACCGCCCGTCTGACCGCGTCCGCGTCCAGAAGGTCCGCCGCCACATGCTCTCCGCCCAGTTCAAGGTTTTGCGGTTTGCGGCTGACCAGCCGAAGCGGTTTTCCCCTTTTATTGAGTTCTTTCGCCAGCTCAATTCCGATGATCCCGCTGGATCCTAAGATGGTTTGTAACATGAAGCACCTCTTACAACAAATTTAATTTGGATACAATAAAGCCGTATTGAAATTGATAGCAAGATAGGTTTTTTTATCGCGGACCAAACGGAAAAGCCATAGTCCCGCGTCGCTTGCCCGTCTTGATTTAATTGATAATACTTGGGATTGCCTGGTTTGTCCTGGCAGTTTCAAACCATCATCACGGCTTTTTTAAAGGCGGATAAATTGGCTCTTGTTTTCGATTGGGACGCGAATAAGGCGACTACCAATCTCGTCCATTTGGATGCGGAGGTGGCCAAAGCCTTCAACAATGCCGAATCCGTCAATCAGGCTCTCCGCTCATTAATTAAACTCGCCAAGGTTCAAACAGCTCATAGCCGCTAACTTACCCTTTTTTAAACCCTACCGGTTGATCTCAATCAAAAGAACCCAGGTGTCGTAAAGGGCGGTCAGGATTGAAAAGAGAAAAGCCGGCACCAGCCAATAGGGGGCGGAGGAATTGTTGGTCCAGAACAGAATTCCCGCAACCAGATAGGGCAATGTGCCCAGCTGTACCAGCGAGAACCGCAGGAAAAAATAATAAAAGGGTATCGCCAATTTCTTTTTATTCGAACGAAAATATTTAAAACTGGCCCAATAACCCTTCATGCCGAATATCCAGTCCAGCACGCCCGGCAGAAAGGTTACCCACCCCAAAGTATTTGGATTAAGCCCCGGCACCAGCGCGCAGAGGGAAACCACCAGCATCGTCGCCGGTAAAAGCATGGCCGCGAAGGCCCGGCCAGGCAAAAGCGGGACGGAAAGGATTTTTTTGAGGTTGATGGCCAGCGCCACAAACAAAAGGCCCAACAAGGCCGCCGACGCGCCCGACGACGCTACTAGAAAATCCGTCCATTCATTCATGGTTTTGGCGCTCCGTAGTTAGAAAATGCCAGACATCTATCTAAGTGAATAAATAATACTCGAGACTTTCATTAAGTAAAACAAGCTAAAGGTTACAACCTATGGCTTGGGAAAATTGGCCCGAAACCACTTTTTGTTCCCGAAGCGTTTAAAAGCCGCACTAAACTACGCTGGTTTGAATCAAACGAAAATCCAAAAAGGCGGAATATCCATGAAAGTATTTTTAACCGGCGGCAGCGGCTTTATCGGGCATTGGGTGGTCAAAGAGCTTTTGGCCCAGGGCCATTCCCTGCGGCTTTTAATCCGCAATACGGGCAAAATCCCCTCGCTGAAAACCATGCCGGGCGTTGAACTTGTGGAAGGCACGATTTACGACCAGCCGGTTATCGAAAAGGCCCTTCAAGGCTGCGACGCCTGCGTGCATATCGCCCTGGGCTGGGGTGAAACCCCCACCACCATGCTTCAAAACGACACGGCGGTCACCGCCTTTTTGCTGGAAGCGGCGGAGGGGGCCGGTGTGAAGCAGTTTCTATACACCTCCTCCACGGCGGCGGTAGGTGAATTTCGCCCGCTCATGAATGAAAGCATCGATCTGCGGCCGGTGGACCTTTACGGCGCCACCAAGGCCGCTTCCGAGGCTTATCTCTTGGGCTTCGCCGCCAAAGCGCGCATGCGTTGCAACATCATCCGCCCTGGCTACACCTTCGGCAATCCCGCTTTCACCGACGGAGTCACCCAGCCTGATAAACGTTTCAGCCAGATTGTCGCCGCGGCAAAAAAGAATGAACCCATCACCGTCACAAAGCACGACGGCACCCAGTTCATCTGGGCCGGCGATCTGGCGAAGTTGTACAGCGCCGTTTTAAACAGCAACCTGAACCGCCGCATTTTCTTCGGCCTGTCCAGTGAGTTTGTGACCTGGGAAAAAGTAGCTCACAAAGCGATTGAGATGACGGGTTCTAAGAGCAAGATTGTGGTGGAAGACAAGGGCTGGGATGCCAAACCCATGCTGTTTGACATGAGCCTAATTAAAAAAGAGTTCGGCCTGGATTTTGCGGCCTCCCCCGAAATCGCGAAGCATTTGGAGTATTTCTCGAAACGAATATAGGAAAGATGCGTGGTTTTCATGACAATAAAAAAATCCGACTCTTGAGAGCCGGATTTTTTTATTACAACCAGTTTTAAATTATGCCGATTTCTTTTTTTCAGATATATAACTTCGCACTGTTTCCTCCCAGCCGTCTTTATGAACAACCCGGAAAAAGTCTGTGCCGAACTTACCTGACAGCAACTCCAGTCTTGACCTTTTACTCATTTCCTCCCATTTATCAAAGAGAATATAAATTGCATTACCATATTCCATATTCTCAAAGATAATGAGGTTCTCCTCTATCTTGGCACCAAAATAACGTCGAAACCCACTTTTCCCAAAAACGAATCGGATAGGCTTTAGGCTCATAAAAAAATCATAACGCTCTCCAGCCGTTTCCCTTTGTTTTTGTTTTGGTACGGCGCCACTAAATATCCTTCTTATGGCCTCTTCTTTTGTACCCGGAGGCAAAATGTCCCAAGTTACATTTAAAGAATTTATATATTCAGCAATAGGTTTTTCAGCTTCTTCAATCCCGTAAGCACCGACATTTTCTTGAAGAAGATTTAAATCCTCCAATAACCACTTATGAAAATTCTTGTGTTTAATATCAAGAATTTCTTCAACTCTGAAAGAGATTAAATATTCTTTTTGGTCAGGTTGAGGATTTGCACAAGTCATCGAAATTTCCAAAAGCCTAGGTGAATTAAACTCACGAGGGTACGCTTCATGCGGCAACCAAACGGTATGAGTCCCATTGTATGAATCTCCCCAATTAGGCGCTTCAACTGGAGTGTAATGAGTTTCTTTCGGAAGATCATCTCGTCTTATTTCTTCCCCATTTACGTTTATCGCCGAATTCTTACCCTGAGTAGCGGGCGGAACAATCCGATCAGGTACCAGTAGTACATCAGTGCCCATAACAATCCCTAAATGACTTAGGGTGCCTTTTCGAATATCTTCGCCCGAAAATTTAACTGCACATCCAGCAACAAAAGTTTCAGCTTTTGATTTTTTTATTTTTTCCAAAATTTCTTTTGGAATCTTACGCAAATTTTTCTTCATTGTTTTCTCCCTGCGCGATACGCGCTAATAATTAGAGTTAATAAACAAAAGGGCTCAAATAGAACCCTATATTTAAAGACCTGCAAATAGCACAGAAGTGCCATTGGTTTTCTTTAATTAAGGGGAATTAAGCAATCTCTTGCAATTTTTGTTTGGGGGGATAAAATGAACGAAGTTTATCCCCTGTCTAGGGGCTATTGGATGGGAGTGAATTACTCAGCTTACCGGCGGGTGTTCACTCCCATTTCTGTTCCTGGGCTACCAAATTAGCCCTGCACTGTTGTCATAGTTAACTCTCCATAAAATTCTAAGAAAGATGCTCGATCATTTTTTGTATCAAAGCATTTGCTTGGGTATTTCCTTTATTCGAAGTCCTATAAGAAGTACCCTTACCCTTCCCAGCTCGCGTTATAAAACCATCTTTTAAATACTGCGAAAGTGGCACATCAATACGCTTTATCACACCTATTCCCGATTCCCGCAAAACGCGAGTAAGCGTTAAAGCCGTAACATCGGTCCGGGAAAAAACCTTGTTAAAACCGTAAAGAAGAACAAGAGCAGAATCGGCTATTTGTTTAAATTTCCCATCATTTTCACTAGGTAAAACTCTCAAACTCAAAGTTTTATCATCATTGATCTTGAAAATACTTTCATATTCTTCAACAAACCTTTGGGTCTCTGAATCACCCATATTTTCAGTGTTTGAAACACTTTCTCTTTGTTCTGATGGGTTGGGCTTTTTAACTATTAAATCCTGAAATTCTTTAAATTGAGCTTTGACCGTCTCTTCTGAGCCCTCGGCTTCAAATTCAGCTTGACCGATTTTAATGCGTAATTTGTAAGGCTTTTTTTCTTCCATCATATTTTCTCCTAAACTTGATTCTTTTATTATAACACGTAAAAAACTTATATCAAGTTATTGTCATACAATAAATTATAGCTAATTCTCCTTTAAAAAAGCCGTTTTTGAACTTTTTTTCAAAAAAAGCTTAAAGAGCGTCAAAAAACCTCTCAAAAACAAAAAACCCCACCTTTGGAAGGCAGGGTTTTTGGTTACTAGTTTATGTTCCCAACAAAGACTCGCCGACCCTACGGAGGTAAAACCTCCGATGAATTAGCTACGTCTTAAGAGCAGCCGCTGGAAGTACCGCAATTCAGGCACTTATAGCAGGCAGCGCTGCGGACCATGATAGTGCCACATTCGGGGCAAGGCGGAGCGTCGGACTGGGACTGAAACACGCCCTTTTCCCGCTTTTCCGAATCGCTGTGAACTTCACCCTTCGCGTGGGTATGCGGAGCCTCGGCCACCGGAGCATGGGCCGTGGCAGCCGCGTGCTTCGGGGCGATTTCCACACCCTCGGCTAATTCCGCCGAGCCTCTTTCACCGGCCGGCAAAAACTTCAACGCCATCCAGCGGAAGATATAGTCGGTGATGGATTTCGCGAAACGAACTTCCGGGTTGTTGGTGATACCCGACGGCTCGTAACGGCTATGGCTGAACTTGTTGATCAAGACTTTCAGCGGCACGCCGTATTGGAACGCCAGCGAAATAGCGGTGGCGAAGGAATCCATGAGACCGGAAACCGTCGAACCTTCTTTCGACATGGTGATGAAGACCTCGCCCGGGGTTCCATCCTCGAACTTGCCGACGGTGATATAACCCTCGTGGCCCGCGATGGAGAACTTGTGGGTGATGGCTTCGCGCTCATCCGGCAGGCGGCGGCGGGCCAGTTTGGCCGTGGCGGCTTTGCCGTTTTCCAGGTTGGTGGAAAGAGGCTGGGACCGTTTGCAGCCGTCGCGGTAAATAGCGACCGCCTTCAAGCCCAGTTTCCAGGACTCGATATAGGCCTGCATGATGTCATCCACTGTGGCTTCGTGGGGCAGATTGACCGTTTTGGAAATCGCGCCCGACAGGAACGGCTGAACCGCGGCCATCATGCGGATGTGGCCCATGTAATGAATGGAACGGGTTCCGTTCATCGGCTTGAAAGCGCAATCGAACACGGTTAAATGTTCGGCCTTCAGGTGCGGCGCGCCCTCGATGGTGTCATGCGCTTCGATGTAGGCCAAAATGTCCTTCACCTGGCTTTCGCTGTAGTTCAAATGCTTCAAGGCGTGCGGAACGGTTTGGTTGACGATCTTGATGACGCCACCGCCCACCAGCTTTTTGTATTTCACCAAAGCGATATCCGGCTCGACACCGGTGGTGTCGCAATCCATCAGGAAGCCGATGGTGCCGGTCGGCGCCAGAACGGAAACCTGGCCGTTGCGGAAGCCCCATTCTTTACCGTGGGTCTGGACTTCTTTCCAGACCGCCTGGGCGGCGATGAAAAGCTCGTCGGAGACGCCTTCGCGCTTGATCTTCGCGGCTTCGGTTTGGTGCATCTTCATGACTTTCAACATGGGTTCTTCGTTGCGGGCATAGCCCTGGAAAGGACCCACTTCTTTAGCGATGCGGGAAGACATGAGATTGGCCTCGCCCTGCATGAGAGCGGTGATGACCGCGGCATAGTTGCGGCCGCTTTCGCCGTCGTAAGGCAGACCGCGGGACATGAGCAGGGCGCCCAGGTTGGCGTAGCCCAGGCCCAAAGGACGGTAGTCATGCGAGTTGCGCTCGATCTGCTTGGTGGGGTAGCTGGCGTTATCCACGGTAATTTCCTGCGCCAGGATGGTGACATCCACGGCGTGCTTGAAGGCTTCGATATCAAACTCGTCGTCTTCATTGCGGAACTTCATGAGGTTGAGGGACGCCAAATTGCAGGCCGAATCGTCCAGGTACATATACTCGGAGCAAGGATTGGAGGAGTTGATACGCGCCGTGTTGGACGAGGTGTGCCATTGGTTGATTTTAGTGTCGAACTGCATGCCCGGGTCGCCGCAGATCCAGGTGGATTCGGCGATCATGCGCAATAGGTCCTTGGCCTTGTAGGTATCCATGGGAGCGTTGTCTTTGCGGGCTTTGGTGGTCCAGGTTCCGTCGCTGGTGGCGGCGGTCATGAACTCGTCGGTCACGCGGACTGAGTGGTTGGCGTTCTGGAACTGGACGGAATCGTAAGCGCCGCCCGGAACGTTGAACCCGCCGTCGTAGCCGGCGTCAATAAGCGCCCAGGCTTTCTTTTCTTCGTCCGACTTGGTTTTGATGAAATCTACGATATCCGGATGTTCGGCGTCCAAAATAACCATCTTGGCCGCGCGGCGGGTTTTACCGCCGGACTTGATGACGCCCGCGAAGGAGTCGTAACCCTTGAGGAAGGAAACGGGGCCGGAGGCCGTGCCGCCGCCCGAGAGTTTTTCTCTGCTGCCGCGAAGGTTGGAGAAGTTCGTTCCCGTTCCCGATCCGTATTTAAAGAGCATGCCTTCGGTTTTCGCCAAATCGAGAATGGCTTCCATGTTGTCCGAGACGCTGTTAATGAAACAGGCGGAACACTGGGGACGGGGTTCGACGCCGACGTTAAACCACACCGGCGAGTTGAACGCCATTTTCTGGTGGACTAAAAGGTGCAAAAGTTCGCTGTGAAAGATTTCCGCGTCTTCATCGGCGGCGAAGTAACCCATGTCCTTGCCCCATTCCGCGATGGTATCAGCCACGCGGCGGATCAATTGCTTGACACTGCGTTCACGCTGCTCCGTACCCATCTGGCCGTGGAAATATTTGGAGACCACGATGTTGGTAGCGGTTTGGGACCATGTCTTGGGAACCTCGACGTCCTTTTGCTCAAAGATCACCTTTCCTTTTTCATCGGTGATTCCCGCGCTGCGCAATTCCCATTCCACGTCATCAAAAGGATGAACGCCTTTCTTGGTGAAGAAACGTTTGAATTTCAAACCACCTTCACGGGTAAAAGTATTCGGCCTCACAAAGGTTGGGGCGGCAACAACGGATTGAGCAGACTTGGACATAGATCCTCCTGAACATATTTCTATAAAATGAGCCATGAACTTCCGGCCAAGATTAACGGTTTGTTAACTCGGGTGGGAATTCTAGGTTGTGGTGATGTTGGTCAAATTCTCGGAGTTAATTTCCGGCGGAAGCCGGTCCGAGTACAGCGTCTGTGGGTAACAAGCTATCAGTAGTTAAAAAATGCGGTCGTCGGATCCCCCGATTTACCCCTCCCAAAAATCATCTTTAACGTTTCATTGTTTCTCTTTGAGAGACTCGGAAACTTGAGCTCATCCAAGAGCTTCCCCATTCACGTTAAAAATGTTGTCTCAACCAGGTGGTTTTTTTGGTCAAAACCGGCCTTTCCATCCCCTGAAAAACGATGGAAAAACCTGTAAATTCACACCATATTTAGACAGTTGTGCATTTATACCACTAGCTTTAGTGCTATGAAAGAAAATTATTATTAATTTTCTAATCAAGTTTTGGGCTTTTTAAAAGGGTTTTTGAACGAAATGTCAGCGAAAAAACTCTGTACAAAAACAGATTAATTGTTGTTGTCCAGATTTTTTGCTTTGCCTTCCAACTCACTCAAATACTGTTGTTGAAAAGCGCGATTTTTATCCGATAACCATTGGTCGCAATATTTCAAATTGAGATCGGACTTCATGCCCAGCTGGATAAGTTTTTTTTTGAAATCCGCGGCTTCCTCAGTCAAATCAAGACTCAAGCTCAACTCATAGCAATCGGCTAAAGCGCAAAAATCTTTGGGGTGGGCGCTCAAATAATTTTCAAACCAGGTCAAGCCCGCCTGTTTGACCGTGTTGTCTAAACCCGGGTCCGAATATTTTTCGACCGCGTCCAGGAAATCATTATTCTCGGGAACAAACTTATGGTTTTCCCAGTGATAAGCCAGGCCCTCATAAATTTGACAGGCTTCGCAGTCCTTGACCAGCGCGCGGCTGAAATTGACCATCAAGGATTTACCATTGTCCTGCGCGACCCGTGGGCCGTAATCTTTTCCCACGATTTCTTCCACTTTTTTCAAAACATGGCTCATGTTCATCATGAAAACCGTCGCGATCTTGTCGCGGTCCTCGGAGGAATAAACTACCAGCTGATCTTTTCCCAAACCGATCAAGTCCGCGCCTTCAAAGCCGTCGTACTTTTTTCCGCGGACCAGTTCCACCTGTTTTAATTTCCAGTTATCTTTTTCTTTATGAAAATAACCAAAGCCCGCGCCGGCGTCTTCCACCACTTGTTTACCGTCGTTATAAATACCGCCCTTGTCGCGGTAGCCTTCCAGTCCCACCACCACATCCACTTGAGGCACTCCGGTAAAATCGTGATAGGCGATTGAAGCGATGTCCCAATAATTTTCTTTCTGGCCGGAATATTTTTTGTTGATCGCGTCGGTAATATCGGCCAGATGCAGCTGCCCGCGGGCCACCAAGTCGGCGGCTGATTCATCAATGGCGTAAACGGGAATACTTAAAGTGGAAAGAACGGAAAAGACAAAAAGCGTGACAGCGAGTTTTAATTGCATAGGGAAAAACCTCTGAGAAATAGAATGAGATTCAAGACTCAAAAAAGGTTGATCCCCTCAAAGAAGAGATCAACCCCACTTGAGATTTAGACGCCTTTTTGACGCAATTGGGCCCCTAAATCCTCAAAGCCTTTTTTGCCCAGAAGGGCAAACATGTTCTTTTTATAGGCTTCCACCCCCGGTTGATTGAAAGGGTTGATGCCCAACAGGGTGCCCGAAATACCGCAGGCCATCTCGAAGAAATAATAGAGATAACCCAGTGAATACTCGTTCAGACCGTCTAAAGACAGGCGGATATTGGGTAAATTGCCGTCCCGATGGGCCACGCTGGTGGCTTTCATCGCCTGTTCATTGACCCAGGACAGTTTTTTGCCCGCCAGAAAATTAAGCCCTTCCCGGTCGTCTTTATCCTTGGGGATGATGATGTCTTTCTTCTCGCTCTTGATCCAGAGAATGGTCTCCATCAGATTGCGCTGACCTTCCTGAAGATATTGACCCATGCTATGAAGGTCGGTGGTCAAATCCACACTGGCCGGAAACAAGCCCGTTCCCTCTTTTCCTTCCGACTCTCCATATAACTGCTTCCACCACTCGCTGACATAATGCAATTCGGGACGAAAATTCGCCAGCACCTCGGTCGTCTTGCCTTTCTTAAAGAGAAGATACCGGGCCGCCGCGTAGCGGGCCGCCATATTTTTGGAAATATCCGTGGATTGAAAATCCTTCGCCGCCGCCTGGGCGCCTTTTAAAAGCTGGGCGATGTTAAAACCCGCGATGGCGATGGGCAGCAGGCCTACCGGCGTCAAAACCGAGTAACGGCCTCCCACATCGTCCGGAATCACAAAAGTTTCATAACCTTCCTGGTCAGACATTTCCTTGAGCGCGCCCTTGGACTCATCTGTAATAGCCACGATGCGTTTGGTCGCCTTTTTCTTACCGACATTTTTTTCCAGCCACGATTTCAAAATACGAAAAGCCACCGCCGGCTCGGTCGTGGTGCCGGATTTGGAAATGACTACCAACCCGACTTTTTTATCTTCCAGTTGTTCTATGAGGTGGTTGAAACCCGTGGGCGAGAGCTGGTTGCCCGCGTAATGAATTTTTTCCGAGCCGCCCAAAGCCTCGATGGTGGACCGGATGCCCAGATAGGAACCGCCGATGCCGATAGAAACCACCGCGTCGCATTTTTCAAACTTCGCCGCGGCTTTCTTAATCGCTGGCAATTGTTTTTCCACAGTGAAAGGCAAATTGATCCAACCTAAAAAGTCCGAGCCCTTGCCGGTTTTATTAAGAAGACTTTCCAGGGCGCTTTTCACTTGCGGGTAAAGCGCGGTAATGTCTTGTTCAGTGACCACTTCGGAGATGTAGGAAAGATCCAGCGATAAGGTTTCGGCGTTAGCTGTTTTTCCCTTGGGTGTTTTGTCTGGCATGATGAAATTTCCCTTCGTCAAAAATAAGATGTCTGTCTAATACCGCCTCTGATTAAATCCTTACGCCCGCTTTATTTCAAGATGGGTTTGTCCGAGCGGCGGTAAAGGTCCAAATCCCCTATCGTTTTTACCGGGGTATAACGGTTTTTCAGCCGGGTCTTAAACCAGTCAGGCGGCTGAAGAACCTGGTCCATCCGGCTCATCACGCAATAGCGGGGCGGCTGATGGTCAAAGTCCGAAAGGGTTTTCAAGGCGTCGGCGGGTCTGCCATCCAGATGATTGATAAAGGTCGTTTTGATCGAGGGACTGAGACCAGCGTAAACGTAGATCTGGGGATCATCTCCCCAGACTAAAAGACGGTCATCGGGCTTGGCCTCACTGGCAATGGCCATGCCCATGGCTTTATCCGCGAAGTACCGGGGCCAGGGATATTGGGCGTAAGCGAAGACCTTGTCCCGAAGACCCCCCCCATTCACCCCGATTACCGCCAGCACTACCAGCAGGAAAACAAAAAAAGCGGTCAACCAATAAGGGCGGGTTTCGGTGATTCTCATCCAGCCCAGACCCACACCCAAAGCCAGGGGCGGCAAAAGAGCAATGAAGTAATAAGTGAAAAAATATCCACTGACACAACAGGAAACCAATACCCCTAATAACCAAACGGTCAAAAAAAATAGAGCGCGGGGATGGAGCGGATTCGAAAATTTCCCGATGGCTCCCCCGATTAAAATCAAAAAAGCCAGACCATAGATTCCTACAACGGTCTTACCCCACTGAATCAAAAAATCGCGGAATGCCGGAGTGGCGAAGAAAAAAAGCCATCCCTTTTCGATGTAATGTTGATTAAACCCGATCAAGGCGTCATAAAAATCGACCCATCGGCCATCCAGCGCGAACGGTAAAACCACCACCGCCGTGACCAGCCCCGTTCCCGCCAGCCATTTGAGAATTTTGGGGATATTGGAGAAAGACCCCGCCATTAAATAGACCGGCAGAAGAAACAAGGCGCTTTGTTTGGTGAAAAAAGCCGCGGCCCAAAGAGCGCCCGACAAAATGTGGAGCCAGTTATTTTTGGAAAAAGCCGCCCAGAAGGACAAAAGTAAAAAAGGTTGAATCAGCAAATCAGCCTCAACTGCCCAGATTTGAAATAAAGGCGGAAATAAAAAAAACGCGTAAACCAAAACTGAAACCCAGGCACCCCTGCGGGAAAACTGAAGTCGCTTGGCCACACGATAAATAAGAAGAGCGTTGAGGACATGAATGAAAAAAACGTAAAGATGCAGATGAACTTCGGTAAGGGGAAAACCCAATTGCAACAACCAGGATTGAACAAACAGTAAAGGCGGCTTATGGTCCCAGAGGTCGGTGTAAAGCCTGGCGCCCCGGCCCATTTCCCTGCCGATTAAAACAAAGGCGCCTTCGTTATCCGTGTAGGGCAAATAGAGATAAAGTTTCAGAGTCCAAAAAAGCAAAAATCCGGTTAAAAAACTCAGCAAAACATTCTCGATCAAAACCGAATTTTTGGTTTTCATGAACCCTTCCGGTTTGAGCGTGGACTAGATATTAATCGTCAGAAAAGGAAGCAGGATTTTTGAGTCTGGTGACCACGCCGATTAAAGCTTTTAAGAACTGTTGAAGTTCCGGCTCGGTCGTGAAATGGCCCAGGCTGATGCGCAAGCCCTGCTTGCCCTCGACCGGACTGCGGCCCATGGCCATTAACACATGAGAAGGCGGCGCCGTGCCCGCCGCGCAGGCCGCGCCGGAAGAAACGGCAAAACCCAAACCGTCCAGACTTTGAACCAACCGGTCGCCCTCGATACCTGGAAAAGTAATGTTGATCAGACCAGGCACTCGTTTCTGGGAATCCTCCGGTCCGTTTAACTTTACATCCGGATAAACCGACTTGAGCTGTTTCCAAAAAGCATCCGTCAAATTCCGTAGACGGTCTCTTTCGGCGGAATGCTCAAAAATCCGCTTGGCCGCTTCGGCCATGCCCACGACGCCCGCCACGTTTTCAGTGCCTCCCCTTAAATCCCTTTCTTGACCGCCGCCATGAACGAGCGGGACCAAAGGAACACCCTGGCGCTGATAGAAAAACCCGGTCCCTTTGGGGCCGTAAATTTTGTGGGCCGACACAGATAAAAAATCCACTTGGTCTTTTTGAACATCAATGGGAATTTTGCCGTAGGCCTGCACCGCGTCCGTATGAAAAAGAATTCCCTGTTCCCGGACAATCCGCCCTATCTCGCCAAAGGGTTCAATCGTTCCCACTTCGTTATTTGCCGCCATGACCGAGACAAGAATCGTCTCGTCGGGCCGGATCGCCTTTTGAATATCTTTGGGATCAATCCAGCCTTCCGAATTGGGACGTATATGGGTAACGAGAACGCCTTGACGTCTGAGCCACTCCAGACAATCCACCACGCAGTGATGCTCAATAGTGGAGGTGATGATGTGTTTGATTTTTTGGGTCGAGGCCAGCACCACACCTTTGTGGACCGCGTTGACACTTTCGGTGCCGCCGCTGGTAAAGACAATTTCTTTAGGATTGGCGTGAAGGGTTGACGCGATGGTTTGCCGTGCCTGATCAATCGCGGCCCGACTTCGGCGGCCCGCCTCATGCACACTGGAGGGGTTTCCGTATTCGAGTTTGAAGTAAGGAAGCATCGCCTCAAATACTTTTTCGTCCAGAGGGGTGGTCGCGGCATTATCGAGATAAATCATTTAGTCTTCCATCTCAGGTTGATAGTCAACTTTTTCATTCTACATCCTTAAAAGGGGATATTTTTATTCTAATTAGAGTTCCTGTATCTTACTATCCTGCGTCTAAAAGCTTATGATGAGAGTGTCGGTAAGAATCGAATACAGGAGCGTCTCATGAAAAAGATTCTTGTTCTCGCTTTTTTTACCAGTTTATCCATATCCCCTTTATGGGCCGATGAGATTGTTGCTGATCAACCGGACCAATTAGGTCCCAATCAAAGGTGGATTGAACGGGTCGAGGGAACTTTCGGGATTCCCGCCAGCTCGGATACATCTTCCGCTTTAAACCTGGGTTTCGGCGGCGGCCTGGCTTTTGGATACCGGGTGGCTCCTCATTTCAGTATTTCCATCGCCAGCGGTTACTACCAATACGATACAAAAAACTCTTCGGCGGCGAACAACGGAAGTTTCTTTTCTTATGTCCCGTTAGAAACCGTCTTCTCCTACAATTTCGGCGACGGGTCTTTCCGTCCTTATGTGTCCTTTGGCATTGGCGCGGCTTTCAACACCTACACCCTATCGAGCGCTACCTTTAGCTACGAAACTTCCTTTTTTATGTCGCCCGCCATCGGTTTCCTTCAAGTCATTTCACCCAGAGCCGCCCTGTTTGTGGAGGGCCGGATGGACATGGACTATCGGGCCAACAACGCTTTAGGAATGGCCGACGGAACACCTTCAATCTTCATTCCCATTCAGGTGGGTTTAACCTTCTTTGTCATTTAATCAACCAACAAACCATAACCTTTAGAAAATTCTTAACTTTATTGTTCACTTAATCCATCGCTGATCGTTTCACTGCGGTGTAAAATGTTGTCTTGGAAATTCTGGCTGGGCTTATTTTCTAAATAAAAGTCTAAAAGAAGTTTCATGCAAAATAAAATCGTTTTTTTATTAACCTTGTTTTTCCTCTCAGGTTCTTCGTTTCTTTTCGCCTCCCCCTTATCCGATCGATACCGCTCTGTGGGCAATGAGCTTTACCAATCAAAAGATTTGAATAAGGCCCTTTTGTATTACAAAGCGGCGGTTCAAGCCGATCCACAGGATTGGATCGCTTATCAAACCCTGGGTAACTGCGAATACGGTCTGGGCCAAAGGGAAAACGCGGTGAATGACTTTCAAAAAAGTTTAAATCTGCACCCCAACAATCCGGGTTTGCAAAGCTTCATGACCCAACTGGCACAAACAGGCGTCACCCCGGTTCACGAGTCCGTTAGTTTGCCGGACCCGGGTAAATGGATATGGGATGTAGGTATCGCCCTGAATAGTTTTGGCTGGCAGGATTTAACCAACGCTTATGCCCCCGCCACCTTTAGCGCCCCAACCGGCTCTCCTTTAGGAATAGAATTTGATTTGGGCGTGGATTACACCCTTTCTCATAATTTCCAATTGGGATTTCAGCTTCAAGGAACCATTAAGGATGACGAAATTATCACTTTCGGCAATTCGGGCGTCACACAGACCTATACAGAGACCAG
Source organism: candidate division FCPU426 bacterium (assembly GCA_003136635.1). Classification (GTDB taxonomy): domain Bacteria; phylum Oederibacteriota; class Muellerivitia; order Muellerivitales; family Muellerivitaceae; genus Bog-1183. Next base: position 2,187 of record PLFD01000054.1, on the reverse strand, counting down.
CCTGGGTGCGGCCTTATCCGCCCGGTATTTAATTTCTTTAGGCGCGGACCTGAACCTCGTTTTACACGGCGAAGGCGGCATTTATGATTTAGTCAGTTCCAACTTAAACGGGAATAACGGCACTCTGGTTCAAACCGGCAACCTGAGCGCCGACAATCCCGGCGGTTTATTGGAAATCGAAACCGAATGGCTGGAGAAAGGCGGCTGGTCGCTGGACATTGGAATAGGCTATCGGTTCCTGACTTTTACACCGGTTCAATACAAAAACACTACTTCCACCAACGGAACTTCCGCCACTCTGATTAACGGCAACAGCAACAATGTTTATTTAGATTTTTCAGGCCCCCGGGTCAACATGACCGTAAGGCTTTTCTAGTAAAAACGCGGAGTTATTTTACGGGTTTAATCTTCCGTTGGCGGCTTAGTGACAATGAAGACCAACGCTATTAAAAATACCGACAAAACCAGAATACCAAACACTCCCGCGTTGATAGGAATTTCGAATAGAGCGTCTTTGGTATTGCCCTGATAAATGACCTGTTCCGTAAATAGGAAGGCTGTGCAAATAAAAATCCCGGTTAAGCCCATGACCGAGCGGAGTTTGTCAAACGCCACCATCTTCCGTTCATCGGTGGCGAACCAGTATTTTTTCCAGGGAATGTTAATCATCGCGGTCGGCATCAAACTGATTCCCAAAAAAAAAGCGGCAAACACGCCGTTCATAAAAAAAATAAAACAAAGAAACGTGGTTATAAAAACATCTTTGTCTTGAAAGCCATTGGGGTTTCCATTGATGTCGAAATGAACCGCCAAACGATCTGGAAGATCGCTTTGGATAAACATTAAATAACCGACCATGACTAAAAAAACCAACCCCCAAACTATGACAATTTTTTTATTCATACGAATGCCTTCCCAAGCAGGACTCAAACCGAATAAAACCAGCTTATTTCACCGTATTTTCTTCGCTCCACTTTAACGCTTCTTCTAAAACCTCTTCGGGCAGACCCCATTCTTTATAACCCTGCTTTACCTGCATCTGATAACCCAGATTGGGTTTGCCGAAAGCAGGATGGGCTTCAGCTAATTGGTAGCAATCCGCTTTCAACTTTTCACCGTCGTCTTTTTCCACTTCCACTTCGAGTTTTTGGTAAACGCCCTTTTCGCAGGCTTCGGCCCTATCCAGATATTGGATCATGATGTCATTGAGTTCGTAGAGAGTACCGGGAACCATTCCGCTCGAATCGGGAATTAGATTTACCACAGATCCTTTGCGATCGATCGAGTTGCCCATAAAAGCGAGGCGGTAACCTTTTAAGTAAGCGCGGGTCACCGGCTTGTTGCCCATCAACCGCCGTTCCATTTGGGACCGCAAAAGACTGGAGCCGTAGGCGAAGTAAAGGGCCATGTTATTGGCTTAACCCTTTGAGGTCCGAATTACTCGGGTTCGGTCCCAAAAGATTGGTTGTGGTTGAAACCTGGCTTTCAATCGTGACGTATACGGGAGCGCCTTCCTGGCTGAGGCGTAAAACCGCGTAACGGGTCTGAACCGTGTTGCCCACGGCCAGCAAAGCCTGGTCGCCGTCATTTTTAAGAACCATCGTTTTATCAAAGCTGGTGCCTTCCAGTGGCGACCAGGGCGGGTCTGGCTGGCTGATATCCGCCGCCAGACGGCCTTCCGCGTTTTCTTTGCGGCTCGCGGCCGTCACATAAACTTTCCAATACCAGCCGGAGGGAACCTTCATCGTAAAAAAGCGGGATTCATTGGCCGTCATGACCAGGTCATACCGTTTAAAAGGATCCAGCGACGCGGGATTGTTTTGCGTGCCTGTTAACCCGGAGCGAAGCTGCACATCGGTGGCGCCATCAATCCCCATGTCTCTGGCCATTTCAGCGCAGGAAACGGAAAAAAGAACGACCATCGACAAACACAAATAAACACCGATAAAAAAAAGAGGTTTTTTGTTTATTTTTATTTTCAAAGTTTTTCAATCTCCGCTTTGGGAAAGTAGTGTTTCAATATTTCATCATAGGATTTACCCGCATCAGCCAACCCATGGGCTCCCACCTGGCACAGGCCCACCCCGTGCCCCCAGCCGCCCCCATAAATAATAAACTCCTCGGGCCACCCCTTTAGATTAAATTGCGGTTCAATCCAAATCAAGTATGCCTATCCGCAAAGCGCAT
>PLFD01000049.1 GCA_003136635.1 candidate division FCPU426 bacterium | reverse complement strand
GGATAGATGGCCTGTTGGTTCCCCTGCTTGTCGATCACCTGGCGAAAATATCCCTGCTGATAGAGCAGGCCCACGCCCACCACCGGAACGCCCAGATCGCTGGCGGCTTTGAGCTGGTCGCCGGCCACATTGCCCAGGCCTCCCGAATAAATTGGAAGGGCTTCGCTTAACATAAATTCCATGCTGAAATACGCCACACAGGACAGGGAGGATTCCGGATAATGCTTATGAAACCACGAAGGCGCTTCTTCCGCCTGTTTTTTAGATAACAAAAGGGCGTCGATCTTCTTACGAAAAACCGGATCGGCGAGCATAGCGCTTATTTTCTGCCGGGAAACCGAATGCAAGATATCACAGGGGTGATGGGTCTGATCCCAGAGCGCCGGATCCAGATTCCGCCATACCTCATCGGAGGCATGATTCCAAGACCAGCGCAAATCCAAAGCCAATTCCAGAAGAGAATCGAATCCCTGGATATCCGTATTGGGTAGCCTATATATCAAATGGTTCACAGGAGATGTTTGACTCATGGTTTCCCCCTTTGTTTTTACGGACCGGAGTGCTCGATCATGCGATACCGCCGCCGTACTTTAAAAAGCTATTCCTTTTCTCCAAATTTGTTGAGAAAAAGATTTCGAATTGCCTGATGCGCATGCCAGGCATCATCCCCCTCAAATGTCAGCGTGAGTTCCGATCCATAACTCGCCGCCAGTACCATGAGATTTAGAATGCTCTTACAATCCGCATGATGGTGGTTGTTTCGGACCAGTATTCGGCATTTATATTTGGAAGCGGTCTTCACCAGTTCAGCCGCAGCCCTCAAGTGAAGGCCCAACCGATTATTAATTTCCATTTTTTGTGTGATTTCCATTCATCCCCCCCAATCTCAATTCAGCGAAAAGAAACAAAATAATTTAAAAACTTTTATCATTAAAAATAATCAACGGGGAGCGTTTTTCGAACCTTCTCGTGAGGAACATACTTCGGTGTTTCATCGGCAAGTTTTTCAGCTTTTTTCGTTTCTGATTGAGAAAAGTTCTTATCCACTGTCAATTTTTGATCGGGATAAATCAGATCCGGATCCTGAATGAAATCCCGATTGGCCTTAAAAATCAGGGGCCATTGAAAAGAATCGCCATAAATTTCAGTTTTGCCGGAAATCGCCCACAGGGTATCCCCTTTTCGAACTATATACTTCTCCACCGAAGCCAATTGTGGTTGAGCTTGGGTTCGGGGTGTTGCCACCGCCACCTCATTATTTGCCGCTGTGCTCGGAACCTCGGTGGTGACTACTTTAGGTGTCCCACAGCCATAAACCCCTAAGCCCATCATGGTTAAAGATAAAAACACCACTGTTTTCGCGTTATTTCTCATGTTTTTTTCCTTATTAATTCCGAATATCACAATCAATGAAATTCAATTTAAGAATTAAAGCAAAGAACATGCCGTCCATAAATTTCAGAACGAACCTTTCGAACACTTCAAAATCGGAAGGAAATATTCGTTTAAGAGCCGATAGTAAATTTTCAACCTCTACGGAATTTCGTTTATTTCGATCAAAATGATCGATCAAAATATCATTCTGATCGAGAAGGAAGGACAGAGTCTTCCCATCGGGCTTATGAAATCAGGTTACACGACAAAGGAAACACGGCCTATTTCTTGCTTTTACTAATCAGTCTTTCGATGAATATTTTTAAATCCAAATCACCAAAAAGGAAATCCATATGTCCAGTAAGAAAATAGTCAAATCAGCTCCTCCTATCAGCGCTAGCGAGACGACCAAAAGGATCGAAGAAGCCGCTTATTACAGTTGGTTGAACCGTGGACGTTATTCCCAAGCGGGTGACGAGTTACACGATTGGGCAGAAGGGGAAAAGGAAATACAGGAAAGCCTCAAGGCTATCTGAAGAAAAACGGCATAAGAATATCAGTTGAGTTTAAACATGAATTAAAAGAAGGGGATAAGACATGGAGACATCACAACCAGAAATGAACGAAAGCACCATTGAGGAAAAAAACGATTTTGAGGCTGGTCACAATTTAAAATTAACCAACAAGACCCGTCCCCTTTTCAATGCCGGTTTTGTGGGAAAAGGACTTTTGGTGGGATTAGCCCTATTCGGCCTCTACGTTTTCTTTTGCGACCATATCTTCGGGCACAATTGGGGAGCTTATGGTGAAAGCTCGTCCATAACACAAAATCAGTCTCAAAATACCGCCAAATAAAGTCACGATAAGCTTAACCCTTAGTTTTGAAAGCCAATAATAATCATATTCGTCCACGGGCATAATCACGCTTCCTAACGTTTTTTTGGATTTTCGTCTTATCCAATCGGTAAGTCTTGATCTTTCGATAAAGCGTCGCCACACCCACCCCCATGAGCTCGGCGGTTTTGAAACGATTGCCTTCGGTTTTTTCCAACGCGGCCATGATGCAATCCTTCTCCATATCCCTTAAGGACCGTGGAACACCCGCATTAGAAACTAAAGACTTCCCTAATCGTACTTCCGGCGGAAAATCCCCGACATCGATCCTATTGGTCTTAGTCACAGCCACCGCCCGCTCCATGGCATTGGCCAGTTCGCGAACATTGCCGGGCCAGTCATAACCCATCAAACAATCAGCCGCTTCGGTTGTCAATCCGTCCACAGACCGCTTCATTTGAAGGGCGGATTCCGCCAGAAGGAACTGGGCCAGGGGAAGAATGTCCTCCCTGCGGTGGCGCAAGGGAGGAACCGTTAATTCGACTACGTTCAGCCGGTAATAAATATCCTCGCGGAACCGTTTTTGCGCCACTTCGGTTTTCATGATCTTATTGGTGGCGCTGACAATACGCACATTGATGGAACGGCTTTTATTCTCACCCACACGCCTAACTTCCCGTTCTTGAAGTACCCGAAGTAGTTTCACCTGCATGGAAAGGCTAATTTCACCAACTTCATCGAGGAAAAGTGTCCCGCCGTTGGCCGCCTCAAAAAGACCCGGGCGGTCCGTCGCCGCTCCCGTAAAAGCTCCCCGGGCGTGGCCAAAAAGTTCACTTTCCAGCAGGGTCTCGGTGATAGCTCCACAATTCACGGCGATAAAGGGACCTTCCGCGCGCAAGGACTGGTCGTGCACGAAACGAGCTACCCTTTCCTTGCCCGAGCCGCTCTCACCCGTAATCATAACCGTGGAGTCCGTCGCTGCGATGGTTTTGGCCAGTTCCATCAATTTGCGCATCTCGGGACTTCTGGTCATGCGTTCCGTCGGATCATCATTGATTTTGGCGATGAGATTTAGCTTGCGGGTTTTTTCAATTAATTCGCTTTCGACCTGTTTCAACTTGGCGGCGACACACTCCAAAGCCTCCTCAATTCCAACCCGTTTGAAAACCGCCAGTTCATCGGCAACCTTGTCACCCCATTCTTCCTTGGACTTGATTGTCACATGACAAAACAGGTCTCCCTTTCCCATACACTTATCTTCCAACGCGTACATTTCCTTACCCATTACAACACTTTGGTAACCACTGATGATTCCACAAAGATTCCAACAGACCGGATTGTTCGAACGGCCGTTGAGAATTAAATGCTGCTCCGCTTCGTAGGAGACGTGAAAAGTTCCACCCTCAGAACTAAAAGTAGTGGGGCTATCCGAGTCCAGCAGAGAAAGACCCAATAAGCCATAAATCCGCGCTCCGGCTTTTTGCCATTCCTCTTGGTTGGCCCATTTATATTTATCTTTAAGGGTTTCGGCAAGCCGCCTGCCGTGAATATAACCGTAGCGCGTAAGAATGCCCCAAGCAGTTCTTTCCCCAAATCTATCAACGAGCTCATTGCGAAGCATCCCGTGAGTCACAGCGTCAAAAATCAAAGCCCGCTGGCCCGCGAAATGAACAATTCCCCTCTTGGGGCTTAATTCCAGTAATTCATTTATATCGAGATTTTCTATTCGCATGAAATGCCTTCAAGAAAAACAGTCGAGTTTTCTAAAAACAATTACCTGAGCGATCAATTTAATTCTACTCTTGCATTTATGATTAATGTATGAGCCCCATCAAGTTTCTTAATTTTCATTTTAAAAAGATCAAATTGATAGTCCGGAGTTCAGTGTCTTTGTGGATAACTTGACAATAACCCCTTACTTTGTTGTTATTAATAATTCCCATTTCACACGGAATTACAAATCTAATACTAATATTTTGGCGGTCCAGTTTTGGGGAAACCTCCTTGATTTTTCAGTGAATCCAATAGACTTTAAATCTATTGCGTCTTTAATAATTTAAAACCTGACTTGAGTAAGCACTTCACTTTTAGTCTTGAGGAAGAGGAAAACTTGTTAGATCAGGGTTAGATCAGAAAAATTTAAGCGTCATAACCTAGGTAAACAAACGAAAAAACTGGTGGCCCCACGGGGAATCGAACTCCGAAAGCGTTACACTTTTCGAAGGGTAACGGATTATCCAAGGTTAAAAGTGCTTTTTCTGTTCAATCTGGGTCCTCATAGTGGACACCTAGTAGCCTAGCTGATAAGTGGCAGATCATCGATTACTTGAAAATGTGTGGTCGTGGAAAATAAGCTGGAGTATTGGTGCAGGAGAGGGAAACTTCCCCTGCAAAATCTTAGTGCCTTTTACTGGCTGGTTCCAATTCAAAATGAACTTTCAACCGGAAAGCGTGGGCAACTTTGAGGATACTCTCCCACGTGGGGTTGCCGTTCTCGGAAAGCATATCGTAAAGATGCTGGCGGCTTAATATAGTTTCGGCGCCAAGTTTACCAATGCCGCCCAATGCGTCCACCACGTTTTTAAGAGAAGAAAGAAAATGTTTTTTATCCCACCCGTCCAGGGCGGCGTTCAGATAACCCTTTCGGATTTCAGGGTCCTTAAGTTCCTTCAAAAGAAATTCATGATGATCGACCGTTCGACGTGTCATTTTTGCCCTCCGTTGTAAAGTCCCCAATACTTAATGGCTTTTGCTATGTAGTGGCTTAGTGTAAACCATCATTTTATTGGGAAAAATCGTGCTTAAAGTCGAATCCGAAATGATGTGGCAGTGTAGCCGATAGACTTTGAATCTATTGTGTCATAAATAATTATCATGCCCTACAATCCGATTCATTTTACATGAAATGCCATCCGGCTATTGCTTAGTACCTTCACGATCTTGGCTATATCAACCCATCTTTGAAATGCTTCTCGACTCGCTAAGGCTCTTTTTAACTGCAGGACAGACATTTTTGCTTTCTTTGCAAAAGCTTCAACCCCACCAAGATTTTCCACTATTTCCACAACCGCTTCTTGGAACAACTCAGCTTTGCCGGAATTTAAACCGATGGTCAAGAGTTTGGCCCCTAGTCTTTCGCATCCTTTACTTCTCATTTCCTTGTCCTTTTCTCAAAAGAATGTTAAACGCCAATCTTCGGATTCTAATGACGTTCAAGTAAATTTAACAAGCTGGGCAAAACTTAATCTCCACAATCTACATGTTTCCTTAAACCTATTGAGTCTTTAGGTTGGTTTTAAATTATTTTCAGGCCTATCTATGTAAACAAGGGATTGGGAGCTAAAACAAATAAATGTGTAACTACCATATATAGTAGGCTTTTAGTTCGTGTCTTATAGGAGTCTTATGATTTGATTTTTTATGAATTTTTAGGCGCACTGATGATCTTTGATGATCATTTCAAAAAGTAAGCCTTTGCCTGTAAGATCACTAAAATCCTTACAGGCAAAGGCTTTTAAAACATGCTGGGAACATATTTTTTAAAAAATGGAGCTGGCGACCGGAATCGGACCGGTGACCTGCCGCTTACAAGGCGGCTGCTCTACCAACTGAGCTACGCCAGCCCGACCAAAACATCCACTTTTTCCACACGGGAACAGGGATTATAGAAGTGACCATAGGGTGCGTCAAGCAAGCATAAGGGCTTTTTCACCAATGAAACCCGCCGCCTTTGTTATTACCCGGTGCGTCTTCCGGTTCCACTTCAATCGGCTTCATTTCCTCAGGAGGGCCCTCACTCGGCGTTTCAAAAGCCGAATCAGGGCCTGAACGAAAAAAGTCTTTTTCAGGAGGCGCTAAACTTGCCTCAAGAGGAGTTGGCGACGAGTAAACCGCGGGCGGTACATAATCCCAAGCTTGTGTTGAAGGAGCAGCCGGTGCCGGAGAAGACGCAATAGGAAGTCCCACTTTCCATTCTCTTTGACGGGTCACTTCGAAAAGCAGTAACGCCGAAGCCACTGAAGCGTTTAAAGAGGACATTTTTCCCGCCATAGGGATTTTCACCAACTCGTCGCAATTTTCTTTAACTAACCGTCTCAGTCCCCTGCCTTCATTGCCAATCACAATAGCCACCGGCTGGCGATAATCGTACTCATAGAAATATTTTGTGGCTTCCACATCGGTCCCCACAACCCAAACACCCGCTTCTTTCAGTTTTTTGATGGTGTCGTTGATGTTGGGGACTCTCACGGTCGTAACATATTCCGAAGCACCAGCCGAGGATTTCAAAACCGTAGCATTCACTTCGGCCGCCCGGTTTTTGGGAATAACCACGCCGTGCACTCCCGCCGCATCCGCGGAACGAATGATAGCCCCTAAGTTGTGAGGGTCTTCAATCTCGTCTAAAAGCATGACGAAAACCGGTTCATTTTTATCCCGAGCTGTATCTAAAACATCCTGAAGATCGGCATATTTAAAATCGTCAACCACCGCGATCACGCCCTGGTGATTTTCCTGACCCGCCAAAGTATCCATGCGATGTCTGGTTTCAAGACTGACGGGGATGCTGCGGGCCTTGGCATGCATTTCAACTTGATCAAGCACCGCGTCGCGGGAGCCTTGCAAAAGATAAACACGGGAAATAGCCCTTTGGCCCGACCGAATGGCTTCCAAGACTGGTTTTCGTCCGTAGATTTTTTCGCTCATCGACCCACCTCTTAATCTAAAAACCCTTTATCCTTAAGCCAAGTCGAAGCATTTGTATCTAAATTTATTTTCATTTCATCAATATTTTGAATCCCATTTTCGGTGAACAAATAAGAGTTTTGATTTGGTAATCCGCTAGGAATAACCCATCCATAATTTAGATATTTATCCTCATCCTGTTTAAACCTGATTTGCTCATATGGAAATATTGCACTTGTTCCCATTTTGGAATCAGCCAATAAGTATCCCGAAGCTATGATTTGATTTCGTTTTTGATCGGCCGCTTCGTAGTTATTTGTTTTTTTCAAATCTTCACGTTCTTTTGACCATTCATCTATTTTAGTGGGAATAACCGGCTTTTCTTTTTGAACAATTCCCAAGATTCCACCAAAAATTTTCAATCTTTCTATGGCTTCGCCTAAAAGATCTTTCGCCCCAGGAGTAGGTCTTTCTCTTTGACTTGTCACTTGTCTAATAAGACGTGCAAAATCAAATAAAACGGCCAGCGCTTTGGGGGTGTTGAAATCATCATCCATAGCCTCTTTGAATTTTTCTTCCAAATCATCAATACCCAAACGCAACTCCAACAAATCCATTTGTTCAACACCATCCGGACCTTCAATCTTGTCATCTGCCATTTTGAAAGTTTGATGAAAATCTTTCCAACCCCTATCCGCCGATTCCAGAATCGGACGGTCGTAATTCAAACCGCTTCGGTAATGGGCGCTCAAAAAGAAATAGCGAAGCACTTCAGGCCTAAAATCAGCCAAGGCGTCTTTTGTTTTCCAAATATTGCCCAATGACTTGCTCATTTTTTGACCGGAAATTTCAATAAAACCATTGTGGAGCCAATATTTGACATACGGTTTTTGCGTGAATGCCTCGCACTGGGCGATTTCGTTTTCATGATGGGGAAAAATCAAATCAACCCCGCCCCCATGGATATCAATTGAATCCCCCAAATGTTTACGCACCATGGCGGAACATTCAATATGCCAGCCGGGGCGGCCTTTGCCCCAGGGGGAATCCCAGGATGGTTCACCCGGCTTCGCTGTTTTCCAAAGCACAAAGTCGGTTGGATTTTTCTTCGTGTCGTTTTTCTCAACACGAATTCCTTCGATTAGTTCTTCAAGATTTTTTCCTGAAAGTTTTCCGTAGGTTTTAAAAGACTTCGAGTCATATAAAACATCGCCGCCCGAAACATAAGCGTGACCACTGTCCACCAATCCCGTTATCAGTTCTATCATTTCAGGGATAGAATCGGTCGCCTTGGGCTGCACATCGGGCGGTTGAACGCCTAATTTTTTCATCACTTCCAAATAAGCCTGAGTATAGGTATCGGCTATCTCGTGAAAATCTTTTTTCTCATCAATGGCTTTTTTAATGATCTTGTCGTCAATGTCCGTAATATTCATGACGTATTTCACCGAGAAGCCGGAATAAATCAGGTATTTGCGGATCGTATCAAAATTCACTGCCGAACGGGCATTGCCAATATGAATATCGTCATAAACAGTCGGGCCGCAAACATACATTTGGATATGACCGGAAGTCAGAGGTTCAAAAGTTTCTTTTTTACCAGTTAGAGTATTAGTGACTTTAAGCATTTAAAACCTCAAAGGAAATTGAACCACAGAGTTAACAGAGTGACACAGAGTAATTCAAAGAATGATTCTTTTGATACCATTTTTCATGGAAACAACATTGAAGTTTAAAAGTAATCCAACTCGACTGTCAGTCAAGCGAAGATAGGTGAAAACTTGGGCTTCATGAATAGGCAATACAGTTTCAACCGCTTTTAATTCAATAATTAAACAATCTTGCACTAATAGATCGATTCTGAACCCAACTTCCAATTCCGCTTTTTTATAAACAACAGGAATGGCAACTTGCCTTTCGACCTTTAATCCCCGAAGTTCTAATTCATGCGCAAGACATTGTTCATAAACACTTTCTAATAATCCAGGACCTAACGCGGAGTGAACATCCATGGCAGCATCAACCACAATACCCGTTATTTTATTCATTTCTTCCAACATAATCTTTTTCAATGTTTTCATATTTTTTACTCTGAGTAACTCTGTTAACTCTGTGTTTAACTTATCTTTTATTTTTGGGTTTGGGCGCGTAAGAACCGGCGTGTCGGGCCAAATCTCTTTCCAAATGCTCTAAACGGCGTAAAAGCGGATCGGGTAAATTGGTATGATCCAGTTCGTGACCCTTTAACTTTTGACCCCGCAAAGTTACCACCCTGCCCGGCACACCCACTACCGTGGAATGAGACGGCACATTGGTCACCACCACCGCATTCGCTCCCACTTTAGCGTATTCGCCCAATTCGATATTGCCCAACACCTTGGCTCCCGCAGCCACAACGACGTGATCCCGCAATGTGGGATGACGCTTGCCTTTGTCTTTACCAGTTCCACCTAAAGTGACGCCTTGAAAAATGGTGACGTAATCACCGATTTCGCAGGTTTCACCTATGACCGTACCCATGCCGTGATCAATAAAGAAATACTTCCCAACTTTCGCGCCAGGATGAATTTCGATTCCCGTAAGAAACCGTGATATTTGAGAGATGAGCCTTGGGATGAAAGGGATCCGTATTACCCAAATAAAGTGAGCCACTCGGTGCAGCAAAATCGCGTACAAGCTGGGATAGAGCGGCAATTCCCACCAGCGGGCCGCCGGGTCTCGATCTAAGATAGATTTAAAATATTCGAACATAGACTCTTCTCGATAAAATTAGTTAGGAATCTCTTCTTTAGTCCAAACCGCCAGCCGCTTCAATACTTCAGCTTTACCTAACAAAGGCCCCACCTTCGCCAGTTCAGGTCCGTCTTCCCGTCCTGTAATAGCCAAGCGCAGAGGATGATATAAAGCCTTCCCTTTCAATCCCGACGACTTACCCGTTTCTTTAACCGCCTTCATGAAGTTTTCGCCGTTGAAATCCGTGATGGCTTCAAAAGCTTTTTCATAAGTTTCCAAAAGCGGCTTTTGTGTTTTCATTTCCTCGGTTTGCGCCGGTTCAAAACTCAGTTCATCCGAAAAGAAATAAAAGGTTTCTTTAATAATATCCGAATAGCATCCCATACTGCTTCTCACCGTATCCACCACACCTTTTATCCAATCAAACTTCTGGCGGGCCTGTTCGCGGGTACAGTAATTCGCCTCAAACAAATAAGGCAGCAAAGCACGGGTCAAATCTTCCAAAGGCAGTTTCGCCATATATTGCATCCCCATCCAGTGCAGTTTCACCGGATCAAAGATGGCCCCGCTCTTTCCCACGTGGGTCAGATCGAATTCGGCGGCCATTTGTTCCAAAGAAAGAATTTCACCTGTCTTCGGCGCCCAGCCTAATAGAGCTAAATAGTTCAAGAAAGCCTCCGGCAAATAACCCTTAGCCTTATAGCTTTCCACGCTGGTTTCACCATGGCGTTTCGAGAGCTTTTGGCCATCCGCACCTTTAATAATCGAAAGGTGGGCGAATTTAGGCGGTTTATAACCAAGCGCCTCATATATCAATATTTGCTTGGGGGTATTGGAAAGATGATCTTCCCCTCGAATGACATGAGTAATCTTCATGAGAGCGTCATCGATAACTACGGTGAAATTGTAAGTCGGGCTTTTATCCGAACGGGTCAAAACAAAATCACCGATCTGATCATCCGGAAAGCGAACTTCGCCTCTTACTTCGTCATGAACCAAAATCTCGCCCGGCGGCACAATAAAGCGTAAAACCGAAGTGTTTCCAGCCGCGTCTAACTTTTGGCGTTCTTCAACCGTCAACTTCTTGCATTTTCCGCCGTATTTGGGCATATGGCCCCGGCCCAATTGGCGTTTGCGTTCCAATTCCAGTTCTTCTTCGGTGCAATAGCAGGGGTAAACCAGATTTTTGGCTTTTAAGCGTTCCAGATGCTCTTCATATATAGAAGTCCTTTCGGACTGTTTGTAGGGGGCGTAAGGTCCGCCGACTCGGGGCCCTTCATCCCAGTTCAAGCCCATCCACTTCATGATATCCAGCAGGTTTTCACAATAAGTATCCGTTGAGCGTTCTTTATCCGTATCTTCAACCCGCAAAACAAAAACACCCTTCGTATGACGGGCGTAAATCCAGTTATAAAGGGCCGTTCTCACGTTGCCCAAATGCAAATCTCCCGTGGGGCTTGGCGCGAATCGGACTCGTACTTGTTCACTCATGGCTTTTCCTTATTTCCTTTGAAGCAAAACAACCGCTTGGGTCGAAAGACCTTCCTGTCGGCCCTCAAAACCCATTTCCTCGGTGGTCTTTGCCTTGATACTAATTTTGTCCGCTGAAACTTCAAGGGTCTCAGCGATTTTTTCAATCATGGAACTGATATAACTCGCCAGCTTCGGTTTTTGGCAAATGATCGTCGAATCCACATTGCCGATCACCCAACCTTTTTCTTTTACAAGACGTAAGCACTCTTTCAGCATCGCTAGGCTGTTAGCGTTTTTCCATTTCGGGTCTGTGTCTGGAAAGTATTTTCCCATGTCTCCCAAAGCTGCCGCACCCAAAATGGCGTCGCTGATAGCGTGAGAGAGCGCGTCCGCGTCTGAGTGGCCCAGAAGGCCCTTGGTGTGCTCAATAGTCACCCCACCCAAAATAAAAGTGCGGCCTGCTATAAACTGATGGGCGTCATAGCCCGTACCAACTCGAAAATCCAACTTCGTCTCCTCAACGCTTGTTCTTTGCCAACCGCTCTTTAGCCTGTTTCAAATCATCCGGGGTGGTTACTTTGAAATTCAACACATCCCCCTCTACCACTTTAACCTTGATTCCCGCCGCCTCAACCACGGCGGCGTCATCTGTCATAAGGGAAACTCTTCTTCCCAGTTTCAAAAAAGCCTTTTTTAAAAGACTTACTTCAAAACCCTGCGGTGTTTGAACCGCCCGCAGAGTCGATCTATCCAACGTTTTAACCACGTTATCCCCAACCACTACTTTTAAGGTGTCTTTGACCGGTATTACGGGTATCACCGCTCCCGACTTGGCCGTTTCACTTAAAACCCGCTGGATAACGTCGGCTGAAACAAAAGGCCTCGCCGCGTCATGAACGAGAACGATTTTTACACCCGGCGGCACAACTTGAAGTCCCTGCCATACCGAGTCTTCCCTCTGATTTCCACCCAAAGTCACAATACCAGACAACCCCGCTTGGGTTAACGCTTGGCCAGCCCGGCCCAGGTAATCTTTTCGCGTCACAATAATCACATAACCCAGCCCCGGGACCTTTTTGAAAGCCGACAAACATAGATCGAGCAAGGTTCTTTTTGAATCCAGGAAGAGAAAAGGCTTCGGAACCGGGCTTTTCAATCGTTTGGATTGACCTGCCGCCACCAACAAGACGGCCCAACTGGTCTTAATTTTAGGTTTTCTTGGCGTCATAAGGGGGGTAAGTGTAACAAAACAAAGGATTGGATTCCAGAAAACAGCCTAAAAAGCAAACATTAGCGCTATTTTCAAACGCGTTTTTTAACTGTCTTATGTTTCAATTCAGACAAAAACTCTTTAGCCGGGATTCCCTTTCTAGACTGGCCGCCGGCCTCAAAATCTTCCGCGCCGCCGTCATAGAAACCGTGCCCCAAAATCTTTTGAGCCATCGGCTGAATGGCTTCAATAAATTTCTGCCAATGAGGATCTTGCGCCCTCACTGAATTGAAAATAGCTGATTCGACCGCTCCCCGAATAAAAGTCGACAAATCCTTCACCCCCAGCTTTTTAGCCATTTCTCTCCAATGCTTTTCCTGGCTGGGTGTAATTCTTAAATTAACCAGAACCGCTTTTTGCTCTTCGGTCTGGATAGGCGGAAAAAAAGGCATTTTATGAATAACCGCTTTAGACATAGAGCCCCCTTGAGCCGGTATCCTGCTCATCCTTCGGCACCATTTATTGTATTACATGACGTATTACAGTTCAACAGGGTTCAAGGCTTTGGCGCGAAATCCACAATAAAACAGGTTTTCTGGTCTAAACGATATTCAACCTTTAACCTAAATCGCAAGCTGCCTTCGCTAACGGTCAGCCAAATACGCATATCGTGGAGGGAGGGCCTTGGGTCTTCAAAATACCTGTCATCGGGAGGAAAGGTTTCCAGTTTCAAAACAACCTTCTCCAGGACACTGACAATGGAAGGGTGTCTTGAGCAATAAACCGAAACCTGCGGCGTTACCCCATCTTCAAATTCAACCGACCAAGGATTCAGTTTTATAAATTCTTCATACAATTTGCGTGTCAATTAACAAAGTCCCTCAAAAAATAATTAATATCGCGAATAGATCAACGGGGAATCAAAATACCGATAGCTTCCGACAGGGTTTTCACCCCTAAAATTTCCATCGGCGCGTCCGGAAGTAAAGAAACCGCCTTCAAGTTGCCGTGTGGAATGATGGCCTGTTTAAAGCCCAGCCGTGCCGCCTCTGTCAGTCGTTGTCCAATTTGGGTAACAGCCCTTACCTCACCGGACAAACCCAATTCGCCCAAAACAATCGTGTGCGGATCAACCGCTACCTCTCTGAAAGAGGACGCCACTGCCACCGCCACACTCAGGTCAATTGACGGTTCTAAAACTTTAATACCACCCGCGATATTCAAAAATACATCCTGTGACGAAATGGACATCCCCTGGCGTTTTTCCAAAATCGCCAAAATGAGGGCCAACCGATTTGGGTCAATACCGGCACTTCTTCTTTGCGGAGTTCCAAAATTGGTGGCACTGACCAGCGATTGAACTTCAAGCAGAAGCGGCCGGCTGCCTTCCAGGCTGGTGGTAATCACCGAACCCGAACTATGAACAAAATGGTTATCCAGAAAAGCTTTAGAGGCATCCGCCACTTCTTCCAATCCGGTTCCTCTCATCTCAAAAATTCCGATTTCCTGAGTGCTTCCAAAACGGTTCTTCACCGCCCGAAGCAGTCGGAAATGCCGTTGAATATCTCCCTCGAAATACAAAACCGCGTCCACCATATGTTCCAGGGTCAT
Source organism: candidate division FCPU426 bacterium (assembly GCA_003136635.1). Lineage (GTDB taxonomy): Bacteria > Oederibacteriota > Muellerivitia > Muellerivitales > Muellerivitaceae > Bog-1183. Next base: position 52,288 of record PLFD01000049.1, on the reverse strand, counting down.
GGGCCCGGCAATGTTGCCTTCTTTAGTCACATGACCGATCAGGACAATTGGGAGTTTTTCCCGTTTAGCCAAATAGGTGAGTCTGGCTGCCGATTCCCGAACCTGCGAAACCGAACCGGGCGCGGAGGCGATATCAGTTAAGAACATGGTTTGAATAGAATCGATAATGGTTAAAACCGGTTTGGTTTTTTCGATCTGCTCCAAAATAGCCAGCACATCGGTTTCAGCAAAGATGTAAAGGTTGTTAGACCGAATACCCAACCGCTCAGCCCTCAGTTTAATCTGCTGGGCCGATTCTTCCCCGGTGACATAAAGGCATTTACCCTGCCCGTCTTTTTGTATTCGCGAAAGTTTATCGGCGACTTGTAGTAACAGTGTCGATTTACCGATACCCGGGTCACCGCCGATCATGATGGTTTCCCCCGGTACAATGCCGCCCCCCAACACCCGGTCAAACTCAGGAATGTTTGTTTTTAACCGCTGACTCTCATCCGAATCGATTTCGTTTAGGGTTATGGGCGTCGTGCGCTCGGTCGGCCCCGAAAGTTTGCGTCCCCGCTCTTCGGACTTACCCCGATCTACCAGTTCCTCGACAAAGGTGTTCCACTCCCCACAGGAGTTACACTTACCTTGCCACTTGGGAGAATTTACCCCGCAGTTTTGACAGACATATTGAGTTTTCGTTTTGGGCATAAAAACCTCGAAATTGGACTAATTTCAAGAAGTATACACCAGTATACCTTTGAGGCCAATAAAAAAAGCCCCGTGAAAACGGGGCTTTTGGATATTTATCTCGTATGTCTTTTTTAGGCTTGAGCCCTTTTAAATTGATCTGAATATTTGACTATTTCATCACAAGCCTTAAAAGCTCCATCTATGTCGATAAATTTCGAAGCAAAATCTTGCGAAAGAAGCTCGTAATTTAGAACCCAGTGATATTTTTCGGTTCTCTTGTCTGCGACAATCGCAGTTAACATCTCAACCGTTAGTTTTGTATCTTGTGAAATATTTTTAAATACCTCCAAAACACTTTCTTCAGAATGAAAATCTTTGAATGGTAATGAAATATACTCTCCCATTCGAGATGCTCTCACCCCAGAAACTTTTAACATTAATTCGATAGTTATCGCCGTTCTTGTCCCTCGCCAAGGAAATATCAACCATTCGTCTCTATCTCTGGCAATCATTTTTCTGTCTAAATTGGATTTTTTAAAATAATCACGGCCTTGTTTAAGTAAGTCAATCGCTACAGAATCTAAATATTTAGGGATTTCTTGTCCCAAGTACAATTCGCGTTCTTTTGCAACAACCTTGTCATCTACTAACCAACCCGAACTTTCGTATTCAGGAATCACCCCTCCCTTAGCCGCCTCTAAATAAATTATTTTTCTATCAGCATCAATTTCAACAACCCGCCAGGGTCTTCCTGCAAAAATTAAAGTCATGTCCTCAAACACAATAAAACCGGCAGACAATTCCCCTAATGTTCTTCCTTCGGCCACAACTTCATAATTTTTGGGTGTAACAAAAACTGCAAAAAACTCATAGTTTGAAGTTATTTTTTCACCGGTCAATCCAATAACTAAATCACCATCGTGAGATTGAACAATCAAATCTTTTTTTCCCATACACCTTAAAAGCTCAACAAATTGAAAGGTGCTTACATTCCTAAATGCGCCTTTTGAACATAAAGATTCATAAGCCAGATTAGCCCGAATAGAACCTCGTTCACAAATCAAGGCAAGCACTTGATGAACAAGCGTCGAAAGATGAAATTCTGTTGCTCTAGGTGTTTCAACCCAATGTTCAAGCAACAATTCGATTTGTGCGGCAACGCGAAAAGCAGTTAAATTTAATCTGTCTGGTAAAGTTTCAGTATCTATCAGTAATGGCTCTTCTACGAATACACGCAATATGGCTGGTTCACCTCTACGACCTGAACGGCCAACCCTTTGTCGTAAACTCGCTACACTTGGGGCTTCGCCAATTTGAACGATGCTTTTGACTTGGCCTATGTCTATTCCCAATTCCAAAGTGCTTGTACATACAGCCGTTGCCGGCATGTTTTGATTTTTTAACCGTTTTTCAGCATCTTCCCGAATTTCTTTACTCAAAGAACCATGATGAGGAAAAAAATCACAGGGAACACGTCGTTCTTCGGCCAATTCAGACAAACGATATGCCATTTCCTCAACATCGGCCCGACTATTGGCGAATACAAGATGATGTCCATCACGCATGTTTGCGAAGATATTGTCTGCGATCCTCTTTTTGGACAATACTGCCGATGAATCCTTTGGATCAGTTTCAATCAATATTCCACTGACCACCATTTTCAGTTTTACACCATCGCTATGCGATACCAAGATTTCTACATTTTCAGGTTTCTCTGGTCTTAAATAGCTCGCCGCAATGTTCATATCCCCTAATGTGGCACTAAGCCCAACACGCCTTAATGTTTGACCCGTTAAATTTTCCAACCGAGAAAGTAGACTTTGAAGTTGTTTACCTCTTTCGGTTCCAATAAAGGCATGCACTTCATCAACAATTATGGCTTCAAGGTTTAAAAAAGCCTGGTTCACTTGCGCAGCGTGGCGATCCAACAAAGCTTCTAACGATTCAGGAGTAATTAAAAGAACACCACTTGGATTTTTAATCGCCTTTTGTTTTACCTGTTGATCGATATCACCATGCCAAGGTGTAACTTTTACATCTACACGACCAGCTATATCTTCCAACCGATCAAACTGATCATTGATTAAGGCTTTTAAAGGGGAGATATAAAGTAAACAAAACCCGGGTTTAGAATTTTGAGCCGCAATTGTAAGAAGCGGAAAGAATGCTGCTTCTGTTTTGCCTGAAGCAGTCGTTGCTGACAAAATGGCATCTTTCGTCCCATCCAAAAGTAAAGGAATAGCTTTCTCTTGGATATCTCTTAAATCTTCCCAACCTTTTTCAAAAATCCAACGTTGAATACGTGGATCAAGTTTTTCATAATTATTAGAGGGTGAAGTCGGCAAGTTCACCATCCGATTCAGTAACCGGTTCCGAAATATCTTTGTCAGGTGCTATTGCCACATCTGTCAAAATATCTTTCCAACTCTTTCCCGGACTTTGTTCAAGCACAGCCAACAAATCTAAAAAACTTTTGGTGATGTTTCGTGGCGTTCTGAAATAAGCTGAACCCAATTTCTTATTACAATGATCTAAAAACGCCTGCAAACCTGGATCATCAATCAAATATTTATCCTGTTGTCCTGACGCAAATACATTACGCAATTTGCCTAACAAAACATAAATATCTTCCGGTGCTAAATTAGCGAGCCTAATTACGGGTTGACTAAAATCCTGAGTCCCATCGCTGACAAAATTATTTTCACTAAGTCTCGATCTTAAAGCCTCGTAACTATAAAGACCTCTTCGAGTATCCAATAGGAACTCAGGAGTTCCGCCTAGAATGACACCCATTCCACTGGCGGTTCCTTGAAGACAATCATTCACAATACGGAGAAGTTGTTCGTAATTTTGGGTTCTGGAAGGACCGTGCGTTAGTTTATAGAGATTTACCAACTCATCTAAAACCACTAAGAATCCTGAATAGCCTGCCAACATAACAAATCGAGACATTAATTTAAGATGATCGAAAACACTCGCATCATCAACAATAGTTCTTACATCCAGATACTCTCTGGCTTCAGTTTTAGTGGAGAACTCACCTCGCAACCACCTAACAGCCGCACTCTTTAAATCGTCCTTACCCTCCGCATGACCTTCCCAAAACGCATGGATAACTTGCGCAAAATCATAACCGCCAACCATTTCTTCAAGCTCTTTTAACTGACGTTTAATAACGACGCCTGGCGCAACACCCTCTTCCTTTGCGTCATCCATTGCTTTTGTGACAAACCGCTCAACAACGGCTTCCATCGCGCCACCTTCAGGCTTGCTTCTCGTGGCCAAATTTTTCATTAATTCTTGATATAAAGCCCTAGCTTGACCACCCGCACCAAATAACCGTCGATCAGGATTAAGATCGGCATGAACAGTTACTAATTTCTTTTCAAGGGCTATTGATCTAATCAATTGAAGGAAAAATGTCTTGCCGCTTCCATATTCACCAATAATGAATCGTATGGTTGAACCTTTATCAGAAATGGTATCAATGTCTTTAATGAGCGCTTTCACTTCTGAAACACGGCCTACTTGAATCAAAGGTTGACCAATTCTTGGAACCACGCCGGCTCTTAGAGAATTTATAATCGCGTCTCTTTCACGAGGTTTTATTGATATTTCAGGCTGACTCATGCTGCCTCCGCTACAAGTTTTAATGCATCTGATTTGAGTGATGTGGAAACAACAATGCTATCGTCCCCTTCTTCTAAAAGCGCATCCCCAAGTTCTTCAAAGGCCCATTCATTGACACTTTCAATAGCTCCGTTAATAAGGAAACCCTCTTCTTTCGTCACAGATTCTAGTTCTTTTAACGACCAAACATCTTTTGTAAGTATTTTCTTTATCAGGCGAGCTAAACGCGGCTCTAAAACCGTAGATACTTTTTCCGTTTCCACATCTTCAGATTCATCTTTCGAATCCATATCCCCTTTAAAAACATCCGCCAAAATTGAACCCACTTCAGCACTTTCAGCTATTTTCTTTTGAACTTTTTGTTGGTTAATTTTCACTGATTCGTTTGAGCCTTTTACAACTTCCGCCCCATCTGATTGATAAGAATGCAAATCCGAATACAGTGAATCTTTATCGAGATCAAAACCTTTATAAATTTTTTCTAAAAACTCAACTTCCTTCGGATCGACATTTCCATCAATGGCAACAATTGCCACCATTAACGACGCGATATTCTTTTTCTTAGGCTTACTAAGCTTTCCAACCAATCGTTTAAAGTTATTTAATTGATGATCGTACGCAAGCAGCCAACGAAGATAAAACAAAAGACGTTTTTTTTGATCGTCATTCAATTTGAACGAAGGCAGTATGCGAGCCTCAATAAAACTCGACTCTTGGGGAGAAACTTTTCCATCAATCCAACTTGCTGCAGCGCAAAGCTTTAGCGTCAAAACCGCGAGTTTGAAATCAACATTAGATTTTATATCTGAAAACTTCTGATCCGTTAAAACGAACATATCTTTTGCGGTAAGCGAAATATCAAAAATATCCTGATCGGGATCAGCAAAGTACCCTATATTCCGCAATACATCGGAAAGAATTTTTTGATCTTTTTTGCTGAACTTTTCAGTCTTGTAGCCCAATACATCCATCAAGCTTTGAATCGAAATTAAGCCAAAATGATTATCAGCATTAAATGATTTACTAACAAAATCAGACACAGATTCAGCCATTTTCTTTGCCGAATCTGTCCAAAGGATTTTTGGTCTCTTAGCAATGACGATAACAGGAAGAGTTTCGGCGTCATTAGCTTGAAGCCATCTTACATGCGGTGCCAATTCATCTAATAAATCATTCAATGATTTCAGAAGAGATTGAAGAGTTCTTGTATCAAATGCCATTCTTAGATGGGGCCACCCTTCAAGACGGCGTGTAGAACTAAGGCCCATTTCCGCACCTTGATAACGAAGTTCTAAAGATTCAATTCTTTCTCTTGTTTTCAAACCATTCGGAAAAGCTTTATCAAAAATTGGTTTGAACCCACTCAAAACAGCGTCAAAGTTATTTTTTATTAAGTACTTTCTAGCAACTCCGGGATGATAGTTTTTAAACCACAGAAGTGCTTCTTCAGCTTTTACGTAACCATTTAATTTCAGAGCGCCTGAGATTTTTAATGTTGCAAGCGTTTCGTTATCAATACATTCATTGATTGAAATAACTTTACCAGACTCCACTTTTTGAATGGCTTCATCTATGTTCATCCATTCTAAAAGCCTCGACGAATATCCGCGAAAAGATCCGCTTGTTTGATAAATTTCTTTCAACCTCGATACTTCCGCAACAACAATGTCACGATCTCTTTCGGAAACAGCTTCATCTTGACAATCCAAAACCAATCTTCTTTCAAGACCATAAAAATAAATGAAAACATAACCCGTAGCTATCGCCGGGTCTTCAGCCCCTTCCGACAGCCACTTGAGATATGTATTTCGAGCATCTGGCGGAATTTGGGAATAAGAAGGCCAGTAGGAAAATGTACGACCTTCAAAATCAAAGCCGTTGCCAATTGGAAGAGTTGGATAAATTGCAGAGGGTTCATCTTCACCATAACTATAAGTATCGCGAGGTGGCTTTTGAGGAAGAAAATAGATTAATCCATTCGCAATGGTATAGGGACCAACAGAAACAGATTTTCCAGCAGGCACAAAATAATCTTTGAAATTATTAGAGAATCGTCTGCTTGAAATTGATGTCGAAATCTCTATTCGTGGTCTTTGAATCGCAGTCGTGGTTTGGGGCTTCGGTACATCATTGACAACAAAATCTACTCGTGGTCTTTGAACTGTAGGTAGATTCTTCGGTTTATCATCAACGACTAAATCCACCGAGGTTTTATTTTGAATTGCATTCGTCTTACGCGACTCAAAGAATTCAAAAATTGCCGTCACAATAAATGCGAGGACTTTAAATAAAGCCACAATGGCCACAAAAGCCAATGTGATGATAGCTACGATTGCGCCAAAATCGGCTTTCTTCGATCTACGCATAAAAGTCCTTAGAAATTCAATCCGTTTTAATCTGCCCAATTCTACCCTTTGCCCTAAAACCCTTCGCCATTTAATTGCTCCAAAACTGCTTACCTTTTCAAAAATTGCCTTTTTTCTGACCGTTTTTGACCTATTTGGCATTATCGAAACCAAAAATTTAATTGCCATGAAAGTTAGTAGTAGAAGCTGGTTATTCCCGATTTTAGAATTTCTCCAAAATTCAGTAACCCATGCCAAAGGAGCCCATCATGCCCGAAAACTCTAATCCCAAGCCGACAGCCCCAGGTCCCCAAGCCGAGTTCAAACGGGTTCTGCTCTCTCAAATCCGCCCCAGCCGAAATAACCCCCGGAAGATCATCAGACAGGAAATGATTGATGCCCGGGCGGCCAGCATGGCCGAAGAGGGTCAAATTACCCCCATCATCATCCGGCCCCTAACCCCGGCAGAACTGCTTAATGACGGGGTGATATTTGAGATCGTTGACGGCGAACTGCGCTACCGGGCGGCCCTCAAGAACGGGGATAAGGATATCGACGCCAAGATCGAGGACATCAGCCCCCTGAAAGCCTTCAAAGTGGGGGTATCCAGCAACCGAACCAATAAGCCGGGGTGGTTTGAGGACTATCTGGCCATGGAAGAGATTAAAAAGAACGAACCGGATACCCAAAACCAAGAACTGGCAGCCCTCTTTGAGGTAGACAATAAGACAGTAACCCAGGCTTTGAAAATATCGGGGGCTTTAAACGAGGCTGCTCGGGCACTAATTTTGGGAAATTCCCAAAAATCACCCGACTCTTGGCAAATTGCCTCAAATACCCTGCTCTGTTTAGCCAACTTGGGTGACCCCCAACTGGTCGAACCCGCCCTAAAGGTGGCGATTGATAAGAAAATGACGGCTAAAACAACCAAAGACCTAGTCGAGTGGGTCAAAACCGGCAACCCGCCCGAAACCTATGGATCGGCCCCCAAAGCCCCAAAACAACCCAAACCTAAACCAGACTCCGGCATACCCCCGGATACCCTAGACAAGGTAGCCGAGCTGGCCGAACAGGTGGGTTGGGCCAAAGGCCGGGGTGAGGACCCGAAGCCGGCCCAAGACCGGCTGAACGCCTACCTTGGGGAGATTAAGACCATCCCAATCCCCGGATCGGAGCCAACGGTTAAAGTCACTAGCCCGGAGGGGTTAAGCCTTTTGGGCCAAGCCTTCAAAGGGTTGTTTAAACCCTCGGCCAATAGTTCCGAGGATATGGCAAGTACCCCCGTTCATACCCCTGCCGCTAAAGCGGTCGGAGCAAAGTCGAAGCCGTTTCAAATTGAACTCAAGCCGATCATTCATTGGTTTAAGAAGATCTCCGAAAAGATATCTAAAAAAACCTGGCGGGAAGTTTTCAAAATCGAGCACCGCATCTGCCGAAAGTTGGCCCATGAAGCCTTGCCCTTGCATGCCTCTTCACATTCGGGTCATAGCCATCATCGAAGCGGCAGTTTGTCCCAAGGATTGATGACCCTGTTTCTCACCATCCTCCATTGGGCCGTTTACATGACCCTTCAGTTTGTCTTGGTGTGGGCTTTGGTCATGTGGCCTGTTTCCCGCTTTGTGCCGGGCCTAAAACCCTGGTTCGAATGGCCCTTCCGCTTCGTGGCCCGTCTGGTGATCATCGACGCGCCCGCGTGGGCATGGGCTTGGGCCAATGTGCCGGGCCATTTGATACCCGCCTTAATTGTCGGCGGCCTTTTGCTTTGGGGTTATTTATCCGCCTGGAAAGTTCAACGCGCGCGCATGTTGGTTTTGAGTCTCTGCCTCGGCTTATTTTATTATTACGGACGGGGCTGGGCGGAGTCCCCTATGACGGGGATTTCGTCTCCTGCGGAGACTCAACAGACGTCACCCTTATCAGCACCATCAACACCCTATGCCAACGGTTTAAATAATGTTCCGTTGGCACAACCAAAACGTGTGTCTCGACCTGTAGTCTCGACACAGGTGCCAACTTCCGCTCCCATCATGGCCTATCAACCCGCCGTTTCTTTTGTGCCTTCCGCTTCTTCATCTGATTCCACTTCCCCTATAAACAACGGGGACAAGTCGGCGACAACCCTCTACGACCCGAAATTATTGGCACAAGAAATTGCGGCCCTGCCGAAGAACTGTATTGTGAAATCTTTTCCGGTCTTGACGGACGAAGGCATGCCGGGCGATCTGGCCGTCAGCCGGATTCAGGGCGTGACTGATCCGGACAAATACACCCTGATCATCGACGGCGATAAAAAAGAAATTGTGAACATCGCGACCACCACCACCAACCTCATCATCAATTGCAAAAGCACCGATCCCTTGAATTTCAATGGCTCAGGCCCGTTCAATGTTTTTTGGGAAGATGTGCTGTACATCCATACGGATGAAATTGACATTTCTGGTGAAAACCCTTCCCAACACTTTCATTGCACTTTGATCGGCTCCGGTGCCAAGAACGCCCTGACCTTTCAATGCAACCGCGCGGACGACCTGAAGCATTTGGTTTCCGCCCTGGAATATTTCATCCGCAATTCCCGCCTGGGCCACGACACCGCATTGGCGGGCATGCCTTTCCCCAACCAGGGTTTGGTTTTAAATAACAACTGTATGGTAGATAAGCTTTGGGCCAACAGCCCCATGGATAAAGCGGGTGTGACTTTAGGAGATCACCTTTGGAGCATCGGGAAGATTACGTCGGGACAGCAACGCCGGAATGATTTAGAAGCGGGTTTGCAGTCTTTACCGGTAACTTTTTTTACCGTTTCCCTCGCCGAATGGGAAAGAGCTCTTACCGCCGCCCGTGTGCCGGGCCAGTCCAATGGCTTTAGACCGAAACTGCGGAAGGTGATTTTGTCTCTTTAGTTTTAGGGCGATTGAATATGAAGGCTACAATGAATGGGTTCGAAGCCAACTCGGGGAGCAAATAGAGTGAATAGAGAAAAAGTTCTCGAAATAATAGAAACTTGTTTAAAAGAAGGAAAAACACACGAAGCCATTTTTAATGAATTTTCACATTCATTTCCCGATAAGAGGGATTTCGCGAAAATGATCGCGATGTTTCCAACTACGGAAAACAAAGAGAGATACAAAGGACTTAATCTTCTGTTGTTTTCTCTCCTGGTTTTACAATTTACATTGAAAGTTATTCCTCTTTTAAACAGTTCATTTGCTTCGCACCATATTCTCGGTTTGCTGATATCTCTGATTCTTGATGTGTTTTGTGCGATAGGTGTCTGGAAAACGAGGGGATACATTTACGACATCATTTTTGTTCTTGGACTTATTACTGTTTTTAAAATCCCGGCAGTTATTAATTCACATCCGCAAATATATGTAATCGCCTTAATATCATTAACGATGATTATTACAGTGTTGAGTTTTTATGCGGGAAGAAAAATATTTCCTGATAATGGTTTACTATTTCCAAACTTATTCAGGGGCCAAAAAGTTGTAAATTTTCAGAAACTTTCACCTTACGAAACTTTGTTAAAAACTGGACATTCGTCGGGTAGAACAACCGGTTTTTATATATTTTCAATTTTATCTTTAGTGATTCTCGTCGTTTATTTTTTTACACATTAGTTCGTTCAACCAGTAAGTATTTAATCGGCCTTTGCTCGAATTTGATTGTCCGCAAATCGTAAGGAATGGGGAATCGTTTAAGCGAAGCCGTATCATGGAGACAATATGAATTTTAAACTTGTTGGATTTTTTTATATGGTTTTTTTAGCTATATCTGGTCATCAAATACTGTCCGCTCAAGATGCCAACCAAACTTCCCCAACTACTACCGCGACACCTGAGTGTGATTGCGTACCGAACGAAATTTTACTGAAATTAAAGTCAACCGCATCTGATGATGATAAAAAACGTATCTTTGCGATCGGTGTTGTTAAGAAAGAATATAAATATGCGACTAATCTTTTTCTTTTAAAAATTACAAATGGTTTATCAATACATCAAGCTATCGATGAATTACAAAATGATCCTGCTGTTGATAGCGTGTCGCCAAACGATATAAAGCATGGGCTTGATTCTTCACAACAGAAAAACCAGAATGACGACCCATCCCTAATTTCAACAACTATTCAAACTTGTGTTCCGACCGTTATTCCCGGAACTATTTCATTTCAACCTGGTCATGAAAGGTATTGCGTTATTCGTAATCAAGGCGAGTGGGAGAAATACGTTAACAATCCAGATAAGCAAATTGCGCCAATCAATTTCGATAAACAAATGCTGGTCAATTTTCCATTTTCTACCATCGCTGGTCAAAACCTTATTCATATTCAAGTTTCTAGCGCTTGTGTTTTATCGGATCATATTCAAATTAATTATTCCGTCGCGGGTTATAGAAATCCGCCTTCACGAAGCAAAATCATTCATTACCGTCCCATCGCAGTGGTTTTACCACAATCAAATCTTCCGGTATCAGTACTCTGTGAATACGAACCGACGCCTACACTTGTTCCAACGCCTTAGTTTTCAAGTTTAAGCATGGTTTACAGTGAATTTCACGGTTCGCAAATCGTAAGAAATGGGGAGCCAAAATGAAAAAATTAGTTTTTGATAAATATTTACTCACACTCCTAACAGCGGGAGTATTTTTGCCTATTTCAATTGGCGCTCAAACAATGGAAACACCAAGTGTTACGCCTACCCCTCTTCTCAATGCGGTATCGACTGAATCGCCGTCGGCGCCTGTGACTTGGGAAAAGTTGCATCTACCCGGAATTCCTCTCGCCAATTTCAAACCCGAAGCTAAGTTTCTTTCACCATTTCGTTTTGAGGTATCGGTGTTTATCATTCGCACTCCCGAGGAATGGCAGATGTTTTACGAACCAAGGTATAAGCCCGATTCACCGACCGGTGATAATTCATTCAAGGCGCCAGACCCCCCTGTGGATTTTAAAACGACGATGATCATCGTATGCGAATACCAAGGCTGTTTTGATGTGATGTCTTTCGCAAACTTTTCCATGAGTTCGACAGGCTGTTCTGTTTCGCTTGAGGATTACCAGGTATCACACGTATGTTTTAGCCTTTCAGACCCCGGCAGCATGACCGCGATTGCCGTGCCAACGACAAAATTGCCCATAACTCTGTGGGATTTAAAAGTGCGAAAAGACGAAGTTAACAATTAAACTCTTTAGGACACTTTACGATCAGAGGGTGTTACTCGTTTTATAGTGAATTTAATGGTTCGCAAATCGTAGGGAATGGGGAGCTAAAATTGAATCAACTTAAAGAATGGTTAATAAAACAATGAGCATCAGCTCAAATAAAAACAGGTTTAATTCATGATACCGCCTTCGATTCTTTATTATTTATTTAACAAAAAGGAAAGAGAAAAAAAGGGGTGTCTACCCGGACTGTCAATAATTATCTATGTATGCTTTATTGTTTATCTATTGTTCGATCTAAAAAACAAAACCTCTTCTTGGTTTTTTCTCAATTTAATAGTTTCCACTTTCGTTCTGGCAACACTAATTAATTATTTCAATGAACCAAACTCCTTTAAAAACGGTTTAATATTTAAAATCATCCTCAGTATTTTGTTAGGCAGTGGATGGTTTTTTGCCCTCAAATGGTTTTGGGTAAACGGCGAGAAAGTTTCACCGGATTTTCAGGCGGGATACTTATTTTTTGGCGGCTTATTCCTCTTAGTGATCGGAATCTGGTTCACTGTTTTAGTTAGTTCGTTTTTTAATAGCGACAACGAACTGAAAGAAACGGAATCCGAAGAAACAATTGACGATTCGGTTTACAAAAAAAACTTAGAAGAAAAAATCAAGAACTTTGATTAATGAAACCTATTCCGGGTTAATTTTAAGCAAGTAGGCACGGTATGACCTCGATAGAGGTAATTGATCTCTATAACCACTTAAACATCTTGGGAATCAAGATTTGGATTGATGGCGGCTGGGGTGTTGACGCTTTACTGGGCAAACAAACCAGACCGCATGAAGATTTGGATATTGCGATTCAGCAAAAAGATGTGCCAAAACTTTGTGAACTGTTGGAAGCGGAAGGGTACAAAGAAGTTAAGCGGGATAATCAATGGAACTTTGTTTTAGGTGACCCTACAGGCCGCAAGGTCGATTTGCACGCGTTTGCATTGGATGGCCAGGGCAATGTTGTGGAAGGAATCCCTTATCCGTCCGCCTCACTTGCCGGAACCGGCTCAATAGACGGGCAAAACGTAAGGTGCATTACGGCTGAATACCAGGTCAAATTTCATAGCGGCTATTCGCTAAGAGAGAAAGATTTTAAGGATGTCTCTGCTTTGTGCGATCACTTTGGAATGGATTATCCGGAAGAATACCGGCACCTGAAAAAACAAGGCTAAGCGCGATCCTGCCTTAAATCCAGTCGCTCCGCCACCAATACCATTCCAATGGGAAAAGCGAATCCAACAGTTCCAGTTCAAAGTCCTTCAACTTCAATTCGTAGCTGGGCCAGGTGCCCCCGAAGAGCAAACGCACGCATTGGGATTGGGTCAGCATAATCGGTTTTCCGCTCGTCTCGCCGGTTTCCACCTTCAGTTGACTGCCAAAAGTTAAAGTAACCTTTTTCTGCCCCGGTAATTGGAGTGATACAGAACCCAGGTCTCTTAAGGAATGGCTTTCGTACCGTTCCTGCAGTTGGGACTCAAAAGCCTTCAGCACTTTACCCAGATTAAGAACCTTGACCATGCAGGTATTGGGGGTGCGGATTTGGCTTTCGTGATTTTCCAAAGCCCAGTGGTAAAGCTCGCATCCGGGATAAATGGAAATCCAGACGTTGCCCGTGGAAGGTTTCGGTAACACCGACGCGATCAAATCGGTCACGTTTTTAACCTCGCCGCCCCACTCGGCCACCTCATACCCCTCGTTGATTTTAAACACAATGACATAAGCGATGATTTTGCCGGCCTTTTCCATTACCCAGATCGGCTCGGGAATCCCTCGGCTAAAACGGCGGTGCAGAGTTTTGAAATAATCCACGTTACGGTTGGTATGAAAGTCGTGGCGGGTAAATATTTTCTGCAGCTCATCCCAATCGCTGTCTTTCAGCGGACGGATGGACTTGCCCAGCGGCAGGGGTTTAAAAAACCGGCGGTTAAAGGAAAAGCGGTCCTGAAACACGCCCCTCTCATAATCAAAATGTTCGTACAAAGCCCTTTCGCCCCAAAGGATCGAAAGATCATAACCTTCCTCAACCAGCTGGTTTCCCACATGGGCCATCAGCTTTCTCATCAGCCCCCGGTTGCGGTATTCGGGATGGGTGGCCACCGAACCGATTCCCGCTACCTTGAGCGGATGACCGTTGACCCGGGCCACAAAGGGAAAAACACCCACATGCGAGGCGAAGGTTTCCCCGCACTTTAAGACCCACTTATTTTTTAATTGCTCAGGCTTGGTTCCATAAAAGAAGGACGTGTCGTTTTCAAACCAGCGCATATCGGAAAAGTCATAGGACTGGTTCAAAAAATAAAGTAGAGAGGCGTATTCTTTAGAGTGGGGGTTGCGGGGACCTTCTATTTTCAAGCTGGCGGAACTCATGAGAACTTCCTTTCAAGTAGCGTCGATAAAACGAGGAACAAAGGGCGGGTTATTCTCTCAAAAAAGCCGTATTTTTCAATGAGGCAAAACTAAGGCGATTGAACCACAGAGTTACACGGGGTTACACAGAGTTAAATCTTTGATTTTCAAGAAAATCTTTAGTCTTACTCCGTGTAACTCTGTGTCACTCCGTGGTAAAAGGCCTTTCTTTTAAAGCTGGTAAGCCTGAGTGCCGCCTAATTGGAAGAAAAACTTGTAGGTAAAAGGGTTTCCGCCATAGGCGGCTTGATAATCCGCGGGTAATTGGTCATTGGTAATGGAAAGCCCCGCCCTCAATTCCCATCCGTCCCAGGCGACGACCTGATGGCTATACCCCAAAGTGAAAGCGCTCACCCATTGGCCCGTATCAGAGTTGATCAATCCTGGAATTTCCAATTCATTGGGCGTGCGTTGAAGCACTTCGATCCTGGCAAATAAACTGTTCACCGCGCTATTAAGCAAAAGCTCGTCCAAAAAAGAATTCAGTGAGGATGTGTTATCAATGTTGGTGATGCCGCCATAAATGATCGTCTCATGAAAAGTCGTCGAATCGTTTAAAGGAACATGGGTATAAATCGAAGCGGAATAACGCTGGTCATTCGCGATACCCGGTTCGGGTGTGCCCACCCAGGCGTAAGAAGCCATGACCATGACATTGGGGGAAAATTCTTCAATCGCTCGAACCGCGACAGAATTAATGGGGCCCAGAGGCAAATCCACCTGAGTCGGATCCGGTTCGGAACCGTTAAAAACAGAAGATTCAATATGAAAACTGCCTAGCTTAAGCGACTCTCCCAAAACGGTGCTGGTAATATGCCCCACATCCTGGCCGATATGGTGGCCTAAAGGCGCGTCCGGATTCACCATGCCCGTAATGCGGTGCATAAAAGCGATCGGGCCATCGGTGCTTTCACCCCGGGGAGCGGCGAACAACTTGAGAGCGCTTTTATCATCCCCAAGGGAAATCGTGTCGCTCAGGGTTAACCCCATGATGGGTGAGCTATGGGGATGCTGGGCGTCGACAAAAGGCTGACCATTGCTTTGGTTTTCGCCGATCTGCAAAAGCTCAGGTGTTCCCGTGGGAGGAACCGTCCAAAGGTCGCTGGTCAACATAACGTCCAAGTTAAGGTATTGGCGGTCATCCAGCGTAGTACCCAGATCCGCCATAAACATATTGGGAGCGGAAAAATCCGCCCGGCCCCGTGGTCCTTCTTCCGCGATCGTCTCAAAAAAACTATAGCCATGAAGCATCAGCATGGTCGTGGGCATATGGGGTCTGGCAAAAGGCATGACCATTTGCATGTCCACATCCATGATTTCCATCGCGCCCAGAACGGGGGTGGGATTGAGCAAAATACCGCCTTCTTTCATCGAAGGCATCATGGAGTCCATCATGCTGGAATCTTGCGCGTAAGCGGAAGACACACACACAGCCATCCCCAGAATAAAAATCCAATATTTTTTAATCATCGCTATTTTTTCCAAAGAAGCTTCCAGGGATGGGCTTTCAATTCTTCCACCAGCGCCTTAACGTCGTCTCCCACTTGGTCATCCGTCAATAAGACTCCCACCGCGCCTTTGCCGTTATGAATATTCTGGGTCAATTCGTTCATGGTTTTCATGGTTTCTTTCATGTTTTTCATGGTTTCAGCCACATCTTTTTTGTTTAACGCGCCGATTAAGCCGTTCAAGCTGGTGGAAAGCTTTTGCGCGCTCGCCATCAATTCGGGCGCGGCCGCGCTGGATTTCGAAAGATCGTCCAGCATTTTATCAATTTTTTCACGGCTGGTAATACTTAATGCCAGCATGTTGGCTGTCGCCTGATTCATATTGTCAAAGGTACGCAGAATATTTTGCTGGGATTTCGGATCACCCATCATTTTTTCAAAAGTTTCCATCACATCGCCCAGCTGGGAAAAGGTTTGATCCAGGTTATTGGAATCCCGCCCGACGATAACATCGCCCGGTTTCAACTCGTCACCCGTGCCCAAATCAGCCTCAATCTCAACATACTTGGTCCCCAACAGGCTGGTGGAATAGATGTCGACTTTGGAATCGGTTCTCAGTTTGAAATCCGGCTGGGTGATTAAAATGTCGACCGCCACTTTACCGTTATAGAAACGGATGTTTTTGACCCGGCCGACTTCAAGACTGCCCGCGTATTTAACCGGCGAATTCATTCTTAAATCGCCCAAAAAATTAAAAGACGCCGTATAAATTCTTCCGCCGCCCCTGAAATTGAAATGATTTACAAACAGGATAGCGCCCGTCAGGATCAAAATTGCGGACAGGGTCATCAAACCGACTTTGAATTCACGCGAAACTTTCATAGGCGCTCCAAATTTCATTTCACCACAGAGGCACAGAGTTCACAGAGTAAACAAAAAGAACATTCTTTCGATTTGATCAAAAATCTTTATCTTCTCTCTGTGTACTCTGTGCCTCTGTGGTTAAAACATCTTCTTACCGGACCGGCATCGGCCCTTCCACACTACCTGTGACAAATTGAACAATGTAAGGGTCCTGGCTTTTTTTAATCTCATCCGGCGTGCCAATTCCTATGATTTTTCCATCATATATCATGGCAATTCGGTTCGCCACTTTGTAGGCGCTGTGCATATCATGCGTCACGACGACCGAGGTCATCTTGAGCTTTTTTTGCATATCAAGAATAAGATCGTTAATGGCTTCGGAAGTGACCGGATCAAGCCCCGAAGTGGGTTCGTCATAGAGGATGATTTCCGGATTCACCGCGATAGCCCGGGCCAGCCCCACTCTTTTACGCATACCGCCGGATAATTGAGCGGGTTTCAAATCAAGCAAATCATCTTTAAGCCCGACCAATTCCAGTTTTTGCCTCACTACTTCCACAGCGTCCCGTCGGGTCATTTTAAAATCACGCAGTAACCGGAAAGCGATATTCTCAAAAACCGTCAGAGAATCAAACAGGGCCGCGTATTGAAAAACGACGCCCATTTTTTTACGCAGTTCGTTCAGTTCGTCCTCGTTGAGGTGGCAAATCTCCTCGCCTTCTATCCAAACCTCTCCCGAATCCGGCATCGCGAGGCCGGCCATCAGCTTTAAGATGGTACTTTTACCCACACCCGAACGTCCAATAATTACTAAAGTTTCGCCGGCGTAAACATGAAGGTTCACATCGGCCAAAACTTTTCGGTCGCCGAAACTTTTGTTCACGTTCTTTAACTGGATTAATTCTTTCGATTCCATTTAAAACCCCAAAACCGTCAGAATGGACGTCAAAAAATAATCTGAAATTAAAATAAGCATGAAAGAAAAAACCACCGCGTTCGTCGTGGCTTTACCCACGCCTTCCGCTCCATTGGTGGTGCCAAAACCCTGCCAGCAGGCCACAATGGCGATAATCGCGCCAAAAAAAGTCGCTTTAATGAGTCCGCCCAGAATATCGCTGCTGTTTAAAGAGGACAGGGTGCTGTCGATATAAACTGTTGAGGTCGTAAATCTCGTCGCGCAAACAACAAGACCGCCAACCCAGCCCACCAAATCGGCGAACATGGTCAGTAAAGGAAGCATGAAGGTAAAAGCCAAAAACCGGGGGACGCCCAAATACTTGACCGGGTTCGCCGCTAAAGTGTAAAGCGCGTCGATTTGTTCGGTCACTTGCATGGTTCCAATCTCCGCGGCCGCCGAGGAGCCCATCCGGCCCGCGATCACCATCGCGGTCAATACCGGTCCCAGTTCGCGCACCATGGAGATGGAAACGACTGAGCCGATAAATTGGGAAACACCCTGAATTTTGGTTTCAAGCGTATAACCCGCCTGAAGGGCCAAAACCATGCCTGTAAAAAGAGCGGTCGTCACGGCGACAGGAATGGACTCGACCCCAATTTTCACCATTTGCTCGAGAATTAGTTTTTCTTCGAAGGGTTTTTTGAACATCTGCCGGAAGATGTCGACGGTTAAAAGAACCATCTCGCCTATTTCGGCTATATAGTTGACGATGATTTTTCCGAATTGCTCGATCAATAAATAGAAACTTTTCAAATTCTACCCCATATAAACGCGCGGCACCCGATCACCGATCGCGCAAAGAATTTCATAAGAAATCGTGTTGGCATTCGCCGCCATTTCCTCTACCGGTAAAAAGGTTTTGCCATCACGGCCAAAAAGGGTTGCCGCGTCCCCCGCTTTAACTCCTGAAATGTGGGAAACATCCACCATGGTCATATCCATGCAAACCCGGCCCACAAATGAAACTTTTTTACCCTTAATCAAACAAGTTCCCTTATTGGAAAGACTGCGGAGCAATCCATCGGCGTAACCCATGGCGATGGTCGCCACTTTCATTTTTTTCTTTGCCGTATAAGTGCGGCCATAACTGACCGACTCGCCCTTTTCCAATGTCTTAACATGCAGGATTCTGGCCCGAACCTGCATGACGGGCGTCAATTTCACCTTATTTTTCATTTTAGAGTTGGGATAAAGCCCATAAAGGGCGATACCGGGACGGACCCAGGTGCCTTTGGACTGGGGATAATAGGTCATCAAGGCCGCGCTGTTGGCCACATGAGTGGCCAGATGAATTCCCGATTGTTCCAGTTTTTCCAGGGCCTGGCGGAATAGAGTGATCTGTTTCCAGGCATAAACGGGGTCGGTCCAATCCGCCGTGGCCAAATGGGTATAAACCCCTTCCACCGTGATGCGCGGCACTTTTTGAATTTCCTCAACCGCCTGCAGGGTCTCAAAAGGTTTAAAACCCACCCGCGCCATACCCGTATCAATTTTGACGTGCACTTTAACGCTGGGCAGTCTCAGCTTTTGAACTGCTTTTGAAATTTGTCTGGCTCCTTCGATTGAACTCACTTGGGGAGTCAGTTTGTTTTGAAGAAGAGCCGGTATTTCAGGCGGCAACGTGGGGGTTAAAACCAGAATAGGAATTTGGATACCGGCCTTGCGCAACTCCACACCCTCCTGCACAAAAGCCACCGCTAAAAACCTGGCGCCAGCCTGAATAAAAGCTTTTGACGCCTGAACCGCGCCATGGCCGTAAGCGTTCGCTTTGACCACCGGAAGAACTTCCGAACCCTTGGCCAGTTTTTTGAGAACCGTAAAGTTGTGGCGTAAAGCGGATAAGGAAATTTCAGCCCAGGCCGGCGTGTTGGGGAACACGGATTATCGATCCGAAACTTTAGAAGCGGATTCGAAGGTGGTATAGGCGTTGCGAAAAACAACATCAACGTTATCCACAGGGCCGTTACGCTGCTTGGCGATGACCAATTCATACTTGAACATCGGTTTCCCTTCGTCCGTCGAACCTTCGGTTTCCCGATGAATGAAGATAACCACGTCAGCGTCCTGTTCAATGGCGCCCGATTCGCGCAAGTCGGACAAAACCGGCCGCTTTTCTTCCTGCCCCTTTTGGGGACGGGATAACTGGGAAAGAACCACGATGGGAATATCCAAATCCTTCGCCAAAGCTTTGAGCTGGCGGGAAATATAAGCGATTTCCTGTTCGCGGTTATCCACACGGATGCCCGCCTGGATTAATTGAAGATAGTCGATGATGAGCAGCCCGATGCCAAACTCCCTTTTTAAACGCCTGGCCTTCGCCTTGAGATCCAAAACCGAGATGGAGGAAGTGTCATCAATAAAGAGTTTCGTGTCGTAAAACTGTCCCGTCACGTTGACCAAACGGCCCCTGTCGCTGTCGCTCAAATAACCCGAACGGGCTTTTTTCAGATCAATGCGGGCCACGGAACAAAGCAAGCGTAAAGCCAATTGTTTCGCCGTCATTTCAATGGAGAAGAAACCCACCGGAGTTTTCTTTTTGAGTTCGTTGGTTCCCATACAGGCATGCTGGGCGATGTTGAGCGCCAGGCTGGTTTTACCCATGGAAGGTCTGGCGCCAATCACAATCATTTCAGACGGCTGCAACCCGGCGGTCAAATCATCCAAATCATAAAAACCTGTCGGCACACCCGTAATATGCATCTGCTGTTCGGAAAGATTATTAACGTATTCATAGCTGTTTCCGATAAGGTCTTTGATGCTGGCAAAATCTTTGCTTTCGCGAAGTTCGGTCGCCTCAAAAATACGGTGCTCGGCGCTATCGAGTAATTCTTTAATCGGCACGTTATCCGAATAAGCGTCCGACACCACCTGGGTGGCGGCCGAGATCAGTTTGCGCGCGGCGGATTTTTCTTTAACAATATTGGCGTAATATTCGGCGTTCGCCGCTGTTGGAACCCTGTCGACCAACGTGGTGAGAGTATTAATGCCGCCGATGGTTTCAAAATCACCCATACGTTTGAGCTCATTGCTCAGGGTAATCACATCCACCGGTTCTTTTCGGTCATCCAAAGAGGTAATGGCTTTATAAAGTTTGCGGTTCGCCTCACGGTAAAAATCTTCCTCACGGCAAATGGGAATGACCGTGCGAATAGCGTCGGACGACAGCATCATGGCCCCGAGAACAGACTGTTCCGCCTCCAAGTCCTGGGGAGGAACACGAAACTCGGATGTGCTTGCGGGAATGGACAAATTATTTTTGCGAGCGACTTCCATTTAAATCAAACCTCTTTTAGAACCACCAAGACACCAAGGGCTCCAAGAAAAGCGCCCTGCGCAACCTGATAATTTTTAATTCAAAACTCATAAATTGATTGTTTGCATTCTAACGTTTGTTGAAAAAACGGGTAAATCTTTTTAAATCATTCAAAATTAATCAGATTTTCTGTCCACCGGTTATCCAGAAGTTTTCCAGATTATTCCCAGTCAAAACGATGTCAAATGAAGGCTTTTAAGAAAAGATGGGCGGAAACGACTTTCTTGGTGCCCTTGGTGTCTTGGTGGTTAAAAAAATATTTATATTTTTTCGACCTGGACGTTCAAATGGGCCGCCACTTCGGGGTGCAATTTGATTTTGACTTCGTAATCGCCCACCAGGCGGATAGGTTCTTCTAAAACAATCTTCTTTTTATCAATGTTAAAATTCTTCTGTTTTAAGGCTTCCGCGACTTCCGCCGAAGTAATCGATCCAAACAGACGGCCTTCTTCGCCCGCCTTATGTTTGAGCAGAATGGAAACAGCCTCGATTTTTTTGGCTAAATCCTGGGCCTCTTCTTTTTCTTTCGCCTTATGACGGTCGGACGCCCTTTTCTCTTCCTCAATTTGTTTCATGGCGCCGCCGGACGCTTCCACCGCCAGCCCGCCCGGAATCAAAAAATTGCGGGCATAGCCTTCTTTCACATCCAATATCTGTCCTTTTTTACCGATCTTAGCCACATCTTGTTTTAAGAGTACTTTCATAGGGTTGACCCCGCCGATGGTTTTTTCAATTTTCTAAAATCCAGCCAAATATCCGCTATACCCAGCAAAATACAAACAGCGTTAAACGTCAGTTCAAACAACAAGGCGTAAGTTAAAAGCCGGGCAATCGTCGGAAAACGCCATTTTTTAAAATAAAAGGAAGTGATCGTCAATCCGGCGAAAGTGTAGATGAACATAAACAACACCAGCAAATTATCGCCTACCATCGCCCACCCCGAGTTTTCAGGAACCAGCAATTTAACCGCTCCGCCTAAAATCAATCCAAAGATCATGTGTTCGGGAACAACCCATTGCCAAAAAGGAATCGGCAGACTGATGCGAGATGTAATTCGGGATCCGATAACCGAAACCAGATAGTAGCCCAAAAATCCCGCGAAAAGAGAACCCGAAACAATCCAGGCCGGCAGACAAAAGAGAAAATATTCTTTGAAAAGAGACTGGATGAGGTCAATGTCCGCTTGCGGCATTTTGTCATCGGCTAAAGCCTTGGCTTTGAGCTGCCAAATCTGGTCGAAAGTTTGTTGAATGCTTGTCCAGGAATCCGGATGGGAACTCATTTGATCCGCCGCGAAAGAACCGCCCACATAAACCAAAATCATCAAAGCGCCCAAGAGGATCGCGGTTCGGGGCTGAAACCCTCTGACCAGTGACCAATAAACCGCTAAACTGGCCAACCCCAGAAAAATCAGGGATGTGGCCAGTTCGGCGATAGCGCTTACTAGGATGTCCAATGGAGCACCCTTAATTAGTTTTGAGCGAAAGGCAGCAAAGCGATATTGCGGGCGCGTTTAATGGCAGTCGTCAATTCGCGTTGATGGCTGGCGCAGGTTCCGGTCATTCGGCTCGGAACGATCTTGCCCCGGTCGCTGACAAAGGAACGCAAACGGTTATGGTCTTTATAGTCGATCGCCACAACCTTATCGGCGCAAAAACGGCAGGACTTCCGGCGCGGACGGCGAAAACGACCTCCGCCGCCTTCACCACGGGGACGATCCCCGGGGCCTTTGGATCCGCCTTCTCTTCTGGGTGCTGAATGTTCTCTTTCCATTTTTTAAATCTCCTTAAATTAGTTCTGTAATTGTGAATATCCGTGATTAAAAAGGAATGTCTTCTTCGCTGCCGGCTGACGAGGCTTGTGGAGCGCTTTCTTCTTCCATGTTGTCTTGGATGGCTTCGCCACCACCCGCGCCGCCCTTACCGCGATTAAGGAACTGAATGCGTTCGGCCACCACTTCCATGATGGTCCGCTTCTGTTTGTCATCCGTTTCCCAGCTGCGGCTTTGAAGCCGTCCTTCCACAAAAAGAGGATCGCCTTTTTTCAAGTATTCGCCCGCGGCCTCAGCCTGTTTACGCCAGACCACTACGGTGACGAAACAAACATCTTCTTTTTTTTCGCCCGATTGGGACTGATAAGCGCGGTTAATCGCCATACGCAGGTTGGCAACCGGAGCGCCGCCCGCCGTATAACGCAATTCAGGGTCCTTCGTCAGGTTTCCCATGAGGAACACTTTATTAAAATTAGGCATCTCTTCCCCTCCCTGATTTAAAAACTAAGCCTGGGTTGTGGTTGTTGTGGCGGCAGTTGAAGTCGTCGGAACTGCCTCAGTCGTTGCCGGAACCGGAGCCGCGACAGACGCTGGCGACGGATTAACTGGAGCGCCGGAAGTCCGGTTCATCGGACGAACGGAGCCGGGGCGGGACGTTGTCCCCTCCGTGCTGGTTTTCACGCGGACCGGTTTAACCTTAGCCTTCAAATGGCTGATGGTATCTTTCACAACGGAAAATTTAATAACCGATTCCATCAAACGCAGGTTACGGGTAACTTCCGCGATGGTGGTGGTATCAATTGCAAGATGATAAAAAACGAAGAGGCCGTCACGGTGTTTTTCCACCAGATACGCCAGGCGGCGTTTGCCCCAATCGTCTTTTTTAAGAACTGTTCCCTTAGAATCGGCCACAATCTGTTCGACCTTCGCGGAAACCGCGGCGGCCTCTTCAGTAGTGGCGTTAGGGTTCAGAATGTAAATCACGTCATACTTCAAATGCTGACTCATAACTACCTCCCTTTGGATTCCTCACTTTAAAAGCGAGGTTAGTCCCCTTTCACAATGGATCGGGAACAGGGTCCCGGCGAAAACCTGAGCGGGTTGAAGCCGGAACTGCCCTGAAAAAAAGACTTTCAGGGGAGGTGAAGTATAGACTTGGCGGAAGTCCTTAGCAATACGAAAAAGGCCCGATTTTATTGTTTTTTAAAGGGTATTTACGGTTCAATTCAGCTTATCGACGATTTTCACGTTTATCTTTAACGGGGGACCGTTACTTCTTGAGAATCCCGCCTAATGTTTTCCGTGCCGTTCAAGAAAATCTTCAAAACTGATTTCCTCAATCTTCTTTTCCATATCCCTCACCACTTTAAACCGCCGCCAGGGCAGGATCGCGTGGCGCGGGTCATGGATGACCACTGTGCCGCCGATGAAATCATGAATAGCCCTCTTACGCTTATTCATAAACATTACGACATACTCACTATAAACGTAGAGTTTTGAAGCCATAGTCATATATCCGATATTATTCGGCATGAGCGCTTTAATCATGGCGTCGCGTTGTTCCGCCAGGGCCTTCGCGAAATCCGCGGCCGGCACATGCAGCGAAGCCTGGATTTCAAAATAAACAACGACCATCACAATAGCCGTCTCAACTGAATTTCTCAGAATGGCGTGGATCCAACCTACCGGCGATCCATCCAACTGCACCACCTGAATACGGGCTATCATTTTTCCCGGCGTCTGTCCCCAGAGAGCCACAAAAAGAATGTGGTACAACCGAAAGAAGATAAAACCAAAAAGAGTGACGGCCAAATAGCCGTCTAAAGAATTAGAACGAAGAATGATAAATAATTTAGCGGCCGCAAATGTGATCGCGCCGTCCACCAGACCCGCGATGATACGGGGTAAAAATCCGGCATAAATCAAAAACTTACAGTGAGGGCACTTCTTCCCTTTGGCCAAAGTGCCGCATTTAGGGCAATGCCATTCACCGCTTTTCGAAAAACGAACCGGTTTCATCTTTTCATTTTTTCTTTGTACTCTTTATAAACCGGCATTAAATAAAACTCCCAGTTGGAGAAAACAACCCAAAATATCAAATACCACGATAAATTTTCACCATCAACCGACTGGTAACGGTTTTGAGCCGCGATCACACAAAAAATAAAACCCCAAAAAATACAGTAGATAAAAACCGCCAAACTTCTTTTATAGGACTTCTCATTACGGATTTTTTCACGCAAATGAAATTTGGAAAATAATAAATAGGTTATTAGGGCAATACCGATACCTTCGGCGTTCACCAACAAGGTTTCTTTTAGCATTTTTAAATTCCCTCTGAACCAATAAAAATCCCCTGTGGGGACAAAATTACTTTTTACCGCGTTCCAATTTTAAGGTTTCAGGAGCCGCATTGGCGACTTCGACAGGACCCCAAAACTGAATGGGTCCCGGACTTTGGTAATCATCCTCGACCGCCCATTTTTCACGCTGGGCGGCAAAAGTTTTAAAGGGCTTACCCTTCAGTTCAACCAGCGCCTTCAAAATGACGGGTTTGTCTTTACCATGACGGCGTTCCAAATTCATCATCATGGTCAAAGGCACCCCGCCCGCTTTCCAATGATCGGCCGGTTTTAAAAGATCGCGGACGCTGGACAAGTATCCGGTCAGGCCGGCGGCCACCAGATAAGCCGCGTTAAAGCCCAGAGAATAACAATAATCCGAGTCAAAGTTGGAGGGGGCGGCACAGCGGCCCTCATAACCAAAATAATGGCCTTGGCCCGAAAACTTGCCGTGGTACATCGACTGGTGTTTCCATTGTTTTAGTTTGAGTTCCACCGCCTCAATCAAAAGCTTTTCGGTCTCGATTTTGGCGACCTGCACGTTGCCGTGAGGGTCCCGATCCGCCAGAAGCTGTATTTGAATCGAGGGAGGCAGCGACCCAAAAGCCTTTTGGGATTCGACGCTTAAATGCTGGTGAACAAACGAGATTTTATGATGAGCCGATTCCAGCTTTTCAAACTCCTGATGATGGGCCAGTAAATCGTTCAACTCAGCGATAAGTTTTTTGATCTCAGGAATGAATTCTAAAAGGCCTTCCGGAATAACCACCACTCCGTAGTTTTTCTTCTTTGCGGCTCTTTCGGCCACTACCTTCGCCACCTGTTCGGTAATTTGGTCCAGAGTCCACTGGTTGGCCGCCACTTCCTCGGAAATCAGCGTGACATTGGGATGGGTTTGCAAAGCCACTTCCAAAGCGATATGGCTGGCGGACCGGCCCATCACCTTAATAAAGTGCCAGTATTTTTTGGCCGAAAGACAGTCCCGGCCCACATTCCCCGTCAACTCTGAGTAAACCTTGGTAGCTGTATCAAAACCAAAACTGATTTCTATTTGGTCGTTCTTTAAATCACCGTCGATCGTTTTAGGGCAGCCGATAACCCGAATGGGAATGTCATGGGCTTTGAAATATTCCGCCAGCACCGCCGCGTTCGTATTGGAATCGTCCCCGCCAACCACTACCAAAGCCGTAATTCCCGCTGAAGTCAAATTTTTAGCCACCGCGTGAAATTGATCCGAGCTTTCCAGCTTGGTGCGGCCCGAACCGATAATGTCAAAGCCGCCGGTGTTGCGGTACTCTTTCAATAACTTATCGGTGATTTCAATATACTTGTTTTCCAGCAGTCCCGAAGGTCCGCCCAAATAACCCCTTAACGTGTTTTTGGAATTTAATTTTTTCAATCCGTCAAAAAGACCGGCCACCACGTTATGCCCGCCGGGCGCTTGACCGCCGGATAACACCATAGCCACTTTGATAGCGCCTTTAAAAGTAGCGGGGCTTTTACCGGACTGAAAGGAAACTTCCGGCTGGCCGTAGGTTTTCGAGAACAACTGATGAATTTCCTTTTGATCCGCGATGGAATGGGTCGCCTTCCCCAGTTTCATTCCAATCTTCGAAACGTTACCCATAAAAACTTTGGGAAGCTTGGGTTTATACGAAGTCCGGGCGGATTGCAGGGCGGAAACATTGGATTTCATCAATTCCTCCGAAATAGAAAGTAAACGGGCCGTATTATAAGCCCCGATTTTCGACAACTACAAGAATTTCGAAACTTGTTTCAGAGAATGAATACCAGCTGTGGCGCCCAAGGCCTCTACCGCGCAGGCTCCCGCCGCGTTACCCAATCTCAGACACTTCTTGATATCCCATCCGAGAGACAGACCTTTAATAAAACCGGCGCAGAAACAATCGCCCGCGCCGGTGGTATCCACCACCTTAGCCTGATAAGCGGGAACTTTGATTTCCAATCCTTCGCGATTCAAAAAGTAAGAACCTTTTTCACCCTGTTTGAGAATGACCGCGCCTGCTCCTAATTTCAAAAAAGCCTTCGCCGCCTTAACCGGGTTCGTATAGCCCAACAGCATCTTGACTTCCCTCTCGCTGGGCATGAAATAGTCCAAATAGGGCAGGCAGGGTTTCAAAAGCTTCATCCACCGGCCTTTTAAATCCCAGGCCGTGTCCATGGAAGTGGTAAGACCTTTCTGGCGGGCTTGTCCCAGAATTTTAGCCATGGGCTTTCCGTCCAGCGCTGAAAAAAGAAAATAGCCGCCAATATGCAAGTGACGAAATTGGGATAACCGGGAAAGCTTCAACTCTTCTATATATATGTGATCATTAGCCGCTACCGAGTGCAGGAAAGACCTTTGCGCCTTACGATTCACCAAAACCACGGTCGCGGATGTTTCGGCCTTGGAATCTAAAACGACGCCCGATGTTTTCACCCCCGCCTTTTTCAATTCTTTGAGAGCGAATTCGCCAAAAAAATCCCGCCCCAGCTTGCCCCAAAGCGAAGTGGAAACGCCTAAACGGCTCAAGGCCATCGCCGTGTTGGAGGCGCAGCCGCCCATGGCCATCTCAATATGATCGACAGACGACAACCCACCCACAGGGGGCAATTGGTTAACCGGCTTAACCAAAATATCGACCAGAACGTTGCCCAGGCAGACGACTTTAAAAGGTTTGAGCGCCAAGGTCAGAATC
Source organism: candidate division FCPU426 bacterium (assembly GCA_003136635.1). Taxonomy (GTDB): domain Bacteria; phylum Oederibacteriota; class Muellerivitia; order Muellerivitales; family Muellerivitaceae; genus Bog-1183. The sequence continues at coordinate 24,622 of PLFD01000049.1, read as the reverse complement.
CCAATTTGGGAACGATCGCGTTTTGGAGGGCATTTTGGCCCGGCACCACATTCTGCGGAACCTGCTGCAAAGCCCGGTTTTTCATGTCGTCGATCATTTCTTGTTTTTTCTTCTCCAAAAGACCGGCCACATCACTGAACTGTTCAAAACTTTGAACCTGTCCCTGCGTCAAAGCGCTGACCGAAGGAACACCCGCATTTTGGACCGCCATGCCGTAACCTTTTTGTATCAACTCTTCCTTTCCGCCTGAACGGGTAAAAATGGTCCCCTCGTAGGTTTGGGCCGAGATATCATTTTGAGTCTTGTCGTAATCCACCCCAAAGATGGTTCCCCTCACTCCGCACACAACCCCTCCGGCTTCCACCTCAAAAGCCGAGGAAGCCGTTGTTAACTTAGCCACCTTGGCCTTGAATTCCCCGACCGCCAATAAAAACCGGGCCTTAAAGTTCCGGGGCGTGATATCCAGTTGGCTGACCTTCAAATTACTACCCGGACCTATTTCGACAACCCCGCCGTTTTGAAATTCCAAATAGGCTTTGCCGTTGGTTCCGGTGCGGACCCAGTCATTTTCAGCCAAGGCCTCCGGCGGATTGGGGATGTGCTGTTTCCCCAGATGAACGACATAAACCTCATTTTTTACCTGGGCGACAAAAAATTGGGTCGGTTGATTTGAACCCGAAGCGTCATCTGCCCGGCTCACCGCCGCGAGGGAAAAAACGCATAAGATGACCAGAAAGATGTACTCAAAACAGCGGAATATTTTTTTCATCAATCGACTCCAAATAAATCAAATTTTTCAAAAACCTGTCTCTATATAGAACTAGCTTTGCGGAGGATTCTCAAGTTAAATTATCCGGCAAATATTTCCAATCCATTCCTGGAGACTCCCATGCTTCACTTTTACCATTACGCCAAATGTTCTACCTGCCGCAACGCTCAAAAATGGCTGGAAGGCCATAAAAACCAGTTGGATGCGGTGGACATTACCACTCAGCCTCCCAGCAAAGACCAGTTAAAGAAAATTCTAAAAACCAGCGGCAAGACTATTACTGACCTTTTAAACAAAAGCGGCGAACAGTACAGAGCTCTTAATATGAAAGAGAAGGTCAAAACTCTCAACGAAGACCAAATATTGGATTTACTGGCAAAAAATGGCCGCCTGATTAAAAGGCCTTTGGTTTTCAACGCGACTAAAGCCACCATTGGCTTTAAAGAAGACGATTTCAAAAAGAACTGGTCTTGAAATCTTGGAACCACAGAGTTCACGGAGTACACAGAGTTTTATAAATGAGTCAAAAAGTATTTAAAATCAAAAGATTCACTCTGTGAACTCTGTGTACTCCGTGGTAAAAGTGTTTTGTTTTGGGTTTTAAGTTCTCCTTGCTTATTTTTCCCATATTTTGTATTAGTAGTGCCTTGTTTTAGGGCCTTTTGGCCCACTTTAGTAAATCCTATGAGATAAGGACCGAAAATGAATTTAGCCGATATCGAAAAATACCTGGGTAACGAAGCCAAGGATCTCCTGAACTATAAAGCCAAGGGCATCTCCAAAGACATGCTGCATTTGCCGAGCGGCGACTCCGTCGACCGTATTTTTTCCAAATCCGACCGCAACAACCGCGTGTTGGGTAATCTTCAATGGCTGCATTCCACCGGCCGCTTGGCCAACACCGGCTATGTCTCAATTCTTCCGGTTGACCAGGGCATTGAGCATTCGGCTGGCGCTTCTTTCGCCAAGAATCCTATCTATTTTGACGCTGAAAACATTGTGAAGCTCGCCATTGAAGGCGGCTGTAACTCCGTCGCTTCGACCCTCGGCGTTTTGGGCATCGTCTCCCGCCAATACGCTCACAAAATTCCTTTCATCGTGAAGCTCAACCATAATGAATTGATGACCTACCCGAACAAAGCTGCCGAATTTTATTTCGGTTCAGTCAAACAGGCTTATGAGATGGGCGCGGCGGGAATCGGCGCTACGATTTATTTCGGAAACGACTCCTCGCAGGTTGAAATCGAGCAGACTACCAAGGCTTTCCAACAAGCCCACGAATACGGAATGTTCACCGTGCTCTGGTGCTACCTGCGCAACAAGGCCTTCAAGACCAAGGACAAGGACTTCCACCTCGCGGCGGATTTGACCGGTCAAGCCAACCACTTGGGCGTCACCATTGAAGCCGACATCATCAAGCAAAAGCTTCCGGAAAATAACGGCGGATTCCAGTTCTTGAACCAAGAATCCAACTACGGCAAGTTTGACAAGCGCATGTACGACACTTTGATTCCCGATCACCCCATCGAGTACACCCGTTACCAGGTGGCCAACTGCTACATGGGCCGCGCGGGCTTGATCAACTCAGGCGGCGCCTCAGGCGAAAACGACTTCGCCGAAGCGGTGAAGACAGCGGTCATCAACAAACGCGCCGGCGGTATGGGTCTTATTTCAGGCCGTAAGGCGTTCCAACGCCCCATGGCGGAAGGCGCCAAACTGCTTCAAACCATTCAGGATGTTTATTTGGCGAAAGATGTGACTATCGCTTAAATAATCAGTTTTTAGCAAAAGCCCCTGAATCTGAAAAGATCAGGGGCTTTTTTATTTCAGGGCGAAGTTGTCGAATTTAAAGCAAAAGATTTCAACAAAATTTACCGAGCTTTTTAAAAAAGCCGCTCAATATCATTTCGGGATAGTGATACAATTACCTATAAATCAACACTATCGTTCTTTAAAACCCAACCCCTGAAAGGGTAAAAGCCACTGTCTTGAAAAAGTTTATCTCTCCCTTATCTAAAATCGTTTTCTGCATTTTTCTCATCTGGCAGATCACCGCTTTCACCCATCCGGTTCATGCTCAAACCTGTACGCCCGTATCGGCCACCCTTTCGGGTTCCGCGGACGACGAGCTCTGGGTTTATATCAACGGCAACTTAATTACTTCTTCCCCCATTTCTTTTGTCACCGCCCCGGGAGCGGCGGCGCCGAGCATTTCTATTCCCATAGGCGATATCAATACATCAGGCCCCAATATCATCGCGGCGGAAAATAAAAACCTCAGCCCAAGCGAGGTTTTGGCCGCCTGGGTCATTGATGTCACCTGTTCCGACGGCGATCACGCCTATTTTTCCAACACCGACGCGGGTTATAAAATGTACAGCGACTCCAGCGGCACCACGCCGCCTCTGCCAGACAGTTCGAGTAACCAATGGTATTCGCCCAATTACGCTCCCGCGTCTGTTACCAGTTATTTTACCGGCACTCCCTGCAACACTGTTCCCGCCAGCGACGATCAATGGCTCACGCCCATGTTCAATCCCGCCACAGGCGCCGTTCAACCTTTCACTTCGGTCAATTGCACGGGGTCCTCGGCCACCGGCAGTCAAACCCTTTACTATCGCGGAAGCTTTACCTTGAACATGGTGCCTTATGTTCCTCCCACTTTCTCCATCCAGAAACAAGCGGGGTTCACCACATGGCCTTCTTCCTATAGTTCCGGTTCCGAACCCTATACCCTTATCGTTTGTAACAGCGGCGCCCCGGTCAACACGCCCGTCACCATCTGGGACACCATCGTCAACAACGGCCACGGCGGTTACGACGGCGCCTACCCTTCGTATGACGGCATCACCCAGTTTTATAACGTGAACAACTCGGCCCCTACGGTTTATTTTTCCTTCCCCGAAGGTTTTGGCGGCAAAGGCGCCTGCGTTACCATCCAGGCTCCCTACGCCAATGTCGATACGATTGACGGCAACCCCTGTTCGATTGTGAACAACGCCGGCGTCAGCTGGAACGGCGCCGAACAGGCCTCAGCCAGTGTCACAACTTTGGTCGCGGGCGGATGTGCTCCCACTGCCACTCCAACCTACACATTCACCAATACCGTCACTAATACCCGTACCAACACACCCACTAACACTGCCACCAAAACTCCCACCAACACGCCGACCAATACTCCTACTGCAACGATTACCAACACACCCACCATGACACCGACCAAAACACCCACTAACACTGCGACTAATACACCCACGGGCACGCCGACCAATACAGCCACCAATACTTCTACGCCCGTACCCACGAATACTCCTACCAATACCCCCACGCTCACACCCACGAAAACCGCAACCAATACCCCGACTAATACGGCGACCAACACCCCCACCAATACAGCGACAAACACTAGTTCCCCAACACCAACCAAAACACCCACCAACAGTCCAACCAATACGGTAACGAACACCATTACCAATACACCCTTACTCACCTATACCCAAACACCTACAAGTACGGTTACCAATACGCCTACCACCACTCCCACCAATACAGCCACCAACACCGTCACCTCAACCCCTACTTTTACCCCGACCAATACTCTGGTGAATACAAATACTCCCACACCCACCAACACAACAACCAATAGCCCAACCAATACAGCCACTAACACCATTACAGATACACCCTTGTACACCTATACCTACACGCCAACCAGCACCGTTACCAATACACCGACCAACACTTCAATTAACACCAACACTTCAACCAATACCCCTACCAATACAACTACGTCCACACCCACCAACACCATCACCAATACCCCGGTCTTTACCTTTACCAATACTCCCACTAACACCGTCACTAATACTCCGACCAACACTTCCACCAACACAGTTACCTATACACCTACCTACACTCCTATTTTTACCAACACACCCACCAATACCCCGACCAACTCGCCCACTTTCACCGTAACCCAGACACCCACACCCACTAGCCCTTCAACCATTCAAACGTGGACAGCCACACCCACCGAGGTAGCGGAAGTATTTCAGGTTTGTAAGAACGTCTTTAACATTCCCAGGGATATCAACGTTTGTATTGTGGTAGGGACCAATGAATACCCGGGCAATATAACGCTGCGCATTTACAACTCGGCAGGTGAACACATTCGAACCCTATTGGATACCACCTTAACCGCTCCGCTTTCACCCACGGTCTACAACTGGGACGGCAAAAACAAGTTCGGCGCCGAAGTCGCCAGCGGAGTCTATGTGGTTTACCTGGAAAAACCTTTTGGCAAGGCGGTCGGCAGAATCGTAGTTCTTCATTAAACCAATGAGATCATTCTTTTGCTGTTCGCCTCACAGGCTTCCTGCGAAACCATCAACACCTGCGCTCCGTTCCAGTCCGTGACTATCGGTTCGTATATCGTCCAAACCGATTACTGGCAGAACAATCTTTGCAAAGGCACCCAATGCCTGAGCATCGACGACCAAACCGGCGCTTTCACCGTCACCAAGGGCGACTACAACTGCCCCGATAACTTCAATGTGGCCGCCTATCCCGACATTCTTTACGGGTACGCTTTCGGCAATCGCAGTCCCCACAGCGACTTGCCCGCCCAGATCAGCTCTCTCAATTGCGTGAATACCAGCTGGTCTTTTCAGCCCACCCATACGGGACGCTGGGATGCCGCTTACGATATTTGGATTTGCCCCGATAATACCTGCGGGCCAAACGGTTTTAACGGCGGATTGGAGCTGATGATCATGTTGAATTACACCCAAACCAGCGGCTGGCAATACGACATGGGGCCCGCCACAGAGGATGGAATGAATTGGGAAGTTTGGCAGTTTGACGGTATTGATGCTGTGGGTAAACATAAATGCGTAAGTTATTGGGCCAAAACCAAAACCGATTCCGTCCAGAATCTGGATATCAAACCATTCCTGGATGATTGCCAGCTTCGGGGCTATTTGAAACCGTACTGGTACCTTTACGCCGTGGAGGCGGGGGTAGAAATTAACTCCGGCTGTATCCCCTTTACCAGCAAAAGCTTTTCTGTTTCGATGAACAAAGATTGCGGCGCCAAACCCATTTATACCCCGCTTCCCACACCTGCACCAACACCCCCGCCAACGCCTGACACCACGCCGATCCCAATGCCGTCGAGTTAAACTTCCCGGTTGTGTTCCTCTGGTCAGACAGATAATTGATTGGATTCACCGTATAATTGACTAAATTTAATGTCATCGAAAAGGAGGGATGAACATGTTTTGTTTTAAGTGCCGAAAGTCTGAACTTAAATTTATAAAAATCGAAGTTAGGGTAAACAAAGATGGTCTAGTTGTTGAGTGTTTCAATTGTGGTCGATATAGGATTGAAGATGAACATCTGGCAAAAAAAGCGCGCATGATGCTAAGCCATATTGGGCAACTGAAAGCCAGAATATTGGCCTCATCCCCTTTGTTTGTTGAAGCTATTCTTTAAATATAAAATGGGATCAGAATTATTTTTATTTGTGACATTAAATTTAATGCTAAAAATTTAGGGTGCAGTCCAATTAACTTGATCGTTATATCCAATAATCACACCACCACTGACAATAGGTGATGAAGAATATAGATTAACAGTAATGGCATAAGTGTTTCCGTTTACTAAACCGCTCGAGATAGCAGATGTAGGATTAAAAGTAATACATCCGACTCCACACGGAATTGATTGCATCGTAAATGTTTGAGGACCCGAAGTTTCAGTTGTAAAAGTTCCGCTTCCATAACTAGCTAAACCCAAAGTTACGGAATTATTCATGATAATAGAAAAGCCATGATTCCAATTGTTATTAACATTTATGTATATCGGTAACGGGGTGGGTGTAAAAGTTGGAGCGGTAATAGATGTTAAAGTTGGGGTTGGAGTGTCAGTTGGCGAGACCGTGTTAGTTGGAGTGTTGTTATTTCCACAAGCAGTAATAAAAGCTGTTATTAACAAAAACAGAGTCACAAAAACCTTTAATGTTTGTAACTTCATAACACCAACCTCGTCTTGAAATTCTTTAGTTTTATTATACTTCTATAGAACAACGGGGGTCAGGCTTGAAAAGAGAAAATTCCACGTCCTTTTAGCCCTCATCCACCCCACCGGCATTACCCACAGCCATATTGCTTTTTTGTCCGGCCTATGCAATTTTCGTTCACGTTATTACCCCAAGACTTCTGAAAGAAGGAGCTACACATGGCAAAAACATTTTCCCGGGCGGACAAGGCGATTGAAGATTACACGATAGAGACCTTTCATCCGGAGGATAAGGTTCTTTTAGAAATCCGCAAACGCGCCGAGAAGGAAGGGCTTCCCGATATTCACGTGGGCCCCATGGATGGGCTTCATCTGGAAGTGATTGCCCGTGTTGCCGGCGCCAAAAAAATCGTGGAAATCGGGATCTTGGCGGGCTATTCGGGGGTTTGTCTGGCCCGGGCCTTGCCGGAAGACGGAAAACTGTTTTGTATGGAATACGACCCTAAACACGCCGAAGTGTCCCGGGTGTCTTTTGAAAAAGCCGGTCTGGAGAAAAAGGTGACGATTCTAGTGGGACCGGCCCTGGACAATCTCCCCAAAATCGAGAAGGAAGGCCCTTTTGACCTGGTCTTTATTGACGCGGACAAACCGTCCTATCCGGCTTATTTAAATTGGGCGGCCCAAAACCTGAGGGTCGGCGGCGTGGTGCTGGGCGACAACACCTTTTCGGGCGGACGGGTGGCGGACCCCGCCAACGAGAAAGACCCTGCCCGGGGCGCGACGGTTAAGGCCATCCGCCGGTTTAACCGAGAACTGGCCACCGATACCCGGTTCAGGACTACCATCATTCCCACGGGCGAGGGACTGACCTTCGGCGTCAAAATAGCCGATTAAGTTCAGGAAATAAGTTTTATTACTTCGTAAACATTCACGGGGGCGCTGAAGCCTTTTAAAGTGACCGGTTCCAGGGTTTTTACTTCTACCAAACCTTTCAGTTTTTGGTAGGTGAAATCGGATATTAAAACCTGGCCCGGCTTGGCGACAGAACACAAACGAGAGGCCAAATTCACTTCATCGCCAATGACCGTATAATCCGACCTTTTATCCGAACCTAAATTACCCGAAACAACGATACCCGTATTAATGCCCACCCCCATGGTAAGGGGAATGAGGTTTTTACTGATCCGGTCTTTATTAAATTGGGCCAAAACCGCCTGCATTTCCAACCCCGCCTTCACCGCCCTCAGTTCTTTATCTTCAAAAGGCACCGGCGCTCCCCAAACGGCCATGATGGCGTCGCCGATGAATTTATCCAGCGTGCCTTCGTATTTGATGACCACGTCAACCATGAGCGTGAAATACTCATTCAAGTCCGCGACGATTTTTTCCGGCGGTTCGTTTTCACTCAAAGCGGTGAAACCCCGGATATCGGTGAACATCACCGCGCATTCCCGCTTTTCACCCTTGAGGGCCACTCCATCCTTGTTTTCCAGCACCTTTTTAGCGACCTCAGGCGAAATATATTTGCCCAAAATATTCGTGACCCGTTCTTTTTCTTCCAGCCCGTGCATCATTTCGTTAAACGAAGTGGCCAGGACCCCCAGCTCGTCCCGGGTTTTCACCGGCACCTGATAGGTCAGGTTCCCCTGGCCCAGTTCATGCACGCCCTTGATGAGGCTGTTAAGGGGCTCGGTAATGCGGTGGGCGATGAACAGGACCAGACCAAAGGCGAAAACCACTCCCAAAGCGCCGATGAGAATAATGGTTTTTTGCAGCGCTCTTTGCGGGGCCAGGGCCTGATCCACCGAGCGGAAAATGACATAATCGCCGATATCCTCGCCTTCGGTGTCCTCAAAGGGCGAAAAGAAGGAGAGGTAGTTTTCCTGCCCCAGCTTCATGGGGTAGGGATCGGTGATTCCGTTGACGCTCATGCACATCTCGCCGGAAGAACAGTTCGGATTGAGTCCCTGTTCCAAAAATGAAATTTTGTCGCTGGGCCAGGTGGAAGCGTAAACCTTATGGCCCAGGTAAATGGCCACCTCGCTATTGGTCATGGTTTTAAGCTGTTGGGTGAGTTTGTCATCCAGGGGAGAACCCAAAACAAGGCTGCCGATGATTTTATCCTTTAGGCGGATGGGCACCGACACAATTTGAAAGGCCAGGTAAATATCTTTGCCCCCGGCTTTTTTGATGGGCGTGGGATAGATAAAACAGCCGCTGGAGGTATCGCCCTTTAAGGCGTTTTGAACGCTGGGCCAATCACCATCGAACAAGGTGGCCGGCATAGCTAATTTGCCCATGTCCGGGCTGCGGTTTTCGGTAAAGGCCGCATTAACTTCGGGAATTTGTAAAGAATCGAAAAGCACGTTGCCCTTTTTATCGGTTAAAACAAACAACTGCTCTTGAACCGTCTGGCATAGGGTCCCGCAAAGATCCATAGTTTTGGTCCAATTGGGCTTGGCGACGCCCAGGGCCGTTTTTAAGCGGGCGTCATCCGCCGCCAAAGCCGCTTTCACCAGAAGATTTTTATGCCTCGCGTCCACAATGTGATTAAAGGCCATTAAGGTGTTGGACAAATCTTTATACACCGCATCGTTGGCGCTGCCCTGAAGCCGGTCATTGAGGACGTAAAGAATCACCCCCATTAACACGATGATCAAAATGGAGAAGGAAACCAGCAGTTTGCTTCTTAAGCGGACGCGGGGACGGAGGTTCAAGGCTCACCTTTACCTTTATGGTTTTTACGTCAATACCCAAGCCCCTGTATTTTAGTTACATTTTCAGGGAATAGCCCACCTGAATTGCGGTGGCAAATAAAGCAGCCAGGTCAATATTTTGAAGAGCTCATTAATCTGCTAAAAAATTCATTATTCTGTCAGCCAAACTCATCTTCTGGGGTCGTTTGTTCTTCTGAGGTTGGTTCTCTTGGTTAGCCAGCTCTTGGCGGAACACCCGCCATTCCTCATCCGTAGCCGTCCGGTACCGGATGTTTCTGCCGCCCCCCAACCGAACGATCCAACCCCTCTTGAGAAGCCGGTTCAGGTTATAGGCCAGACTGCTTCGGGCCCAACCCAGTTCTTGGGCCATTTCGCCGGGTACGGCCTCACCCCGGCGCTGGATGCTCTCTTGAAGAAGCTTCAAGTCCTGATCGCTCAAACGACTGCTCTTTTTCTTTAATATTCGTTTGGGGCCTTGATCCGAAACCATAGTTATCACCTCCGAATTGATAAAATGGGCCTATCTGTTAGTTAAAATAAATCGGCCGGCTTGGGTCTTTCAAGAAAAAAAGGACGGCTTTTAGGGTAATTTAGGCCGGATTTTCCGCCGGAATAGCCGGATTCCCGTCGGAATTGTTGGAAGAATAGGCCATTTTCCGTCGGAATTCTTGGAAGAATAATTCAGTTCCCGTCGGACAAATTCGGCTTTCCGTCGGAATTGTTGGAAGAGTAATTTGACCACTGTCGGAACAATTTGTTTGTCCGCCGGATTTGTTGGAAGAATAAATACCGGAAAGTCCTTACAGCGTTCACCACGAAAGGCACTAATGAGGGAAAAACAAAGATTTTAGTTTAAACATAAAGATTTTCTTGGTGCCCTTGGTGGTCAAACTGGTTTTTGCTTTCAATCCCCATTTGAGGTTTCCGGCTCATGCTCTAACCCCAATCCAACAACTATTTGTTGGGAATGCTTGCCATTCGCCGCCACCTTTCGATGAGGTAAAATCAACGTAGGGATATTTATTGTTCTTGTAATGTAGTTTTTTGGTACTAAACTCCTTGATAAATCTTCGCAAATAAACCCTAATTATTGAGTCGGGAGCCCTATGAAGTTTAGTTTTTGTCTTTTTCTTCTATGTTTCTGCCTGGGTTTGACTTCCTGCTACGACGCGCTGGACGCTGGCCTCAACGCCGCCTACATTCAATCCAGCCAAACTTCCGACGCTTCGACCGATTCATCCCAGGGCCAGACAGGCCAGATTTACCATCCCCGCGACACCGTTTATCTAAAAGACGGCTCCATTATTCATGGGTTCATCGTGGAAGAAGAGCCTGGCGCTTCCTTACGGATTAAGACCAAAGCGGGAAATATTTACACCTATCAAATGGCGGATGTGGCCAAAATTACCCATCTGGCCCAAACGAATAATAACAATACCGGAGACAAAGGCAACAGCGCGCCCGCAGCAAAAGGCACGGATAGTTCTTCGGACGATCAATAAGAGAGATGGGTTTAAGTCTGGGTCGAGTTTAGGGTTTTAATTTTTCAGAAAAAAGGGGGCATTATGAAGCGGTTGAATTTGTTTTTCATGTTTTTGCTGATGGTTTTAGGTTGCGCGGCGGCGGTCAAGGCGGAAGATGTGGTTTTTCTCAAAGACGGTTCGGAAATTCACGGAACGATCATTGAGGAAGTGCCGGGTGTTTCGATCAAAATTCAGACAAACGACGGCAACACTTTTGTTTATAAAACAAAGTTAGTCGCCAAGATCACCCACTCGGCTCCGGATTCATCGGCAAATCAGGACGGGGACAATTCCAATGAACCGGCGGTTAAAACGGCTCCATCCGGCAATTTGGTCAATAATTTCAAATCAGATCCGAACGCTTCTTTTTCGGAATTCTCGTTTTTTGGCGGAGTGGGAATTGCCACCATGGGAACGATTACGACGATCAATGACGACATCATTACTCCCTCTATCGGTGATAGTTACGATCTGTCCCCGCTGGTCTATTCGGGCAATTTTGGAATCGGATGGTTTACCAACCACATCGGCTTGAAGTGGACGTTTACCTACGGCGTTAATGTCACCGACTACTATGACGGGTACACCAGTTATGATTACTCGGATTTGTATGTTTATGAATATGGCTCCGAGTTGGAGGCCGACTTATCCCTGGACGATGTCCAAACCAACCCGAACCGCCCCAAGGCACGGAGAGTGATATCGGTTTATTTGCCNNCTGATCGTCGGCTTCTGGGATGTCACGGTTCTTAACAATTACAACGCCGAAGAGTATAGGGGCACCTGTACGGATATCGGATCGGGACTGGGGTTGAGAGCCATCGGTGATGACAATCTCATGTTTGACCTTCAATTTATTTATCGCTACGCCTATGGCAATCCGCTGGAATATAACGAACAGGCGAATAGCCGCATTCCGGTTTCTTCCACGAAATATTTGAACGCGGATGTGACCGGTTTTGCCATGAATTTTGATATTGGGTTTACCTTTAACTAAAAGTTAGCTGATTCAAAAGGCCTTTCCCCTAGGGGAAAGGCCTTTTTTTATTTATCCGAAGCCAAAACGCGGTTTTATCTTTAATATCCATCTTTAGAATTTGAGTGGATTGAAAGCCAGCCGCCGTTTTTGGGTTAAACTGGTTTTCGTTTCCAATCCCCAACCGAGGCGGTTCATGCTCTACCCCCAATCCAATACCTATCGGCAGGTCAAAGACCTTTCGGGCTTTTGGGACTTTCAATTCGACCCCCAAAACCAGGGCGTCCAAAAGGGCTGGCACAAGGCGCTACCCCAAAGCCGTCCCATCGCGGTTCCGGCCAGTTGGAACGACCAATTGGAAGAAGGCAAAAACAATTTAGGGCCCGCCTGGTACCAAACCCGGTTCGACCTGCCGTCCGGCTTTAAAGGTCAAAAGGTTTTCCTGAGATTTGATTCGGTCAATTACCTGGCCGACGTTTGGCTGAACGGGGTCAAGTTGGGTTCCCACGAGGGCGGCCACCTGCCCTTCGTTTTTGAAATCACCTCCCCAGTTTTGAACTCCAATTTATTGGTCGTTCGGGTGGAGGGGCAATTAGCCCCCGACCGCGTGCCCCCCGGCAACGTGACTTTTGACCCCAAAGACGCTTTCGCCAATAGCTTTTACCCTTCGGCTTCTTTCGACTTTTTTCCCTACTGCGGCATTCAGCGGCCCGTGCTGTTGTACACCACTCCCGAATCGGCGATTCAAGACATCACCATTACTTCTTCGATCAAAGGTTCAAAGGGTTTGGTTCACGTTAATATCAAAACCACTCACCCCTCCACCCTTCGGTTAACCCTGACCGGATTCGGTAAAAAAATCGTCAAAGAAATTTCTAACTCAAACTCGACCACTCTGGAAGTTCCTCAAGCCCACTTATGGCAGCCCGGCGCGCCGAATCTTTACGATTTGAAAGTGGAATTGCTAGATTACAGTTTCCCGATCGATCAAGCAGATTTACCCGTCGGCATTCGAACCATCGCGGTTAAAAAAGATAAACTTTTGTTAAACGGCAAGCCTATTAAGCTGAAAGGCTTTGGCCGTCACGAGGATTTTGCCGTCATTGGCCGGGGCTATATGCCGGCCCTCATCATCAAGGATTACGATTTGATGCGCTGGGTCGGAGCTGATTCTTTCCGAACCACCCACTATCCCTATTCGGACCAGATGATGGATCTGGCGGACAAATTGGGATTTCTGGTGATCGCCGAAACTCCCGCGGTCGGACTTTTCTTTAAACCCGAAGGCCTCGCGAAACGCTTGAAACTCTGCCGCCAATACACCGAGGAACTCATCGCACGGGACAAAAACCATCCCAGCGTCATCGCCTGGAGCTTGGCCAACGAACCCCATTCGCACCGCCCCGCCGCCAGGGGCTCTTTCAAAAACCTGATTCAACTGGCCAAAAAGCTGGATAAAACCCGCCCCGTGACGATCGTCAGCTACATCGGTTTGAAAGAAGAGGCTTTCAGGGATTGCGACCTGGTTTGCGTGAACCGCTATTACGGCTGGTACAGCGAACCGGGAAGATTGCCGGAAGCCTTTCAAAAGCTGTCTTTGGATTTGGACGCGATTCACAAGAAATACAAAAAACCCGTTTTAGTAACCGAGTTTGGGGCCGATGCCATCCCCGGCACCCACGCCAACCCGCCAGAGATGTATAGCGAAGAGTATCAAGCCGAAATGCTGGAAGGTTATCTGAAAGTGATGTCGACCAAGCCCTATGTGGCGGGCGCCCATGTCTGGAACCTTTGCGATTTCAAAACCGCCCAGGCCGCCCATCGCCCCGCCGGGATGAACTATAAAGGGGTATTTACGAGGGATCGGCAGCCTAAACTCGCCGCCCACCTTTTACGGAAACTGTGGAAAAAGGCCTAAAACGAAAGGCTTTTCACCACAGAGGCACAAAGTTCACAGAGTTAAATCTTTTATTTTTTAAAAAATCTAATGCCTTTCTCTGTGCCTCCGTGTCTCTGTGGTAAAAGTTTTTGAAAAAATCATAATAAAACACGCCAAGGCGATCAGGGTTATAAACAACCCCAGCCGGAAAGACAAAGGCGAATACTGAAAAGCAATCACGTGAGACCCTGCCATGCCAAACTCTTGTTTTCTGTCCCGGGACGAGGACAAGTTTGGCACAACCAAACGATGCCCTTCGCCTTGTGGGCTCAGGGCAGGTGCCCCTAACGCTACGGCCATCAAATATCCCTCCGCCCGCAAAACAGGCGTTGGTTTCCCATCCACCCAGGCGTGCCAGCCTGGGGCAAAACACTGGTCCAAAATAAAATATTTAGAACCTCCGGCTGAAACCGCGAATTGAAATTCGCAGGGACTATTGGCCACGGGATTTTCATATTGAGAAATGGGCGCCAAGTAAGTGATTTGTCCGTTCGGCTGTAAATCGAAATCCGTCTCATCCTCCAAAAAGGTTTTGGGGTTTAATAAAGCGCCGAAACTTTCGGCGCGGGAACCAAAAAACTTCTGCTTCTCTGTCTGCCACACCATCGGCATGGCTCCGGCGTTATGAACCAAAACCAATCCCGCGTCTTGCTGGACGGTCTGGTATTTAAAAGCGGATAAGGGTTTGGGCGTCAGAATCGTGTTAACCCCTGCCGCGTCCAAAACCCGGCCGTCATAGGGAAACCCTTCCCTCACATACTGGGATAAATTCTGAAATCCATCCACCACCGTGGTCAAGTGGCCTTGAGCGGATTTGATTCCCCAGACCACATTGGTGTTTTGGGTCAACCGTTCGGCGGTTTGCTGAAAGGAACCATTGGCATCCGTAACCGACGACGAATAGATCTGGTCTTCCCCGCGCAAACTCAGCAGACGGCCCTCGCCTGTCATTTGTTTGATCTTTGCGGCGAAAGTTTTCACTTCATTATTTTGATAGGGGTCGGGGACCGGGTGAACAATGCGGAACGGAACCAATACCAAATCCAAAATCCAGAGCGCGATAAAGACCCATGCGGCTTTTTGAATCCAGCTTTTCTTGGAGTTCTTGGGAGAAGGCTGCTTTAAATAAAGTCCCAAAACCGTAATGGCGCAGAACACAAAAAGAAAGGAAGCTTTCGAGACTTCCAATTTATCCCACAGGCTGGCGGGAAAAACGGCCCAAAGCAGGGAGTGGCTTCCCAACGGAAAAAGAAACCAAAACAAAACACTCTTTTGCCAGAAGTTAAGTTTTCCCTTTTGCTCGCGAAAACTCCAGACCAAAAGAAAAAGCGGCACCAGACCCAAGTAGAAATTTCCAAAAATATAATTGGGATAATCGCCTTTATAGTCGGCGCTGCCCGGTATGCCCAAAATGTCCGGCGCCAGAAGCGTGAGGTATTCGGACCATTTGAGGTTGTAAAGATTTTCTCCCCAGGATTCCCGGTGCATATAACCCAACAAATCAATAAAGGGCAGCCATTGGCAGGCCGTGAGTGCCAGCGCCGAAACCAGGACTCCTAAAAATCCCAACCAAAGCTTTCCCTTGAACCCGAGTTTAGCTGCTAAAAAGACCAGCCAAAAGACCAGGGCGTAAAAGGTAAAAATGGGATAACCCGCCAGTATTTGGAACGACCAAAAGGCGGCCAATAGCAGCCATTTGCCCATGGAAAAACGCTCCAAAAGTTCGTTGGAAATCCAAAAGATCCAGGGAATCCAGGCCAAAGAAGCCAAATGGGTGGGAAAGCCCCAAAGATAAGTCAGGTAAGCGGAGCCGCTAAAAGTAATGGCGCAAAGAGCCGCCAGCCCTTTATCGAGTTTGAAAGATCTCATCCAGAAATAAAACCCCGCCGCCGCCAACAGCGCGTGGGCGAAAACCATCACGAAAATCCAGTTGGTCAGGCCCGTTAAATTCCAAATCCAGAAAAAGGGGTAAAAAGCGGCGGACTGAAAATTAGCCACATGGGGCGTGCCGCAGGCGATATAGGGATTCCAAAGCGGGATAAGCCCCTTTTGAAAGCTTTCAACGTTAAACCACTTCTCCGGAAAAACATATTCCAGCGTGTCCATCAAAGCGGGCATTTGGCCCCAAAGCCTTACAACCCAAAAAAGTAAAAAAGCCCCGTAGCCAACCCAAATGGCATTCGATATTTTTTTATCGTTAAGCTTCATTTCAAGCCTGTCTTTTTAAGTTTCTCCTTCTCCCTTGAGGGGAGAAGGATGGGATGAGGGTGATTTTGATAGACGCCAATACCCCTCACCCTACCCTCTCCTTCAAGGGGGGAGGGTTTAATTTATTCTCTATCTGCGTTAATGTTTCTCCAGAATTTTAATCCAACTTCCCAACAATCCCATCCACAGAGCGCAAATCAACAACGTGAAAAACAAACCTAATCGAAACGAAAGAGGTTCATATTTAAATACCGCGCTGCTTTCGCCGTCTTCCAACACCACTCCCCGGAAAGCGTCATTCACTTTTTCCACCGATTTGGGTTTTCCCTCCGCCCAGACTTTCCAACCAGGCGCTTCGGTTTCAGAAGAGACCAGCAAAGCCCGTCCCTTTCCTGAAGCTGATAACACCACCGAATTAGTCGTTCGACTTATTTCCGAAACTTGTCTTTTTTGATAGTTCCCCGCTTGAGCCGGATTACCCACAAAGCAAACTTTTCCATAATCCATATTGTCTTGATCCGCTTTGATAAAATCATCATTCACCATGGGGCCTGCCGCGACCGCCCGGGTCACCGAAAACCAATTGGGAAAAGCATTGGGATTTTCAAAAACTTCAGCGTTCCCGCCGGTTTGTTCTATTTTCTTAAAATCTTTGAACCCCGAAGAACCAAAAAGGTAGCGGATGCCCAGCAGGTCGATGGCTTTACGGGATTCTTTCAGCGAATGCTGGAAAGCCTGAAAGGTCCAGGCGAAAGAATCAGAGAGTTGAAGCGTGTTATAAATAGGAACTTCCTGAAGACCGTAAGCCAAAGGCCAGTTGGGATAAACATTTTGCTTTGCGTTTTGATAGGCGTCATTCATGGTTTGTCCCTGCAATTTCACCGCGCTGCCTAACAACACCGGTGAAAAAAACAGACGCCCCGGATGGTTGAATTGGGACATAACCAAAGGCGGCTTTTCGTAATAGGACCGGTCCATGGTGATGTTTAAACTATAAGCCGCAGGGAATAGCGATAAACCCAAAGCCCCTAATACCGCGAGCCACTTTAAGTTTTTATTTTGAATCCAAAAAGCCGCCAGCATCAAAACCAGTGAAACCCCAAAAAAGCCTGAAAAATACTGGTTTTTAATGAAAAAAGTTATTGCATAGATCCCCGCCGCGATCCCCACCCAGGAAACAGCGCCCCGCTGAAGTTGGGGTTTGGTCATTAAAAAAGCCAAAGCTTCCATCGCCAACAGAATGACCCAAAGGATTGCCAATGAAATCCAAAAACCCGAGTGAATGACCAGGGCGTAACCCGGCAGGATCAGCTTTAACCATTCGCCCACTTTCAAGTGGGACCCCAGACTCAAAACTAAAAACAGGAGAAGCAGCCAGGGTGTGTTTTTCTGGTAAATCCGGTTCACCCATCCCCAGACCAAAAGACAGAGCGTCGGCAGACCCACAAAGAAAGTGGCGACCCAATAATGAGGTCCCTGATAATTACCCGCCAGCGGATGGCCCAGAATAAAGGGATCGAGAAAAGTGGCCAGGTTGATGAAGCCCAAATCCTGAAAGCGGCTGGAGCCGTTTTGATAGTTGCTGTTTTTCAAAAACTCTAAAAAAGGCAAACCCCAGACCAGGTTATAAAGCGTCGCGATGACCGCCGACAACCCGAGGCCGCCGACCCAGCCCAATAATAAATTTTCCTTCCAGCGAAGGTCTTTGTAGGATTGCCATCCCAGCTGGCCGACGAGCGCCAATCCGGTTAAATAAACCAGCACCGGATAACCCGCCGACAACTGCATGGCCCAGGCGAAAGAAAGAAAAAGAAGCCCTCCCGCTTTTTTCTGATAAAGCCGCTCGGCGGAAAAGAACACCCAGGGAACCCAGCTGATCGTCATCATGGCCACGGGCGTCCAGGAGGCGCAAACCAGGTGGAGCGAAAACCCAAAAACCAGACTTCCCCAAAAAGAAATTTTCGCCGAATAGGCCTGCCCTCTGGACAGAAACCAAAAACCCGTCATGGCCCAGAGATGATGAAACAAAATCAGGGCGGAAAAAGCGTTGATGGGATTAAACCAGGAATAAAAAAGAAAAACCGGCGGATAGGCACAGGCTGTTTGGGGGTCAGCCAGGTAAGGGGTTCCAAATTGGGCGTCGGGATTCCAAAGCGGAATGAGGCCCTGATTGAAAACAGCCGATCCCCACTTCCAGATAGGAAAGAAAAACCGGGACGCGTCCACAAACACAAACACATTTCCCTCGAATAAAACTTTCCAATAAAAAAGAACCAAGAGTAAAGCGAAAGATAAAAGAGCGATGACAGTGGAATTTTTAACGGGGATTTTGGAATTCTTGTTCATGGCTTGACCACCTTCCTGAGCCATGTCACTTCATCCGGAGGCAGATCTACCATCTGTTTTTCCTCCGGCGATAAGCCGGGAGCGTCTTTCCACTGGTCATAAATTTGTAAAGCCTGCTTAAAATCAAGATTGGCTTCATTTTTCGGTTCACCGGGCGCCTTGGGTTTTTGCGCCTGACAAATACCCAGATTGACCCAGGCCGCCGCGAAGTTGGGTTCCAGACGGACGGATTGGACATAACAGCTTTCTTCCACCTTACCGCAGCCCCCGGTGGTCCAAAGCGACTGGTGGGTTAATTGGGCTATTTTTTGCCAAAAAAGGCCGTTTTCAAAATAGACGAAGGTGTTTAAAGGCAGCGCTTTTTTAGCCGCGTCCCAGCTTTGACTGACAGCCATAAAGCTATCGAGCGAGCGGTCGGCCATATATCGGTCCGTCAAACGCTTGGCCTTTTCAAAAACCAAATCGCCGTCCGCTTTTTCGAGGCTCATGGCCGTTTCCAGGGATTCATCCGCCTTCGATTTCCAGGTTTCATCTTTGGTCATTCGATAAAGCTGTTCATAAAAATTGGATTCGCCCTCAACAAAACGCGAGTCCCAGGAATTTAAGGAAACCGCCTGATGCCAGCACTGAAAGGCCTGGGGATAACGCTGCATGGCGAAATAGGTGTCCGCCTTTTCCTTTAAGAGAGGCGAAAAAACCGGGGAGCCGAATAATCCCAGAACCAGACCCAGCGTCAAAAATCCTCCCGCGCAAGACAAGTCCTTCGCGGGTTTTTCCTCTTCCACCGTACAACCGACGCCTAACAACGCTGTCAAAGGCGCGTGAAGGCAAAAGTCAAAAAACGAAGCGGCGCTTAACCCTATTAAAGCGTTTCTATTTTCCTCTTTCTTCACTTTTGAAAAAAGGGGATAGGCCAGAACCAGGGCAAAAATAAATCCGATCAATCCAAAAGCGACCAACAGATCTAAAAATTCATTTTCCGTGTACCGGGCTTCCATTAAATAACGGTTCACCCCATCCAGGCGCGGCGGTTGAACACGATGATATTCGTCCACGAACACTCCCGGCCCCACCCCCACGAAGGGGCTTTCCGACCAGACTCTGACGGCGGATTCCCAGATGCCGAATCTTTCCCACTTGGTGGAACTGGTGTTGAAGAATCGAAAAGCGGTCACTAGGGCGAGGACGGCCAAAGCGGCGATCAAAAGTTTCCGCCAATCCTTTCTCTCCCGCCATAGCCAGACAAGGCCCAAGCCCACCAGCGCCGACAAAGATTTCAAACGGAGAACAATCAACAGAGACAGGGACAGCAAAATAATTTTTAAGCCATTCCCGAAAGGCTTCTTGAACAAAAAGAAAATAAAGGGAATCAGAAAAATAGCGAGATATTTGGGATTGGGATAATAAACCCAGTCTTTCACATCTATGAGTTGAAACTTGATCCAGTCCATTCCCAAAGGCGGAGCGAAATCCCAGCAGTACCACGCGAGTTTCACGGCCCAGACGAGACCCAACCCCGCGAAAGCCATTTTGAATTTTTGAAACTGCAAAATTTTAGGCGCCATGAAATAAAACACAATGAGCAATCCCGCCAACTCCAAAAACCAAACCGCTCCGGAGGCCGAGGGAGAGTAAAAAGCCCGAACCGCCATATAGACCGCGCCGATAACCACCCAAAGTTTTATGGCTTTGATTTGGCCTTCTAAGAGGGCGAAAAGAGTCCAAAGACAAACCGCCAAAAGACAAAAGTTCCAGGGCCGGTAGGGCGGCCAAAAACCGGTGACGGCCAAAACCACCAAAAGCGCTACGGGAACGCATTTCTGTGAAATTTGCGGTGAGTTCCAGCCAGGGCCGGAACGAAATTCCAAACGGCCCGCCACTGCCGCGAAGATCCAGACCAATTCGGCCATTTGAAGAGGCAAATCAATAAAGGAAAATAAAAAAACCGCCAAAACGCCGCCTAAAACACCCCAGCCTTCCCAACGGGACGGCCATTTGAACCGGATTACCCAGCTTCCCATTGCCAGAACCGCCAGAGAGGTTCCCAACAAGCCCGTTTCCACCAGAAGTTGAAGCAAAAGATTATGGGCGAATAGCGCGCCGGTTCCCAGCGGAAGGCTGGCGGCCTGATAAGCCTCGCCAAAAGTTCCCAATCCCCATCCGATCAGGGGATGTTGAAGAAATAACTGCCAGGCCGCGTGCCACAAATCGACCCTCATGGAAAAAGAAGCCAGGGTCCAGCTATGAAGCCCTCTGTGCCAAACCAGCGCCAGCGCGGCCAGGAAAAGCAGGCCCAGAATAAAAAAGGCCCGGGGATCGGTTTTTTGTCTGTAAAAAAGAAAAGCCAGCGCGACGGCCAGACAGACCCACGCGCCCACCCCGCCGGTGGCCGCCAGAGCGAGTAAAAGAACAAAAGTCATCCCGCCAAAAATAATTTTTTTAAACCCCGAAGCTATCGAAAAACGAACCAACACCTGGGGAATGGAAAAAATAAGAAGAGCCGCCAAAGCTCCCGGCGTGACCAACGGCCCAAAGGCCCGTTTGTTATGAACCGCCGCGGCGATAATATCCGCGTTTTCGCCTGATAATCCGGTCGCGGCCTGGGCGACTTGATCGAATCCAAACAACCATTGGTGAATGCCGAACAGCGCGGCGATGAACGCCAGAACCAGCAGAAAAATCTCCAATCGGTTTTTCGAGAGCAAAGTTCCCTGCTGGGCCATCACGATTAACAGGGTGCCGAGGAACAGAAAACCCGACGATTGAAGAGTGATTCCCGGTGAAAAAGACCAAAAAGCCGAGATCAGGTTATAGAGAAGAAAAAGAACCCAAAAGTTTCCAAGCTTTTCCAAAGAATTGATCGAAATGGTTCTAAATAAAAGCAGTACCAATCCCCCGCCCAAAACCACCGCGTTGGATTGGGGAAAAGCCAAAACCGGATGAAACAAGAGGTAAACGGCGAAACAGAGATAGGAGAATTCCCAGAAAAAATCGGGAGAAAGGGTGAATGAAAAAATGGATCTCATAGGGCTATTTTAAAGCGGATTGAACCCGATTAATTTTTAATTTACGGTGAATCGCCCGGCCTTTTACTTTTTGGCTTCCGGCAAGGTGATCAGCGTGGCGGCTTGAAGGGCCAGAAGATAACTGTTTTTACCAAACCCCACCACCTGCCCCACCGACACGGGAGAAATATGGGAAGCCTGCCGGAAATTTTCCCTGGCGTGAATGTTCGAAAGGTGGACCTCTATAGCGGGAACCGCGATGGCCGATAAAGCGTCCCGAATAGCCACCGAAGTGTGGGTATAGGCGGCCGGATTAATGACAATCACATCCGCCCAGTGACGGGCGCCTTGAATGGCTTCGACCAATTCACCCTCATGGTTGGATTGAAACACTTTGAGCTCGACCCCCGTTTTGGAAGCCTGTTCCTGAAGCGATTGGTTGATTTCTTCCAGGGTGGTAGAACCATAGATATTTGGTTCTCTTTCCCCTAATAAATTTAAGTTGGGGCCGTGAATGACCAGTACTTTTCTCATGACAACCTCTCGATAAAATCAATAACTCTCAACAGCATGCTAACGAAAAAGAATTCAAAGGAACAAGAAAAATTAAGGAATCGCCGGCAGGGCCGGGGCCGCCGAAGAGGCTGGATTAGACGCCCCGGAGGGCGTTGTTCCCGAGGGAGCCATCGTGGTCGGCGTCACCAAAGACTGGGGAGCGTATTGGTTCAGCCAGTTTCTCAAAGTCTGGTTATTCGGATCATATTTGAGCGACAGGGCATAAGCCTGAACCGCCTGGTCTTTACTGCCCAAGGTTAAATAACAATCGCCCGCCAAATGGTAGGCTTTCGCGCTGCGGCTATCGGACTGGATGGCCTTCAGGAAATCATTCAAGGCCTCTTTATAATTCTTCTGGGCCATCACTTGTTGGCCCGCGGCGATCAGGTCATCGGCGGTTACTTCAACCGTTCCCGAAACAACCAGCTCAACCCTGCGGTTTTTCGCGCGGTTTTCCGGCGAGTCATTGGGAGCGATGGGTTTGGTGTCGCCGTAGCCGACCGCGCTGAGTAAATTGGGATTCATGCCGGTGCGAACCAGATAGGCCATGACCGATTGGGCCCGGACCAGGGACAATTGCTGGTTATCTTTAAACGCCGCGTGGGGAACCACCCTTACATTGTCCGTATGACCCGCGATTTGAATGATGCTGTTAGGGAATTTCGCGCGGATGGCCGCAACCGCTTTTTGAATGACGTCATAACCGGATTGAAGCAGATCGGGTTTGCCGGATTCAAACAACAGATCGCCCGAAACGCCGTAGGTATAAGAGAAGGGAACCGGCTTGGGAACCCATTTGGCGTTAAAGGAAATAGGAGTCGCGCGGCCCGTCAGATCGTCATCATCGGTGGCTTCGGCGTTGACCGAGTAATTACCCTGCGGCACCAGTTCACCGGTTTGATCGCGTCCATCCCAATCATAATGGTCGGGCGGATTGCCTTTACCGGAAACAGTTCGAACCAGCTTGCCCGAATCATCCAAAATATTAATTTTCCACTTGGTAATCGCCTCATCGCCTCTTGTGGCGATCTGGATTCGCGCTTTATCCGGACCCAAGACAAACGAGGAAGCGCTCAAAGCGGAGGCCGATACCAGAGGAGGAACCGGGTTGCCGCCGATAACAATATTGAGCGTGATTCGGCTGGTGTCGCCCAGAACGCTGTAAGGAACGTAAGCGTAATCCAAACTGGCGTCAAAATCGTCGAAGCTATGATACAAACCCACACCCAGTGTCAGATTGGTGACCGAATAGTCCAGACTGTCCCCTTCATACCCGCCCCGTAAGGCGATACCGTTGCGGTCAAAATTGATTTTGTATTCATCGCCGATTTTAAAACCCAGACCCGAATCAATAGTGCCGTCAATGTCCACCGCGATAATATTTTGGGCCCGCTTCAGTAAAAAATTCTGGCTAAAAAGAGAAGCGCCTAAATTTGCGTTTAATGGCTCTGCGAAAGTTTGAATATCCGTGCCAAGGTCCGTCGCGACAAAAGTAAAAAAGAGCGTGCGGCGGATGGCTTCGTAAATATAACCAATATTAAAAGCGATTCCCGAGTTGCCGACATTCGCGACATTTTGCCCGACCGCCATGACTTCGATACCCACGATGGATTTTCTGAGGAAATCGCCGCTAAACCAGTTGCCCAATCTTTGGGCGTAAGCCGCGGAGGCCATATAGGTGGAAGCGTTGATGTTGTTTCCCACACCCCCGTAACTTCCATCGGCGTTTTCGAGAGATCCGGCAAAGGAACCCGTTCCCAAATATTCCAAAGCGCCCCCAAAAGCGCCGTCCCGTTTAAGGTTCTGGCTGAAAGCGAAATATTCGTCCGTAATGCCCTGCAGCCACTCGCTGTGGGTTAATGAAAATTCGGTCCCCCGGGCCAGCACCAATCCCGCCGGATTCCAGTACATCGCGGTCGCGTCATCTGAAACCGCCGCGAAAGAATCGCCCATTCCCGCCGCGCGGGCGCCCATTCCGATTTTTTCAAAATTAGCGCCGGTCGTCCCTGGACCATTGACTTGGGCTCTTAAAGATAAGGGAATAAACAGGAAAAATATCCCGGCTAAAAGGAAAGCAGGAAACAGGGAACGATTAAATGATGGGATCAAAAGTTGAGACAATTTATTTTCCAGTGACCATTAGATTGCCTGCGTACAAGAGCACAAAGATAAAAAACGTTTTTAATTTCAGTCAATAAGCTTTCATAAATACAGCCTGATTCAGGAATACCGAACTTCCTTTTCACCTGTTCTTTTGAATAATTCAGTTAAATTCACTGCTTTTATTTTAACATTTTAAGAAGGCTCTTCAAACCCTTATTCCCTTAGCCAATTATTCCATAGACAACCCATCATTAAGATGAATTCATCAATAAAAACTTGCTGCGCTGCATGATTTGGGTTCCCTGTTCAACCACATAAAGATAAATACCCGTCGCGACTGGAAAACCCATTTTATTACGCCAATTTCAGCGGTAAGTGTCTTCCGACATATTATTCGACTGACAGTAAGCTAATGGTATCTGAACAGCTCTAAGTTTCGGTGTGGGGTGTAACAAAAGTCTTT
>PLFD01000032.1 GCA_003136635.1 candidate division FCPU426 bacterium | reverse complement strand
GATATTTTGTGAACACTACAACCATGCAATTGCTGTCTGCCAGCTGTTTGGGCGTTCGAGTGAAACAGAAAAAATACTGAAAAAATAACTGAAAAATAAAAAAATAACTTAAGGTTAGATGGCTTTTTCAAATACAAAATAATCCTCAAATATACAAATACTAAAAAACATAAACGCAAAAAAGTTGCGTGCCAAAAATCGAAGTGACGAGAATTGTATAACCTTTGAAATTGATTATCAAAAGAAATGAATTAAATCGTGGTTAATTTTAAAAAATGCTGAAAAAAAGTCCGATTTCGAACTTCTCCAGCGAACAATGCTCTAGATCAAAATCATAATCCATTTACGATTAAAAACTTGCCGCGTTGCATAATTTGGGTTCCCTGTTCAACTACATATAGATAAATACCTGTCGCGACCGGAAATCCCATTTTATTACGGCCATTCCAGCAATAATTGGTTCCCCACATATCGCTATTAGTACAAGGCACGGTAGTTGTTCCATTATTGAGTGTTTGAACCAATTCTCNNGTTTGATCGTTCATACAGCTAAACCGCAAAGTTCCACCTACCGCCGTTTTAGGATTGTAGGGATCGGGCCAAACATAGGGCACGCAGGTGGGTGTGTAAGTGAGAGTAGCAGTAGGCGAATTGGTGGGGGTAAAGGTTGGGGTAATGGTAGGAGTGTTGGTTATCGTCGGTGTAAGTGTTGGGGTATAGGTATTTGTCGGAGTCGGGGTAGGAGAACAGGTGACAATAGAGTTTACCACACTATTGGATGTGATGTTACCCGCATCCAAATCCGATTCATGAGCCACATTCGTAACGGCTGAAGCGCAATTAGAAGGCATCACTTCGAAAGTTATAGTACCCGACGCGCCCGCAGCCAAGTAATTAATGTTCCATATAAGATCATTCCCCACCTGACTAGTCACCGACTGAGATGGATTACTGGAAATCGAACCTGGTACTAAGGTCGTTCCCGTAGGAATAGTATCGTTTATCTCCACTCCTGCCACACCAGAACTGGCTGGATTGGCATAAGACAAAGTATAGGTGATCGGACCACCAGCAACAAAACCAGACGGGTTGCTCGATTTAGTTAAAGTAACTTGAGATGGTGTGGATGGTTGCCAGGAAACGTTATCCAAATAGCCTACGCCATAATGCCCGTCACCAGAACAATCGTACATCGTGGCCTGCAAAGTCACCGGTTGCCCTACATAACCCGATAGATTGATCGCGTAATTCGTCCAAGGTATATAACCCCAGGTTAAGGGTGCGGAAGCCGCACACGAGGTGTAATAATCGCTATTTGTATTCCCTGTCGAAACAATTTGGCTTAAATTATTGCCCCAATTGTATATTAACGAGGCAATCGGACCGGTCCCTACAATCACATTGATCTGAAGATAAGCATCTTCACTTGTTTGACCTTGAGCATAGTGGAAGTTCTCAAAAACACCGGCAAATGAAAACGCAATAGTAGAATTCCCTCCCCCTGGTACCGTATCCGACTGTGAAACTTGTGCGTAATCCTCGTGAAATTCATCACCCAGACCTGAAAAAAGTTGGCAAGCATAAGTACTTCCTAGTGGAACATTTAGAAGTTGACCAGCCAGTGTGTCGATTGCCGGTCCCGCAGGATTTCCAACAACGGTTACACTTGGCAAACATCCACCGCTACTATTGCTCGGCACAGGGGTAACGGTCGCAACGATCCATCCCGTTAGGTCTCCTGTAGCGAAATTTCCATTATTCCATGCCCAAAGTGGGCGACCTTCAAATACAAAAAGTAAAAACAAAATAAAGACATAAACATTTTTCCGAAATACGCGCGCGATCATTTCAGATAGTTTCCAAAAAACGGGATATTAAAAATAACATGACTTAAGAATACCACTGACATTCTTTCATAAAAGCTCTTGTCCAATTAATTCGTGAAATGACCGCTAAAATTTCACAAAAAAGTGGGTTTATAACCGATTTTATATTTTTTGAGCTTGTAACCCAATTGACGCGGTGTAATGCCCAGAAATTTGCAGGCTTTGGATTGCACCCCTGCGGCTCTTTCCATGGCTTCCATCACTTTATTTTTTTCAATTTCGGACAAATTCATGCCTGGCGAGTTACGGACCACTGTTTCAGGAATCATGGCGATTCGTTCTTCCGGAATGGATTCCGGCGCGCTGTAAGAATAAACCCCTAACGGAGTGGGCATATCATCCGCGGATAAAACATTGTCTTTCGCCATAACCGCCATGCGTTCTACGGTATTTTCCAATTCGCGGACATTCCCCGGCCAGCTGTAATCCACGAGACGAGTCATCAATTCGGGAGAAATTTTAAATTGGGTTTTATTTTCAAGATTATACTGGTCCAGGAAATGGCCGATCAGAAGAGGGATATCCTCTTTGCGTTGCCGCAGGGCCGGCAGAAAAATCGGCACAACATTGAGACGATAATACAGGTCTTCGCGAAATTTGCCCTCAGCGATGGCCTTTTCCAAATTGCTATTGGTGGCCGTAACGATGCGAACATCGACCGAAAGGGTTTTAGTCCCTCCCACCCGCTCAAATTTTCTTTCCTGTAAAACCCGGAGCAGTTTCACCTGGGTTGACATGGTAATGTCGCCGATTTCATCCAAAAATAGAGTTCCTTCATTGGCCAGTTCAAAACGGCCTTTGACCATTTCGGAAGCGCCTGTATAACTTCCCTTTTCGTGCCCGAAAAGCTCGCTTTCCAGCAGCGTCTCCGGCAAAGCCGCGCAGGACACTTTAATGAATGGTTTATCGGCTCTAGGACTGCCGTAATGAACGGCCCTGGCAATCAATTCTTTTCCCGTTCCCGATTCGCCGCGGATCATCACCGTGGTTCGGCTGGGGGCGATTTTTTGAACCGCCTTGTATACCTCCACCATCGGTTTAGAGGTTCCAATAATGTTGTTAAGCCGATATTTGCCTTTGAGCTCGCTATGGAGCTCCCGATTTTCTTCAATCAGTTTTTCTTTATCTTTTTCTATCATCTGGTGGATCTTGATATTTTGTCCGATGAGCGAAGCCACGATCGTTAAAAGACGCACATCTTCCTCGAACGAAACACCCCGGTCTTTAAACAAATGATCCACAGAGAGCACGCCAAAAGTTTCACCCTTCATTTGAATGGGGACGCAGATAAAGGAAATATTTTGCCTTTTCATATCGCCTCTGGCCCTGGTGCGGTTTAAGAAAAGAGGTTCTTTTCCGATATCCGGGATAATCATGGGTTCCCCCCGCTCGACGACTTTACCCGTCACTCCTTCGCCTATTTTGTATTTACCTCTGGCAATTTCCTCTTTAGTCAAACCATGAGCGGCCTCGATACTAAGATGGCCGGTTTTTTCATCAAGCACCGTAATCGTTCCC
Source organism: candidate division FCPU426 bacterium (assembly GCA_003136635.1). Lineage (GTDB taxonomy): Bacteria > Oederibacteriota > Muellerivitia > Muellerivitales > Muellerivitaceae > Bog-1183. The sequence continues at coordinate 135,171 of PLFD01000032.1, read as the reverse complement.
CGGTTCATCTCCAGTTTTTTGGCAAGAATCTCAAGAACTTGATTGGATACCGTACTCAAATCCAGGTTCGAAGCCAGAGCCTGGCTTATTTCGTAAAGAACGGTTAGTTCCGCGATTTTGCGGGTGAAATGTTTTTGACTTTGTACCATGAGCTTCCTCCAGAAGGATAAGGGCGATGATTTTAGGCTTTTTTCTACTTTTATGTCAAATAACTTCAAAACCGTTTATTAAGGCCAAGTCTGTTTTCATTAACTCATTTTGAGTCTACGGCCTTAACACACTTCACAAGTTCCCCACGTCCAAACAAAACCGTAACCGAACAGGTTATTCGATTGTGTTAATCTAGCACCCGTTCATTTTTCAAAAGAATCATTTTATTTGTTTAAAAAAGGCGTATTTCATGATTAACCGGCGTTTAGAAACGTTCTTTGTGTTGAGCATATTATTGATCACCTCAAAAACACCGGCTCAGACAACCCTCACCTGGGAACAATGCGTTAAGGAAGCGGAAAACAATAATCTTGATCTCAAAACAGCGGAACAGACCGTCAAAGCCGCGGATGATAACCATATCGCCAGCATTGGCCAATGGTTTCCCCAAATAGCTTTCGGAACCTCATTGGGACGAAGCGGCCCTGACGCTTCTATAAACGGCGCTTTAAGCGACCCTAATTACACCCCCAGCGCCACACTGGGTATCACCGCTCAGGAAACCATATTTTCCGGATTCAAAGATTTCGCTTCAGTGGACCAATCCAACGCTCAACTGGATAACGCCAGAGCCCAATTAGCCCAAGCCAAAGCCCAGCTTTCCCACGACCTAAAAATGGATTTTTACCAATTACTTTACGAGCAAAAACAAATTGTCCTGCTCCAAACCATCCGGGACAGGGACAAGGCCAATCAAGATCTTGTTCAGATGAATTTTAGCGGCGGTACGGATAATAAAGGTTCTCTCCTGGTGGCTCAAGCGGCGGTCAAACAGGACGAATACAACATCGATCAAGCTAACAGGACTTTGCGGGTATTTCAACGGCAGTTGGATCAAGTTTTAAGCGGAAACCCTATGGATGACATTGTGGTTTCCGGAGATTTTGAAAGTCCTGCTCTGCCCGATAACGAACCGGACTTTTTGGAACTCACTCGTGAAACGCCAGCGCATTTGGAAGCGGTGGCGCAATATCACCTTTCGGACAGTCAATACGTAACCGCGCGCGGCGCTTTCTTTCCCACTTTAACCGCGGACGCCGGTTTAAGCGGCTCCGGCCCCTCTTACGACACAATGGCCGCCGGATGGACCGCTACACTCTCGCTTAACTTTCCCCTCTTCACCGGCGGGCACGATCTCTTCACTTTAAAAAGCGCGGAAGAAACAAAACAAGGCACCGAAGACACTTTAGAAAGCACCGATCTGAAAACCGAGAGTCAGTTGGAGAGTTCTTATGCCGCTTATGTCGACGCGGTTCAGCAAAGCAAAGTTCAGGAGTTTCAAGTAAAGGCCGCTCAGACACAGGAAGAAATCGCCAAGGGAGAATATCTCAACGGTCTTTTGATTTTTCAAAACTGGGAGCAAATTGAGGGCAACTTAACCGCCCAGGAAAACGCTCAATTATCAGACGTTTTTAATATTAAAACCACGGAAGCCAATTGGGAGCTGACACAAGGAAAGGGAGTGATTCCATGAAGAAAATATTTTCGACAGTATCTATCGTATGCGCGGTCCTGCTGCTGGCAGGCTGCGGAAAAAGCAAGCACCAGAGTGATGGTTACAAACCCGTCAAGGTTACCCGAAACGATATTCAACTCACAGTTTTGGCCACAGGAAATGTTCAGCCCAATAACGAACTGGCCGTATTCCCTAACATCGCGGGCCGAATCGAAAAACTTTTAGTTAAAGAAGGGGACATCGTTAAAAAAGGTCAAACTTTAATGATATTGAGCTCTACCGAAAGAGCCACTTTACTGGACGAAGCCGAAGCCCAGGGGCCTAAAATTTACAAACATTGGCAAAAACTTTATCAAGCGTCTCCCCTTCTTTCCCCTGAAAACGGACAAATCATCTGGTTGCCAACCGTTCCCGGACAGGTCGTCAGTACAGGCGTCACCATAATGGTCATGTCTGACCATTTGATGGTGAATACCCAGGTAGATGAAACCGATCTGGCCCAAATCAAAATGAATCAAAAAGCCACTATCACACTGGACGCCTATCCCAATCAGCAATTCATTGGTACGGTTAAGCGTATTTCTTATTTTTCTGTTTTGGTCAATAACGTCACGACTTACGAAGTCGATGTGTGGCCCGACGAAGTGCCGCCCTTTATGCGCAGCGGCATGACCGCCAACGTGGTTTTCAACACCTCGGAAAAGGATGATGTTCTAACTATTCCTTCCGAAGCGGTTCAGCAGCAAAATGGACAATCAGGCGTCATGGTGCCGGCTGAGAAGAAAGGTGACAAACCCGTATTTAAACCTATTCAAACGGGGGTTACAGACGGCAAACAAATCGAAGTAATTTCCGGACTAAACGAAGACGATAAAATTTTGATTAAAACCTTTTCGGTCGGTCAATTGGATACAACCAGTTCAGGCACTAACCCCTTTATGCCTCACGGCCCTACCGGGAGCGGAAAGCACTAACTTGAACGTCATTGAAATTAAGGATCTTCATAAAGTCTATACCATGGGTGACACCGAAGTTCGGGCCCTGAACGGAGTGTCTCTTCAAATTGCCGCGGGAGAATTTGTGGCCATCATGGGCGCATCAGGCTCCGGCAAGTCGACCATGCTGCAAATCCTGGGTTTATTGGACATTCCAACTTCCGGTTCTTACAAGCTTTTAGGTAAGGAAGTTTCAACCTTACAGGAAGATGCTTTAGCGGCCATTCGCAGCCAAACCTTGGGTTTTATATTTCAAATGTTTAATCTTTTGGGCCGCACCTCAGCCGTTGAACAAGTGTCGTTGCCCCTGCTTTATTCCAACCCCAACATGCCGCACGATGATCCGAAAGAACTTTTAAAAATGGTGGGATTAGGCGAGCGTTTAGGTCATAAGCCTAATGAGCTTTCGGGCGGCCAACAGCAGCGTGTGGCCATCGCCAGGGCGCTGACCAACAAACCCAAGTTAATCCTTGCTGATGAACCGACCGGCAATCTTGATTCCAAGAGTTCGGAGGATATCATCGGTTTCCTTGGCAAAATGAACGCCAGCGGGATCACTATTGTTCTCGTCACTCACGAACCCGACATTGCCGCCCATGCCCGCCGTATTATTACGATGAAAGATGGAAATGTGCTCAGCGATGAGCAAAACCCCAAATCCACCATTCCGCCCCCTTTACATCCTTTACTCAGCGATACAACCGACCCATCCCTTTCGAATTCAACTTTTAGTTTCCGAAACGTTAAAGAATACTTCAGGCAAGCCTTTCGAGCGCTCACCGCCAACAAAGTTCGCTCAATTCTTTCTATATTGGGAGTCATGATCGGTGTCAGCGCGGTCATAGGGGGGCAAGCCATAGGTACGGGCGCCCAAATATCCGTACAACAGCAGCTTTCCTCTTTAGGAACTAATCTTTTGATGTTAATGCCGGGCTCTATACAGGTCGGCGGGGTTCAACAAGGGGTAGGGGGAACAAGCCGAATCACGCTTCAAGATGTGGATGCTATCGCTTCCGTTCCGATGGTTAAACGGGTCGCGCCTGAACTATCGGGGCATGTACAGGTCACTTATGCGGACAAAAACTGGAGTACTTCATTAGTGGGAACAACGCCGAATTATGCCGAAATGAAATCTTATCAGCCCATTTACGGCCGTTTTATCAGCGATACTGATGTCCAAACCCGAAATAGAGTTTGTCTGTTAGGTATCACGGTTATTAAAAATCTTTTCGGCGATAACGCCAATCCGGTCGGCCAATGGATCAAAATCAACCGCGTCAACTTCCAGGTTATCGGCGTTTTGCCCGTCAAAGGATCCAATGGATTCCAGGACCGAGACGACGCCATTGTGGTTCCGGTCACTACCGCAATGTACCGCCTTCTGGGAAAACTCTACGTCAGTTCCGTGGACGTTGAGGCCGACAGTACCGATGACACCGGCCCCGCCTCTGACGCGGTAAAAAATTTCATGCTGAAACAAAAGCATATTCCCAATATACCCGGAAGTGAAAACGCTTTTCAGGTCAGAAATATGGCTGATATCCAAGCCACCTTGAGCGCTTCCACACAAATCATGACCGTCCTTCTTTCCTCCATCGCGGCCATATCCCTTTTAGTCGGGGGCATCGGCATTATGAATATCATGCTGGTTTCGGTTACGGAAAGAACCCGTGAAATCGGCCTCCGAAAAGCCATCGGCGCCAGACGAATTGACATCCTCTCGCAATTTCTAATTGAATCCGTCGTGGTAAGTTTATTGGGAGGATTATTCGGCATCCTACTGGGTTGGAGTTTCTCTCAAATCATTCATTTATCTCTCAACTGGCCGACTGTTGTTACACCGACTTCAGTGATCATATCGACTGTTTTTTCCGCTCTTGTGGGCGTCGTTTTTGGTATCTGGCCGGCCTACAAAGCATCACGGCTGAGTCCAATTCTCGCTCTGCGTTACGAATAGACATCCTCTTACAGTTTGTGCTGCCCTTCCCCCCACAACAAAACTGTAATATATTGAGCAACGTTTTCACTGAAAAGTTGTTCTAACCTGCGCCAAGGCATCTCATGAATTTACATAAATGGGGCTGGATCACCGCTAAGTTATTAATTCTTATAATTGTTCCGACGTTTCTTTATGTGTGGATCGGACAAACCCTGTTTACCAGTCATCTCAAAACCGTTGTAACTAATGATCCGGACGCAGGGCTTAACCGCAGCATTTCGGCCCTCAAGCTAGCTCTCGACGAAGAATATCAAATTCTTCTTTCCCAGATTAATCACACCACTGATAAAGACTGGATAATAAAAAATCTCAACAACCCCAATATGACTCTCGCTCAATATCATCAAATGGGCAGCGATCTAGCGGGTTATCTTCAAAGACCTTTATTTATCCTGGCGGACAAAAACGGGAATATTCTTTTTAATACCATCGATCTACCCAAAAGCGAAATCCTTCTCTCCACACCAACTTTTGTTCCGGTTAATTCCAGCACAACCACCAACGCGACTCCTTCCTACAATACAACACCTCAAACCGCGCTCTTTTCCCTGAAAGACTTGCCCGGATTCGCCGAAGCCTTTGAAAAAAACACCGAAATGGGCCTTACGACTTATGAAAATCAATACTACTTGTCTGTTTGCGCTCCCATCATTTCAAATAAAAAAATCATCGGCGCCATTTCGTTGGGAATGAAACTCGACAGTGACGTCATGGAACGGATTAAATCCATAACACAAAACGATGTGGTTTTTTATGCCAACGGCCATATCCAAATATCCACCTTCCCTGATAACACTTCTTCGGATGTCAATAAAGCCGCTTTTGCCACCCGGCACAGCGCCATCATGGTTAAAGACCAAAAATTCCTGTGGGATGACGTACCGATTAACGATCTGGATCAAGCTATTGCGGGCCATTTCTTTATTTTCCAGCCCATCCACGAAACCATTACGGTAGAAGGATCAGCTCTCAAACACATGACCCAATTAGCTGTCATTTTTGTTCTGTTCATGCTGGCTTTGGGACTTTGGTATACCCTGAATCTTTTATCACCGCTTCACCAGATTATTAAACAAACAAATCTCATCAAGGATGGAAAATGGGATGCTCCATTGCCGGTCAACCGGCCTGATGATTGGGGTAACCTCGCCCGATCCATACATGAAACGATTCTATGTTTAAAAGACAAAGAGCGGATTACCCTCATTTTAGGCAAAGTCGTTTCACCACAGATCACTCAAAAACTTTTGGCTGAAAATAATTACTTCGCTCTCAAAGGGGAACGGCGTGAATGCACCCTTCTCCAAGTTCAACTTAAGGGGTTTAACATTTCCTATCAAAACATGACGCCTGAAGTTTTGGTCGACGTTTTAAACCATTATTTAAGTCTCATTAACCAAATCGTATTCGAACAGGATGGCATGGTTGATAAATTTATCGGCGACACCGCTATCGCCGTGTGGGGAGCGCCTTTCGCGCATAAGGATAAGGAAATCAGGGCTGTACGAGCCGCTTTGGAAATACAAAAAGCGATCAAAGAACTTAACCTTGCGCGCGTTCATAAAGGTTATGAGATCTTTGATTTGGGCATCGGAATTCATACCGGCTTCGTAGTCTGCGGAAATTTGGGCTCGAATCAATATTACGACTACAGTGTTATCGGCGAACCTCTTCAAATCGCGGATAAACTTTGCGCTATGGCCCCGCCAAGCCAAGTTATCGTCTCTGAAGAAACTTACGAAAAAATTGAAACCCTAGTTCAAGTGACACCCGCAAATCCGATAATGATGCCAGGCAGTAAAAAACTTCTTAAAACTTACGAAATACATCAAATTTTATAAAATGAAAAAATCTCCCATAAACAACATTCATATGCTCCAAATTCAAAAAAATTTATTGGATTGGTACGATCAGAACAAACGGGATCTGCCCTGGCGGCGGACCCAGGATCCTTACTCTATTTTCGTCTCCGAAATGATGCTTCAACAGACACAGGTCAAAACCGTTATTCCCTATTACGGTCGTTTTTTAACTGAATTACCCGATTGGCAGTCCTTGGCGAAAGCCAAAGAGGAGAAAATTTTAAAACTATGGGAAGGACTGGGTTATTACCGGCGCGCCAGAAATCTACAGGCCGCGGCTAAAATGATAATCGAAGAATTTAACGGCCATCTTCCCCAAACCCGGGAGGAAATCTTAAAATTACCGGGTGTGGGTCAATATAGCGCCGGAGCCGTTCTTTCTATTGCCTTTCAAAAGGCAGAACCTTTAGTGGACGGAAATGTCATCCGTGTTTTTTCCCGTCTTTTTGTGCTGCGGGGTAACTTAAAAACCGGTGAAAACCACCAAAATGTATGGGAAATAGCCCGCTCTCTGATCCCCTCTAAAAGACCCGGCGACTTCAACCAGGCGCTGATGGAATTGGGCGCTACCCTGTGTCTATCCGACAATCCTCAATGCCTTCTTTGTCCTTTATTTCAATTCTGCGAAGCCGCCCAAAGAGGAATCCAAACCGATTTGCCCGAAATGCCGAAAGCCGCAAAAAATATAGAAGTGCCCATTGCTGCCCTTTTAGTAGAAAACAAAAAGAAAATATTGGTCAAAAAACGGGATGAAAACGAAAAATGGCTAAAGGGACTGTGGGAATTTCCCAGCGCGGAGGGCAAAACAATGGATGAAGGCCGCCAAAAAATGGAAAAGGAATATAACGTTATGGCCGAAAAGAAACCCTTTAAGAGTATTCGGCATCAAATTACCAATCACAAAATTCACTTGGATCTATTTATCGCGCGCAATAAAAAAACGATCAAAGCCTCCACCCACCTCAAGTGGGTCACCCCTGCCGAACTGGAAGATCTTCCCTTTTCAAGCGCTCAAGGCAAATTGAGGCAATGGGTCCTCAAAAACTTCGTTCAAAAAAACAACTCAAAATAAAAAGGCCCGGCGGTTTTCGCCGGGCCTTTCAATCTTCAAATTTTACGAATTAAATATTTTCTTAAAAAATTCTTTCATGGCTTGCCAGGACTTTTTGTCCGCGTCGGCGTCATATTTTACGCCGGGTAGAGTTCCCTTGTTATCCGGATTGGTGAAACCATGAACCGCTCCAGGATAAGTGACAAATTGATAATCCACCTTAGCGTCATCAAAACTCTTTTTAAAAGCCGGCACATCGGGCAAAGTAAAGTTATCCGCCCCGCCCTGCAAGACTAGAACTTTGGCTTTGATATTCTTGTCATCCGCCGGCGCGGGATTGGCTAATCCGCCGTGAAAACTCACAATACCCGCGATATCAGCGCCGCTTCGGCCTAATTCCAATACAGTAGCGCCTCCAAAACAATATCCAATAGCGGCGACTTTTGTCGTATCGACGATGGCGTTGTTTTCCAACTGCTGAAGACCCGCGTTGGCTCTTTCACGCAAAAGCTTTCGATCCGCGTAAAACTTCCCCGACTCGGCCTTCGACTCATCAACCGTCGAAGGTCTTACCCCTTTTCCATAAATATCCGCTGCGAAAGCGACATAGCCCAATTTCGCCAACTGTCTGGCCCGCGACTGAACGTAATGACCCAAGCCATTCCATTCATGAACCACTAAAATGCCCGGTCTTTTTCCCTGAACGGAATCATCGTAAGCTAAATAGCCCTCTAAGGCCTGATCACCGTCTTGATACTCAACCGTTTGAGTTATCACCTTGGCGGAAACTGGACTAACCGCTAAAATCAAAATTAGAGATAAAAGCCATAAACGCATTGTAAAACTCCTTTAAATTGGTTGGATGCGCACCTATTTTCAACAATGGGTCTGGAAAAAAACAAGTAGCGTGCCTTTAATAAGTCGGTAACTACGAGGAGGATTTATGGCCAAGAAGATTATTGTCTATACCACTTCATGGTGTGGAGATTGCCGAAGGCTTAAAAACGAGCTTAAAGACCGTAATATTTCCTACGAAGAGCGGGATATTGAACAAAACGACAATGACTACAAAACCATGCTAGGTTACACCAACGGCAAGAGGGTCATTCCTACCGTTGATATCGAGGGCAAGATTTTAATTAACCCCCGAATCAACGATTTGGAAAAAGCTTTATCGCAATAAAATCAGTTCCCTGAACCCGGAATAGGTGGTGGATTACTGTTGCCGTCCGCAGGAGAATCAGATTGAGCAGCGGGCGGCTGATTGTTATTAACGCCAGCCGGAGCTTGACCGCTACCGCTGTTGTCCATCGATGAATCGCTATTAGCGGGTGACTGATTGTCATTTCCAGAGCTGTTATTACCGCCATTAACAGAATTCCCCTGGTCATCAAATAATCCAAAGCTTCCGTCACTAAACAACAACATCACTTGAAGCGGTTTTCCATTACTCGTGTTTGAGAATTTCACGCTGGTCACGTTTGTTCCCAAATAAACCGGTTTAAAAGCATTTTGACCCGAAACGTCGTATAAGAAAGCGTCAGCTCCGACTACTTTCACCTCACGGCTGCCGTCATTGCTGTAATAAACGTTTTTACCGCCCTGATTTTGAACGGGCGCTTGAGTCGAAGGCGAACCTTGTCCATTGCCAACATTGACGTTAACGTTCGCACCATCCGCCAGCATATAACTGCCATTGTTATAAACATAAACAGTGGTTGTATCCGGGTCCTGCCACCACCATCCACCGTCATGCCAATAGCACCAGCGGTAATAAGCCGGATCATACCACCACCAATTGTTCGAGTACCAGCGGGTCCAAAAATACGAGTTGCCCAAATACCAGCCGTACCAGTGGTATCCCCAGTGGTCGTAATAATGGCAATAGTTAAACCCGTTTCCAGTATGCCAATAGTAATTGCCGACAATTCTTTCGTTAGCGTTATAAATTCCAATTTGAGCTCTGAAAGCGCCGCCCGTAATCAAAGCCATATGGGTTCGAACAACTGGATTTGCGCTGAAATTAGTTCTGGCGAACACATTCGTGTGAAGAGCCGCGCCGCCGACCCCCCGGTTCGGAAAAGCTATAGCCGAACGTTCGCGAGGCGCGACAAGCAGTTGAGTGCGCGCGTAAGGTCTGGGATAACTCCGTACTCCTAAACTTCTGACTTGCGAAGAAACACCCACACGGTTGGCCCTATAAACATTAGGACGAACATTATGCTTGGGGCGAGCATTACGATTATTCGCATGCCCTTCGTGAAAATTACCGTTACTGTCGCCGTGCCGATCATCCTGAGCCGAAACCAAACCGGGCAATAGAACCGCCAGCAAAACCAAAAAAAGTATCTGTTTCATCATAGAACCTCCGCTTATTAGTTGCCGCCTACAGGATTTCCGTCAGCATCATACAATTCAAAGGTGCCATCTGATAAACTCAGCATAATTTGAAGCGGCTTTCCATTATCGGTATTTGAGAAACGAACATCCGTCACACCCGAAGCTAAATACTTCGCTTTAAATTCCGCCTTCTCAGAAGTGTCATAGAGAAAAGCATCGTGGGAATTACCAGCCAATTTGACCATGCGGGATCCATCTTTGCTGTTAAAAGTTTGAATTTGAGACTGTGCTGGCGAGTTTTCTGTCGCAGCTTGCGTTTCTGGAACTTGGGTTTCATCCGAATTCGAAGGTACATATTCTCCGTTGTTATAAACATCAACTTCTTGGACATTTTCAGGATTTTGCCACCACCACCAGCCGTCATACCAATAGCACCAGCGGTAATAAGTCGGATCATACCACCACCAATTATTACCCCACCAGCAAGACCAATAAAAACCAGAAGTTCCATACCAGCCATACCAATTACAACCCCAGCGGTCATAGTAATGACAAAAATTTAAACCATTGTAATTATGCCAATAGTAATGGCCTGTCACGTTTTCGCGGGCGTTAAATCCGCGAATTTGTGATCTAAATCCGATGGAATTGGCAGATGCCATATTATTGCGAACCATTGTTGAGTTCATCGCACGAGGAGAAACAAATGAGGAGCGAAATGCTTCACCGCGGGGGCCTTGGGAAGGTAAACCTAAATTACGATTATTGCCCGTACTAAATAATTGAGATCGATTGGTATAAGACCGGGGAACACTGCGAACCCCTAAACTGCGAAGCCGTGGTGAAACAAAAGAACCGCTTCTACCTCCTGAATAGCCGGAGCTGAAGCCTCCGCCCGAAAACCCGGAACCTGATCCTCCACCGCCTCGCTCCGCCGCCAACGCAAAACCGGTTAAACCAAGGGAAAAAATCAAAAAAACAAAAGTAATCTTTTTCATAACCTCAACCTTTACTAGAGCTCTTTGAACGAGGGCTTCTATTTCTTTTGACGTTTAACTCGAACTAAGAGTTTCGCAAGAAACGGGCAAAAAACCCAATGTTTCCATTAACTCTGAATAATAATATTATGATTGTTGATGAACTTTAACCTTATTGCTTCCCCTGCACCAATTTATCCACAACCGAAGGATCGGCTAGCGTAGAGGTATCACCTAAATGAGTGGTGTCATTCTCAGCGATCTTTCTCAAAATACGCCGCATGATCTTGCCGCTGCGGGTTTTGGGCAAACCTTCGGCGAATTGGATTTTATCCGGCTGGGCAATCGCCCCTATTTCTTTGCGGACATGCTGAACGATTTCTTTTTTAAGTTCTTCGGAAGAAGGCACGCCTTCTTTTAAAGTCACAAAAGCGTAAAGAGCCTGCCCCTTAATCTCGTGCGGGTAACCCACCACTGCCGATTCGGCTATGGAAGGAAAAGACACCAAAGCACTTTCTACTTCAGCTGTTCCAATACGATGTCCAGAGATATTCACCACGTCATCTACCCGGCCCATCAGCCAATAATCGCCGTCTTGATCGACCCGGCAGCCGTCACCCGTGAAGTACATATTGTTGAAAGTCGTGAAATAAGTATTAATAAACCGTTCATGATCACCCCAGGTAGTGCGCATAATGCCTGGCCAGGGCTTTTTAATACAAAGTTTCCCGCCTTCATTACGGTTACACTCGCTGCCGTCGTCGCGCAAAACCACCGGTTCCACACCAAAAAAAGGCCGGCCCGCGCTGCCGGGTTTTAAGGAATGCGCTCCGGGAAAAGGCGCGATCAAAAACCCACCAGTCTCAGTCTGCCACCAGGTATCCACAATCGGCGTCTCACTATGGCCGACATTGCGGTAATACCACATCCAGGCTTCAGGATTAATCGGTTCACCTACCGAACCTAAAACCTTTAAAGAACTTAAATCATGTTTTTTGGGCCATTCTTCTCCCTCGCGCATGAGGGCTCGAATAGCGGTAGGAGCTGTATAAAAAATACTGACCTTGTGTTTGGCGGCGACCTGCCAAAAACGCCCCGGGTCCGGATAGTTGGGAACTCCCTCGAACATTAAAGTTGTCGCGCCGTTAGCCAAGGGGCCATAAACAATATAGCTATGCCCCGTCACCCATCCGATATCTGCGGTGCACCAGTAGATATCTTCCGGATGCCAATCAAAAATATATTTGTGAGTCAAAGCCACATGAAGCAAATAACCGGCGGTCGTATGTAATACCCCTTTAGGTTTTCCTGTCGAGCCAGAAGTATAAAGAATGAAAAGCGGGTCCTCCGCCTTATGCGCTTCCGCCTGGTGAATCGGGGCGGCCTTGACTATCTCTTCATGCCACCAGTAATCCCTGCCCGGCTTGAGGTTCACCTGTCCCTCTCCCCGTTTAAACACAATCACCGTCTTAACGCCGGGGCAATCGGCCAAAGCCTCATCCATGATGTTCTTTAAGGGAATAATTTTTCCCGCTCGAAAACCCACATCCGCCGTGATAACCGCGACATTATCCGAATCTTTAATACGGCTTTTGATCGATTCAGCGCTAAATCCGCCGAATACCACCGAATGGATCGCTCCCAGACGCGCGCAAGCCAGCAAAGCCGCTGCCGCTTCCGGCACCATGGGCATATAAACACAAATACGGTCGCCCTTTTTGATCCCTTTGGAGATCAAAACATTGGTAAAACGGCAAACCATTTCATGAAGCTCTTTATAAGTGATTTTGCGGACTTCCTCGTCCTTTTCGCCCTGCCAAAGGATGGCAATTTTGTCTCGAACTGCCGTTGAAAGATGACGATCCAAACAGTTTACCGAAACATTCAATTCTCCATCTTCAAACCAGGTATGTTCAATTACCCTTTGCGCCGTACTCCAGTTGTATTGAAGTGTTTGAGTTGGCTTCTTAAACCAATCCAACTCCTCGGCTTGCTCCAACCAAAAAGAATGTGAATTTTGGATGGAACGTTCGTACATCTGCTGATATTTTTGAATGGAATCAACATAAGCCTTCGAGGAAAACTTGACCGGCGGTGGAAAAACAACCGAATCTTTTTGTAGAGAAATCATGGATTGATCTTGCGAAGACATTTTTCCTCATTAAAATAGAATTTCGAGTCAAACCAGTTTAGTACCGAAGTTTTAAAAATAAAACCAATGAATAATCCAACTTAATGAAAATACTCGTCGCTCCTGACAAATTTAAAGGAATTTCAACCGCTCAAGGAGTGGCTGATACTTTAAATAAGCTTATACAAAAACAACGGTCCAGCGCCTTCGTGCGGGTTTGCCCTGTCGCGGATGGAGGAGACGGCACACTCCACACCGTCATTCATATTCTTAAAGGAAAAATCACGGACACAACCGCGCATGATCCCCTCATGCGTCTCCAACCCACCACCTATGGTCTCGCCGATCTTCCTGAAAAAAACTCCGCCATCATTGAGATGGCTCAGGTTTCGGGTCTTTCGAAACTGACCCAATCCGAAAGAAACCCTATGTTAACCACCAGTTATGGCACGGGTGAATTGGTCCTCGAAACTTACAAAAAAGGAGCCCGAAATATTCGCATCGCTTTGGGCGGAAGCGCCACCATTGACGGCGGTCTGGGTTTTCTCCAGGCCTTAGGCGCGAAAATATCCGCCAAGTCCGTTTTACCAAAGGGAGCCGGCGGCCAACATTTATCTCTCATTGAAAAAATCGATCTGGAACCCATTTTTAAAAATCTAAAAGATATTCACTTCACCGGCCTGGTCGACGTCCGGGTACAGCTTTTAGGCGAGTTTGGCTCGGCCCGGTTTTTTGGCCCGCAAAAAGGAGCCACACCCGAAATGGTCGAGGAACTCGAAAAAGGAATGGCTCATTTTGAAAAAATCCTCTCGGAAGCTTCCGGAGCTTCTTTGAAAAGTCAAAGGGGAGCTGGAGCCGCAGGCGGAATGGGCATGGCCCTGTTGGCTTTGGGCGGTAAACTGGACCTGGGTTTCGATTTTGTGGCGTACACGCTAAAACTTGAGAATCAAATGAGAGGCTGCGATTTGGTCATCACCGGCGAAGGCATGCTGGACGCTTCCAGCCTGGAAGGAAAAGCCCCTGTAGCCGTAAGTCTGATGGCTAAAAAACTCGGCATACCCTGCGTGGCGATTGTGGGCGCCTTGGATCCGAATATCATCTGGCTTAATGAAGTGGGTATTTCTCATGTTTACTCCTTATTTGACAAACCCATCCTCATCGATGATGAAAGAATTTCTCAAATTCCGGACCGCTTTTACGACGCGGTCGGCCGATTACTCAAAGACTTTCCCGAAAAACTCTAACTGAAACTTTTATTTCGTCCCCGTCGTACATCAATTAACGGGGAGATACTCATGAATAAAAGAATTTCAATTTTACTTTCCACGCTATTTTTTATTGGGGCGGGGCAAATAAACGCTCAGGATGTAAAACAACCAGCCTCTCCTGTTTTAATCGAGCTTTTCACTTCCCAGGGCTGTTCCAGTTGTCCTCCGGCGGAAGAATTGCTCAATACCTGGGGAATGGCTTTGTTTAAAGCGAAAAAAGCTCTTCCCCTGGCTTTTCATGTGAATTACTGGGACTACCTGGGCTGGAAAGATCCTTTTTCATCTTCTTTCGCCACAGCCCGTCAACGACAATACGCCAGTTTTTACAATGCCGCTTCCGTCTTCACTCCCGAAATGGTGGTCAACGGCCAACCCGGATTTAACGGAGCCGATCGGTCCACCGCTCAAGCCGAATTAGATCAGGCTTCCCTTCTATCTTCATTACCCTCTTTAGGAATAAAGACGAAAATTCATTCTAAAAATATTCAGGTCCTTTTATCCAATCCATCCGAAGACTTACTCAAGGGTAAAACCATTTATATTGTGGTGTTTGAAAATGATTTAAAAACTTCCGTGAACCGCGGCGAAAACAACAGAAGATTATTGATTCAAAACTTTGTCGTCCGTTATCAAACCTCTCTGGATAAAATCAAAAAACTGTCCATCCCCATTGAATTTCAATGGAATATTTCGCGTCTGGGTGTGGCCGTCTGGGCTCAGGACTCACAAACCATGGGGGTCGAGGGACTTAACTGGAATTATCCTGTTTCAAATTAATAAGATTTTAGAGCTAAGAGAAAAAACTCCAAATAAACCGAAACACTGCGAATCCCAAAACTATCGCCAGCACAGCCGCAGGGATCGTTTTCGATAAAGATGGCTTTATTTTTTTAAGCGGGACATTTACCGGATAAAAAATCTGTTCTCCCCAGCCGCTCACCAGACAAGCGCAGTACTTGCAAAGATAGGTAACAAAAAAGCCGTACTGGAATGAAACCGGTAAAAACTTAAAAGTTTGCTTTTGGTAGCATTGAGGGCAGAAAAACACATGCATTCCCGGAAGTATTTCCGGAAACACTCTTGGCCAAAAAACTTTGATATACAAAAAGATCACCGACTTCACCACAAAAGCTATTTCAATTTCAAAAACAGCCGCCCCCATTATCCAATTGCGGTAAATGGACATCAGGTTTAAAAGCAGGCCAATCTCCAAAGTCCACATGAAAACTTTGAACAAATGTTTCCGAAGTCTTTTGCCCGAGATGGAAACATTGCCCTGCGAGTCAACTACCAGACAATGAAGTCCCGCCAGCCAGCAAATAAATCCTGTCCCATAACCCATAAGGAACTGGAGAAGTCGGGGAGTTTTCTTTTTTTGACGCGGCTTATCCATAAATACCTTTCTCAATATGATCAAGAATAAAAGAAATCAAACCGAAGTTGGCATTTTTTTAGCCAATCCGTAATTTAAAGAGCCGTGTTATACTCGGCGTCTTCTGATTTCCTCAAGGAAAAGGACGAACTCATGATTCTAGCTCCCTCTCAAACTACTCCGTTATGGGACAACTTGGCCGAAAAAGCCCTTCAAAAGTTGGCTCCTACTAAAGAAGAAGCCAAAGCCGTACTAACCGCGAGCGCCGAAGAAACTCTTTCCATTATTCACGCCGCCTATAAGGTTCGACGCCATTTTCACGGCAACAAAGTGCGCATTCACGTTTTACAAAACGCCAAGTCGGGCGCCTGTCCGGAAGATTGCGGCTTTTGCTCCCAATCGTCCAAATACACAACCCCTTCTCCCGAGTATCCCATGATGGAAGTGGAAGCTCTTGTCGATGGTGCCCGCAAAGCCAAAGCCGCCGGCGCGTGGAAATACTGCATGGTCACCGCCACCCGCGGACCCAGCAACCGTGATTTGGACGTCCTTTGCGAAGCCACCCGTCGAATTAAAGCCGAAGTGGGTGTGAAGGTTTGTACCTCGCTCGGCATCTTAACCCAGGAAAAAGCCAAACGTTTGGCTGAGGCGGGTGTGGATCGTTTTAACCACAATCTGGAAACCTCCGAGCGCCTTTACAGCAATATTGTCTCCACTCACAAATACTCCGACCGGGTTCAAACCACCCGCTACGCCAAAGAAGCCGGAATGGAAGTCTGTTCCGGCGGTATCGTCGGCATGGGCGAGGAAATCGACGACGTCATCGAACTCTGCTACGCCCTTCGGGAAGTGGGAGCCACTTCCGTACCCGTGAACTTTTTAGATCCCCGGCCCGGAACGCCTTTCGCCCACCTGCCCAAGGTTGAACCCTATTACGCCTTAAGGGTCTTGAGCCTTTTCCGTTTTGTTCACCCCGACGTGGACGTCCGCGCCGCCGGCGGACGGGAAGTTACCTTCCGCGCCCTTCAGCCTCTCGTTTTATATGTGGCCAATTCGATTTTCACCAACGGTTACCTGACTACCGGCGGTCAGGGCCAGGACGCCGATCATCAAATGATTAAAGACATGGGTCTGGTTCCCGAAGTAGCTGGAGGAGAATTCAACGTCTAGCAAGTTGCTTTCACTGCTTCTTTCAAAGGCAACGCCTGTGAAAAAAAACCAATCATTGTTATCCAACCAACCCGCATTTCTTTTCTTTCTGGGTTTGGTCGCTCTGTCATTCACTGCCTATGGCCGTCTTTTGCTTCACCCCGATCTCCACACAGCCTGCCCCGAAAACGACACCTGGAATTTGCCCGTCCGCTGGTCGGTCCTCACGGCGCTTCAGGCAGGGCGCATTCCTCTTTGGAATCCTCTGTCCGCTTTCGGTCTTCCCTGGCTCGCCTCCTGGTCCACCGAAGTCTTTTATCCGGGCACATGGCTCTTTACCCAGTTCGGCCTGAATGCCTGGAACTATTCGGGTATTATTCACTTACTGATCTTTTCGGCGGGAATTTATTTTTTTCTCATTCAATTGGGCGCCCAGCCTTTTGCCGCTTTCTTCAGCGCCTCCTTAGCTCTGCTCAACGGATGCGCCTACAACCATTTAGGCAGCAACTCTCCCATGGACGCCATGGCCTGGATTCCCTGGATTTTTATCGGGGCACGGGAAACCCTGACAGATAACAATGGGGGCCGGTTCAAACTAGGTCTGGCCCTTGCGCTGCAAATACTAGCCGGATATCCCCAAACCCTTCTCTACACGCTCATCGGCCTTTTCCTCTACACGGCCATTTGTTTCCGCTCAATTGAAAAACTCATTTTCCCCATGGCCCTTGCCCTGCTAGTTACTGCAGGCCAATGGCTTCCCTCGGTAGAATATTTTCTTTTCCAGGCCGTACGCCTTCCCGCCGTCACGAACAATCCCGACTTTGTTTTGCCGCTCAGCAACCTGCTCACCTTTCTGCGTCCCGACGCGCTGGCTCAAAAAGGCCTGCCGGATTATGTGGTTTCTCCCACTTATTTTTATTTCAATCTCTATACCGGACTCATTCCTCTGGCTATTTTCTTTCTCAGCCTTTTTCGTTTCAAAGAATGGACTATTCTTACCCGTTTTTGGGTTTCCGGCTTACTGGCTTCCTGTCTCTGGACTTTTGGCTTTTTCACCTACTGTCTTCATTTCTTACATATAATCCCTCCGGCTTTTTTAGAACCAGCCAAAGCCTGGGTGTTATTAAACTTTGTGGAACTAATTACCCTGGGACTTTTATGGGAAAATCTTTACCCCAAAGCGGGCCATTGGAAATGGGTGCTATTGCTTTTAGCCCTGCTGGATCTTCTTATACCAATTTGGTCTCACCCGCTTGAGCGAAACCTTCTTCCTCCCTGCGTTCAAATCGATCAAACCTCTCAAATCATAAAAAACAGCTTAAACTCAGGCCGTCTGCTGGTGCTGGTGGATGAAAAAGAAAGCGGTCAGCTTTATCAACCTCTACCCGACCCTGAGTTGAAACCACGTTTTAAATACTTTGTACCCAATTCCAACCTATACGCTTCTCTTCCGTTAGCCAATGCTTATAGTTCCACCTGGCCCAGTTGGAGCGTGATGGACACCGCGATCTATTTCAAATACGGTTTCCCTTATTCTCAAGGTCATCTGCTGGATTTGTTGGGGGTAGATGCGATTCTTTTAAACGAATCTAAAATGCCAAAACCCTTCCTCAAAGCGGGAACATTGCAAAGTTGGACCTTGTGGAAAAACCCTCATTCTCTTGGAAGAGCTTTTATCTACAAAGGCGACATCTCTTCGGGAGACCGAAAAGAAATTTTCAAAACCTTCGCTTCCGGTCAAAGCAATCCAGCAACAAAACTTTATCTGGAAAAAGAACCAGCTTCCCTCAAACCTAATCACTCTCTTGCCGATCAGGCAAACCCAGAAAACCATTATTTGATTCCTAAAAACAAATCGGGTTATTTAGTCATCACCCAAAACGCTATGCCCGGATGGAGAGTCTGGGTGAACGGTAATCCTCAGGACTTGTTTCTGGCTGATAGTTTATTTCAATGCGTTCCGGTTGAAGGCGGTCAAGCCGTCGACCTTCGGTACGAACCTGCCAGTTTTAAGTTGGGTTTGTTTGTGAGTCTATTAACTTTTGCGGGACTTATCTTTACGGCTGTAACATTTCTTTTAAAGCGCCCAGAACCGTCTTTGGCGTAATTTTCATCAAACATTCCTGATGCGCGTGTCCGCCCTGTTCAGCCTTTACCGGAAAAGGACAGGCGTTCAAATCGCAGGGTCCGCAATCCAAAAAGTACTGAAGATAGCGGTGCCGCACATCCCCCGGCTTCGTCCAGCTCATCCCCCAGTGGGGTCCGCAAAGGGTCAGGCTTTTGGTGCCAAAGGCCTGGGCCAAATGCTGGGGCGTTCCATCGTTGCCGATCAACAAATCTAAATTGGACACAAAAGCCGCCGCCTGTGAAAGAGTGGTGGGTGGTTTCAACAGACTCAAATCTTCAACCCCCGCTCGTATCTCGTTGATCAATCCTTCTTCGCCGGGCCCACCAAACAGAATAGGCTTTACTCCCAATTCCTCATTAATCAATTCAATCAATTCTTTCCAATGAGCCAACGGCCAGCGTTTTGAGGGCCAGGTTCCTGTGGGATTTAATCCTATCCGAAATTTGAGATTTTTAATTTCAGCCTGGGCAAAATACTGTTCAGCCAATACCTTAACGTCCCGGTCCAAAACAATTTCGGTTTGATTGCCCTGATCCGGCACGCCCAGCGCCCGGATAATGTCCAAATTCACTTCGGCCTGATATTTGCGGATTTTGTTTTTGGGAATCCGGCGGTTAAAGGCCCACTGGCGAAGATGAAAAGCGTATCCCGCCCTCAAAGGCGCGCCGGTGAAAAAAGTCAGCCAGGCGGACCGCGGCTCGGCGGCCAAATCCACCACCCAGTCATATTGTTCATCACGCAGTCTTTTCACAAAGCGGGCCATTTGGCCGAAAGACGCGGGTTTTTCAGGATAAATAATGACACGGTTTAAATAGGGGTTATGCCGGACAATGGGTTCGCAAAGGGTCCGGGTAACCATATCAATTTGTGCCGAGGGATATTTTTTCTTCAAAGCCCGAAAAAGAGGCGTCGAAAGAATCACGTCCCCGATACCTTTGAGACGAATCAGCAAAATCCGTTTCGGTTCGGCGGCGGGCAGGGACATTCCTATTTATTCAACAGGGGTCAGCCAATCAAAACGATCGGGTGTTTCCCCTTTCAAAATATCAAAGAAAGCTTTTTGAAGTTTTTCCGTAACCGGTCCGCGTTTCCCCGTCCCAATCACAATACCGTCAATCGACGAAACGGGCGTCAATTCCGCCGCCGTGCCTGTCAAAAACACTTCATCCGCGATATATAAGCTTTCCCGGGGCAAAACCTGCTGGCGGACTTCCATTCCCATGTCGCGGGCGATCACAAACATCGAGTGGCGGGTGATACCGGGCAAAATGGCCGAGCTGGTCGGAGGGGTAAAAATGACCCCGTTCTTCACAATAAAAACATTCTCTCCCGATCCCTCGGAAACATAACCGTAGCTGTCCAAAGCGATACCCTCGTCAAAACCGTCCTGCAAAGCTTCCATCTTGATCAATTGAGAATTCAAATAATTGCCGCCGGCCTTGGCCAGACTGGGAAAGGTGTTGGGCGCCTGGCGGTGCCAGGAAGAAATGCGAACCTTAATTCCTTTTTCCAAAGCCTCTTCGCCCAGATAAGTCCCCCAGCTCCAGGCCGCGATAGCGCAGTTCAATGGATTCTTAAGAGGGTTGACTCCCATCGTGCCGTAGCCGCGAAAGACTACCGGACGGATATAGCAGGACTTGAGCTTGTTCACTTTCACCACTTTAACCACGGCGTCCATAAATTGTTTCTTGGTATAAGGTATTTCCATTCGGTAAATTTTGCCCGAATCGTACAGACGGTCAATATGCTCTTCCAGGCGGAAAATAGCCGATCCGTTTTTGGTCTGGTAACAGCGAAGCCCCTCAAAAATGCTGGAGCCGTAATGAACCACATGCGACAAAACGTGAATCTGGGCTTTCTTCCAATCCACTAACTTGCCATCCATCCAAATTTTGCCTTTGCCGAACACGGGAGACTCCTCGATAGGGGGATAAAAGTGGGTGCATTATAGGCAAAAGGCCCTATCAGGGAAAGCTTGGTAAAGCGGAAATTAACCCTCGGGTCACTCGTCAAATCGGGTCAGGCGCTCAATAAATCACCCAGGAGCGCCGGTCTCCCAGCAGTCGATAGTCCTTTTCATGGATCGCGTGAACAATTCGGCCTCGGTCTTGATACAGGGAATCGCCGCTCATTTGTAAACAAGCCACTCCCGTTTGAAACCACAAGCTCGCGAACACGCAGACAATCGCTAAACTCCGCACAATCGGTTTCAAAGCCAGCTTGTCCCAAACCGCGAAAGAATAAGCGGCCACCATGGGCAAAAGAACGTAATACATGTGCGCTGAAGGGCCGGTGGTGGCGAACCAAAAACAAACCCAAACCAGCAAAAAACCCAATACCGCCAACAGGTACAATCGAACCACGAAATGATTCCTTTCCCATTTGATCCATGGGTAACCTGACAAGCGGTGCACTCGAATCAAACCGGCTGAGAATGGGTACCAAAGCAGAACAAAAGGCTGAATCCATCCCACCAGGATTAACAAAAACGCTGTCGGAATCACGAATGGGATTTGTAATAAAAAAGCCCTGCGTTCAATAGTACTCCCCCCCATAAAACGGGGCATTTCAAAAGACGGCAGAGAAAAATAACGGGCTAAAATAGTGATGACTATTTTAAAGTTATCAAAATTAAACAGCGTGGCCGCATGGGTTAATCCGCCGGTGGGTTTTAAAAAGCCATATTGAATCAAAGTTGGCAGTAAACAATCAAAAGGCAAAATCGAACCTAATACAAAACCTATCAACTCGCCTTTGGAATTTAATTTTGATTTCCGCCGCCAAATCCAGGACCCCGCCGTAAACGGAGCCAATAAAATCCAGGACTGGTGAAACTGCATATCCCAAAAAAGCCCAAAACCCATCAGGGCGAAAGCCCAGGCTGGGGAAAGCCATTGAATCGAAAATTCGGGAACCGCCTCAAAAAAACCCAAAAAGAAAATAACGCTCCCCGATAAAAGATAAGAAACATTAAAAACGTGGGTGGATTGGTTCAAAGTCCAAGGCATCAGGGACAACCAGATGAAAATAAAAGTCATCGAGAGGTTTTTAAACTTCTTGCTGAGATACCAGGCCAGTAAGGCGAGCGCCGAAAGGGACAATAGATTTAAAAATAAAAAGGGCGCTTCAGGAATATGCCAAATCCAAAAAGGCAGACCCACCATGAGTCCTTCGAGGGCCCCGGCGATTTGAAAGTGAAACCCGGTGGTTTGGTCGTATTGATCCGGCCCAAAATAAGGCCAATTGTGGGTGGTATAAAATTTTAAACCGATTAAATAAGTCTGAAACGCGTCGCGGTTTATATCTGAATCGCCGTAAAAAAGCTTGGATAACCCAAAGAAGGTTCTAAAAGCGTAAAGCATTACGAATAAAACCATAAATTGAAATCGGTTAATAGTAACTTTCATCTATTACTCTTTATCAAAATTAAGCCAGCATCGCTACAATGCGCTTCATGGCATCCACTGAAGATAGCCGGTCCATGCAGGTCATCCAGGGGCACTCGTCCAAACCGCAGTGACTGCAGGTAACCTCGGCGTAAAGAAATTGGTGGGGTTTATCGTAAGGAAACCATATTTCAGGTTCGCCGGGACCGAAAATGCCTAACGTCGGCGTCCCTACCGCCGGACCAATGTGCATCGGACCCGAATCATTGGAGATCAAAATATCCGCCGCCTCAATAAAGGCTATCAATCCCCTCAACGAAGGCTGGTTTAAGTAAAGCCAGTCTTTGTTCATCCGTCCCTCAAACTCCTGGGCCAAAACTGCTTCTTTGGGACCAAAGATATAGATGGGCCGGATGCCCTGCCCCTGCAGCATA
Organism: candidate division FCPU426 bacterium; assembly: GCA_003136635.1. Lineage (GTDB taxonomy): Bacteria > Oederibacteriota > Muellerivitia > Muellerivitales > Muellerivitaceae > Bog-1183. The sequence continues at coordinate 112,413 of PLFD01000032.1, read as the reverse complement.
AACCCCAGTTCGATAAACTTATCGAGAGACCAATGCTTGGCCGGCCAGGAAGCTCCCGGCGTCAGCACCGCCGTCTTTTGTCCCAGTTTAATCCCCGCCCGGTCAAACAGTTTGCGCACATAAATTTTTTCATCATCGCTGACTTCCAGAGTGGTTTGGTAAGACGGCGTAGGGGTATAACCCAAAGCCCGCACCTGGTCTAAGTAAGATTCGATCACACGTCTGCGGCCCGAGGGCAAAGGCGCTGAAGAAGGTACCGCAATTTGGTTGTAAGCCCAGCTTCTGCCCCGCAAGTTGTAGCCCACCCGTGTTTTGGCCCCGCTGAAGAAAGCCATCTGGGCCGACCGGGGATTCCCAAATAAATCCAGGACCGCGTCAAAGTGGTGGCGGCCCATTTCCCCGTAAAAACCCAAAAGATAAAAGAGGTTGTTCTTCCGTTTGGCGTCAAAGGCAAACACACCCGCGATCTTGGGGTGATGGGCTAACGCCTCGCTATAACCGCTTTCGCTTAAAAACCATACTTCCGCCTGAGGATTATTTTGATGAATAACCTCCACCAATCCGGTAGCCAGAATCAAATCGCCCAAAAACTTGGGGCGGATGATTAGAATTTTATTGATTTCTTTCACGCTCAAACGCCTACAGTTCTTTTGAGGAGTTGTTTGAGCTCGGCGATGACCGGCGCCGGTTCCAGTTTCACCATGCATTCATGCTTCATTTCGATACAGACCGACAACCCGCAGGGGCGGCAAAAGACCGCCTTCATCACAATCGGGTGATTTTCAATGTAGTAAGGGTGCCAGCGGTTCACCGGCTCAGGCCCCCAGATAGTTAATGTTTTGGTTCCCACCGCCGCCGCCAAATGCCGGGGCCCCGAATCCACGCTGACCACCGCGGTGGCTTTTTTATAAAGCCCCATCAAGGGGCCCAGGGCGCTTCCCGCGTAAACCGGCAAAGTCCGTCCGGCAGCCTTTTCTATCTTTTCCAATCCTTTTCGTTCCAGCGGAGCGCAGGTGAAAAACAGCTTAACGCCGTGGCTCAAGAGTTCTTTAATCACGACCGCCCATTTGTCCGAGTACCATTCTTTACTCATACAGCTGGCGAAGGGATTCAGCGCCACCACAATGTCGTGTTCCGAAAACTCGTTGGCTTTCCAAAAAGTATCCGCATACTCGGCCATCTCCGCCGGCACAGGCCAATAGCCTCCCGGTCTGTCATGGGGTTTGGGTTCAATCCCTATCAGGGCCAGTACCCGCCTGTCCAGTTCGGTGGCTGAAACTTTCAGCTCATCCTCCGCGGGCGCGCTTAAATCGTAAAACTGTTTAATGCCCGGAAGTCCCAGCCCGATTTTGAAACCGGCCTGACCCCAGGTAATCAGTTGGGCGCTGCGGTGGGAGGCTGAAAGGTCGATGGCCAGATCAAAGTGTCTTTTTTTAATCGCCTGCGTGATGCGGTAATTTTTTGTCACACGGGTCAAAAAAGATTTACGGTCGATCGCTCCCCGGTGGTAGGCCATAACTTCGTTAACCCAGTCGGTTTTTTTGTAAAGCTCATGGACGGGAGGCTGTACCAGCGCGGTGATCCAGGCTTTGGGAAAGGCTTCCCGTACCGCCTCAAAACAGGTGCCCGCCAAAACAGCGTCGCCCAGAGGCCTTAATTTAACGATCAGGATTCTTTTCAAACCAAAACCCCTTGGGGCGGTTTTTCGCCCGCTACGACTCTCCGGCCCTTGAGCTTCTTTTTGGCCGTCCGCAAAACCTCATCCACCGTAATTTGGTTCAAACAAATATAACCGATCGGGCAGGTTTTCTGAAAACAGGGGCTGCATTCCGCGTTTTTATAGATCACTTCATGCCCCAGCCCAAAGGGCCTGGTCCAGGCCGGCGAGGTCGATCCAAAAACCGCCACTGTCGGCGTCCCCACCGCCGCCGCCACATGCATGGGCCCCGTATCGTTGGTAATCAGCAGTTTGCACTCATCCAGCACCGCCGCCAGAACCCGGGGATCGGTTTTCCCCACCAAAGACATGAGCCGTTTGGAGTGTTTTTCCGGCAAATCGCTCCACAGGTCGCTTAAGTACTCTTTCTCTTCCGCTCCACCCACCACCAGCAAAGTCTCCTTGCCCGACTCGAGCATTTGGGTTATCAGCTCTTTCCAATTGACCAAAGGCCACCGCTTGGCCGGCCCATAAGTTGCCCCCGGCCCCAGCGCCACCAATCCAGGCTTGACATTGACCTTGAGAGATTTTAAGAGTTTTTCGGCTTCCTGACTGATTTTCAAATCCAGCGGAAAGGCCAATTTAAAAGTTGGGAAAGGTATCGGACGACCCAACCCCTGAAGAATCAGTTCCAAATATTCCCAAACCAAATGCTTTTTCCGGGGCTCCGGCGCCGGCACCACCTGAGTCAAAAAGATGTCCCGGCCCTCTCCACTCCAGCCTATACGCACCGGAATATCGGCGGCGAAATGGAGAAAAGCCGAGGAGAAAGAAGAAGGCAGAGTTAAAGCTACGTCGAATTGTCGTTTTTTGATTTCACTAATTGTCTTTAAGTAACCAGCCACACCCTTTTCCAAAACCAAAACCTCATGCACTTCGGAAAAGTTCTTCCAAAAAGAGGCGAAATTTGACTTGGCAAGAATCGTTAATTTAGCCTTTGGAAAAGCTTTGTGGACAACTGAAACCACCGGCGTAGCCATCATGCTGTCGCCCAGCCAGTTAGGGACGCGAATCAGAATATTGGAAAAAGAAAGATTTTTGTTCACCAAGCTAGTTTAACCGAACCCAAAAGACCGGTGGAGTGAAATCACCCTCTGTTATTAAGAGTTCTGACTTTTAAAATCATAATTCGGGAAAATTTTGAAATTGAGAAACCACTCTCCCTGTAAGAAAGTACATTTGTCCAACCCAACGAATACCAAGTGGTTTTCTACAAATCCGTAAGCTGATGATTTCGACCACACTCTCCCGGTTTCAACCCCACTCTTTTTCATGAAAAAACCCCCTATTTTACGATTCAGGGTACTTCTTAAACTGGTACGACAAATGCTTTATCAATGGTCATGAAAGTGCTTTTACCTTTTGACCAACTGGTTGCCACCGAAGCGGCTGTACGGCTGGAATTCGTGTATCGGTGCCAGGTCGTGCTGTTTAGCGACGGCCACGGCCCCGAAAAATACAGTGTGGCCAATCCGGACCAGGGCCGCAAACGCGAAGAGATAACGGACCATCTCTGCAGCGCCTTCATACGCATTTACGACTACGCTTTTGAGGATTCTTCCCAACATCATAAAGTGGTCAGCGGAAAGGTTTGTCATACGCGCGATCTGACAGATAAAAACCGCGCGAAACTGCGGGAAATATTTCAAAAGTTTGTGGAGAAAAACTATGACAAGCAGGGCAAGCTTACACTGGCGCACGAGCAGGGCCCGGAAACACTGAAGGCTCTCTATGAACGACTGAGAGACGAGGTGCCCCTTCACAATTCCAGCCTGGCCTGCGGCGCTCTATTTGTAGAAATGGGTCGAGGTGAAAAATGGCGGGAACTTTTTCCGCGCGGGATAGACTTTACCCGGGGCGAACCGGTAAAGAAAACCGACCCTTCCTCTTTCCTCGAAGCGCGATTCAATGACGCTTTTTTCGGCGCTGATCATTTCCCTCCCAGCAGCGAATTCATCGACCCTCCCGAATCAAAGGTAGAGATCGCGGGACTGCGTTTCCCCATCAAAACTGTCAATCACTGGCGTACCCATCTGGTAACCCAGACCGGACATCTGGTGGACTTGACCGATGACTTGAGACGACGGATTGAAAGGCACATTCATTCAGGAAAGTTTCTGGACGATCTCAAAGTTGAGGTCAAGGAGGCCAGACGCTTGAGTGATTTTGCCGAGGGCTTTGCCCAAAGTCCGGAAGAACAGAGCCTGAGGGAAAGAGTCAAAGCCAAAATCAAAACCATGTCGGAGAACGATTGCGTTGACGGAATGCCAGCCCGTGATGAACTGGGTCAGGCTCGGATTATGTGTATGGATGTGGATTTTCTGACGGGGCTCAACATGAAAGTCATGCCGGGGCAGGAACTGAGTGACCTGGACCGCCTAAAAATCTTTATGTCGGAAGAGCTGGGAGTCGACAGCTTCGCGGACTTGGTGCCGGCTCACTTCACCAACAGCTCCCAGCCCCGCAAAACGGCACAGCCAAAAAACGAGGAACTCAAAGCGCATGTTCATCAGGAGATGGAAAAACTGAAAAACGCGGCGCGCGCCAAAAATGACGCAATACTGGAAAATATCATTGCCGTCGCAAGCCCCCATCTGGAAGCCATGATCCCCCGGATTGATGAGATCGCCGACAGACAATTTATGCAGGAAGAAAACAGCGGTCAGGGTTCCGAAACGAAGCGTAAACCCTTACCACCAGCGCCGGAAAAACACCTATATATGACCATGGGCGGGTCCGCTTCAGGCAAAAGCGGCCTTAAAAGGATCGCTGATGAGGAATGCGATAACGGCCGGTCGCTGGTAGTCGCATCCCTCGACGACGCGCGCAGCGAGTGTGATCGCTACTGGCTTTACCCCGCTACCAATAACCATAATGACGATTACAAATCCGCCGAGCAGTTCGGCAACAGCGTGCGGGATCTAATTACCAGGCGAGCGCTTGAAGAAGGACACCATCTCTACATTGACGGTTCCGGCATTCCCTATGAGGGGCGTAATGATAAAATCACGAAACTTTTCAAGGAAAACGGCTATAAAATCTCCGTGTTGGCGGCACAGGCGCCTCTGTTTGTGCATGATCCCAAACGCCGTAAGGAACTATTCGATCTGGGTATCGCGCCCGACGATGCCCTTTCCCGAATGGGCGCCCGCCAGGCAAAACAATTACGCGGCCTAAACCCGAAAATCGTCGTCGATAAACATATCAAGTTCCCTTTGGCCTCCCGTAACGCCGCCCGGGATAACTTTGTGGACCGCTTCATGATTCAGGATGTCAGCTCCCCCACAGACCGCTACACCCTTTCTTATGTGCTCACGCTGAACCAGGAGCAGACTGATAAACTGGCCAAACTGAACGGAGCGGAACTAAAACAAGCGTTAATCGAGGGCAATTGGGTACCATCCTGGGTTACCTTGCCCCAGAACACCGGTCACGAGCACCTTTATAATTTAAAAGTGATCCGTGCCAATATCGGCGACAAAACTTACCGTGTGGAAATTATCACCGACATTGAGCAATATATATTGATGGTGGAAAAAGGCCTGCTGAAACGCGACGCCAAAGGCCCCGAGGCTCTATACGACTACGAAGTACATGCGGATTTGGAAGACCATTTCCACGGTCCAGACGGAAAGCTGAACACTCTGGGCGCCAAAGGCGCGGGCGAGCGGGTCATGAATCACTACCTTCCTTTTTCCGAAGGGCCTCTGGCGCAAAGTCTTTAAAGCCCGAAAATCGATTTCCACACAAAGACGTAGTCCTGAACAAAGAATTGATAAAAAAATTTCTACAAATCTGTAAGTGGATTTTAAAAAAACAGCCTTCTCTTTTTCCGCTCCCTCTCTTTTTCGTTAAAAACAGCCAATTTCCTAAAATTTCAAATTCACTAAAAGTTGGTACGACAAATGCTTTATTAAAAGGAGCTTAGGTTTTAACGCAAAGATGGGGGGAAAACCCAACCACCGGGAGGAGCGGTGAATGCGGTTAATACGCAGACAACTCATTTGATATAAATTTTATTGAGAAACGTTGTTTCCAGCGTGCAGCCGCGTTCACCGCTCTTCCACCATTCTTAGCGCGATAAAGTGTAAGAAATCCGGGGGCGATGATGCGGAAAAGATGGAAAGAGAAAGAAATCAATCAGGCGTTCAAAAAGATGATTACCCAACCGACAGAAACGCCCGCCTTCGACAAAACCTGGTTCAAAATTGAAAAACGCTTGAATAAACGTAAAAAACATTTTTTGAATTTCACCTGGAAGCCCTGGGCCCACCCGGTAGGATGGGTAGCTGTAGCAGCCTGTTGCTCCGTTTCTTTAACAACCGTTCTTTACCAGCAAAAACAGGCGGACAACGCTGATTTAGACTCCTACATGATCACGATTTCCAACCCCATGGCAAACGTAAACCATGAAATGGACGGGATCAAAGTTCCGATTCTTTTGACCGATGAGCCCCACGGCGAGACCACCAACATCCTTTTATCCGACGAAGACCATTCGGATATTTTGTCGGACATTTAGCTTTTTAACCCAGTTCCAATTTCTAAACAATTTCGCTTATGGCGCGATAGAAATATTTCCCGTTAGGGTGGCGGGAGATGATCCTGCGGTTTCAATCGCGTAGGAATAAATACCCTGGGGTTGATTCATATTAGTTCCAGGCCAAAAAAGAGTATTCAATCCTAACTCTTCCTGTTTGATAATCTCGAACAGTTTCTCGCCTGACGGCGAAAAAATAGTCCACTGAATCATAACTGGCTGGGCCAGCGTCAAAGAAAGTTGTATCGGTTGACCCGCGTGAATGTCTTCGGGCGAGATTACAGCCGAAACGATTGGCGAACCGGATGTCACGGAAACAGCCGCAGACGCAATAGATGAAGTAGAACTCGTATTCCAAATATCCGAATAATCCACAGGTTTTTCCTTGGGCCCTTCAGCTCCGCTGATGATCCAAACCTGGTTATTGAAAACCTCGCTCGACTGAGCCCACCGAGGAGTGTAATTACCGGAAGGTATCGCCTGACGCCATGCGCTACCGTCCGAAGACCACCAGGCATCGTTAAAATCGGTGTTCACGCCCACATCATGTCCGGCGAAAACCCAGAGAAGATCCTGATAAACTTCCGCGCTGTGGCTGGAGCGCGCAGGAAACCCGGACTGGGTTGTCTTATTGGACCAGTTCACCCCGTCCGTCGAAAACCAAACATCACTCAAGGCGCCTGTGGAAGCCTGACCTCCAACGAGCCATAGACCTCCATGGTAAACCGTTAAGGTCGCCGAATAGCGGGGCGAGAAGGCTTGCGGTGGAGTAACCTGAGTCCAGTTTTTACCATCCGGCGAAGACCAGATGTCATTCAGGAAGGTCGTTGGATTTTTACCGGCAATAAGCCACAGCTTATGCTGGAACACCACCAGGTTATGGCGTACCCGTCCCGCAAATGGCGCGTTGGCCGTGACCAAATTCCAGGTCATACCATCTGTTGAATTCCACACATCGTTTAAAAAAGTTTTACCGTCAGTCCCGCCGACTACCCAAAGAGCGTTTCCCTGCCCCGCGTTGAACACAGCGGAGGCCTGACCCCACCTAGGACCAAAAGCCGCTTGAGATGTGGCCTGGTTCCAGTTCAAACCATCAGTAGAATAAAGTACGTCGGACAGAACTTTGCCAGAAGACAACCCGCCAATAATCCATAACTTATTATTCATCACCACGGAAGATTGAAAATGACGACCAGCATAATTGTAATTTTGGCCCGAAGTTGACCAGTTAACGCCGTTGGGGAAAGAAACCGTCGGTGTCTGGCTCCATCCCAGAACCGGAAAGATGACAAAAAGAAAAAATCCGATAGATTTACCCATTTTTTCATTCCTTTTCAGAACTGTTTTAATGACGATCAATCATACCAAATAAAAACGAACCGGCAAAAACAGACGGTTAAATTCGTTTAAATAAAGAAAAACAGAAGGACAGGATAAAGCACTAGGCTGAATTTTCCCCGCCAAAATGCCGGATGGTAGCCAGTAAATCAGGCGAAATAAGGATAGAGGGTTTCTTTCTAAGTGAACTACAGTCACAGCCCAGCGCGTCGTCATGAAGGGTCAAGACATCGCCTGCCTCGGAAAAGGTCAAGGGGAAAAGAATACAAACAGATGGCTTCACGGTTCCCAGAGGTAGGCCGAGGTTCTTTTCAACCGAATGTAAAGAACAGCGGATCAAGCCCTTGTCCATATAGGCAAAAACACAGAGGTCATTATCGTGGGTGTCAATCGAATGAAAACCCTTCTCCGCTTCCTCAAAGACATTGGCATAGCCCTCGTCAGTTTTGAGATGTGGGCATAACTTTGAAATTTCAGGCAGGACAGGAATGATACGGTTAAGTTCGGCGTCCGTCACGCAAACGTCATACTTGGCGCAGCAAGATTTAGCGACTGTGGAACAGCCGACACATTCGTGATCAATGGTACAAATCGCCTTCAAATCGACGCCCACAGAATTATTCAATTGTATTCCCACCTTCTTTAAACGCCCTCAACCTTTGCGGGTTAATAACTTCGCCCGAGCCTCAACCATATCCACCGACAGCGACTTCATGCATTTAAAGTGTCCCAGAGGACAGGCGCTTTTTCCATGTACATCGCAGGGCCTGCAATCCAGTCCCTTCACCTCGGCGACCTGATGTCTGCCCCAGGGTTCAAAGCCTAATGAAGGAGTGGTGGAACCGTAAATGACTGTGACCGGAACTCCCCGACCCGAAGCCAAATGAATTAGACCCGAGTCATTACCGATAAAAATATTACAACGACCCAGAAGAGCGGTGCTTTGTTCCAGTGAAAGTTTTCCCGCCGCACACAATCCGCCTTCAGAAGATTGAACCGTCATCAAATCCTGAATCGAATGAATCAGATCAACTTCTTTACTATCGCCAAACCATATCACCCGGGCTTTCTTCTGAATCCAATGAGCAGCCAATTCAGCGTAATACTCCGGCGGCCATTGTTTGGTATTCCAAGTCGCCCCCGGGCCCAGCCCCACTACCCACTCGGCTTTTTCTATTTTATTTTTCCTTAAAAAACCTGTGGCAAAGGTCTGGGCCTGTCTTGATACATGAACCCGGCACTGAATACGGGAAGAGGATGAAATCCCCCACTTTTCCAGGGCGTTTAAATATTTTAGAACCGTGGGCAGGCTGGGTTTGGACTGAAGTTTTTTCACCAAAAGACGCCTTTGAATCGCCTCTTTTTCATAAACCGAAACGTTGGCGTTGCCCAAAAACAATCTCAACAACCGTGTGCGCAATGAATCGTGCAGGTCTAAAACCATCGTGGGTTTCAAAGCTTTAAGAGACCACAGATGCCGCAAAAAAATAAAAAATCCACCGCCTGCGAGGGAAATAACATGGGTAACCCCCGGATGAAAGGCCACTAGGGGAGCAAACTTGTCCTTGGTGGCAAAGTAAATAGAGGCCTGGGGATAAGCTGACTTTAACCGGTCCAAAACCGGATTGGTCAAAACCACATCGCCCAAAGAGGAATAACGCATCACTAAAATGCGCCGGGGTTGAGAGGCTGGCTGAATTTTATTCTTTTTCAAAATGATCAATCCTTAGGAACTATTGGCATCTCACCCAAAAGCTGACATTCTTCTCGGTACTCTGGTGGGTTTTACCGTTGGGTAAAAAGTAAGAAGTTTTTTAGGCTATTTATTCAACGCTATCCTTTAAATCCAGAAGAGCTCAGAGAAATGTTTTTCAAAATCGAATCCCAGTGATTCTTTCCATGAACCGCTTCCCATTGAATTTCTAAAACGAGAATAGGAATGGGCAGCTGCATACCCTGGGGGAACTTCACCTCGTCTTTTTCTGTCGTAATCAGATATTGAAGTCCCCGCATTTGGGCATCCTTTAAAATCTCGGTCAAATTCTCGCGGGTATAGGCGAAATGATCTCTCAAGTTATAAGAATGATGAACCAGAACTTTAAAATCCGCTAGAGTTCGGACAAAGGAGAGCGAGTTGGCCACCCCGGAAAAGACTCCCACGGAGATACGGTCCAAAGCGGCGGGTTTCATTTCTTTTCCTGTTTGAAAATCTCTTAAAACACCCGGCTTATAGTGGGCCTCCACCTGGTAAGCCCTGGGATTATGCCGTTGAAGCATGGTACGCACGTCCTCCGGACTACGGCAAAGATTCACCTTATTAATCACGAAAACATCCGCTTCACCCAGGGCATCCAGGGGCTCGCGCAGAAGTCCCGCGGGTAAAACCCAGCCCGTGCTGAAAGGATTGGTACCGTCGATGGTCAAAATATCCAAATCGCGGTGAAGCTCAAACCGCCGCTGATAGCCGTCATCCAGTATAAAAAGATCCGGCTTAAACTTTTTCATGGCATCGAGGCCCGCCCGGTAACGGTCTTTGCAAACAATAACCGCCGCTTGGGGAACGTTTCTAGCGATAAGAACTGGTTCATCGCCGCCCTCCTCCGCGGTGGCCATTATTTTTGTGCCGTCTGAAACCCACACCAAGGAGGACGCATCCGTTTTTCGGCCAAAACCCCGGCTGAGAACTGCAACTCTTTTACCCTGCTGGGCGAAATATTTGGCCAAAAAAATGACCAGAGGCGTTTTTCCCGTGCCACCGGTGGTGAGATTACCTACGCTGATAACGGGACAGGAAAGTCTTTTGCGACGCAAAAGTCCTGAGCGATAAAGCGCTTTGCGAAACCACCATGCCGCCAGGAACAAAAAAGATAAAAACTTCAGACAGGCAAAGCCGAGATTCTTCTGGAATCCCCCGTGCTTTTCACTGATAAAGTTTAAATAGGTATCTTCCCAGGAATTCATTGTTTGACCCTTAAGCTTCGGAAGGCCACCAGTTCAAAACACCCTGAACTGTTTTTTCCGTGGCCCCTCTCATTGAAAGTACGGATTCATGCGCATTTTTGCCGGCATTTTTAGCAAAATCCTCGTCCAAAAATCGTCTGAAACACTCTAACAATTGAGACACGTCTTGTAACTTAAATCCGCCTCCCGACTGAACCAAAACCTCGGCGGCCTCGGGCAAATTGTTCGTATAAGGCCCAAAACAAACAGGAACCGTGGCCAAAGCGGGCTCCATTAAATTGTGCCCGCCGATGGGAACCAAGGTTCCTCCCACAAAAGCCGCTCGGGAAAAAGCATAAGACTGCGCCAGCTCACCCATAGTATCCAAAATAATCACCCGTTCGGGAATAGTTTGTATTCCCATCTGGCTTCGAAGGGTGCTGGACACTCCTATTTTTTTCAATTTTTCCTGCACCAGCTGGATATTCTTTAAGTGCCGGGGCGCTAAAAGAATTTTGACATCGGGAGATAATTTTAGCAAATCGGGAACAAGGGGTATCAAAAGATCGTCTTCCCCGGTTCTCACAGACCCGAAAGTGAATAAAATATCTTTTCGAAGCAGGCTCAGCGTTTCCTTGAATTTCTGAACCGCCATGGCATCCGGCGGCGACAGATCGTGCTTCAGTTGGCCTACGATCGAAACTTTTTTTTCCGGTACACCTAATGCCCGCAGTTTTTTCAGATCGTCCATCGTCTGAACAAAACAATGACTAAAACCGTTTAAGGCCGGGGTAAAAAGACTTTTAAACCAGGAGTAAACCGGAAAACTCTTGTCCGATATCCGTCCGTTGAGAAGCAAAGTGGGAATTTTGGATTGGGCCGCGAAAAGCAAAATTCGGGGCCAAAACTCGGTTTCAGCGACCAGATAAACTTTTGGCTTAAATGCCTTAAAAGCCCTTTTCACGCATGGGCCCATATCCAGGGGAGCGAAGAAAACCGCGTCTGCCGTTCCCTTTTCCTGAGCCAGTTTTTTTCCCGTCCGTGAGGTGACCGTCAGAATAATCTGAACTTGAGGTCGAACTTTTCGGAAAGCCTCGCAAAAAGGCGCAATCGCGTTAACCTCGCCCGCCGAGGCGGCATGGAGCCAAATCCGCGGCTCATCGGATAATTTTTTTAGCTCACTGGCGGGATAAAAACCGAACCGTTCATTCAAACCTTCAACGGGATAAAACAAACCTGCTACCCGAAAAATACCATAAATCAAAGTCATTAAGATCCGGTAAAGGCCCACAGCCATCCAGTTGGATAAGGAATAGTTCATAGATTTTTGATTTCGTCACTTTTTATTGAGCTTCGGGTGTAACCGGCTCTGGCATCGCCGCTTCAGGTGTCATCGTCACAGGAGTAACTGCCTCACTGGATACCTTTTTAAACGTCAGGCTCATTTCATCCCACTGAAAGGTTCCGTTGTCTGTCACAATTCCCGTTTGTCCCTGAACATCATGAAAAACTGGCATCACAAAGGGATTATTGTTTCCATACCAGCCCTGATATTGCAGGACTGTTTTGATCTTGGACCCATCCCATATATCAAACTCCCACTGGCAAACCCCCAACTGGACGTCGCAGGCAATATCATACCCGAAGCAAACAGTCCCACCTTTTTTAATCTCTCCAAAAATGAAATCATCCGCTAGACCGGTAAAAATTTTACTGTCTAAAAGATGGCTGTCTTGATCAAAAATTAAAACTATAGACGAGGAATCCGAACGGGCGATGACCAGAAGTTGATGATCACCATCGCCGAGCAGATCAACCCAGTAAGGCAAAAGGATTTTCACTTTAAAATCCGAGGGAACCGCCATTTGAATCAGCTCGGGTAAATGATCAAAATATTTCTGGCTTCCATCCGGCGCCCATAAAACCACGGTACCGGTCATCACACCGTCTTTAAACTCGATCTCACGGCATTCCGTACCGTCTGGCCGGTAATATTTCCAAACACCTTCTTTTTGAGAAGCCGTGTAATCGCCCTCGCTTTCCGAATGGCCGTCGGTGTATTTATAAATCCAATGGCCTTCTTTGACGGTCGGCACAACCGTTTCAGTGGGAACGGGTGTGGAATCGCCTACTAATGCCGTCTTGCCCTGGGCATCGGGCGTACCGATAACCTCTTCCACCCTTTGACCTTCCGGCTGACCCAAAGGCACCCATAGTTTTTCGGTTGCCTGAAGCAGGCCCTGAGTGAAGAAAAAAGTAAGAATCAAAAATAAATATTTCATGATTATCCTATTTAAAATCGCTGTTCCGCCGCTACCGTAACCCGGTCTAATTCTTCTTGAATCTGCTGAAGATATTCGGACCCGCCATGCCGGGGAACCCAGATGGGGTTGCCATAGACAAAAACCGCCCGACTGAAGGGTTTAGGAATAATGAATTTGTCCCAGCTTTTTAACCGCCAACAATGCTCCGCCGCGAAAGCGAAGGGAACCACCGGACAACCTGTCATTCGCGCCAAATTTACCACGCCCATTTTAATTTCGCGCCGGGGACCCCGGGGACCATCTGGTGTGATAGCGCAGCGATGACCCCCTTTTAAATGACTGATTAATTCGCTTAACGCTTCCCGTCCGCCCCGGGAACTGGAACCCCGGACAGGAACATAGCCGAAAAAGTGGGCGATTCTAGAAATCAACTCGCCATCCCGGCTGGCCGAGATCATGACACGCACATCCTGATCCCGATGGTACCAGACGCTCATTAAAATGGTCTCGTGCCACAAGGGCCAAAGGGGCGCTTCCGTTTGACGGGCTCGGGGTCCCCATTGAGCCTGGCCTTCTTCTTGAATACGGAGGGTTAACCCCAATAAATGAATAAGTGGAGTGGCGATTAAAATAATAACCCAATCTAAAAAACCGGGCTGGTGGGTCTGGGTTTTCATGGCATTCTCAAGAGCTTAAAGATTTCATCAGCGGCTTTCCGGGAAGCTTGGGCAGAACCGGCAAGTTGTTTTTGTATGACGGAGAACCCACTGATTTGAGTTTTTCGGACTTTGGGATTTTCCATCATATTCAACGTTTCTTTCAGTAGGGCTTCCGGCGTGGCTTTTTCCTGAAGCAGTTCAGTGACCAGCACTTTTTTCGCCAAAATATTAACTAACGACACATAGGGGATTTTTAAAAACCGTTTGGCCAAAAAAGCGGATAGGGACGAGACTTTATAAACCACTGTCATGGGGGTTTTCAACAGCGCCGTTTCCAAAGTGCTGGTGCCCGATTTGACCCAGGCCAGATCGCAGATATTTCTTAAATCATAAGCCGGCGCTTCGACAAAAAAGAAAGAATCCTCCGGACCCAAGCCCCTGTAATCATCCAGGCTTAAACTGGCCGGCCGGGGAACGATAAAACCCGCGTCCGGATATTTTTGACGCAGCAGCCGGGAGGCTTCCACGCAAATAGGCCATATTTTTTCAATCTCCCCTTTACGGCTTCCCGGCATGACACAGACTAGGGGGAATTTTTCGCCTTCGATTCCGTACTTTTTCATCGCTTTGAGCCGGGACATTTTTTTGAAATTTATTTCTTCCAGCAGGGGGTTTCCCACATAGACCGCGGGAACCTTTTCTTTCAGAAAAAATTTTTCCTCAAAGGGCAGAATGACGAGAAGCTTTCGAACCACCTGACGGATTAGAGTGATGCGGCTTTTGTGCCAGGCCCAAACCTGCGGCGCCACGTAATAGCAGACCGGAATACCCAGTGACTTGGCCTTTTGAGCCAATCTTAAATTGAATCCCGGGTAATCCACCAAAAACAAAAGGTCGGGCTTTTCCTGTTCCAACCACTGAACGCATTGGTCAAACCGTTTTTTAATCCAGGGATAATGTTTTAAAACTTCCCAAAAACCGATCAAAGCCTGCTTTGTCAGGTCTTCGCGGACTTCCATGCCAGCTTCGGCCATCTGGGGGCCGCCCATGCCGAAAATTTTTATTTTTTTATTTTTAAGCTTAAGTTGGCGAATAACGCCGGCGGCGTGCGTATCGCCGGATACTTCGCCCGCGACCATCAGGATGGAATAACGTTGAATGGATGGCATTGGTTTCCTGGAAGACACTAAAAATCTGAATCCGCGGGTAAAAGCGGCACTCGAAAGTTGATATAACCCAAAACCGCGAAGCCCGTATCCCAGCGTTCGTAACCGATATTGAACGCCATCGGCAATCCATCAATCAGAGTGTTAAAAAGGATCGGGTTTGATTCATAAGGGTTGTTCGGATCGGTGGAAAAAGGTTTCCATATTTCAAATTTCCAATTGCGGTCCCAAAAACGGGTGTTAAAGCCGAGATAAACAAGATGAGTCGGATATTCGATGTTAGCCTGGGCTAACCCGGGACCAAAAAAGGGCAGAAGCGACCCATAGTTCATGGTAAACACCTGGCTCGACAAATCATGAAGGCCGTAAATATAACCTAAGTGAACCGCCGTATCTTTCGACACCTTTTTACTCATAACGGTATATAAACCGCCGATGACGTTGCTCGCGACCTGAAGCGCCTGGGAACTGCTGGAAGTGCCTGTGGAAGTTCCTCCGACAGTGACACTGGCGCTCGTGGTGGCTGAATTGCCCGAACCCACCTGAGCCTGAAGAGACATCATTAGTCCGCTGGCAAAACCGGGCCTGTCGCCATTATCGTCCATCCACGCGTACTTCAAATCACTCGTCAGGAGCACCAAATTGATCTGATTAAGCGAATCGAACCCGTTCGCCCGGCTATAGTCCTGCGAAATAATACTTCCGATGAAATAGGTAAAATCAATATCCCAGTTAAACCCATCCCAATGATCCCTCGCATTGGAATAAGCCGTCGGCAGCAATACTAGGGACGCGCGGGAGATAACCGGAGTAGGACTCCAGGTGGGTGTGGGCGTATCGATGGTTCCTGTCGCGGTCGGGGTAAACGTATTGGTCGGCGTATCCGTGGGCGATCCGGGAGTCAAGGTATCGGTCGTGGTCGCGTAAGGGTTGTAAGTCGGTGTGGGGGTGGGAGTATAGGTCGGTATCATCGGATCCCAGGTGGGCGTATCCGTCGGCCCGGCGGTAGCGTTAGAGTCACTAAACCCGCCAAATTGATTGCTTCCCGATCCGGGCGCGATAAACTGCGCCTGAGCGCTGGACGCCAGAAGCAAAAACAGGAACAGCCGCTTAACGCAGCAAATAGACTTTAACTTTCTTGCGTCCAAACTGAACCGCCTGTTCATAGGTATCAAAACATAAATCGATCTTTTTGCCTTTAATCGCCCCGCCTTTGTCAGCCGCGATGGCGAATCCGTAGCCTTCCACATAAAGAAGGGTTTTCAACTTAATCACGCGGGGGTCCACCGCCACCACGCCGTAACCCGCTTTGAGCCCCGAAGCCGTTGTACCCGAGGCGTAAGGCCAGGTATCCTCCGGACCGGGATAATAAGCCGTCGCCTCCAGGGTGATGACTTTTTTAACCAGAGCCCTCTTTTTCAGGGGATAAAGCTTCTGCCGGAGAGATGTTCCTTCTATTACTTTAGCATTCTTTGCGGGAACCAAAACCGTCGATTTCACCACTTTTCCAAAAGCTTCCTGTCCGTTGAGAAAAAAAGATTCTATTTGCTGGTCTTCCAAACCGTCTTTCCCCAGATCAACGTCAATAATCTCACCCACGTTCATAGTGTCCGTGTAATCCGTATGTGTATCATAGGGAACTACTTTTTTAACTTCCTTTACCTTTCGTTCCACAATACCTAAATCAATTTCCATCCCATCGCTCAGGAGTGCGGAATCGGACGGCACCACTATGTCCTGAGGTTTTAATGTGATGCCCTGTTCGCGAAGCGCTTCGCCCACGGTTTGGGCTGAGGTGACAACCTCTAACGGCTCACTCTTACCGTAAAAAGTGACGTGACATTGAATTCGATGAAGGTCTTGAACGTAAACCCAGACAATAACCAAACAAATCACCGCCAAAGTGATGCCTATTAAGACGCCCCAAAGGGCCTTTTGATTTGAATGATGGGGAATCTTTATCAACTAATCATAACCGATCAAGAAAAGAGTGCCAGACGGTTCAAGTCGATGAACCGCCCGCTCAGTAGTAATATTCGCCCAGTTCGTCAAATTGTTGTCTGGGATCGTTCCACTGATAAATCGTAAGCGTTTTCCGAAAGGGCTCGACGAAATCCGTATTGATGAATCCATATTTCTCATGCAGTTTAGCCTTCAGATCCACCGGATAAGATTCTTCGCTCAAATCAAGGATTTCAATCATTCCATCGTTAGAAATATCGCGGTAAGCGGTTTCACCCGCGAGAGAACTGGTCCATGTCAATTTTTCACAAATATAATCTTCTTTTCGAATTTTTTCCGGATTATCAAAAAGAGTTTGTGAAATAGAGGCCACAGCTGTCTGGTTTAAGCCATAAATCGTTTTTCGAACTTGGCTTCCCCCTCCGTAGTAGCCGATATCAAAAAAAACAGCCGAGTCGTTTTCGGTTTGATCCAGCGAAAGGATTTCCGCGCTTTTCCGATAACCTTGTCCATGGAAGAATTGAAAATACTTTTGGCCGATCTTCATGTAAATGTCCGAACTGCAATGAAGGGGATTCAATTCATCAAAATACTCAGCGGTAATAAAAACCGATTCTTCCCCTGAGGCGAATTCAACGGGGGTTCGGTAAAGTTCCATCAGGTCAACGGTGACGCCATCCGAAGCGACCGTTTGGGCCGGAATGCCGAAAGACTCCGCTTCTTCGAGTTTCAAGGATTTCTTGGCCAATTCGGGCGGTCGTAACGAAGGAACCAGTAAATTTCTTCTCTTGGAATAAACGCTCGTGGCGGCTTCTTTTACCAGATTACTTAGTTTCGCGTTATGTTGATTGACCCACTGTTGGCCGATTTCTTGAGCATCCTGCCACTCTTGATCCGAAATAGCGCCTGAGACGCAGGGAATAAAAATCAAAGCCATGGTTAAAAAAACGGCTGTCTTGTTCATGAAATCTCCTCTAGAAAATTGGGCCCAGTTTAACACAGAAATTTTGCCCGAAGAAAAAACCGTTTTTAAACCCTAATTCACATCAAGACTGAATGAAATTAAGTAAAAGCGCCTTGCCAGACTCGGTCAAAATCGACTCCGGATGAAATTGAACGCCTTCGACGGCCAGACTTTGGTGGCGCAACCCCATAATTTCCCCGTCTTCACTTTCAGCCGTAATAATCAGTTCCAGGGGCAGTGTCTCTTTTTTGACCACCAGCGAATGATATCGGGTGGCTTTAAAGGGGTTGGGCAAACCTTTGAAAACGCCCAGACCGTCATGGGAAATCATGCTCGTTTTACCATGCATCAGGTTTTTGGCCCGCACCACTTCCCCGCCAAAAGCGTAGCCAATGCTTTGGTGCCCCAGGCAGACGCCCAAAATAGGAATTTTTCCGGCCAATTGTTGAATCACGTCCACCGAGATCCCCGCTTCTTTAGGCGAACAGGGGCCCGGTGAAATCAAAATGTGACTAGGACTTTTTTCAATAATCTGATCCACCGTAATCTCATCATTACGGACCACATCGATTTTCGCGCCCAGCTCTCCCAAATATTGAACAATGTTGTAAGTAAACGAATCGTAGTTATCGATGACCAGTATCATGGTGGTTCCTCCTATCGCGAGTTCTTGATAATTTCAGCCTGGTGAACTGCCATCAAGACCGCTCGGGCTTTGTTGCAGCATTCTATATATTCATTGGCCGGTATCGAATCAGCTACCAACCCCGCCCCTGCCTGCACATAGGCGGTTGTTTTTTTACCCGTTCTCTTGAGAACCGCTGTACGGATGGTGATCGCCGAATCCATATTTCCGTCAAACCCAAAAGCCACGACTGCCCCGCCGTAAGCTCCCCGATGCGAAGGTTCTAGTTCTTCAATAATTTCCATAGCTCTAATTTTCGGAGCTCCCGAAAGGGTTCCGGCTGGAAAGCAGGATTGAAAAGCATCATAAGCATTTTTATTTAATTTCAACCGTCCCGTCACATCTGACACGATGTGCATGATGTGCGAATAGCGTTCGACCCGCTTAAATTGATTAACCTTGACGGTGCCATAGTCGCAAACGCGGCCCAAATCATTTCTGGCTAAATCTACCAGCATCACATGTTCAGCCAGTTCTTTTTCATCCTTTAAAAGATCTTCTTCCAGTTTCAGATCCGCTTCATAGTCTTTACCCCGGGGACGACTTCCCGCGATGGGTCTGGTTTCTACAAACCCATTTTGAACCTTTATCATCATTTCAGGAGAGGAGCCGACTAAATCTACCTCCTCAGTTTTCAGAAGGTACATATAAGGGGAAGGATTTAACCGCCGCAGCACCCGGTAAAGGGTTACCGCGTCCAAATCAACTTCTTTTTCAAATCTCAGGGAACCCACTACCTGAATAATATCGCCTGAGCGGATATATTCTTTCGACCTATCGACCATCTGCTCATAACCTAAAGCGGTTAAATTCGCTTTAAAACCAAAAAGCTCGTCGTTGGCCGGCACGGAACTTGTCATTACCGGTATCTCCGCCACATCCTTCAGAGGTTTTTCTAAAGTCTCGATCAACGACTCCAGTTTTTTTATCGTTTCTTCATAAACCTTTTTCAAATCGGTTTTGGAATCTACCGGCACATTCACAATCACTCTCATAGTGCGTTTCAAATGGTCGAACAAAACCAGGTGGTCGGTCACCATTAAATAAAGATCAGGCAAAACTAAAAGATCCGGTCTTCCCGAAGGCAGTTTTTCAAAATAACGCACCGCGTCATAACCCACAAACCCTACCAGGCCTCCCAGGAAACCCGTTGTTCCTTCCAGGGGTGCCTGACGAATACCCGCCACTTTTTCCTGAATCGTTTGAATGGGATTAGTTGTTTTTAAAACGGTTTTACGTTTTCCTTCTTTGAGGGTCAGGACACCATTTTTAGCCTCATAAACGCTGGAAGGTTCCAATCCCACGATGGAATAGCGGGCCACCAGCTCGTGCTTTTCCACGCTTTCCAGCAGAAAACCATGGGCACCTATGGCCAATTTGAGGTAAACCGAGAGAGGAGTTTCCAGATCGGACTGAAAAGCCAAAGATACGGGAATGCGGTTGTATTGATGGCTTAAGTGAGTAAAAGACTCAAAAGAGGGAACAACATTGGAAGAAACTGAGTTTTTCATGAAAATCTCCTTAAAGTTTAGAATTTGAACAACAGGAACCGCAACCCCAGGCGATTAACGCCAAGAGGAGCAACGCCAACGATTCAAATTCACGCTCAAAGAAGTTCTCATTTGTGTCCGTAAACCTTTTCGGGATCAAACACCTGGACACCTACATCCTTCCAGTTATCCCCCGATAATTCGTTAAAAAAGCAGGACCTTTTGCCCGTGTGACAGGCCGCCCCGCCGACTTGTTCTATTTTTACCAGAACGACGTCTTTATCGCAATCGGTATAAATGGCTTTTACTTTCTGCACATTTCCCGATTCCTCGCCTTTTTTCCAAAGCTTTTTGCGGCTTCGGCTCCAGTAGGTCACGTTACCGGTTTCGAGGGTGTATTGTAAGGATTCTTTATTGGCGAAAGCGAACATCAGCACCTCGCCGGTTTTTTCATCCTGGGCGATGAGCGGAATGAGCCCGTCTTCCTGAAATTTTAAAGTGTCGATCCAGCCCATAAACGCCTCCGAAAGAATAGTGGAGAGTTAAATTAGTCTTTTTTGAGTTTGAAAACCAGAGGTTTAAATAAAAAGCTCTTTGACCCTGAGGAAAAGCCGGTCTTTGTTGTACAAACCAAACGCGCCTAGAACAAAACCGAAAAAAAGCCAAAAGGCTGTGCCATAGAGATTACCCATCCAGTTGCCAATCCAAACCACTCCCAAAAGCATTAAATGAGTGATGTAAACCACCACCAAAACCAAAGCCACATAAGAAAGTATTTTTTTCCAGATTTTGGTTTCTGTTTTGATGCGTTCGTGCCACTCGTTAAAAGTAAAAAAATAGGTGATACCTAAAAATAATCCCGTCACCACAAAAGCCGCCAGACCGAGTCCATTAAGCCAAGGGCGGTTATTAAAAGCGATGGACCAAACCCAAAGCACAAACCAAAAAAGAGAAAGTATAAATAGTAAATTAAAAAAGATTCTCTTATTCAAACGCTTCTCCTGAGATTAATCCGCCGTTGTTATTAAGACGTCGTAAAAACGACTCGTCGTATTAAACCGTAAAGTAGCGTGATAGGGGTGGCCTTTGGCCCACAATTTTTGAAGCTCGGGCGATTCTTTCGCCAAACCCGTAATGAAAAAATCCAACTGTTTTTGAGCGAAAGTTTTTACTTTGTCAGGCGTCTTTTCCGCTTCGGTCGCGGTTCTAAAATAAGTATTAAGGTTATTTTGAAGGACTTTTTGGAGTTGCTGGATCAAGGCTTCGTTGAGACTCATAGGCGCACCGGAATATTTTTAGATTTGAGGTACTCCTTGGCCTGTTTCACCGAAAATTCCCGATAGTGAAAAATGGAAGCGGCTAGAACAGCGTCCGCTTTGCCTTGGGTTATGCCATCAGCTAAATGCTCCAAAGTGCCTACTCCGCCGGAAGCGATCACCGGCACATTTACCGATTCAGAGATCGCTCGAGTTAATTCCAGGTCATACCCGTTTTTCATGCCGTCCTGATCCATGCTGGTTAAAAGAATTTCCCCCGCGCCCAATTGAACGCCTTCTTTTGCCCATTCTACCGCATCTTTACCCGTAGCGGTTCGGCCCCCGTGGGTATAAACTTCCCAGCCTTTTAAGGGGTTTTTCGGGTCTTTACGTTTGGCGTCGATAGCCAAAACAATACATTGGGCTCCGAATTTTTCCGCACCATCTTGAAGTAATTGGGAATTTTCTACCGCACGGGTATTAAGGGAAACCTTGTCCGCGCCAGATTTTAACAAAGACCGAATATCCTCGATATTTCGAATACCGCCACCGACGGTTAGCGGCATGAACACCGCTTCGGCGGTACGGCGAACCACGTCCAGTAATATTCCGCGTTTTTCATAAGACGCCGTGATGTCGAGGAAAACCAGTTCGTCCGCGCCTTCGGCGTCATATTGTTTTGCGATCTCCACCGGGTCGCCCGCGTCGCGCAGATTTTCAAAACGCACGCCTTTCACCACGCGGCCTTCTTTTACGTCCAGGCAAGGAATAACGCGCTTGGCGAGCATTACTTCTTCTTTCGGCGGGTTTTAGTAGGTGCGACCGGCTCTTTGACTAATTTAATAGCGAGTTTCAGATCAATTTTTCCGGTGTAAAGGGCTTTACCAATAATGACCGAAGTGATGCCGTACTTTTCTAATTTCTTGGAATGTTCAATGTCTTTATAGCCAGAAATGCCGCCAGAGATAATGACTGGAATATCAACCTTCTGCGCCAGCTCTTTCGTACTTTTAAAATTCGGCCCTTCCATCATTCCATCCCGCTGAATGTCGGTAAAAATAATCGCGGATACGCCCAGGTCTTCCATTTCTTTCGCCAGATCAACCGCATTCACCTTGGTAACCTGTTTCCAGCCCTTGATCGCGACCATGCCTTTTTTGGCGTCAATACCTGCAATGATGCATTTGCCGTATTCCTTCACGGCCTCTTTCACGAATTCTTTGTTTTGGACCGCCGAAGTACCCAAAATAACCGAGCTCACGCCGGTATTAATAACTTTTTCTATCGTTTTCAAATCGCGGATACCGCCGCCCATTTGTACTTTGAAGTCAGTAGCTTTAATGATTTCTTTGACGTAATCGAGGTTGGAGAGTTTGCCCGAAAAGGCTCCATCGAGATCAATCACATGCAGGCGTTTCGCGCCCTTGAGTTTCCAAAGTTTCGCTACCGAAACCGGTTCCTGGGAATAAACAGTCTCATCTCTTAAATCACCCTGCACCAACCGGACCGCGCGGCCTTTTCGGATATCAATCGCTGGAATAACGTACATAAAAACCCCTTAATAAATTCAAACCATAAAACACCCGGTGAATGAAAACTCGGGAATGGGTAAAGTGTTTTTCGCCGAGTGGTTAATTATTAACTAAATCCTTAAAATTCTCATAAATTTTCAGTCCCACCCCTTGGCTTTTTTCGGGGTGAAACTGTGTTCCAAAAATATTTTTCTCCCAAACCATGCTGGTAAAATCTAACCCATAAGAAGTTTGGGTAGCGGTGATGCCTGTATTTTCCGGCACCACATAATAAGAATGCACAAAATAAAGAAAATCCCCGTCTTTGAGACCTTTTAAAAGGGGATTCCCCTCCTTGCTGATCTGGATTTGATTCCAACCCATATGGGGAACCTTTTGACCCTGATCGAACTTCACGACCCTACCCGGGAAGATATCGAGTCCCTTGGATTTGCCAAATTCTTCACTTTCGGAGAAAAGCATTTGCAGTCCTACGCAGACGCCTAAAAAAGGCTTTCCGGTATGAATAAAAGCTTTGATCGCCTTGGCCAAATCCGATCGATGCATGGCATCCATAGAGTCTTTAAAAGCCCCCACACCGGGCAAAACCACTCCATCCGATTTTTCCACATCGCGCCAGTCTGAAGTCACACGGGTTTCAGCACCCACTTTTTCAAGAGCCTTCGCCACGCTGTGTAAATTGCCGACACCGTAATCAACTACCGTAATCATTAAAACTCCCCATTCATACAACGCAAAAAAAATTGAGTATTGGAAACGAGAGGTGTTCTTGAGTTTTCTGCGTTATGCGGTTAAATCTTCCCCTTGGTTGAGGGAACACCCTTCACTTTAGCGTCATGCGCCGTCGCCATTTTGAGGGCCCTGGCGAAACTCTTAAAAGCCGCTTCTACAATATGGTGGCTGTTGCGTCCGTGGATTTTTTCCAAATGCAGATTAAATTTGCCGTTATCAACCACCGCACGGAAGAAATCTTCCACCAGTTCAGTGTCAAAATTGCCGATCCGTTTTTTAACAAACAAATCTAGACTGAAATTGATGTAGTTCCTACCGCTCAAATCCACCACCGCGCGGACTAAAGCTTCATCCAGCGGAACATAAAAGTGGCCATAGCGGGAAATGCCGTGCTTATCGCCCAAAGCTTTATCCAGCGCCAAACCGAAGGCAATGCCGATATCTTCCACCGTATGGTGATCGTCAATATGGGTGTCTCCCTTAGCCTTCACAGTTAAATCAAAACCGCTGTGTTTGCTGAGGGCTTCGAGCATATGATTGAGAAAAGGGACAGGACTTTTAATCTCGTGTTTACCAGAGCCATCCAGATTAAGAGTCAACGTTATGTCAGTTTCTTTGGTTTTACGGTGAATTGTCGCGGTGCGCTTAGCCATTACCTTCTCCAATTACAGAAGCTTTTTAAGCTCTGTTAAAAGCCGGCGATTCTGTTCCGGCGTCCCAATAGTGATCCGAAGCGAGTTGCGAAGCCTTGGATGGGAGAAGTATCTTATCAAAATGCCCTTATTTTTGAGATTTTTGTACAGGCTCTCGGCGGTTAGTTTGCCGGTCCGGGTGGCTAATACAAAATTGGCCTGACTGTCCGGCACGGAAAAACCCATATTTCGAAGGGCCTCGGTCATGGTGTCACGCTCAAAGCGGATTTTCTTCACGTTTTTCTTAACCGTTTCCAAACTTTCAGAAGTGAGGGCGGCCAAACCTAAAGCCTGAGTCACTCGGTTCACGTTATAAGAATCTTTGACCTTCATCAGTTGCTCAATGATCTCGGGATGCGCGAAAACAAAACCTAACCGGACTCCCGCCAAAGAGAAAGACTTCGACATGGTTCGAAGAATAAGAATGTTGGGATTGAACCGGGCCAAATCCAGACAATTGCCATCCGCAAAGTCTACATAGGCTTCATCAATTAAAACCAATCCCTTCGTTTTACGGGCAAAAGCTTCTATTTTTTTCAACGAGAAGCAATTACCAATGGGCGGATTGGGATAACCCAAAAAAGTAATTCGGGCATTTGTCGAAAATTTTTCAAAAGGAAGATCAAAGGAAACATCAAGTTTAACTTCTTTGGTTTTGGCCTCTCGAATCTGGGCCAATATGGGATAGAGGCTGTAAGTTAAATCCGGATATTGAACCAGATCACCTTTTCCCACCGAAGCGGCGAAAAGAATGGAAAGAATCTCATCCGAACCATTCCCTACCAAAATACCCTCGACAGGCCAGTCGTAAAGTTCGGACAAAGCGTGCCGCAAGGTATCAGCGGAGGGTTCGGGATAAAGCCTTAATCTCTCATCGACCAGATATTGAAAAGCTTTGAGGATAGGCGCGGAAGGTGCGTAGGGACTTTCATTGGTATTGAGCTTGATAACGGTTGGATCGTTTGGCTGTTCACCAGGAGTATAGCCTTTCATTTTGAGAACAGCGGGACGAAACCAGTTAGAACGCACTTTATTTTTCATATTTACATCCCATTATTTTAAAAAGCCGAACAAGTTCTTATTTAAGTCTTAACCGAATACTTTGGGCGTGTGCGCCTAAACCTTCTTCTTCTGCGAAATCGACCGTGGCTTGGCCCAAAGTCTTGAGACCCGCTGGTTTGACTTCCAGCATATTGGTCCTTTTGAGGAACTCGAACACCGACAAACCCGACGAGAAACGGGCGGTGCCGCCGGTCGGCAGGACATGGTTGGGGCCGGCGGTATAGTCGCCAAAGGCTTCGGCGGTATAAGGACCGATAAAAATGGCCCCGGCATGGCGTAATTCAGGCAGCCAAGCGCGGGTATCGCTGGCCAGTATCTCCAGATGTTCTGGCGCGAAGCGGTTGGAAAAATCCTGGGCTTCTTTCCGGTTCTTCACCAGAATCACCGCGCCGCGGCTTTTAATGGAATCCATCGCGATGGATTGGCGCTTCAACCGCCGTACCTGTTGTTCGACTTCCGCAGCCACTTTCTTTGCGTAACTCAGGGATGTCGTCGCCAATAAAGGCATGGCCATTTCATCGTGTTCGGCCTGGGCCAAAAGGTCCGCAGCCGCCCAGGAGGCTGGCACCGTGCCATCCGCTAATATCAACACTTCGCTGGGGCCTGGAAACCCATCAATACCCACCTGCCCAAAGACCTTGCGCTTGGCCAGTGCCACGAAAAGATTGCCCGGCCCTGTGATCTTATCCACCGCCGGGACTGATCGGGTCCCATAAGCCAAAGCGGCAACCGCCTGGGCCCCGCCGATCTTGAGGATGGTATCCGCGCCTGCCATATGGGCCGCCGTCAGGACAATGGGATTTACCTTTCCATCCTTCTTGACCGGCGTGACCACCACGACCTCTTTCACACCCGCCACTTTGGCCGGGATAACATTCATAATGACCGAAGAAGGGTAGGAAGCTAAACCACCCGGGACGTAAAGTCCCGCCCGGTCCACCGGCTCCCAGCGCTGACCCATGGACACCTTGGGGCCGTTATGAAACCAACGGGATGGCTTTTCCTTTTCATGGAACAACCGCACATTCTTGATGGCAATGTCGATGGCAACCCGCATGGAAGGTTTCAGTTTCATCAAGGCGCTTTTAATCTCTGCCCTGGTGACCCGGATATTTTGGGCGTTGACGGCGAACCCATCGAACTTGCGGGTATAAGTGAATAAGGCCTTATCACCCTTTTGACGCACCTCATTGACCACCCGGTCCACCACTTGTTCGGGGGTTAAGTTTTTTCCAAATGTCTTTTTGGTCAACGAGGCGCGACTGCCTGCACCCTGGAGGGACATCAGGGGCTCCCGGCGGATGAGTTTTTCAATAGACGGCCTATCTTTGGAGCTAGCGTAATTTAAAATTCTCATAATGCCATTTCCTTTGATTGTATCGCCAAAGCTTCACGCCGCATTTTGAGAGCTCCCCATCCTATAACGAAAAGATTGGGAACAGTAAAAACCAAAACACAAACCAATAGTACACGTGACGAACCTTGCATTTCTTTCGTCATCACCTCATTCACTAAAAAAATGAATGCAATAAATAATTTTAAAAAAAGTAAAGTCATCATCAACGAACCTCTTTTATATTTAACTACAAGGTTGTTTTTTTTATAAAAAAATAAGAAATAACTACACCGGAATTAAATAAAAAAAAAGATGCATATTAAAAATATAAAAACTTGTATTAAGCCGTCACCCATTAAAAAGCCTTTTATAACCCTTAATTAATCCTCTTAATATCGGCGCCCAGAGTCGAAAGCTTTTCTTCGATTTTTTCATAGCCACGGTCCAAGTGATAAATACGCTGAACCAGAGTTTCACCTTCAGAAACCAAACCCGCTAATATCAGCGCCGCACTGGCCCTTAGGTCTGACGCCATCACNNGTCTCCGTCACAATGCTGTTGCCCGGAATCGTGGCCAAAAGAGCCATAATTTGGGCCTGCATATCTGTGGGAAACCCAGGATAAGGCAAAATCATCACGTCCGTCGGTTTGTAGCCTTCTCCGCCTTTGATGCGAATGCCTTCGGGCGTTACCTCTATGATTACCCCAATTTGACGAAGCTTGTCGATAACCGCCGTTAATTGCGAAGCGTTCGCTTTCTTTAAAAGCACATCCCCTTTGGTAATTGCCGCGGCTACCATAAAGGTTCCCGCTTCCACCCGATCCGGAATAACCGAGTAATCCACACCCTTCAATGTCTTTTTACCGTGAATAACCAACTTAGAAGTCCCATTGCCTTCAATGTGTGCGCCCATGGCGATAAGACAGTTCACCAAATCTTCCACTTCAGGTTCAATAGAAGCAGACTCAATAACGGTTGTCCCTTCGGCGGCGGTAGCGGCCAAAACCACGTTGACCGTCGCGCCCAGACTGGGTCCGTGAGGACCAGCTAAATAAATAGTCGCGCCTTTCAGTTTGGAAGCTTTCGCGTGAACGTAACCATGTTCAATAGTCACCTTGGCGCCTAGTTGCTCCATACCTTTTAAATGCAAGTCAATGGGGCGTGCGCCGATGGCGCAACCACCGGGCAGTGAAACTTTGGCCTCGCCCAAACGAGCCAGACAGGCGCCGAGCGAATAAATAGAGGCCCTCATGGTTTTAACCAGTTCGTAAGGAGCCTCAAATTGGTTGAACCCTGCCGGATCTACTTTTAAGAAATGGTCTTCCAGGGTCGCTTTGGCACCGAGTTTTTTTAATACTTCAGTCATAGTTTTAACGTCATTCAAATGAGGAACATTCCGAATGGTTGAGGGAGATTCGGCCAGCAGAACAGCTGTCATCACGGGCAGGGTCGCGTTTTTAGAACCGCTGATATCCACTGAACCCTTAAGAACTTTGCCGCCCTTAACGGAAATCTTTTGCACTGTCGTTCCTTGAAGTGATGGTTAAAATCAAAAAGCCGCCCACAAGGACGGCCTTTCGAAAACATAAATAAAAGAAGCAGGGCCTAAGCCGAATTTTGTGTGTGTGATCATTTCTCTCGCGAAAACCGTTACCGGATTCGTCACAAGCGATCTTACCCGTAAACCTTTTTTCCGTTTGACGGGAAAAAATGAAGCGGACAGCTTCGAAGTTTACCTATTTGATCTTGCTCCGGATGGGGTTTGCCTAGCCGCCTTATTCACATAAGACGCGGTGGGCTCTTACCCCACCTTTTCACCCTTACCCCAATTGCTCGAGGCGGTTTGTTTCTGTGGCACTTTCCTTCAACCCCCTTACGGGGACCGACTGGGCGTTATCCAGCATCCTGTCCTGCGGAGTTCGGACTTTCCTCGATGGGTATCCTAAAAGGACCCAACCGCGATCACGACCTGCTTCCAAGAGTCATAATAGAGGTAAAAAGGGCTTAAATCTACCAGACAAAACAGGGTGAAAAGCTGAAACAAAGGTTATTAAGGGTGAGCTTTATGATTATCAATCCCCGCGTTGGCCAACTCATCAGCTCTTTTGTTGAATTCACGCAGGACGTGCGTAAATCCAATGACCTTTAAATGAACCATATATTCTTTGGCTTTTTGATGGAGCGGAATCATATTGGGGTGTTTCACCTTATATTGACCCGACAACTGGCGGATCATCAGCTGGCTATCGGCTAAAATTTCAACCGGCGAGAGCTTTTTCTTTACGCAATAATCCAAAGCTTCTAAGAGAGCCTCATATTCAGCGACGTTATTAGTAACAACCCCGATATATTTTGAAATCTCGTGAACCACTTTGCCTTTGTCATTCAAAATGACCGCGCCGATGCCCGAAGGCCCTGGGTTGCCGCGACAGGCGCCATCACTATAAATTTGATAAGTCATAAAAGCCTCGAGAAATGAAAAATCTTAGTATTTGAGCGCGCGGCGAATGGCAATCGATTCTTTGAGAATCTGACGGAAAGTCTCAAAGGTAATTTGAGTAGCTGCGTCGGACTTCGCTTTCGGCGGATTGGGATGCACTTCGGTAAAAAGACCATCAACTCCCACGGCAACCGCCGCCCGAACCAAATCCGGAACATGTTCACGGGTACCTCCGCTGGAAGTCCCCTTGGCCGCCGGTTGTTGAACACTATGGGTTCCATCAAAGATCACCGGACAACCCGTTTTCTTCATTTCAGAAATGCCGCGAAAATCGACCACCAGATTGTTATAACCAAACACGGTGCCCCGCTCGGTAAGCCAGATGTTTTTTTGGCCCTCGGCTCTCATTTTGTCGACAACATTTCCCGTTTCCCAGGGAGCCATAAACTGCGCCTTTTTGACATTAACCACTTTAGCGTGTTTAGCCGCTTCCAAAAGCAAACTGGTTTGACGGGATAAAAAAGCTGGAATTTGAAGCACATCAGCCACCTTGGAGGCGGTTTTGACTTCTCCAATTTCATGGATATCGGTTAAAACCGGAACCCCCAGTTTCTTTTTAATCATAGCTAGATCGGCCAGACCTTTTTTAATTCCCGGACCGCGAAAACCCTTACCGGAAGTGCGATTGGCTTTGTCATATGATGATTTAAAAACCAAAGGAATTCCAAACTCATCCACGATGGCTTTAATCGTTTTAGCGGTTTTTAAAAGAAATTCCGTTCCCTCGATTACGCAGGGCCCCGCGATGACAAAAAACTTTCCGTTTTTACCTAATTGAGTAACGTCCACCACGGCAACCTCTTCTTACTTTTTAGTGATCTTCTTATGGCCGTACTTTACCGCCGCCTTCACAAATTCCCTAAATAAGGGGTGTGGGTTCAAAGGCCGGCTTTTGAGCTCGGGGTGAAACTGAACTCCCACAAACCAGGGATGGTTGGCCAATTCGATCATTTCCACCAAATCACCGTCTGGTGACAACCCCGAGAGTTTCATTCCTTTGGCCTTCATGCGGTCACGGTAGAAATTGTTAAATTCATAACGGTGACGATGGCGCTCGTGAATTTGAACTTGTTTATAAGCCTGATAAGTTTTGGTTCCCTTCTCAACCTTGCACGGATAAGCGCCCAACCGCATTGTGCCGCCCATATCCTGAATTTTGATTTGATCCGCCATCATGGCTATGACTGCGTCCGGCGTATTTTGATTAAATTCACTGCTGTTGGCGTGAGGCAGTTTCAAAACATGTCTGGCGAATTCAATTACCGCGCATTGCATACCCAGACAAATCCCGAAGAAGGGAATTCCTTTTTCGCGGGCATATTTAATGACCTGAATTTTTCCTTCAATACCGCGATCCCCAAACCCGCCCGGCACCAAAATGCCTGAAATGCCCTTCAGCAACGCGCTCGCGCCTTTTCGTTCGACTTCTTCCGAATCCACCCAGCGCAGCTTCACTTTGGCAGCATTCGGCACACCCGCGTGAATAAAAGATTCAATAATGGATTTATAGGCGTCGTGCAATTCGACATATTTACCAGCGATAGCAATTTCAACTTCTTTCTTAGGGTGATAAATCTTTTTGACAAATTGGGACCACTGCGAAACATTAGCCTGGCGTTGGGGTTTTAACCGGAGTTTTTTCACCAAGAATTCATCCAAACCCTGGTTGTGCAGCAAAAGAGGCACTTCGTAAATAGAAGCCGCGTCGAGGGCTTCAAAAACCGCTTGGGGTTCGACATTACAAAAAAGCGAGATCTTCGATTTAATGTCCTCAGATAGGGGTTTTTCAGCGCGGCACAAAATCACATCGGGTTGAATACCAATCCCCCGAAGCTCGGCCACTGTTTTTTGGGTCGGTTTACTTTTTAATTCACCGGAAGCTTCGATGTAAGGTACTAAAGTAACGTGCACGTTGATGGCATTGTCTTGACCGACATGGAACTTGAATTGCCGAATAGCTTCTAAAAAGGGCAAGCTTTCGATATCACCGATGGTTCCACCAACCTCCACAATACAGACATCGACTTTTTGTCCTTTAGAAATTTTAAGAATAGACTCTCTGATTTCATTAGTGATGTGGGGAACCACCTGAACCGTTTTACCCAGATAATCGCCGCGGCGTTCTTTGGAAATAACCGCGTTATAAATTTTGCCGCTGGTAACGTTGTTATGGCGGGTGAGTTTAGCGGTTAAAAAACGCTCATAATGGCCCAAATCCAGATCCGTCTCAGCGCCGTCATCCAAAACAAACACTTCACCATGTTGATATGGACTCATGGTTCCAGGATCCACGTTGAGATAGGGATCAAACTTAGCGATGGTGACCTTTAGTCCCCGGCTTTCCAAAAGTCTTCCCATGGACGCCGAGGCTATTCCCTTGCCCAAGGATGAAACCACGCCGCCGGTCACAAAAATATATTTAGTCATTCGTCTTCTCCAAATGAAAGTTATTTATTTTTTAAATACTTTTCAACTTTTTTAACATCCGCCGGAACATCGACGGCAATTGATTCCACCTTACGAATCGCGGCACGAATTACCACGCCATTCTCCATGGCACGAAGCTGTTCTAATTTTTCTGTCAATTCCAGAGGTGTAGGTCTTAAAGCGGCCATGCGGTGCAGCCAAGATGGGCGGTACCCGTAAAGACCCATATGTTTGTAGGACTTCGACACGCCGCCTTCACGGGGATAAGGTATGGGAGCCCTCGAAAAATATAACACATCCCCATTAGCGGCTAAAACCGCCTTCACCACATTAGGATCAAGCCATTCTTGCTTGTTTTGCATCGGAATCACCACGGTAGACATGAGAACCCGATGATCTTTTTCAAGCACTTCCACCGCCGCGTCAATCGCTTGGGGAGCCATCACCGGCTCATCACCCTGAATATTAACCACGATATCAACTTTCTTGTTCTTTACGGCGTAAGCAATTCGGTCCGTACCGGATTTCAGAGAAGCTGGCGTCATCACCGCCACCGCTCCCGATTGTTCCACAACCTCCGCAATGCGTTTGTCATCTGTCGCCACCCAAACTTCAGTGAGACGTTTGGCTTTTTGTGCTTGGCGGATTACCCGCACAATCATGGGTACGCCGGCAATAAGGGCTAAAGGTTTACCGGGAAAACGTTGGGCCCCAAAGCGGGACGGGATGACTCCCACAATCTTACTTTTTGCCATAGCGTTCCCGAACCATTTGAATCAAATTAGTGGTCGAACGGCCTTCCACCACCGGAATATTGGCAACCTTTCCACCCCAGGAAACCACCAGATCAGCGCCTATAATTTTATCAACCGCCCAATCGCCGCCTTTAATCAAAACATCAGGACGAAGGGTTTTAATCACATTGTAAGGATCGTCTTCTTCAAAGAAAGTGGTGTAATCCACGCAGGAAAGAGCCAAAAGCATTTCAGCCCTTTCTTCCAAAGGCAACAAAGGTTTGAGAGGTCCTTTAATACGGCGCACCGAAGCGTCGCTGTTGAGACCCACCACTAAAAGATCGCCTTGCTTGCGGGCTTCCTGAAGATAGGTCACATGGCCTAAATGCAAAATATCGAAAACCCCATTGGTGAAGACTACTTTTTTGCCTAGGTTTTGAAGTTTTTGAAGGATGGGCGCTAACTGGCTGGGTTCGAAATGATTCAATGGGTCTCTACTTTGCTTGGGATGGGTAATTATAAAGAATGAACCCCATGGTGGCAAGAATAACCACCGCCCTCTCAAGCCGGCTTGAGAACCAACTTTACAATTTCAGGAGCGCAAAGCGTTCGAAGCGGCGGATAACACCCAATTCCATTTGTGACAAATAAAACCGTATTTTTCTCACGATAAAATCCCTGAGCATATTTTCTTCCCTGGTTAGACGGAACAATCAAAGGCCCCAAAAACGGAAATCGAATTTGTCCACCGTGGGTATGCCCAGAAATTTGAAGATGTGCCCCTGATTTTTTACCTAAAAAATAATGGTCTGGATGATGGGCTAAAAACAACTTTGCGTCGGCCTTGGAATTCAAAATAATACTTCTGTCTCGGTTGCCGTACCACAACTCTGACGCGCCCATAATAGCTAGGGTTTTTCCTTTTCTTTTGCGATAGACCACTTCATTATCCAGCACCCGAATACTTTCCTGGGTCAAAGCCTTGGTTAAAGCTTCCGCTCCAGCGCCATGGTCGTGATTACCCAGTACCGCATAAACCCCCAAGGGCGCTTTAAAACCCTTTAAAAGACCCTTCATCGCGAGGGCATCTTTTTTAGAATTGATAAGATCTCCGGTAAAAGCGAATAAATCGGGTTTGAGTTGTTTGATCTGACGAATAATCCCGTCGTAATAGGCGGTGGGGAAAAACTTACCGTAGTGTAAATCTGAAACTTGAACAATAGTCAATCCAGACCATTCTTTCGGCCAGCCTTCCAGTTTCAGCTCATATTCAACCACTTGCGGTAGATAAATTTGATTCGTAATACCAACCTTTTTTAAACAGCCGAACGGGGGCACAAACTTTGGATTCGTTCGCAGTTTAACCGTTTTTATTTTTTTAACTTGTACCGGTTGAAGACGGATGAGTTTCCAAACGCCATGATCGACAACCATCCACGCGATCCACAACGCGATCGAACTAAGAAAAATAAGGGACGAGAACGGAAGAAAGGACAAACCAGACCAGGCAAAATCCCAGTTTTTCAGATAAATAACACTGAGACCTGTTTGAACCAGCAAAAAAGAAGAACACCAGGAAAAAGTCCAGAAAACTTCGCCCCAGCCGCGGGGAGGGTGAAAACTAATGCGGTTTGTGAGAAAGATGAATATTAAAAAAAGAAAAAAAAGATATGTCCAAAAGAGAGGCTGAAAAAACATGATGATCAGTGGTTCATTTCTTCCAAAAGACGCTGGGTAAGTTCCTCCGCCGAAACCGTAGCCACACCTAGTTTCTCGACTTCAATACCAGCCGCGTAATTGGCTAAAGCTGTCGCTTGAAGAAGCGTCGCTCCCGCGGTTAAAGCCAAGGTAAGTGTCGCGATCACCGTATCTCCGGCGCCGGAGACATCATAAACTTCACGTGCGACCGTCGGAATTGTCCGAGAAGGCATGCCTTTTTCAAAAATGGTCATTCCATGCTCACTACGGGTCAATACCAGAGATTGACATTGCAGTCTTTTCATGGCTTTAAACCCGATGGTTTCAAAACTTTCACCCACCGCTTCAGTCCCCAAAGCTTCAGTCATTTCCTTCATATTCGGTTTCATGACCGTGACACCTTTAAATTCAAAAAAATTATGGAATTTGGGATCAACGGTAATGACTTTTTTCTTAGCCTTAGCGTAAGCCACTAATTTGCGGATAACCTTCACTGTCAAGAGGCCTTTGTTATAGTCCTCAAAAATAACACCATCGGCGTCATGAATGGCCTTTATAGCTTGTCGAATCACTTGATCTTGTTGTTTGTTCGACAAAGCCGACTTAACCTCACGATCGATGCGAACTACCTGTTGGGTATTGGCAATGACGCGTGTCTTTTCAGTAGTCGGCCTGTCCCCCAGTGCCAACATACCCCTTGTATCCACGTTATATTTTTTAAGTTCGCTTACCAATTCCCGACCCGCTGGGTCTTTACCAGTAGTACCGATGATGGATGCTTTTCCGCCCAAAGCCGTAATGTTGGCCGCCACGTTAGCCGCCCCACCCGGCATTTTTGTGTCTTTTTCATTAATCTCAACAACCGGAATGGGAGCTTCGGGAGAGATTCGGGCCACCGAACCTTTGATATATACATCCAGCATGACGTCGCCAATGACCACAATCTTCTTTTTTTGAAGCATTCCAACAATACCCAAAAGTTCCGATTTATCCACAGACGAAAGGATGGACTGGCTTTTGTTCGAAAGCTTTATTGTTTTTTTCATAATTCCTCAGGGAAACAATGCAATTTTGAATCAATTCACAGAAAACAGGATTAGCCAACCTATAACGCCTCGGAATACGATCCGTCACTAACGATAAGGTTCATTTTAACCATAGCCACTCGTTTTACCTAGGAAACATTCCCTTGAAAACCGGCCCTAATCTACTTGAACAGGACTTTTACCCCAATGATAATAAAAACGTGCCAAGTCCCCTAAAATTCACATCCCCATTAAAACCATCTGTCATCCCAAAGACTTCCCATCAAGAAATCTTTCTTTTTTCAATACTACTCGTTCTCGTTTTTTTATTTCGACTAGCTTTTGGCCTTTGCTCTGAAATCTGGTTCATCGACCAGCAGCAAATTTATCTCATCGGACTCAAATATTACACCACAGGCCTTTGGCCCTACTTCGGCCCAGATGTAGCGGTCAACATACAGTTGCCCGGCGCCCTGCAGGGTTTAGTTGTCGGTCTTCCTTTGAGAATTTGGCCCATTCCCGAATCACCTTATATTTTTCTCAATTTTTTATCGTTTTCTGGTCTTTGCTTTTTGGCCTGGTATATCTGCAGTCGTCTGCCCCAGTTTCCTCGCTGGATCATCTGGATTTGGCTCTTAACAGCCCCTTGGGTTCTGAATTGGTCCACCAACATCGACAACGATTCCTATGTATTGTTCGGGAGCTGTCTTTTCTTCGTCGGTTTTATGGAAACACTTCCAACCCTTACCATCAACCTGGTTCCCTTCTGGCTTGCCAATTATTTGATGGGGTTCGCTTTAGGCTGGAACGCTCAATTTCACCTTTCTTATATCCTGCTTTTCCCTTTGATTTTAGTTTCACTGGTCTGGAAAGCGGTTTCAAGGGGCGTCTCTCTTCAAGAAAAACTATGGAGTTTGTTTGCTTTTCTGGCTGGTGCCCTAACCACCTACAGCTTAATTATTCCCACATGGATTCAGTACGGTTTTATAAAAGGTTCAGGAAACACAACCCAAGCTATTACTTTTAATCCCGAGAACTTCTTAAGTTTTTTCAGGGTTCTTTTGAGATATTTGGCATTGGGCTGCTGTGAATTACCCCGATTTATCGGCGCCAACACCTTAAGTCGTTTGAATTTTTTGAAAGAAAATTTATGGGTCGCACCCTTCGGGATTATTGCGTCCCTATTGGGTTTATTTCAGTTAGTCGCATTACTGCTTGGTTGGTTTAGAAAAAACCATCCCCAAAAAGACTGGCATTCGATTAAAATTCTAATTGCCCTAGTTTTTCTTTTAATTTATGTAAGTTTTCTTTTTGCCATCAAAACCCCGGCAGCCCACACCTATTACATAACTTTGCCGTTGGTAATGATCTATGGATTTTATGCTTTGAGTCCCTTTGCAAAAAAACCTTGGTTCACCCGATTAGCCGGCTTGCTTTTAATTTGTAATCTGGTTTTTCATTTCGGATTGGCCCTACACAACTTACCAGTAAAATCCATGTACAAAAACCGTGATTTATTCGTGAAAGCCATCCAAAACAAAAACTACCAGCTCTTAGGCGACAGAAGGCCCAATACCCAATATTAGAGTGGTGAAACTCTCATCAACCTTTTTCATTTCCAAAGTGGTACTCAGAAGCCAATTGTAAAATAGTGGCTTAACCCTTTCGTTCTCCCTACAATTAGCCCATGTTTTCTTCCCGCAAACCGACATCTTGGTTTTGGTTCTTCCTTTTCTCCCTTCTATTTTGCGTTCAAACCATTCCGCGAACTTATATGGAATCCCCCACGGATGACGAACCGATCGAGTTAACAAACGGTTACTTTTACTGGCAGGGAATCCAAACCTCGAATCTCCATCCCCCTTTGTCCCGAATCCTGCAAGCCCTTCCTATCCGCTTTTTAGCGATTAACCACCAGCCACCCTATGCGGATCAAAACAACCAACTGCAAGCCATCAATTTCTTTTTTAATACCAACCAAAACGAATTTGAATTAATGACCATGTTGGGGCGCTGGATGACTTTGATTTTTGGTCTGGGTATCGGTTTGCTTTTGTTTATTCAAACCAGGGTCAATAGGGTCATCGCGTTGGCCGGTTTAATGCTTTGGGCCTTCGAACCCACCCTTCTGGCCTATTCCGGTTTATGCCTGGCCGATATTCCGATGACGTTTTTCTTCCTGGCGGCGGTTCTGGCTTTCAAAAGCCGTTTTAGCGGTCCTAACCCCATTCGAAGCTGCGGCACCGGTATTTTGACCGCCATGGCGGTCGGATGTAAATTATCAGCTCTGGCGTTAATTCCGATTTTCGTTTTATTGGAGTTATCGAATTGGAAAAAGAAAAACTGGAATAAAAATGAAATCGCGCCATCAGCAGTAGACTGGCTTTGGGGCTCTTTTGGTTTTATTGCTTTTATTTGTCTTTTATACCTTCCTGGAACTTTGTGGGAATCCCGCCACTTGTTCCCCATGGTTTATTTTGAGGAAAGCCTTCAAAACATGATGGGATACACCCACTTCCATCATCCTACCTATTTTTTAGGGCAGGCTTCGCGCCAAAACCATTGGCTTTACTTCCCGTTGGCTTTCGCATTAAAGACAACCATCCCTTTGGTGGTTTTAACCTTGGCTTCCGTGATTTACGGAATCTATCAACGCTCTTTTTTCGCGCCCTGGCTGTGGATACCACCTCTTATTTTATTTTTGAGCATCCTTCCTGTTCAAAATTTGGGAATCCGTTACTTATTGCCGATATTCCCTTTTCTTATCTTGATGACGGCCAGCTTTCTGAACTTGCTTTGGAAATGGAAACTTTCTCAGAGTGTTTATGCGGGAAAATTATTGTTTCTGGGATTTTTACTCTGGCATGTTGTTTCGGTGGTTGCCTCCGCACCGAACATGATCAGTTATTTCAACGAGTTCGTTTCGAAGGAAAAAAGACTTTATTATTTGAGCGATTCCAATTTGGACATGGGCCAGGACAATAAACGAGTAGCTATTGCCGCCGAAGCCAAAGGCTGGAGAAACATTAAACTGGCTCAATTTGGCGGAGCAATAGACCCCTCAATTTACGGTATGTATTGGGAACCATGGACACAAAAGGATTTAATCGGTCCCCAGCCGGGCCATGTTTATTTAGCCAATGCCTTACTTTTTCAATTGGGGCCCATCTTTGAGCCAACCTTGCTGCCCATTGCCGAAAGTTGGATGATCCATACCCACCCAACAGGTCAAATTGGGGATACTTGGTTTTATTTTGAAATACCTGGGAAAATAGCACCCGACTCAACTACTCCATTAGAAAGTGTTCATTACTTTTAAACTCTTCTTTTCAGAACCATTCGGATGATTGCCAATTTAGTGGCCTATGGTTCTACAAGACTATTTGAAATCCCTTTGATTTCGGGCAGAGTCGCTTCAAGTAGTGAAATTTCAATACTGCCGATCACAATAGCGCTTTTAATTAAAACCGGAACGTGGCGTAAATCTGCGGTCACCCACATGTCAATGTCCTCTGAGTTGCGGAAAACCGTATCGTGTTTCACATAAGGTTTCACCAAATAACAATCAAAAGTTCCCAAAGGAATCGTCACCTTTTCTCGACGAACAACCGCAATAACTAAATTGTAATTTTTACCCGTCGAGGATGTTGGGATTAAATATTTTTTGCCAACTTCGATGGGCAAAAGCCGGAAATAATAAAAACAGGAAATCAGATCCTGGGCGAAAGGCGGAATATCGACTTCCTCTGGATCATCGCTGTTATGGCGCCGCCATAAGCGGTGGTTCACCTGGTCGTACTTCTCCAGGTTTTGGGCCCGGTAATTGCCTTCCGAAACATTGTTTTCGAATTTCAAAGTGAGAAAATCAGTCGTGTCAAAATAACTGGTTTGAACATCCTTGACCGGGTAAATAGCGCTAAAAGGAAAATCCGCTTTAGCTCTGGCCGTCAAAGGATAGCAGGGTCGTTTTTCAACCGTGACCGGAGAATCGACTTCCAACGTGGCTTCGCCCGCGACGACGGATAATGCTTTCACTTCATAAACCAGCTTCTCACCCAGGGCAAAGGCCCGGTTCAATTGGGGCCGGGCCAGTTGGACAATATCTTTTTCATTGAAAACGGAATCCTTCGGGGTAAAAACGGGGTCTTGAGGTTTTACGGAATTGTTAACGGATGCCGCGGGATTTTCTTTAAAAGCTTTCAGTTGATCTCTCAATTCACCCGTCGTAGGAAAATTTAAAGGATTTACGATTCTTAAAATCTTTCCTTGTTTTAGTTTGGAATGAACGCCGAGATGGTTGGCCTTTGCAATCTGACATGCGCCTTCTTCTTGGCCAAAGTAAGCCTTACCCAAGAATCGCAAGGTTTCGCC
The DNA here is from genome assembly GCA_003136635.1 of candidate division FCPU426 bacterium. Classification (GTDB taxonomy): domain Bacteria; phylum Oederibacteriota; class Muellerivitia; order Muellerivitales; family Muellerivitaceae; genus Bog-1183. Next base: position 73,322 of record PLFD01000032.1, on the reverse strand, counting down.
GTCCTCCACTTTGTGATGAATGACATCTGTGCGGTCCATTTCTCTGGAAAGAGATTTGGCTTTAGGAACTTCTTGGGATTTTACCGCCACAAAACCAGTTTTCCCTTTGGCGACAAAAAGAAGCGAACAACCCTGAAGAACCCCAGCCATCAAAAGCAAAAGTAAAAGCCGGGTCACGCTTTGACTCGGGGCTGGCGGACAAATTTCATGACGGCCTGATAGACCTCGTCCTCCGTGATGCCATCCATCGGATCGTGTTTTTTACAGCGACCCTTATGGCAATCCATGCACTTTAAATCATGGGGCATGAGCACAACCGCTTCATTCCCCCAAGGACCCCACCGGACAGGCGTTGTTTCTGGTATGGGGCAAAACAAAGCCACAGTTGGGGTTCCAACCGCCGCGGCAATATGCATGGTGCCGGTAGAACCCGAAAGAAAACAATCCGCACCTTGATAAACAGCGGCCAATTGTTTGAGACTGCATTCGCCGATCAAATAAACCGGCTTGTTTTTCAGGTCATAAAAATCAAGAAGACTGGTGAGCTGGGCAATAAGACGAGTTTCTTCCAAACTGCCTGTCACCACCACCCTCAAATCTTTCTCCTGGCAAAGCCGGGCGATAACCTCGCTATAGCGGTAAATACTCCAGTTCAGGGCTGAACCCTTGTGACCGGGATGAACGACTACATAATGGGTGCCGGGGCCAATCCCACGGTTTTTCAAAAGATTAACCGTTTCATTTTTTTGTTCGGCGGTTACAGGCCATTCGATTTTATTGGCAAATTCTTTGACGCCTATGGGTTCAAGCAGATGGAGGTTATATTCCACTTCGTGGCGGTCGCCGTAATGACGGTGCATCCTCGTTTTGAAATTAAACATAAAACCATACCAGCGGAATGCCGTGCCAATTCGGGTCGGTATTTGAGCCAACCAGGCCGCCAGGGCCAGTTTAGGGCGGGGATAAAGAGCGATAAAAACATCGGCGTTTAAGTTTTTGAACCTTTCGGCAAGTTGTCCCACGCTTTCACTCAGATCGAAAACTTCCACCGAGTCCACCGCCGGATGGTCTCGAACCACTTCTTGAGCATAGGGGCTAACCAGAGCTGTAATGTGGGCTTTGGGAAAAGCTTTACGAAGGCTTTGAAAAACCGGCAGTGACAAAATCAAATCGCCGATCTTATCCGTTCGAGAAACCAGAATATGTCGGGGTGAAAGCGAACTCATGTGGTGGGCAAAGGCCCATACTTTCTTAAAATTTCCTGAATAAGATTTTTCGAAGCGTGATCTTTGGGATCACCAACGACTGCCACTTCACCGCCAAAGGAAGCCACCGTGTCTTTTTCAGGAATGGTGTCTGGGGTATAGTCTGTTCCTTTGACTTGTACATTGGGTTTTAGTTTTAAAAGAAGCGGGGAAACTGTGTCCTCTTCAAAAGCGGTAATTAAATCGATTATCTCAAACGCGCTCAAAATACCCAACCGGTCTTCCAATGGCAGTAAAGGTCTCTCCGGTCCTTTTAAACGGCGCACCGAGGCGTCGCTATTAATGGCCAACACCAGCACATCGCCCAAAGCTTTCGCTCCCCTCAAATAGCGGACGTGGCCCACATGCAAAAGATCAAAACAGCCGTTGGCAAAAATAACTTTTTTGCCCTGTTTTTTCAGTTCTTCTATTCTTTTGGCTAATTCATTGTGATCGAGAATAACTTGCGCCATATTTCGCCTGTCCTCTATTTAATTGTCAGCAGCTTTAAAGCCTTAAGCAATTCGTCGGGATAAGTGGTTGCCGTCCCACGTTTGGTGACTACAATTCCTGCCGCTACTGTCGCCAAAGAAGCCGCCATGATAAAGTCCGTTCCCGCGGCCAAAGCCAGCGTTATAGTACTGGCTACCGTATCCCCTGCGCCTGTCGGATCAACCGGCTGTTCAATACCAAAGACGGGTAAATGATGAATTTCACCTTTTAAGTCAAATAAGGCCATCCCATAGGGCCCGCGAGTAATAAGAACTCGACATTTGATTTCTTTTTGAAGCTTTTGTCCGGCTCGAATGAGGCTTTCTTCGTCCCTGATTTCAATATTAGCGGCGGGGCCGGCTTCCGAAACGTTCGGTGTGATCAGAGAAACGCTTCGGTATTCACTTAAATGGTAGCGGGAATCCACTGTAATAATTTTGCCGGCGAAATTAGAAAGAAGGGATCTTCGAACCGTTTCGGTTAACACTCCCAACCCGTAATCTGAAATTAAAAGAGCGTCCATTTTCGGCGCCAAAGCGGTAATACGGCCCAACAATTTCGCCTCAACCTGCCGGGAAACTTCCTTTTCATCCAGTTTGTCCATACGAATCACTTGCTGCTTCGCCGTGTGGCTGGCGCCCGCCATAATGCGGCACTTGACCGTTGTATGACGATTCTTCACCGTCAGCAGACCCGAAATATCCACTTTTTTGGTTTTAAAGTAGTGAAGCAGTTTGGAACCCTGCTCATCCTCTCCCACCACGCCCAGGGGATAAACCTGCGCGCCCAAATCCATAGCGTTATTGGCGGCGTTGCCCGCTCCACCCGGAGTAATCACCGTGTGGGAATAGCGGAGAATCAATACGGGAGCTTCGCGGGAAATACGTTCGGTGTCCCCGTAAATCGCCTCATCCACCATAAAGTCTCCCGCTACCATTAAACGAAGTTTCGTGAATTTTTTAAGAATCGCGGGCCCTTTAAGGGAAAGTTGGGATGGGAAAGAGTTCTTTTTCATAACTTGTCCTTTCGGGACAAAATCCATTGGGCCGCTTGAGCCAGATTAGAAACTACCGCGCTATTTTTGAGCTTGAGTTTTCTAAACTCAAGCTCACTCTTACGTCCATTGCCGGTGCGGACCAAAAGTCCCGCAGCAACCTTGGCATTCTTGGCCAATAAAATATCATCCAGTTTATCGCCCACCACATAACTTTTTTTCAAATCGATTGAATAACGCTTTAAAGCCTGTTTCACCATGCCGGGCGACGGTTTGCGACAGTCGCATTTCTTACTAAAGGATTTTACTTTTCCTTGCGGATGATGAGGGCAATAAAAGAACGCGTCAATTTTAGCCCCTTTTACCTTCAACATCCGCCTAAGATTTTGATGAACATTCTTCACCTGGGCTTCCGAAAAATAACCACGGGCCACGCCGGATTGATTGGTTACGACAAAAAGATAAAAACCGGCTTTTCGAAGGCTTTTTAAGGCTTCAGCGGTCTGGGAAAAAAGTTTAATTTGAGACGGATGATTTAAATAGCCCGCGTCGGCGATCAAAGTGCCGTCTCTGTCAAAAAAAACCGCCGATCGTTTTTCGGCTTTCTTGCTCATTCGGCGGGTGTCTCCGAATGGGTTTTAAACTGCATTTTATAGAGCTTAGCGTAAAGACCCCGTTTTTTAAGAAGCCCTGCGTGCCTGCCTTCTTCCACAATTCTGCCCTTATCCACCACTAAAATCCGGTTCGCTTTGCGGATAGTGGAAAGGCGGTGGGCAATGACCAGCGTGGTCCGGTGGCCCATCAGTTCTTCCAGCGCTTTCTGCACCCATTCTTCGCTTTGATTGTCGAGGGCGGAAGTCGCTTCGTCCAGAATAAGCAGAGGTGGATTTTTAAGAATGGCCCTGGCGATGGCCACCCTTTGTCTTTGCCCGCCCGAAAGCTTGACGCCCCTTTCTCCAATAATCGTGTTATAGCCCTGGGGAGTATTTTTAATAAACTCGTCGGCATAGGCGGCTTTAGCGGCCTGTTGAATATCTTTGAAAGAAGCGCCTGGACGGCCATATGCGATGTTGTTCATGATGGTATCGTGAAAGAGAATGGTTTCCTGTGTCACAATACCGATGTGGGACCGCAAAGAAGCCAGTTTAATAGTGGAAAGCTCATGCTCATCCCAAAAAATTTGACCGGAATTGGGCTGATAAAAACGCGGAATCATGTCGGCCAGCGTACTTTTGCCGCCGCCTGAGGGACCCACCAGCGCCACAACTTCACCCTTTTTCAAGCTGAAAGAAACATTTTTCAAAATTTGGTGGCCGTGAACATACTCAAAACTGACGTTTTTAAATTCCAAATCTTTCTTCAGAGGACCTACTGTAATCGCGTTTTTTGCGTCAACCATGGGATCCACAGTGTCCAAAATATAAAAACAGCGTTCCGTCGCGGCCAAAGCACTCTGGAGGCCGCCCCAAAGTCCGTTAAAATCTTTCAATTTCGGATAAAGGGAAAAAACCAAACCAATAAACGAAACAAAACTTCCCACGGTCAGATTTTTAATCAGCAAAGCCCGATAGGCCATCCAGACAATCAAGCACATAAAAGCGAAAGTCGCTATCCACTCCACGATCGGGGACGAAGCCGCGTAAGCCCGGTTCTCCCGCATTTTTACGCCAAAAAAAGTGCTATGAGTTATTCGGAATTTTTCTTTTTCATGGTTCTCCATCCCAAAAGCCTTAACCACACGAATACTGGCTAAAGTTTCATGAATGTGCGCGTTTAGATTCGAAAGTATTTGCTGACCTTCTCCCGAAGCGTGGCGGATTTTTCGGCCAAACCGGTAAATGGGAAAAAGGGCTATAGGAAACACAACCAAAGCCACAAACGCCAGCTGCCAATCCATATAAAAAAGAACACTCGCTATCGTTATTACCGTGATCAAAGATTGAGTTCCCTGTCCCACAATATTCATAATGGAATCCTGCAAAACCTGTACATCGTTTGTGATTCGGGAAGCCAAGCCGCCTATTCTTTGCGCGTTAAAAAAAGACATGGGCAATTTCAGGAAATGGTTGTAAAGATCGCTTCGTAAATGTTGCACGACCTTTTGACTTAAGTAGCGGTTCAAGTAATCGAATCCATAACCGCTCACCGACCGGATCAGGGCGGCGATAATGGTAAGTGGAATCGTAAACAAAACCAAATGATGGAACGTCGCCAATGGATCGCTCGAATTGGTAAAAGTCGCGTCCATGATGGGTTTGAGCTGATACATTACAAAAGCGGTGGTTACGCCCGACAGAACCATACAGATTAGGACCAGGATCACTCGGGAACGATAGGGTTTAAGGTATCCCAAAAGCCGCAGATAGAGATTGAAGGAAGATTTAAAGTCTTTGGTTTCCTGCATAGAGAGCGTCAGATCCTTGTAAATAAAGAAGCCCGAACCTAGGGTTCGGGCTTGAAATTCATTTTAACTGAAGAACTGCGGGGTCCCTATCAAAAAGCCCGCCAAAAAACCTTAGCTGCGCTTGTCGATAGCGACATAATGCTGATCACGGGCGCCCAAATACTCGGCGCGGGGCCGGATCAGGCGGTTATGCGCCAATTGCTCGCATACATGGGCGGACCAGCCGGTCACACGGCTGCAGGCGAAAACCGGCGTGAAAAGATCCGTCGGAATCCCCAGATAGTGGTAAGTGGAAGCCGAATAAAAATCCACGTTCGGCAAAAGGCCTTTTTCTTTTTGCACTACCGCGTCGATCACGCGGGACATTTCGTACCACTTGGTCTCACCCTTCACCTTGCCCAAAATTTCAGACAATTTCATCAGATGTTTGGCGCGGGGATCACCGTGTTTATAAACCCTGTGGCCGAATCCCATAATCCGTTCTTTACGGACAAGGGCGTCATGGATCCAGCTTTCGATTTTTGAATCATCTCCCACCTTTTGAAGCATGACCATCACCTGTTCGTTGGCCCCTCCGTGAAGGGAACCCTTCAGGGTTCCAATGGCGGAAGTAATCGCCGAATGAATATCGCTTAAAGTCGCGGCCGTAACCCTGGCGGAGAAAGTGGAGGCGTTCAATTCGTGGTCGGCGTGAAGGATCAGGCAGACATCGAAAGCCTTGTAAGAGACCTCGTCTGGTTCCTTGCCGGTGAGCTGATATAGAAAGTTCCAAGCGTGGCTTTTCCCCACCTTGGGTTCCAACAGGTCTTTACTATTCCGAAAACGATCAAAGGCAGTTACCAAAGTTGTCATTTGACCCGTCAACCGGATGGCCTTGCGTAAATTGGCTTCATTACTGTTGTCTTTATAGTCAGGGTCAAAAAAAGATAAGGCCGAAACCGCGGTGCGAAGCCAATCCATCGGTGGGACGTTCATGGGGAATTGTTTAATGAGCTTCAAATGTTCGACTGGTATTTTACCACCCTCAGCGATCGCCTTTTCTAGAGTTTCTAACTCATCGCGGGTAGGCAGCTTGCCGTACAAAAGAAGATAGGTTACTTCGCCGAACGTGGCGTTCTCAGCCAAATCATCGATGTTATAACCTCGGTAAGCCAAAACGCCGTTCTCAATCGAGCAGATGGACGTGCTCGTTGCGATGATATCTTCTAATCCTGCGTCGGCTGGGGCTAACACGGTCGCCATAAAAACCTTCCTCTTATTTTATTCAACACAACCGCACTTTTATTTGGCTACTTGAACATCGATTGTTACTGCTCCCTGTTCCACATCATTCGTCGTCACCTGAATCGAATCTTTGCCGTCGCTGTTCGCCGGCACATTCTTTGGCGGATAGATCAAGACCTGATACTGCTCCACTCCACCCCCATAATTAAACTTCTTCATCTCCGGACGGGCTAAATGATGAAGCGACTCAACTTTTCGAATCGTGAAGTGCTGGGGATCTTGCGGCGTGAAAGAAACCGTCAACGGATTATCCTGGCGAGTCCCAAAGCTGACTGAATGAGGAGAGTAAACAAACTTCCCGACTACTTCGCCCGCCACATCAATATCCAACTCAGGTTTATTTTTATAACTGGTTTGAACTTTTATGGTATCGGAAAAACTGCCAATAGACTGGGTAGCCGGCAAAGCTACCTGCAGTGTGGCCCCATAACGATGAGTGGCTTTCTCAAAATCGGAAGAGACAATGCTTACACCCACCGTATTGTTGGTGGATTGAGCTGACAAAATTTTGAGAAGCAAATGAGGCTTGCCCATAATGTGAATCGAAGCGGTTTGAGCCTGACCGTGCTGAACATTGTATAAATAAACTCTATCCGGCTGAATGTCGATATCGCGGACAACCGTCATGTCCAATTTCATTTGATAAGCCGGATTTATCGGATCATTGGACGTAACCGTAATGATTTTGGTAGCGTGCCCCGGCCGTCCTTTTGTGTGATAAGTCGCCTTAATGACACCCCGGCCTCCGGGAGCAATTTCTTTTTTATCCTCAACTGCCGCCGTACAACCGCAAGAAGTCGAAACATTGCTGATAATCAGGGTGGACTTCCCCCGATTCACTATGTGAAACAAATGAATGATATCTCCACCCTCATCAACGTTATGGAAATCAAAATTGGGGTGAGCACAAAAAATCTTCGGAGCGTTGGCCGATACCACGGTTGCGGTGGGTGTCGCCGGAACCGACATAGTTTGAGCAAAAATCAAAGACGGCAGCGCTAAAAAGAGTGATAAAAATCTTAAATACCTCAAGAAATTGCCTCCAGAAAAGAGCATTAAGCAAACGGAGTTTAGCATAAATTTCAACCGGGAAAAACCCAAGTTTCCGATTTCGAACAACTATAAAACCCCGCCAAAAAAGGTAAACCCCAGCACAAACCATAAAAGCCATCCATGCCAGCTGCGATCCATCATATCCCTGCGAAAACTTTCCAGTCCAAAACCGGCAAAAAACACCAATACCCATTTCAAAATTTCCTGTTGAAAAGGTATGTAAAAATCCGTGTTCGTGAACAGAAGAATCCCCATAGGTAGTAAAAAAAGGGGTCCGAAAGCGGGAAACCAAGACGCTTTCGGGGTTGAAAAACTCAATGCCCCCAGCCAACCTAAAAAAAAGAATGAAATGTAAAGATCATTAATCAGAACATTATAAACGTCATACCAAAAAAAATGGTATGAGGTGCTGCCTTTGACCAGTATCCAGATTGACAAACCAAGGATTGGAAAACCGCAACGGGCCCATTCGATTTTTTTAAAACGATAACCATTCCTTACCCAACCAAAAGATAAAAAACTCAAGATTGAAAAAGGAAAAAGTACAGAAAGGACAGTCCAAAGCGGACTCATTAGAATTAACATCCAACGCCCATCATTCAGAACAAAAAGAAACAATTCTGATAAAACAAAAAGAAGCAGCCATGTCCAGTAACGATAATCTGTTTGAGCGCAAATATCCCATTGGGTCTTAGATAAGGCCAGCCATAACGATGGGAAAAAACCTAAAAGAAAAAACCCCGGCCTGCGGCGACTTGCTGCCGCATAGATGACACAGACCAGACTTAAAAGTAAGAGACCCTTTAAAAAAATCACAACGGAGAAAAAATTATCCTGCTTCCACTGCCACCATTGACGGCCTCCCCAAGCTAAAAACGCCAGGAAAGCAAAAACCAAATGAAACCAAAGCGGGATTTTTCTGACGCGTTCAAAATAAGAAATCATGTCCTGATTGTAACAAGGGTGAAAGACATTCAAAATCTTAATTCAGACTAAAACACATAGCGGTAAGTCGAATAACCCCCGAATTCTTGTTTTTTTTGATTTTAAACCGTCCTCTCGTTTAAGATAGATTCATGAACCAACTTCGCCTTTGGCTTTTTTTAGCAATAATTCTCTTTCCGGCCGCGGTACGCGCCCAGGATGCCCGCGGAATGGCTGTTGGATACGCCACCTCAGCGGCTCCTTTAGGTATTTTCGGGCTTTATTGGAATCCAGCTTTAGAGGCGGTTCCTCAGGGAAGCGGATCTTGGAACATTGGTACGGGCTTTTCAGCTTTTGACACCAGTAATATCAATTCATCTATTTTGAGATTCAGCCCATCTAACGCCATGCAATCCGGGAAAGATCCGGTTCAACGTCTTCAAGATTATTCGGGTCTATTTGCTGTCCAGTATGGAAGTCTCAGCTTCGGTGTGGTTTATGATCAAAATTTAAACTACAACGCTTCCCAGGGTTCCCTTTCGTTGTTCAATGACCGATCCAACAATCCTATGATTGACACTGGGGCAAGTTACAATTTGAATTATCTCAACACCTTCCAGCAAATTGAAACCTTTTATCTCAGTTACGCCATGCCCTTGCCACTCGGTTCTTTTCAATTTATTTCGGTAGGTGGTAGCCTGAAATATCACTACGGCAACTACTACACCCAAACCGCCTTGACCGGCACTTACACCCAAGGCAGTACTACCGGCTATCAATATACAGAAACTTCTTCCACGTCGGGACTGGGGCTTAGCATGGATTTGGGAGTGTATGCCAAGATCAGCGATATGCTGAATGTGGGTTTGATGATCCAGAACATCCAGTCCGATTATAACTGGCAAGCTCAAGAGCAAAATCTAACACTAGATCCCAAAACAGGTCAGGATGTACTTAGCGGTCCCTCTACTAGTGTTACCGTTACCCAACCTTTCCCCTATACCACTAAATTGGGTATCGCCATAGCCCCACCTGATAAAAACACCTTTTTAGAGGGGGAAGTTTCATGGGTGAACCAAATGACTCATTGGAAAGCAGGAATAGAGACTTATTACCCCGGTGGACTTGTCATCCGTTTAGGCACCTTCACGGATGATGTTTCAGGTCAGCAATTGTGGACTTTCGGCGTAGGATATTTTAAAACAAACCTCAGTATTGATCTAGCCGGAATCACCCGAAGCATTCCTGATCTTCAGGATTCTGTCGCGCTCGGTGGAGCCATTGACGCTTCGGTTCGATTCTAAAAAGCCTTTCGAAATTACATCATTCCTAATTGAAGCCGGGCGGCTTCGGTCATAAGGTTTTGCGTCCAGGGGGGCTCAAAGGTCACTTCCACATAGGCTTCGCGCACACCCTTAATTCGTTTCAACTTCTCTTCAATTTCATTTTTAAGAACGGTGGACATTCCGCATCCGGGGGCTGTGAGAGTCATCACTACCTCAACCCTTTTCCCTCCCTCAGGCACGGCTTTGATCACACAGCCATAAATAAGACCCAGTTCCACAATATTGACCGGAATTTCAGGGTCATAACAGGTTTTCATTTGTTCCCAAACATTCTGTTCGACGGTTTTTTCATCGACCGGTTCATCGTCATATTGCATTTTGAAAACCTTGGCTTCGTCGGGCACTTCTTTACCAATGGCGTCCCCGTCCGTACCGGATACTCTGGCCAACTGGCCGTTATCCCTTTGAACCGTAAAGCTTCCTCCTAATGTTTGTGTGATGTAAACCTTTTCGTCTTTAAACAAAAGACTTTCTGTCCCGTAAGGAATGGTAATAACTTTACAGTCTCTGGTAACTGTGACTAATTCATAATTGCTCATGCTTCGCTTCCCTTGCCGTCGTCGGTGGAGACAACATCCTTTTCGTTATGTAGAGCGGCCTCCATCGTGTGCCAGGCCAGGCTGGCGCATTTCACGCGGGCCGGATATTCTTTAACACCCTCAAACACTTTCAATTTACCCAAATCTTCGGGAGCCTTGTCAATTTTCCCCATGACCATGTCATGAAATTCATGAAACATCTTTTCCGCCTCAACAGTCTTCTTGCCTTTTAAAGCCACCGTCATCATGGACGCTGAAGCTTTCGAAATGGCACATCCGGAACCTTTAAAATGAATATCTTGGATCGTTCCCTGGTCGTCCAATTTTAAATAGAGCGTCAATTTGTCCCCGCATAAAGGGTTATAGCCGTCCGCATGATGATTGGCCTCTGGCATTTCGCCAAAATTGCGGGGATTCTTTTGATGGTCAAGGATGAGATCTTGATAAAGGTCGCTAAAGTCGGACATTAGGCAAAAACCTCCAAAGTCTTTTGAATCGCCTGGGCCAATACATCGATTTCTTCTTTAACATTGTAAAGACCGAACGAAGCCCTCGCTGTCGCGGGAATATCAAACCGTTCCATGACAGGCTGGGCGCAATGATGGCCAGCCCTTATAGCCACACCCTGTTTGTCTAAAATGGTGCCAATGTCGTGGGGATGAATTTCACCCAACGTGAAGGAAATCACTCCGGCTTTTTCCGAAGCGGTTCCGATGAATCGGACTTCTTTAAATTGAGAAAGAACCTTGGTTCCATAAACTAAAAGCTCATGCTCATGAGCTGCGATTCGGTCTAATCCGATCGCTGAAACATAATCCAATGCGGCTCCCATACCGATGACGCCAGCGATATGCGGTGTCCCCGCTTCAAACTTATGAGGAGGCTTTGCGTAAATAGTTTTATGAAAAGTCACCGAGGCAATCATGTCCCCGCCGCCCTGATAGGGTGGCATCGTTTCCAAATGCTTTAATTTACCGTAAAGAACACCGATACCAGTGGGAGCGTAAATCTTGTGGCCGGAGAAAACGTAAAAATCGCAATCCAAAACCTGAACATCCACTTTCACATGAGGAACCGATTGAGCTCCATCAATCAATACCAACACACCCTTGGAGTGGGCATATTGGATGATTTCAACCACAGGATTAATCGTCCCCAAAGCATTAGAAACATGGGTAACCGCGACCAACTTGGTTTTAGCTGTGACGAGTTTTTTAAACTCATCCATCAGTAACTCACCCGCGTCATTAATAGGAATCACCTGTAATTTGGCTCCCTTTTCCTCACAAAGCATTTGCCAGGGCACGATATTGGAATGATGTTCCATAGCGGAGATCAGAATTTCATCGCCCGCCTGAACATTTTTGCGCCCCCAGGTTTGGGCCACTAAGTTGATTCCCTCTGTTGCGCCTCTGGTATAGATAATCTCGCTCGGTTGCGAGGCGTTGAGAAATTTTTGAACTTTAACCCGCGCGTCTTCGTAAGCCTTCGTCGCTTGTTGGCTTAAAAGATGTACACCCCGGTGGATGTTGGCGTTGTATTCCCGGTAATAGCGGTTTTCGGTTTCAATGACCGATAAAGGTTTTTGGGTAGTGGCGGCGTTATCTAAATAAACTAAAGGCTTGCCATGAACCTGTTGGTTCATAATTGGAAAGTCTTTTCTAAATTTTTGAACATCAAAGGTTTGGGATTCGTAATGAGCGACTGTATGAGAGGTTGGCATTAGGAAACCTCCATCCAACTATCGACCAGTTTCTTTAAGCCAGGTTTTAAATAACCGCTCTCCACCTTTTCAACCATCTCGCCAGCAAAAGCATAAACCAGCACTTTTTTAGCCTCATCCCGGCTGATACCGCGGGACTGTAAATAGAAAAGTGCTTCTTCGTCAATTTGGCCGGTGGCCGAACCATGAGAACATTTCACATCATCAGCATAAATTTGAAACTGGGGTTTGGAATAGATTTTGGCTTCTTTGGTTAATAAAAGGTTCTTATTAGATTGACGCGCATCCGTCTTTTGAGCATTTTCTCGCACCAAAATACGGCCGTCAAATACACCCACCGCTTGATCGTCAATGACACCTTTAAAGACTTCAGTGCTGTTACAATTGGGCGAAAGATGATCGATAAAGGTTCTGGTATCCACATGCTGCCCCTCTTTAGCCAGATACAAACCTTCCAACACACATTCGGCTTTTTTCTTCCCCAGAGTGGTTTCAATGTCATTGCGGGTTAAAGCCCCTCCCACCGAGAAAAGACGGGACGCGAAATAGCTGCCCTCTTCTTGTTGGGCTATTAAAGAACCGATGTGATAACCCTTGATGTCCTCCTGACCGATCTTCAAGTGGTCGAGCGTAGAGCCCGTCGCCATAGCTACTTCAGTCACCACATTGGTGAGGTAAGCGCTGACATTTTCGCCCCAGTAATGCTCAATCACGTTGACTTTGGAATCGTTCGCTAACACCAGAAGATTGCGCAGATGGGATTGGGTGGTTTGACTACCGTTGGTGGATACATAAACCGCGTGAACCGGCGCATCCAAAACCTTCCCCGCTTCGAGTTGAACAAAGAGTCCATCGGTAAAAAAGGCTGTATTCAAGGCCGTAAAGGCTTTGTTTTGCGAAAGAGCGATTTTGCCAATAAAAGCTTTTACCGTTTCATTCGACAAAACGGATGCCAGGTTTTGAACAGTCATGCCTTTTTCCAAAGGCTTTAAAGACGAGAGCTCTTTTGAAAACTTACCGTTCACAAAAACTACCAGATGGGCTTTATCCGTGTCGAAGCCGTTTTTTTTCAACTGAGCGGCCACCACCGTGGTAGAAGCAGGTACTTCAAAAGTGAAAAACTCTTTCAAAAGATTTAGCGAAAGATTGGTGTATTTCCAGGATTCAAGTTTGTCCGTTGGAAAGCCCGCTTGTTTAAATTGTTCCAGCGCCTGCAGACGAAGAGATTTTAGCCAAGCGGCGTCCTGACCCGGAAGCTTTGCTTCGAGTTGGGAAAAAGAAGATAAATAATGCTCTTGGGCCGTTAAAGTCGACATTAAGCTTTCACCTTTTCACCAGTCAGCCAGCCATAACCCTTTTCTTCAAGTTCCAGAGCCAGTTCTTTTCCACCAGTTTTAATGATCTTGCCGCCCGCCAAAACATGAACCTGGTCTGGAACGATATAATCCAAAAGACGTTGATAGTGAGTGACGACGAGAAACGAACGATTCTTACCGCGCAAAGCGTTAACACCATCCGCAACCACTTTCAAAGCGTCAATATCTAGTCCCGAATCCGTCTCGTCCAAAATACCCAACTTGGGTTCCAAAACCGCCATTTGAAGAATTTCGTTTTTCTTCTTTTCGCCACCAGAAAAACCCTCGTTGACTGCGCGTTGAAGCATCAATTCATCCATTTTGAGAGGCTTTAATTTGGCTTTGACCAATTCCAAAAAGTCGATGGCATCCAACTCTTCTTCGCCTTTTGATTTACGGATAGCGTTCAAAGCCGCCTTTAAGAAGTAGGTGTTATTGACTCCGGGAATTTCTACCGGATATTGAAAAGCCAAAAATACACCGGCGCGAGCCCGGTCTTCGGGAGAAAGAGACAAAAGATCTTTACCATCGAGCGTTACTTCACCGCCGGTAATTTCATAGCCGGGACGACCCGAAAGCACATGGGCCAATGTGCTTTTGCCCGAACCGTTAGGTCCCATGATGGCGTGCACTTCGCCCGGATTAATCGTCAAATCAATTCCGTTCAAAATTTGTTTGTCTTCAACCCTGGCCTTCAGGCCCTTGATGATAAGCATTGATTTCTCCATTTTGATTTAACCCACACTGCCTTCAAGACTGACACTTAAGAGTTTCTGAGCTTCCACCGCGAATTCCATGGGAAGTTTACGGAAAACTTCTTTGCAAAAACCATTCACGATCAAATTGACCGCGTCTTCTTTGGACAAACCGCGTTGCTGGCAATAAAAAATTTGGTCTTCGCCGATTTTAGAAGTAGAGGCTTCATGCCCCACCTTAGCGGTGTTATTTTTGACTTCGATATAAGGCACCGTATGGGCGCCGCACTTGTCACCCATCAAAAGGGAATCACATTGGGTATAGTTATGAGCGTTCTCGGCGGCTGGCTGAATGCGCACCAAACCCCGGTAGGTGTTTTGGCCCTTGCCAGCCGAAATACCCTTGGAAACAATGGTACTTTTGGTGTTTTTACCCAAGTGGATCATCTTGGTGCCCGTATCCGCTTGCTGCATGTTATTCACCACGGCCACGGAGTAAAATTCGCCTACTGAATTATCACCCTGCAGAATACAGCTGGGATATTTCCAGGTAATGGCCGAGCCGGTTTCCACCTGGGTCCAGGAAATTTTTGAACTGTCACCCCGGCAAGCGCCGCGTTTGGTGACAAAGTTATAAATGCCGCCCTTGCCGTCTTTATCGCCCGGGTACCAGTTTTGAACCGTGGAATATTTAATCTCAGCGCCTTTTAACGCTACCAGCTCTACCACCGCGGCATGCAATTGGTTTTCATCTCTCATCGGGGCCGTACAGCCCTCCAGGTAACTGACATAAGCATCTTCATCGGCAATGAGAAGTGTTCTTTCAAATTGGCCCGTCTTGGCCGCGTTGATACGGAAGTAGGTGGACAATTCCATCGGACAACGGACACCTTTGGGGATATAGCAAAAAGAACCGTCCGTAAAAACGGCGCTATTGAGCGCAGCATAAAAGTTGTCGTTATACGGAACTACCGAACCTAAATATTGCTCAATCAGTTCGGGATGCTCATGAACCGCTTCAGAGAAAGAACAAAAGATAACACCCATCTCTCCCAATTTTTTCTTAAAGGTCGTTCCCACCGAGACGCTGTCAAACACAGCGTCGACCGCCACACCGGCCAGCATGGCCCGTTCTTCCATCGGTACCCCAAGCTTTTCAAAAGTCTTCAGAATTTCCGGATCCACTTCATCCAAACTCTTGGGACCTGCCTTCGGTGCCGAGTAATAAATAATATCCTGGTAATCGATCGGCGGATATTGAACATAAGCCCATTCGGGCGTCTTCATTTTCAGCCATTGGCGGTAAGCCTTTAAGCGCCATTCCAAAAGAAACTGGGGTTCTTTTTTCTTATGGGAGATAAAACGGATAATATCTTCATTCAACCCCGGCGGGGCCGAATCCGCTTCGATATCAGTCACAAAGCCGTACTTGTATTCTTCTGAAGTTACTTTTTCAACTGAGGGTTCTTGTGTTTTAGGGGTCATGATTTTTCTTTCAGCGCTTTTCTTTATCGCCCACAGCTGTCAGCGGCGCGGGATTCATCATCGGCTTTAACCAGGCTTCCATCGCCGGCTCGGTTTGAACCAAGTCGGATAACCGGCACTTCTTCAAATAACTGGTCATCGCCATTTCCAACCCAGTCCAAAGCGACCGAATGGAACAATCCATCGTATGCACGCAAGCGGCGTGGCTTCCTGTGGTAGTGCAATATTCTTCTTTTGAGAAAAACTTTCCGCCTAAAGCCAGGAGCACATCATTCACATTAATCTCCTGGGCAGGCCGGGCCAGTTTATAACCGCCGCTTTGCCCCCGGATACTTTGAACCAAACCGCCTCGGCGCAACCCGCCCATGATTTTGGCCACATAGGCTGGGGTCATGGATTCTTTTTGCGAAATCTCCACAATGGTCATGGTGCCTTGGGGTCCTTTTTTGACCATTTGCAACATGCAACGAAGACCGTACTCTTCAGTCGATGAAAACTTCATTGGCGGCGCCCCTTTATCAAATAAAACTGCCTTTTAACTATAGTCCTGATAGTGGACAAGAAAGTCAAGTATAGGCAGGGCGCTTTTGAAAGCAAGGATTTTTAGGAAAAAAACAACGAATAGCAGGCCTTTTGGCTCAAAACCGGGGAATAAGTGCTTCCACTAACCGTTCGATGGGGTTTGAAATCTCCAAAACAATCGCATTAGAGGGTTCTTCCAGACTCTCAAATTGACTATCCAACAATTGGGCCGTGGCATAGTGCCCCTGACGCTTTTCAAGCCGCTCCCGTATCAGCGCCTTATCGCCTCGCAGGTAAACCCAGCTGACGGTAGAACCCTGTGATAAAAAATCCCGATACTTTTGCATTAAGGCCGAACAGGCCAGAATCGTTTGAGGATTTTGAACATTCCATTTTTTCATATTTCGGACTAAATCTTCCAACCAGGGTTGGCGGTCCTCATCCGTCAACGCCTCGCCACGGCTCATTTTGAGGCGGCCTTCTGGTGAATGGAAATCATCCCCATCATAAAAAGGACAATGAAGTGCCAGAGATAATTGTTTGCCCAGTGTTGTCTTTCCTGAACCCGCCACACCCATCAAAATAATAATCATTCCCTCTCCAAAGGCAAAACTTTGGAATAATATTCCAGAGTTTTAAAGGATTTCTCGAACGTGCGTTCCAAATAGCCGATAACCGTAAATAAAAGCTGACGTGAAAAATGGGGCTTGAGCTTTAAAACATGAACCCGATTCACCAATGTTCGTCTCAGCTTTTTTAAGACTTCCAAACCCATCGGCGTCACTTGGAAGCGGACAGAGCCGGAACCTTGGCACAATTCACAAAGAGCGCCGCCGCGATGCGGTATAAGATAAACTTTTTTCTTTTCTAGTGTTTCGCCGCATTCCGCGCAAATTTCTAATTCCAGCGGATACCCCAAAAACTCCATCAACTTGAGGGCAAACGCCATTAACAGAAGTTCATTGGATTTGGGTTCTTTTTCCAGGGCGCCAAGAGTTTCTTTAAGCAGAACATAAATTTCAGAATGCGGTTCTCCCTCGGGGGTCGCCTGAGAAACCATTTCAGCCAGCACCTGCAGGGTCGTGATCTGCAAAAATTCTTTTTTGAGATCAGCGTAGCCGTTCAAAATTTTAGCTTGTCCCAAAACATAAAGCGACCCGGACGCTTTTTTATGAAGGGAAAAAGTCGATTCGGTGAAAAGATCGATGGAGGACGCCAGTTTACTTTTGGGTTTTCGAATGCCCTTCACGATAGCTCTCACACGGCCCAGTTGAAGGGTATAAAGCTGAACAATCTTGTCCGCCTCGGAATAAGCGGTGGCCCCCAAAACCATTCCCTGGGCCGCTACAAAATTCATCGAGAGTCTTTCGCTTCAAGTTGAAGCGCCACGCTCAAAGAGGACATATAAATGTTGATGCCGATCGCCAAAAGAGAAGTCACAAAAAACTTAATTATCCCAAACAAAATCCCAATCAGAGGAATCATCGCGAGAACTGTAAAAACAACGGTGAACGCGCAAAAAAAGATCATATAAATGAGACCCAATAAAAGCACCGCTCCCATAGCCCGGCCCTTGTTTTGAACAACCAGCCGGATTCCCTCTTTTATAGAATCCACAATCCCATGGTCATCCACCAAATAGGCGGCCGACAAAGTTAAAGCGGTGAAGAGAACCATCATAATAAAAACCGCGATTAAACCCGTTGGAAACGCCAAGAACAAGCCTATCCACCAGGGTAATAACTTCGCGATAAAAACACCGCAAACCCCAACAAAGCAAAGGATAAAAACAACACCCAGAAAAACCATGAACCAAGCGCATTGCAATCCCACCATGGGGATCATTTTTTTAATCCCGCCTAGAAAAAACAGCCTCCAGGAAAAAGCCTCTCCCGTTTTTTGATGCCGGTTCATCTGGCTGTAAACCGCCGCGTCAAAAAAAGCCAAGAAGAAACAAACAAAAGTGATATAAAAAGCCACAAATAAGGCGATCAATATCAGCATTTTGAAATCGCCAAAATAACTGCTCCAATTGATTTCACTCATGACGCTCTTGAAATTATTTTGGTCGAACTCGTTCCAATGCCCCAATAATTCTCGAAAAAAGGGCCAGCAGCAAATCGCCAAACCCAAAACAAATAAGGACAGATTTAAAAATAAAAAAACGATCCGAAGGATAAAAATAGGCCAGAGGGCCGCGCAGGAATTAAACGCGGTTTGGTAAAGTTCAGACAAAGACGCTAATACGGCCGGTTTCTTGGGCATGTCCCGCCTTAAATATAATTATCGGAAGTTATTAAACTGAACGGCTACTTTGAGGTCCATAGAACGGATCAACTGCATTGCCGCCTGCAAATCATCCTTATCCTTGCCCGAAACACGGACTTTTTCATCGGCGATTGAAGCTTGAACTTTCAGTTTGGAATCCTTGATTTTCTTTACAATCTCTTTCGCTTCTTCCATCGGCATACCGCTGACAATTTTAGCCTTTTGATTGACCGTGCCGCTAAAAGCCGCTTCCAGCTTTTGCAAATCCAACGCTTTGGGGGAAATATTTCTTTTGATCAGTTTGCCCCGCAAAATATCAACCACGGCGGTCAAGCGGGATTCGTTATCCGAAATGAGTTCCAATTCTTTGGTAGCTTTTTTCAGCTCGATTTTGCTGATGCTGCCCTTAAAGTCATAACGCTGGCCGATTTCTTTCATTGCCTGATTGACGGCGTTGTCCAGCTCTTGAAGATCCACTTCGGAAACCGCGTCAAAAGAAAAGACATCCGCCATAAATCACCTCAAAATATTTTTATTACAGGGTCCAACTCAGTGTTGAAAAATTATTTTCAACACTTTTTCAGCTTTTATCCGCTGAATCAGCCGCGTCATCCGTCACGGGTAAATCAATCTCAACTACCTGTCCCGTCACCCCTAAAACTCCCAGGGCCTTACCGTTGTATCCANNATCCCAGGGCCTTACCGTTGTATTGAATGTCCACGCCGCCCGCGTTGCCGATTTTAATTTTAAAATTATTCACCGCCTGATAAATCTTCACATCACCCTCATCCATATCATCCTCAAATGTATTTTTCCCGTCATCCGTGACGACTTGAACCCAGGATTTATCCAGACCCTTTAATACGAGATGCTGATACTTATCCGGCACATTGAAGTCCATTCCACCGGGAATGGGTTCCGCGGTGGTCGTTTTGGGAACAAACTGGCTCCATTGAATACTGGCGACTCCTCTTTGGGTGTAATAAAAGACTCCCGCTAAAAGAGCGAACCCAAAAACAAAAATCGCCGCGGTTCCCAGTCTTCTGAGCCACTTGTCGCGGCGCACAGCCCGGACCCGCTTATTGCGAAGAGCGGAAGGTTCCCGGCGAAAAGGCGCGGCGTCTTCTTCCTGTAATCGTTCCAACTCGGGATCTTCATGCACTTCGTTTCGACGGGGAACGGGGGCCAAAGTAGTAATGGGACTCCAGGGCGAACCCTTTTCCATTTCGGCTTCGGCGTTCGCCGGCTCAATGCGAACTTCTTTCGGTTTGACCTCGGCATTAAACTGCCGGGTCATGACTGAAGGGTCCAGCCCGATAACTTTGGAATAGGCCCGAATAAAACTTTTGGCGTAAACCTGCGAAGGAAACACATCAAACTGATCTTGTTCCAACGACTCCAAATACTTCACCGGAATTTTGGTTTTTTTGGAAATGGTTTCCAAGGTAATTTTTTTGGCCAATCTTGCCGTTTTCAGTTCTAATCCCACACTCATTAAAAGGCTCCGCCTTCCACCACTTTCGCGTCTTGTGGCGGTGTAAATTTAAAGAAATTATCAGCTAAACCCTTATTAAAAACAAAGTCCTTAAATTCAGCCTTAGTGGTCATCGAAGGGGTTTCCACCTCCATCCGGTAAGGCCACCAGTCCTTTTTATGAATCGAAACCTTCATACGGTCAAAACCCTGATTGTCATCCATAGGTATGAAAAGCAGCACCACTTCATCTCCCGAGTTCTTAACGATCGAAACCCGGCTTACATTAATATATTTTTTTAGCGCCCTACCCACCCCCAGATAAAACGGAGAGCCGTCTCTTCCCTTGGTATTTTTTTGTACATAAACGGTTTTTTGATCCGGCTGATACATCTGCATCGAGCCACCATTCACATACAAAAACTGCTCGTTGGGTTTGTCATAATGCACGTAAACTTTGTCGGGCGATTTAATTTGAATCAATCCGTTTTGATGCTGTTCCTGACCCGACAAACTGTCCTTCATGGTCATTTCCAGTTTCATTTGAACATCGTTTACCGAGTCTTGAGCGTCTTCTACTTTTTGAGAAACTTCTTTAACCGATAAAACCCGAGAATCATCAGCCGCTAACACCGATGACGCAAAACAGAGGCTGAAAAAAAAAGACACTAGGACAAACAAAAAGACATCAGCTTTCGGTGAATTTTTATGTGCGTGGGGTAAATTGAATCTTTTTTTAATTTTGAAAATCATCCAAAGCTTCCTCGCCGCCGTCAAAGTCATCTCCGGCTACCTGGCCCATAATTTTTCGGGGTTTGTTTCCATCCGCCGGGCCCACAATGCCCCTTAATTCCATATCATCTAAAAGACGGGCGGCCCTACTATACCCCACCTTCAAACGGCGTTGTAAAAAGGAGGTTGAGGCCTGTTTGGACCGAAGGATGATTTGAACCGCCTCGTTATAAAGTTCGTCCTGGGACTCTTCCATCACCACATCTTTATTATTTTTTGTCGCGTGCATATCGGCTGAATATTGCGGGCCGCCCTGCGCTTTCCAAAATTCCACTAAACGTTCAATCTCTTCAATAGTCACAAAAGCTCCCTGCAAACGAAAGGGCTTGGGCACGCCCGGAGGCAGATAAAGCATGTCGCCCCGGCCCAAGAGCGACTCTGCTCCGTTCATATCCAGAATGGTTCGGGAATCCACCTTCGACGCCACTTGAAACGCGATACGGGAAGGAAAATTCGCTTTAATAATACCCGTAATGACTTCTACACTGGGACGCTGAGTCGCCAAAACCAGATGGATACCCACCGCCCTGGCCATTTGGGCCAGCCGGGTAATGGATTCTTCCACCTGATCCTTGGCCACCATCATCAGGTCCGCCAATTCGTCCACCAGTACCACGATGTAATACATCGGATAAACATCCGCGTCTCCGGCCGCCCGCTTTTGAGCGACTTTGGCGTTATAGCTATCAATGTCCCTGGCGCCCATTTTGGCTAACAGTTCGTAGCGCTCTTCCATTTCCCGTACCAGCCACTTCAAGGCCAGGTGGGCTTCTTTCGAATCATTCATCACCGGCAAAGCTAAGTGGGGTAATCCCTGGTAAATAGTCATTTCCACACGCTTCGGGTCGATCAAGATTAAACGTAATTCTTCCGGTGTGTATTTAAAAATAAGACTGGCGATCAAAGTGTTCACGCAAACGCTTTTGCCCGAACCGGTTGAACCGGCGATAATTACGTGCGGCATTTCTTTAAGACCCGCCACAAAGGTATTGCCTGAAATATCTTTACCCAAAGCCACTGAGAGTTTTTTGGATGAATCCAAAAACACGTCTTGCCGGATCAGCTCTTTAAGCGTCACCACACGGCCTTTGGTGTTGGGCACTTCAATCCCCACCGTGGCCTTGCCCGGAATCGGCGCCACTACTCTTACCTGTCCGCACTTGAGGGCCAGGGCCAGATCGTCCGCCAGAGAAGCGATTGCCGTGATCTTCACGCCCGAGGCCGGTTGAACTTCGTACTGGGTCACCGTCGGTCCGGGATTAATCCCCACCACATTGGCATCCACGCCAAAACTCGTCAGGGTTTCCTTTAAAGTGCGGCTCACGCCCTCAAAATCCGCTTCCACTTTATCGTTCACGTCATCGATGGTTTGTAAAATATTGAAGTCCGGTAATTTCCAACTGCGAATCACCCGTACCGGCTTCGCCTCATCCGCGCTTTCAAAATCTTCCTCGCCTGTTTCAATACCCGCGGCTTGCCTATTTTGTTTGGCGGTCATGGGTTCGGTGCCATGGAAAGCTTCAGCCATAGCGCTGTCCACCACCTCTTCGTCTTCGACTGGCTCCACAAAGACAGACTCGGCTTCCAGGGGTTCCGCCTCACCTGTAAAAAGTTTTCTGGCTGAAGATTTCTGTGCCTTTTCCGGTTTAGGTTCCACTACCGGAACCAAGGGAACCGCTTTAGAAACTCTTTCTGCTTTCGACAAAGGGTTGACGGTTTGAGCATCACCTTTCAGTTTTCGATGGGCGTCTTCTACCACCCGTTTTTGTTCCTGCCGAGAAGTCCAGCTTTCGATCGAATTTTGAATTTTTTCATAAAGAACCGCAAATACATTAAACCCGTGTTCCGTAAACCAACCGCCGCCCCGTTTAAATCCTTCCCCTGCGCCCTGAAGCCCCTTCACCACATGGTCTTCCGCCTCTAAAAACCACAAAGCCAAAATCATGACCAAAAGACAGATTACGATGGTTCCAAAACGGGTCAAAATCGCTTCCATGGGATCGCCGAAAAGCTTTCCCACTTCGCCGCCCCATTCGGCCCCTTCGCGCATTTCTACATTCGGCAGAAGCGCTCGAAGCAAAACCGAAGTCGACAAGACGGTTAAAATCAGCCCCACCAGCTTAAACCCGGCTTTTGAGACGGGTTTGTCTTTAAACCGGGCATAACCCAAATAGAAGAAGACAAAGGGAAAAACCCAGGCGCATATCCCAAAACCGGTATATAGAAAGTAGGAAAGTCCTGAACCAAAGTTCCCTAAAAGGTTAGGGCCTGAACCGGTCGGGATCAGCGAGAGGGTCAAAAGAAACCCTATGCTTCCCATGATAAAAATGACGAGAAAATGCTGACGGTTGCTCTTATTAGCCATGGATTCCCTGTGAAATGATTGGTTTTTTTAGGAAAAAATGAAGGTTCATACTGGTTTGAAGTATAGCGGTCTCATGAAATCTTTTGAAGGCTATTTTTCCCGCGATTTACCGCTTTAGCCAACAAAAGACTCTCGTTTTAATTTTTAATCAGTTGTTCAATTCCATCAACCGCGATCTGAAGGCCGACACAAAACACCAAAAAAGCGCTCAACCGGTTCAATATCTGTTCCCCGCGGGCGCCAATATGTTTCAACAAGACCGGCGTATAAGCGTAGCTGTAATAAATCACCACGCACATGCACACAACCGCCGCGAATAAGGCTCCGAGATTTTGAAAGTAAATGGAATGGTCGCTGTTATGTCCGTGGGCGCTGAGAGTCAGCAAAACTGAAATGGCGCCTCCCCCGGTGGTTAAAGGAAAAGCCAGGGGATAAAAAAGAATATCCTCCAAGGGTTTACTGGTAGTGGCGGCGGAATTTGAGGAATCACTGGCCACATTATTCGGAGTCAGTAATTGCCAGCCCATATGACAGATTAAAATACCTCCCGCCAGTTGGACAACCGGAAGGGATATGCCGAAAAGTTTAAAAAGCCAGCTTCCCACCAGAACAGAAATAGAGCAGATAACAAAACAATAACCGGCTATTTTGAAGACTGCCGCCTTTCGGGCCTTGGAATCCAGTTCGTGTAGATAAGGCTCAATAATGATAGCCGTTCCAATCGGATTAACCGGCGCGAACAACGCCACAAACCCGATAAAAACAATGTGAAAAAAAGGAAGCAAAGCTTGCATTTGAATTCATCCCGGACTTTATATTGAAAACCAAGCGGCCACCATTTTTAACCGGCCGAACTAAAAAAGCATTAACAAAAAAGGCGGAAATCATTAAGATCCCCGCCTTTTTTGTTTTTAAAAACTATCCGGTTAGAGGGCTAAATCAATTTCCCCATTAAACCCATTGCTCGTTTGGCCGTCGCCATAGTTGCCCATGTAGTTAGCCGACAGATTGAAATCCCGGCTGAAGATGAGCTTCAATCCCGCTCCCACACCGAACAGCATCGGATCTGGGGGAATACCGGTCACCGTAAAATTCTGCCCCGGTGATCCCGCGAAAGCAGCCTGAACCTGCGGGTTCAAGGGGTTCAACTCCCGGCTCGCCGTCAGGCTAACCGCCGGTACCAATTGGGCCGTACCGCCCAGAGACAAGCTTTTGGCCACATAGGCTCCCAGCATTGGACGGATCGAATAATAAGTCTCTCCCGCAACCGACAGGTCCAATGATCCGGCTCCGGTTTCGTTGTAACCATTCTCCCAAAGATAGGTGTACTGCGCTCCCACGAGGGGTTTCACGGTTAAGTCCGGAATTTTCAGATCCATCGTGGCCTGCAATGCCAGCGTCATTTCGTTGCCGCCAAAAGCGCCTTGCGCCTGAGAAACGTCGCTGCCAAAGCTTATATTCCGGGTTGTCGCGTATTGGTTCCAGCCGAAACCACCCACCGCGCTCAAGTCCACATCTCCCAAAGTTTGAGTCGCGTAGAGGTTCCCCAGATAATCGTCTTCCGACGTGGCGTCATTCGAGGAATCGGTGGCCGTCATGTTTGTATGGTTATAAGCAAAGGCCACGCCGCCCTTCAAACTGTTGGAAATCGGCGTGTCATAACCACCCACAAAACCGTATCCCGTCGTGTTAAAGCCGGCAATACCCGTCGCGCCGCTCACGTTTCCGAAAACATCTTTACCGTTAAGCCAGAAACCCTGAACGCCGTTCATTCCGGGTGAGGTGGAAGCGATTCCGTTGGCTCCCGACATCAAAGGACTGGCCGACGAGTCGCTGGACAAAGCCTGAATCCCGCCCGTGGTGTTGAAAGAAGTCCCCATCAAACGGCTAAACAGAAGGTCCGTCGAGAAGAGATCATTGTTCAAGGCAACCGAAGGAATTTGCGTCGTGTTAACGCCGCTCATTTCAGCCATCGACTGCGCCGGGCTCACCGACTCTTGGCTCACGCTGGACGCATTCGCTTTCACCAACGCCTGGGTCTGGCTGGAATCGGATAAGTTGTAAAGATTATTCAGGTGATTAATAAAATCATCCGAAGCGGTCGCTATCGACTGATTGAGTATCTTTCCAAGAGCCGCCTCGTTGGAAGTAGCGGCAAAGCTGGTGAAATCCGTATTATTGCGGGTCAACACCAGAGTCACCGAATTCGCGCCATAATTGAGTGTGGGCGTAAGATATGACAGGTTATCCGACACACTGGCGAAAGTGCCCGAAAGAGGCGCCGACGAAGTCAGAACCACATACTTATAACGGACGCCATAGTTGCCTGCGTCCTCCGAAATGGTCACAGCCCCGCCTAATTGAGCGTCAAACACATTCAATGAACCCGAGTGGTTGTTACCCGGCACTAGTTCAAACTCAGTTGTACTGGAACCAGTCTCATTAAGTTGAGCGATAGAAAGCACACCTGAGCTTCCTCCCGGTTTCAAGATTCCGTTATTAGTCACTGTTCCCAGAATAGAGCCGTACCCTTGCAGGAAAGCTCCGCTGGCGACCGACACCGATCCATAAACGTAGGCCCCGCTTGAGTTGGCGTCACCCACCACTAAAGTTCCGTTCGAAATATTGGTTCCGCCGGTAAAGGTATTAAATCCGTCCAGTGTCAGGGTTCCCGTACCCATCTTGGTAAAAGATCCCACACCCGTCAAATTTCCCGACAGGGTCGAATTGAAGCTTTCTGTATCGAAAGTGCCGTCATTAAGAGTTAAGAGAATATTCTTGGAAGAAGTAATCCCCGCGGAAGTCTGCAAAATACCGCCGTCCAAAGTAATATTTCCCGTTCCCAAGTTGTCGTCATTACCAATATTTAAGGTACCGGCGCTAATCTCTGTACCGCCCGAATAAGTATTATCACCGGTCAAGGTCAAGGCGCCGCTGCCGACCTTGGTAAAGCTGCCCGCACCCGACAACACGCCCGAATAGGTCGTATTCGTCGAACCGCCGAGAACCACGTTATTCGAACCGAAGAGCACCGAACCCGCTCCCGAAAGGCTCAAAGTTTGGTTGTCCTGGCTTAAATCAAGGGTCGCTCCGGTTTCTACGGATACCGCCGCATTGTTGATCAGTGTATTTGTCACACCCAAAACCAGCGTTCCATTATTCACGTCTGTCAAACCGGTATAGCTGTTGAAACCGGTTAACGTCAAAGCGCCGCTTCCGGTTTTGATTAGCTCGCCCGATCCGCTAATGATTCCAGATAAAGTTGAATTGGAGCCATCGGAATCAAAGGCACCGTTACCCAAAAGGGCAACATTCTTTGACGAGGTAATTCCCGAGGAAGTCTGCAAAGTTCCGCCGTTAAAGGTCAGGCTTCCGGTTCCCAGATTATTGTCACTGCTAACATTGACGGTGCCTCCGCCGATACTGGTACCGCCGCTATAGGTATTGGTTCCGGTTAAAGTCACCGTTCCCGCACTGACTTTAAGCAGCGCGCCGCTTCCGGAAATAACACCACCCAAAGTGGAATTGAATCCGTTGGAGTCAAAAGTTCCGTTATTACCGGTCAAAGCGATGTTGCGAGAGGATGAAATCCCGGCGGCTGTCTGCAAAGTACCGCCATTAAAGGTAAAGCTTCCCGTTCCCAAATTATTGTCATTATCCACGTTCAAAATACCCGAATTGACCGTTGTAGGTCCGCCATAGGTATTCACACCCGTCAGCGTCAAAGTGCCCGAACCGATTTGGGTAAAACCGCCCGTGCCGCTCAACACACCGCCCAATGTCGAATTAAACGTTTGGGTATCAACGGTGTCACTTCCCGTTAAAACAACAGACCGGGTCACGGAATTAATTCCCGCAGCCGTCTGCAATGTCGACCCGTTTAAGGCCAAAAGACCCGTTCCCAGATTGTTGTCGTTGTTAACATTCAACGTTCCGCCGGTGACGGTTGTGCCGCCACCGTAGCTGTTGTTTCCGGTTAGAGAAAGAGTCCCTGTCCCGGACTTAGTCACGGCACCCACACCGCTGAGAATCCCATTTAAAGTGGAATTGACTCCATTGGTATTGAAGGTTCCATTGTTGGAAGTGAAGACAACATCTTTGGAGGAAGCAATTCCGGTGGTCGTGGTCAAAGTACCGCCATCGAAAGTTAAATTACCCGTTCCCAGATTATTGTCGTTGCCCACCACAACCGTGCCGGCGCTAATCGTCGTCCCGCTGTCATAAGTGTTGGTGCCGGTCAAGGTCAAAGCGCCCGAACCGATTTTGGTCAGGCTGCCGCCGGTGCCTGAGATAACGCCCGTGAAGTTTGTCGTGGTATTATTAGAACCCACGGAAAGCGCGTCGCTTCCCAGCGCTACATTGCCTGAACCGGATAAACCACCAATCGTGCCGGTGCTGGCATTAGCTGTTACATCCAAAGTCCCGCTACCCGCCAAATTCATGATAGAATCAGCCAAACTTCCGTTTAAACCCAAAGCCAGCGTTCCCGAATTAACATTGGTCTGGCCTGTTAAGGTATTAATACCCGTCAAGGTCAATGTGCCGCTGCCGATCTGAGTGAAAGCTCCCGAACCGGAAACAATACCGGACAGAGTTGAATTGACCGTTTGCGTGTCAAAAGTGCCTACTCCCAGCATGGCAATGTTCTTGGCCGAAGTGATTCCTGTCGAAGTCTGTAAAGTACCGCCGTTGAACGTCAGGTTACCTGCACCCAGGTTGTTGTCGTTATTAACGTTGATCGTACCGGCCGTAAGAGTGGTTCCGCCGGTATAGCTGCTATTACCGGTCAAGGTCAAAGCTCCCGAACCCACTTTGTTCAAGCTGCCGGTTCCCGTAATGGCTCCCGAGAAAGTGGTAGTGTTAGCCGTTCCTTCGGTCAAAGCCATACCGGTTAAACCTAAAGTCCCCGACCCGCTCAAACTTCCGAGTGTTTGGTTAACGGTAGTCATATCCACAGTTCCATTGTTAATCGTAAGAGTGCCAAAATTATCCGCGCTCGATAGAGTCAACGTACCACTTCCTTGCTTCGTCAAACCGCCCGCACCGGACAAAAGTCCCGAAAAGGTCGTGGTATTAGCGCTCCCTTCTGTCAAAGTGATTCCAGTCAGGGATAAATTGCCCACGCCGCTTAAATCGGTAATCGTCTGGTTGTTGGTAGTCATAGCGATAGTTCCGCCGTTGATCGTCAATGCTCCGAAATTATCCGCGCCCGACAATGTCAGCGTTCCCGCGTTTTGCTTGGTCAATCCTCCTGTGCCCGTTAAGAGTCCCGAAAAGGCGGAATTTGCCGCTGTGCCTTCTGTCAAAGTCATGCCTGTCAGAGTTAAATTGCCCGCGCCGCTCAAGTTTGTGATGGTCTGATTGTTCGAATTCATCACGACAGTTCCCGCGTTAATCGTCAAAGCGCCGAAACTATCCGCACCCGACAAGGTCAAAGACCCGGTGCCTTGTTTTGTCAAACCACCCGTACCGCTGATCACTCCCGACAGGGTTGTGTTATTGGCAGTTCCTTCGGTCAAAACCGCCGAGCCCAATGTAATGTTGCTCGTACCGCTTAAGTCCCCAATGGTCTGATTAAAGTTGTTTAAATTGAAAGTTCCGCCGTTCATTATTACGCTTCCCGTGCTGGCTAAAGCATTCGCGGCTCCCAATTGCAAAGTTCCGCCCGTAATCGTTGTACCGCCGGTATAAGTATTGAGCCCCGACAAGGTCAGCGTACCCGCGCCTTGTTTGGTCAAAGATCCGGCGCCGCTGATCACTCCCGAGAAGGTGGTGGTGTTAAGCGTGCCTTCCGTCAAAGCGGCCGTTCCCAGAGCAATCGTTCCGGTGCCGCTCAAGTCGCCGATGGTCTGGTTGAAACTGTTTAAATTGAAAGTTCCGCCGCCCATCGCCACGCTTCCCGTGCTGTCCAGACCGTTGACAACTCCCATTTGCAGGGTTCCGGCATTAATGTTCGTGCCGCCGCTATAAGTATTGAGACCCGACAAAGTCAACGTTCCCGTGCCTATCTTGGTCAAACTGCCCGTTCCCGTAATGGCTCCGGAGAAAGTCGAACTGGTGGCGGTACCATCCGTCAAAGTCATGCCGGTTAATCCCAAAGTGCCCGACCCGCTTAAACTTCCTAGCGTTTGGTTAACCGTGGTCATATCAACAGTTCCCGCGTTAATGGTCAAAGCGCCGAAATTGTTCGAACCCGACAAGGTCAGCGTTCCTGCGCTAATCTTTGTCAAATCACCTGTTCCCGTAATCGTTCCCGACAATGTGGAATTGAGGCCATTGGTATCAAAAGTCCCGTTATTGGAGGTTAAAACTATATTTTTTGACGAGGTAATACCGGCGGAGGTTTGAAGCGTTCCTCCATTGAAGGCCAGATTCCCCGTTCCCAGATTGTTGTCGTTGCTGATGTTGACAATTCCACCCGTAAAGGTAGTTCCGCCGCTATAGGTATTCGTACCTGTCAGGGTTAAGGCGCCGGCGCTGATTTTTGTCAAGGACCCGGTGCCGCTCACCACGCCCCCCAAGGTGGAATTGAAACCGTTGGAGTCAAACGTAACGCTTCCATTCAGCACAATAGACCGGGAAACGGAATCAATTCCCGCCGCCGTTTGAAGGGTCGTGCCGTTCATGGCCAGTAAACCTGTGCCCAAATTATTATCGTTATTGATGTTCAGTATGCCGCCGCTCACCGTAGTGCCGCCGCCATAAGTATTCGTTCCGGTTAAGGTCAAAGTCCCTGCGCTAATTTTGGTCAAAGACCCGCTGCCGCTGATGATTCCACCCAAAGTTGAGTTAAATCCATTGGAATCAAATGTATCGCTTCCCGTCAGAACGATGGACCGAGTCGCGGAGTTAATCGCCGCAGCCGTCTGTAACGTCACACCACCGTTCAAGGCCAGTAAGCCCGTTCCCAAATTGTTGTCGTTATTGACGCTTAAAATACCGCCCGAAAGCGTTGTGCCGCCGCCATAGCTGTTGTTGCCGGTTAAGGTTAAAGTCCCGGCGCTGATTTTGGTCAAAGCTCCGCTGCCGCTGATCACACCGCCGAGAGTGGAATTGAATCCGTTGGTGTCAATCGTCCCATTATTGGAAGTTAAAACCAGACTATTTGTGGCATTCACACCCGCAGTGGTTTGAAGTGCGGAACCATCCAGACTCAGGGTTCCCGTTCCAAGATTGTTTGCGTTGCCGATGTCCAGCCTCCCCCCTGTCACCGATATGCCGCCGCTGAAGGAACTGTTATTCCCGCTCAGGGTCAAAGCGCCCGAACCGGTTACATCCAATAGCCCCGAACCCGTGATGGCGCCCGACAGAGTTGAGTTAAAGCCGTCGCCGTTAAAGGTACCGCCATTGCTGGTTATCGAAATGCCTTTGGAGGAATTGATTCCGGCGCTGGTGAAAAGAGTACCCCCGTCGAAAGTGAGGACGCCCGTTCCCAAATTGTTGTCGTTATTGACGCTTAAAATACCGCCCGAAAGCGTTGTGCCGCCGCTGTAGCTGTTTGCTGCGGTAAAGGTAACCGAACCCGTTCCCGTAACCACAACACTGCCCGTGCCGGAAATCGTATCGGGCACCGTTGTAATGGAAGATCCGCCGAAAATGACCGCCGAACCATAAGTAAAGATGTCTTGTCCCAAACCCTGTCCGCCCGTACTGCCGTTGCCGCCGGAGCCGGCCGATCCGCCCTGAACCGTGTCGCTGGAGAAAGCACTGCCGTCAATGACCAGCCCCGCGCCCTGATATAGAAATATGCCGCCGCCTAATCCCGCGCCGCCGCCGCCGCCCACATCCCCGTATTGGAAACAACCATGACAGCCGCCCTGGCCTCCGTAAAGCCCCCCGTCCCCGCCGCTATTCAAATATCCATTCGCTCCGCCGCCGCCGCCGAAACCGCCATTGCCGCCGATGCCGCCGCCGCCNNCCATTCACTCCCCCGCCAGCGCCGCTATATTCGGTTCCACTACTATAATAACCATTCACTCCCGCACCCGACCCGTTGATCCCGCCGCCGCCGCCGCTATAAGTTCCCGAATTGTAATTCCCCGGGCTGTTTACGTTTCCGCCATTGCCGCCAACCGCCGAATTGCCGTTGAAGTTGACGGAGCTGACCGCCAAAGTCACTCCCGAATTGACAAAAATGCCGCCGCCTNNACGCCCAACCCTCCCCCGCCGCCCTCGTTGTAGCTGCCGCCGTTGCTTCCCTGCGCCTTGCCGTTGACCAGATTGAGATTGGAAATACTGTCGGTTAACCCCGCCGCCACACTGACGCCGCCGCCGAGATTCAAGATGGCATAAGTGCTTTGACCGCTCACCGTTACGCCGCTTCCCAGAATCGTCACACTCTGGGTGATATAAGGGAGGTTTTGGGACAAATTAATGACGCTGTTTGCCGGAAGACCGGAAAGGTTAATAGTTCCTCCGCCGCAATTGGCGTTGATTTGGTTGATCGCGTCGCCTAAAGACCCGGCGCTGGTGTCGCCCGCCGTCGTGGTGACATTTACCGCGATGGCCGTACAAGCCTGAACGGATTGAAAAGGATTGAGAAGAAAAAGAACCGCCAGGAAAAAAATTCCGGCTGAAAGAAGTTTACGGCCCGACAGGTAAAAAGAAGTCATTCGTCATCCTTTGAGAATTTAACGTAAAACACGTTTTTTTTAGTTTCTAGTAGGGGTGTGGATCAGCCGATGAAAAGCCAAATACAGAAAGTGGATCATTGTTATAGGGATCTTGGTGACCAGCGTCAATGAAAACCCGATATAAAACATAACAAATTTAGACCATGGATAAACTTTAAATGCGGGCCAATTGACTCGCTTTCGCAATTTGCGACGGACTCATGTGCCGTTTGAGAAAGTCCAACACATCCTGCGCTTGCTTTAATCCGTTTTTATACGCCAACGAAAACCACTTGTAGGCTTCCACGTAATCCTGCGAAACGCCCAAGCTGTTGGCGTACATGGCGCCCAAGTTGTACTGGGCTGTAGCGTTGTTTTGTTCCGCGGCCTTTTGATACCATTCGGCTGATATCTTGTAATTGCGTTTCACGTCGATGCCGTACTCATATTTATATCCCAGCGTGTTTTGCGCCAAAACGTTCCCCGCTTGCGCCGCCTTGACGAGGGCTTCCAACGCTTTATCGTTATCGTGGGAAACGCCTTCTCCCTTTTCATACAGGAGCGACAGATTCAATTGCGCCGGAGCAAACCCCTGGTCCGCGGATTTTTGAAACCACTTCACCGCTTCTTTCGAATCCTGCTTGACGCCAAAACCCGTTTGATAAAGAACGCCTAAATTATTCTGTGCCGCCGTGTTGTTCTGGGCCGCGGACTTTTTAAACCACTCCGCCGCCTGCTTCGGGTCTTGGTTTACGCCTAAACCCTTCTGGTAAAAAACACCCAGCCGGTTTTGCGCTTCGGGGTCGCCCTTTTCCGCCAGCTTTTCATACCACAAGGCCGCGGTCACATAATCCTGTTTCACGTCTTCACCGTTTTCATACATTTGCGCCAGCGTCAGCCGGGCTTTACTGTCGCCGCCTTTCGCCGCCGCTTCAATCCATTCCAGCCCCTTGCTTGCGTCACGGGAAGTGCCTTCGCCTTCCAAACATAAAATTCCCGCTTCTCTCTGCGCTTTGGCCATACCCTGTCCTGCCGCCTCGACATAAAGACTGAAGGCCTTGGAGATATCTTTCTTCACGCCCCATCCCTTTTCATAGGCGCGGGCTATTCTCACCTGCGCGTCCGCGTTGCCTTGATCGGCAGCCCTTTGAAGCCATTGGATCGATTGGGTCAAATTGGTTTTGGTTCCGTGGGCTTCCAAATACCAAATTCCTGTTTTCAACTGGGCTTCAGATAAACCACCCTCGGCAGCTTTTTCGAAATCAGTGAACGCGGTTTTGAAATCAATTGTCGTTCCCCGCCCATACTCGTAACATTCTCCCAAAGCATACATAGCTTCCACATTTCCCTGCGCCGCGGATTTTCCATACAGCTCAAACGCACGGGATTTATCTTTGGGAACGCCGTTGCCCTGAATATAGTGATCGGCCAAACTCAACTGGGCGTCCGCGTCGCCTTTTTCAGCGGCGGCTTGGTACCATTTCACCGCTTGCGAAAGATCGGCGGTTCCACCCTGGCCTTTTTCCAGCATGGACCCCAATTGATAAAGATGGGCGCCATCGGCGGTGGGAGCCGCCTGTTCGTAATAGCTCAAAGCGTCAGAATAGTTTTGCGCCTTAAACGCCGCATCGCCCTTTTGGGTTGGCTGGGAACACCCGGATAACAAAGTCGCCAAAAAGCTCAAAGAAACAACGGTCAATTGATAACGGATCATGTCGGAAATTCCTTTTAATTTAACAATGAACGGAAAATGGTAAAAAAATGTAGAAAAATAAAGCGTAATAAAGCTTAAACCCGGATGGCTATAGTTCCATTCACGGCAAGCTATGTCAAGGCGGAAGAAAATGTACATTGTGGCAAAAGCGGTTTAACTCGAAATCAAACTCTTCTTCGTCAAAAAAATCAGCGAGTCTGAGATAATCTATCTTCAAAACCTACTGGGAGGCAGTTCATGAAAAGTTTCTTCTGGGGCATCATCTTCACTTTGGTCGCTTTAGCTGCCGGAGCCTATATTTTTGTCACTCATGGTTGGGTGCCGGCCAATGCGGATGCCAAGCCGGGCGCCCTTGAAACCTGGGCCGCCCACACATCGCTTCGCGCGACTATCAAAAGAGATGCGCCGACCGATCCCGTTCCTGTCGCCGCAAATGATGAAAACATCATCGCCGGCATTAAAATTTACAAAACCAATTGCGCGGTATGCCATGGCGCGTCCGACGCTCAGGCTTCCAATATCGCCACAGGCCTTTTTCAGCACGCCCCCCAATTAGCCCGTCATGGCGTTTCCGACGATCCCGAAGGCAAAATCTACTGGTACGTAAAACATGGCGTCCGCTTAACCGGTATGCCGTCGTTTAGCGACTCTTTAACGGATAAGCAAATTTGGCAGGTCGTGCTGTTTCTCAAACACATGGATAGTCTGCCTCGCAAAGCCGAAAAAGTATGGGAAGCCGTTCCTAGCGCCCAAATGTAAAGCCACTGCCAAAAGGAATTTCACCACAGAGTTACCGGAGTTACACAGAGTTAAATCTTTGGTTTTTCAAAGAATTCCTTATGTCGTACTCTGTTAACTCTGTGGTTAATTGATTTTATGTTAGGAGTTTTCTGGTGAAAAAATTACTCATTATTCTTATTCCGTTAGTGGCGGCTTATCTGACGGTTGTATTTTCTTATTACGCCGATCAACAAAACATGGTGTTCGTTCCCCACAAAAACGACGGTACCACACCCCAAAAATTTGGTCTGACGGACTATGAGGAAGTGAAGTTTAAAAACCCCGAAGGCCAAATGCTGGATGGCTGGTGGATACGCCACGAAGACGGCCAAGCCCGTCCGACGCTTTTGTACTGCCATGGCAACGCCGCCAACCTGTCGCTGTTATCCCAAGTTTCCAAGCTTTTTTACGATTTTGGCTTCGACGCCCTGATCTTCGATTACCGCGCTTATGGTGACAGCGAAGGGGCTAAAAGCGACCTGAGCGAAAAAGCGGTCGATGAAGACGCCATGTCGGCCTTCCAATGGCTCAAAGATAAGGGCATCGATGAACACAGCATCATTATCTGGGGACAATCTTTAGGGTCGTCGGTCGCCGCCGAACTGGCCACCCAAACCCATCCCGCGGGGCTTATTTTAGAAGGAGCCTTCCCTTCCATTTATGACGTGTGCCGCTTCCGCTATCCCTGGCTGCTGATTTTTCCCTTCATGATTCACGACCAGTTCAACACCGTCCAATATGTCACCCAACGAACCTGCCCCTTGCTGGAAATTCACGGGGAAGCCGACACCATTATTCCCTTCGCTTTAGGCCAACAGGTTTATCAGGCCGCGGCAGACCCCAAACAATGGCTACCCGTGCCCAACATGAACCACATGGACTTTCCGAGTTTAGCCACGCAATATCAGCAGCAGATTATGGATTGGGTCGCGAAGTGTGAAGAAACAGCAAAGCCCAACTAAAGGTTGGGCTTTCCAAACAACTTATCAATTTTATTTTTTCAGGCCGATCCGCCTCAACTAACAATTTAGAGTTATCCGCCTTCGGATGTTAAAGCGACAATAATTCCTTGGCGCGTTCTGGGTGGGCTTTCATTAAACGAATAATCTTAGTCGCCGCTCCACCCGGATGGCGTGTTCCTTGTTCCCATGTGCGTACCGCTCCAAGTCCTTCTCCGATGATTTGGGCGAAAGTCTCTTGCGTCACTTTTAAGACTTTTGTACGAACTTCTTTAACATCTCTGGAAGTAAGGGGTTTAGCCTTGTAATTCACTCGAACTCCCTGAACTTTCTTTCCTTTCAAGTAGTCACCCATTTGCTGAACACTTGTTAGGAGTTCTTGAAAATGTTCATCTTTCATATAACGCTTAGCCATTTCCGTCTCCTTTTCAACTTCCCTTTAAGGCCCGCTTCAAAGTCAGGACTAAAACATCTTCTTGTTGAGGTGATATGTTAGCGGCGTGTTTTTTATCCAACAGGAAAAGTAAAAAGAAAGTTTCACCATTCCTGTGAAAATAATACCAAACCCGATAACCACCTCTTTTTCCAGCGGTTCCAAGCGATTAGGGGTATCCAAAAGCAAGGTTAACAACGCCTTGGTGTTAACCAAGCTGATCGACCAAAACGACAGGGATTGGATTCACATGAATTTAGACGCAAATTGTGACTCCCAGGGCAATCTTTTTAGGCGACGGAGTGAAAATTACGATACCGAGGAGGCTCTTGTCCATTTAATGGACAAATCGGCATCCAAATACCGGATCACCGAGAACCATTTGTTGGCCCTAATCCCTCTAGAAGACCAAAATTATGTGGGAACGCTCATCGACACCATGATTAAAAAGGAAATAACGGTAGATCAAGTCAAAAAGCTGGTCCAATGGGTCAATAAGGTGAACGAGCCAGAGGATTTTGATCACCAAAAGACTCCCAAGGCCAAAACCCAACAACCCGACCCCCTGGCGGAGGATTGGAAAGCTTTGGGGCCCGGCATTAAGGTGAAGTACAAGGGCGGAGAGGATTACGAAATCCACCTGACCGTGACCGGCGGGGATAAGGCTTTAAAGACCGCCCGGGCCGCCCAAAAGGCTATCCGGGGCGGAATCTTTGCCTAGGCCGTTTCGATTAAAAACTGTTTTGGCGTTATAATCCGAATGCCCCGAAAAACACCAAGGTCTAGCAAATGCTTGTCGCCCGAGACAATTAAATTCGCCTGTCCTTCCAAAGCGCATTCCAAAACCCGGTTATCCGCCGGATCAGAGTGGATGACTCTGATTTTTTGGGTGGGGTGGACTAAGAGACACAATTCTTGAATCTGGTGAAGGGTTTCGGCAGCCGCGATGGGCGAATAATCGATCTTAGAGCTTAAAAGCACCTTTTCCAATTCCCGAAGCAGGGGGATGGAAATAACAGGCCGGACTTCTTCATCCAAAGCCTTTTGGATGACTTTACGGACCTCGCCTTTAAATACCAGTCCTGAAATCCAGACATTGGTATCAAAAACAACCCTCATTGTGCCGATTCACAATAATATAAAAATATAGAAATCGGCACTATACCGACCTCTTTAAAAGTTTTATTGATTGTCGGCATGCGGTTTGCGAACCTCAACGATGGCCGCTTCTACCGATGAAGGTTTTAACTTTCTCTTTTTGGTTTGTTGATCCCCATAAGCGAATATCTTGTCCCAGGCCGTTCTTCTATCCAAATACGATTGAACCGCGACCCGCATTAACTCGGACCGGCTGCGGTCTTCTTTGAGGGCTTCCTTGTCCACTTTCCCCAACAGGCTTTTGGGAAGGGATAAATTAATGATTGCCGTACGCATGGGAAACTCCTTTAGAAAAAAACTAATAAGATACATACAAAGCTTGTATGTATCTTATTATGAGAAATTTAAAAGATCAACCGATTTACGGTTCCAGGTTAACCAATTTTATTTTAAAGAATTGATGTCGATGACGAAGCGATAGTGGACGTCGCCTTTAATCATGCGCTCATAAGCTTCGTTAATTTTATTCATCGGTATCACTTCAACGTCCGCTCCCAATCCCTTTTCACCGCAGAAATCCAGCATCTCCTGGGTTTCCTTAATGCCGCCGATCAGGGAACCGGCCAGACGGCGGCGGCCCATGATGAGTGAAAAGACATGGACCGGCACGGGCTTATCGGGCGCGCCTACCTGAACCATCGTTCCGTCACGTTTCAGCAGTGCCAAATAGGAATTGAAGTCGATATTGGCTGAAACTGTATTCAAAATAAAATCAAAATGACCCGTGTAATTTTTAAACGCGTCGGGAGCCTTGGAGTTTAAAAAGTGTTTGGCGCCCAGTTTCAAGGCGTCATCCTTCTTTTTGTCGGATGTGCTGATCACCGTCACTTCCGCGCCCATGGCCGCCGCCAGCTTTACGCCCATGTGGCCCAACCCTCCCAAACCCACCACCGCCACTTTGT
Organism: candidate division FCPU426 bacterium; assembly: GCA_003136635.1. Lineage (GTDB taxonomy): Bacteria > Oederibacteriota > Muellerivitia > Muellerivitales > Muellerivitaceae > Bog-1183. The sequence goes on along the minus strand of PLFD01000032.1, from coordinate 35,805 downwards.
CGCCCGTTTTTATTTTCCACTGGCGCAAAGGCGAATAGGTGGTGATGCCGGCGCACAAAAGCGGCGCCGCTTTATCCAGCGGAATGCTGGAGGGAATGCGAAGCACATAATTTTCATCCACCGTAATATGGGTGGAATAACCGCCGTAGGTCGGCGTCTTTTTGTCTTTTTCGTAACCGTTGTAAGTGGCGTTCATGCCGTTGGTGCAATATTGCTCCAAACCCTCTTTGCAGGATGGGCACTCGCGGCAGGAATCCACAAAACAACCTACCCCGACTGAATCCCCTACCTTGAACTTTTTAACCGCCGCGCCGACCTTGGCGACTTTACCCGCGATCTCATGGCCCGGAACCATAGGGAAAATCGAACCGCCCCATTCATCCTTCGCCTGGTGGATATCCGAATGACAGACACCGCAATAGGCGATGTCGATCAAAACATCGTGTTCGCCCGGCTCCCGTCGCTGGATGGAAAAAGGCCCCAGAGCTTCCTTGGCCTTCTGCGCGGCATAACTTTTGGTTGCGATCATAAAATCCCCCTGTGATTTAAGAATGGTATGAAGTTAGCAATTTGGGGCAATAGTTCCAATGGGGGTAGATAAAAATAGTTGGGGCGGCTTACAAAAGCGTTAACTATCCGATCTCTAATTGCCTGCGTTTGACCCTATCAATTTTTTCCAGGAGGAAAATAAGGGGTTCGCCCGTAAAAGAATCCAGTTCGTAATCCGCGTGTAATCCTTGTCCTCTCATTGTGACACAAAACAAACCCGCGTAACGGGCCGCCTGCACCCCTTCGGGGGCGGTTTCCAAAGCGATCGCTTTAAAGGGCCGGATGCCCAAAGTTTCCATCGCGTTGATATGAAGATCGGGACTGGGTTTGAGCGACGGCAGTTCTTCAGCACAGCGGATACAGTCAAAATCTTCCGCCAGATTCCATTGACTCAAACTTTCAATAACCGTCGCCAGTTTTAAGTTGGAGGTCATGGCCAGACGGATTTCAAAACTACGAAGAATACGGAAAGTTTCTTTAAGACCGGCGATGGAAGAACTGAGGCTTTCATGATCCGGCATAGGGTGTTGGGCTTGAGAAACTTCCCGCGCGATCCAGTCAAAATCAAAAATCAAAACCTTGGTCAGCCAAAAGCTTTCGGGCACCATGCCCCACTGCACATTACGGGGATTGTTAATATCGGACGGGCCAAAACCAACAGGACTCATGAGGTTTACGAATCCAGCTTCTTTTTAATGATCTCATTTACCATCTTGGGATTGGCCTTGCCCTGGCTAGCCTGCATAACTTTGCCGACTAGGAATCCGATAACGCCCTGTTTGCCGCCCATGTAATCAACTACCACGTTAGGATTTTCGTCCAAAACTTTGCCGACTACAGCTTCAATGGCTTTGGGATCGGACACTTGGGCCATGCCTTTGGATTTCACCACTTCGGCAGGCGAAACGCCTTCGTTGAACAGTTCCAAGAAAACTTCTTTCGCCTGTTTAGAATTAATCGTTCCCGCGTCAATGATGTCGACCAGCTCCGCCAGTTTCTTTTGGTCAAATTTGAGGTCTTTAAGTTCTTTTTCCTGTTCTTTCATCTGGGCGGCCATATCGCCCATCACCCAATTGGCGAAACCTTTGGGATTCTTGGTCAGCTTGGCGCCCACTTCAAACCACTTGCCCAGTTCCTGTTCGGACGTCAAAACGCCTGCGTCATAAGGCGTCAAACCAAAGTCTGTCTCAAACCGGGCGCGCTTTGCGCCGGGCAATTCAGGCAATTCAACTTTCAGTTTTTGAACATAAGCCGGGTCCAGAATAATCGGCACCAGATCGGGTTCAGGGAAATAGCGGTAATCATGCGCTTCTTCTTTGGAACGCATGGATTTGGTTTTGTTTTCGGTCACATCCCAGAGGCGGGATTCTTGAATAACTCTTTCGCCCTTATCCAGCACGCCGGCCTGGCGTTTGATTTCGTATTCAATGGCTTGCTTCACAAACTTGAAGCTATTCATGTTTTTGATTTCAGTGCGGGTGCCGAATTTCTCAGTGCCTTTTTTGCGGATGGAAACGTTGGCGTCACAGCGCAAAGAACCTTCTTCCATATTGCAGTCCGAAACGTCGATATAAAGCAAAATGCTTTTCAGGGCGGTCAGGTAAGCATGGGCTTCATCCGAACTGCGGATATCCGGTTCGGAAACAATTTCGACGAGCGGAATACCGCCACGGTTGTAATCGGCCAGAGAATAGTCGGAAGAATCCAACCGGCCTGATTTACCGCCGGCGTGAACCAGTTTACCCGCGTCTTCTTCCAAGTGAGCGCGGGTGACACCGATACGTTTGGTGCCTTCTTTCGTTACGATATCCAAGTAACCGCCATAGTTCAGCGGTTTGTCGTACTGGGAAACCTGATAGGCTTTGGGCAGATCGGGATAGTAGTAGTTCTTGCGGTCCATTTTGGAATAAGAGGCGATTGTGCAATTCAGTGAATGGCCGATCTTGACGGCAAACTCTACCGCTTTGCCGTTCATCACCGGTAAGGTGCCGGGCAAGCCCAGACAAACCGGGCAAACCTGCGTGTTGGCTTCGTTGCCAAAAGTGGTTGGACAGCCGCAAAAAAGCTTGGTGGCTGTTTTGAGTTCGCAATGAACTTCCAGGCCGATTACGGGCTCATAATCTTCAAAAGGCATATTCGCTCCTAGTTAGAAGTGAGTAGTTCGAAGTGAGAAGTTAACTTCTAACTCCCCACTCCTAACTCCTAACTTTATTAGCTTTCCTTGAGTGTTGGTTTGCGCCTGTGCCAGTCGGTGGACTGTTCATAAGCGTAAGCCGCTTTTAAGAGGGTTCCCTCGTCAAAAGGTTTGCCGATAATCTGAAGGCCGATGGGCAGGTCCGTCTTGGATAAACCACAGGGTAAGGACAGGGCCGGAACCCCCGCGATATTGATGGAAATGGTAAAGATGTCTTCCAGGTACATGGTCAAGGGATTATCAGTCTTTTCGCCAAACTTAAAGGCGGGGTTCGGAACCGTCGGAGTCACAATCACATCCACCTTTTCAAAAGCCTGATCATAATCCTGTTTGATCAGACGGCGAACCTTCAACGCTTTCAAATAGTAAGCGTCGTAATAGCCGGACGATAAAGCGTAAGTGCCCAGCATAATGCGGCGTTTCACTTCCGGCCCAAAACCGGCGGCACGGGTCTTGGAATACATTTCCACAATGTTCTCACCCGGCACTCTTAACCCATAGCGCACACCATCATAGCGGGCCAGGTTGGAAGAAGCTTCCGAAGGGGCTAGCACATAGTAGGCCGCCAAACTGTAAGGCGAATGGGGCAAAGAGATTTCATGCACTTCAGAGCCGAGGCTTTTGAGTTGCTCTATGGCCTTTTTGGTCGCTTCGGTCACTTCCGGATTCATACCTTCGGGGAAAAATTCTTTCGGGATACCGATCTTTAAACCCTTGATCGACTTTTTCATTTCGACGGTGTAATCGGGCACAGCCACATTAGCCGAGGTGGAATCTTTTTCATCGTGACCCGCGATCACGTTCATCATCAAAGCGCAGTCTTCCACATCTTTGGTCATCGGACCGATCTGATCGAGGGAAGAAGCGAAAGCGATTAAACCATAACGGGAAACCCGGCCATAGGTAGGCTTGAGCCCCACAATGCCGCAAAGCGCCGCGGGCTGGCGGATCGAACCGCCGGTATCGGAGCCCAGCGAGCCAAAAGCCTGATCCGCCGAAACGCAGGAAGCGGAGCCGCCCGAAGAGCCGCCCGGAACACAGCTGAGGTTCCAGGGATTTTTGGTTTTCTGGTAATAGGAAGTTTCGGTGGAAGAACCCATGGCAAACTCGTCCATGTTGGTCTTCCCCACCATGATCGCCCCGGCGGCATTGAGCCGTTCCACCACAGTGGCGTTATAAGGCGGTTTGAAACCTTCGAGCATTTTGGAAGCGCAGGTCGTTTGAACGCCCTTGGTACAAAGCAGGTCTTTAATACCGAGAGGAACTCCGGTTAAAGGGGTAAGGTTGCTGCCCGAAGCGAGTCTTTTATCCGCTTCGGCGGCCTGGGCCAACGCGACTTCTTCGGTGACCGTGATAAAGGATTGAACCTTGGGTTCAACCGCTTTGAGATGCGCCATGGTGGCCTTAGTGAGTTCCACGGAGGAAACTTTTTTGGCTTTCAGGTCAGAAGCGATTTCATGAATTGTTTTTTGATAGAGTTCCATAGGGCCTACATGATCTTCGGAACTTTAAAATGGCCGCTTTGAACTTCGGGCCCGTTGGAAAGAACTTCGGCCTGGGTCAAAGAAGGCTTCACAACGTCTTCACGGAACACATTTTTCATATCGAGGGGGTGGGTCAAGGGTTCCACATTGGCCGTATCCAGCTTACCCATTTCTTCGATATAGCCCAGAATATTGCCCAACTGCTGGGTGTATTTGGCCACTTCCTGTTCGGTGACTTCCAGGCGGGCGAGTTTGGCGACATATTGGACGTCTTTTTCAGATAAGGCCATGAGTTTCTCCAGGGGTTATAAGGAGGCATATATTGCCAGAAGAGGCCTAAAAGCTCAATATTTTAGCCGGTAGAAGTCCATTGGATCTTTTGAATTTTATTGTACCCAGGACTTGCCGGTGTAAGCGGGTGAAGCGGTGGGTGTCACGGTGACCGAAGGTTCGGGCGTGATAACGGGAGTCGCGGTAGGTGTTGCCGTAACAGAGGTTTTAGGAGTAGCGACAGGCGTAACAACAGCCGTAGCTGACGCCGTGTCTGAGGTTATAGTCGGAACGGCCGCAGGAGCCGTGTTTGGTTCAGTGGTCAAAGTCCCCGCGGGCACCGTGGACAGGACCGAGACAGGTTCTAGGGGCAAAGGCATCGCGCCGCCAAATTTCAACGCGACCGCGTTGGCCTTTTCGGCTTCCGCCGTGTCGCCCATTGACTGAAAGCAATTAACCAACAAGCGGTAAGGTTCAACCTTGTCCGGATCATGGTCGATAACGCTCAGGAACAACTGCAAGGCCATTTGGGGCTGACCTTCAATCAAAAGGAAAATGCCCGCGTTGGTGACGGTTTCGGCTGTGGCTTTTAGACGGGGTATGATTTTAATCTCAATCCGGCGGTTCTTCGATTTTCCCTCAGGGGTCGAGTTATCAGATACCGGCATGGTATCCGCGTAGCCTTTTGTCACCACATCCTCGGGTTTCAAACCCAACTCAACGAGGAAATCTTTAACTGACGCGGCCCGCGCCTCGGACAGAAGCTGGTTATTCGCGAACTTGCAATGGGGCCCGATATGGCAGGGATTGTTGTCCGTATGACCCTGTACTTCCACGCCGAAATTGGTGAAAAACTTTTTCAAATTGCCGGTCATAGTCGTGAGATAGGTTTTACAGGCGGGTAATAGCGCCGCCTGAGCGTTAAGGAATACGGCATCACTGGACAATGCCCATTGGACGTTTTCTAAGGAGAGCGGCGCGACAGCTTTAAAGTAAACCGTATCGGTCGAAGCTTTGCGGTCCCCGGTATCTTTCACGTTAAGTTTCGCGTTGTAAACGCCGGCGGACACCAGAACACCCTCGGCGTTTGTTCCGTTCCAGTCATAAGTTGGTGGCGGTTCGCCTTTACCCTTGACCTCCAGAACCAATCGGCCCTGGGAGTCTTTAATATCCAAAGCCCAAACCGACACTGGATCATCCGAGTTGCTCTTGAGATTTATTTTAACGCTGGGCGTATCGAGGTTAAACCGGTCGGGCGCGGATATCTTTGCCTTGATTTTCTTTTCCTGACCCAGCTTCACCGCCAGCGAAATACGATGGGTCGGCCCCAAGGTTCCGTAAGGCACATAAGCGTAATCCAGGTCCGCCACAAAACCGGAAAAGTCATGTTCTAATCCACAGCCCAGAGTAATAAAGGAAAGACCAAACTCATTATCCGTAGTTCTTGCGCCCGCCCGCAAAAAGCCGACATCGCTCCGGTCCAGCGGCAGACGGTATTCACTGCCGAAACTGGGTTGTAAACCCGTATCGCTTTCCACATCCAAATCCGCGGCAAGGGTCAATTTGTCGTCCTGGTTAAAGTTGTGGTAATGATACCAGGCGGCGGCAACCGTGAAATTGAACGGTTCATCCCGTTCTTGAATTTGCGTCCCCAAGTTGTCAACTTCCAAAGCCAACGAAATATTTTTGTCGGGGAATTGCTGGATGACGCCGCCATTAAAAGAAAAAGCCGAACCCGTTGGACCGGCTTCATTTTGTCCAATGATATTGACACTGACACCGACGAGGGTGTTTTGAAACAAATTGTCCGGAACAAACCGGCTTAACAGGTTGGAATAACCCCCGGTAAGGGCCCAATCCCCCGCGGTAACCTGCGGGCCATAACCGCCAAAGTCACCCGAGTTGTCCTCCAAAGTGGATGTAAAAGATTGCAGGCTTAACGTGGTAAACCCAAAACCAATAGCCCCGCCGGTTCCCAGGTTTTGGGATAAGGCGATGAAGTCAATATTGACCCCCTGAAGCCAAATATTATGGGTCAGGGAAATTTGAGTTCCCTCGGCCTGGTATAAACCAGCCGGATTCCAATAAATAGCCGTAGCATCATCCGATACGGCTGAAAAGCTGTCCGCCATGCCGGAAGCCCGGGCGCCCATTCCGATCTTAAGAAAATTGGCGCTGGTATAACCCGCCTGGGCCAAAACCAAATGGGGCATAGCGGTTAGAACCGCTAAAAACAAATAAATAAATTGTTTGTTTCTCACTTAGTTGGTCCCCCGCCTAATGATCAGGGCACCTTTGGCCAGAGTTTCGTTTCCTAAGCGGACTACATAGTAATAAATGCCGGTAGCCGCTATCTGGCCCACGTTGTTCTTTCCATCCCACTCGGTCCAGCCGTTCACTCCGTTGCCGGCAGTCTGGCTTCTGACAATTTCACCAGACACGGTAAATACATTGAAAATGGATCCAAAAGGCATTCCTGTAATTTTAACCGTTCCTCGAATCGCCGTATCAGGGTTGTAGGGATTGGGGAAAACCACGATTCCGGTGGGGATGGTCGGTGTAAAAGTTTCAGTGATAGTCGATACGACTGTCTGTGTCCAAGTGGGTGAATTGGTCGGCGTGTTGGTAGAGGTCGAAGTAGGGGTGATGGTCGGAGTGTTGGTGATGGTATTGGTGGCAGAATTGGTCGCGGTCAAAGTCGGGGTAAGCGTGTTCGTCGGTGTATACGTCGAGGTGTTCGTAGGAGTGTTAGTGGGGGTATAGGTCGGTGAATTGGTGGAAGTATTGGTTGGGGTATTAGTGAAGGTATCCGTAGCCGTATTTGTCACTGTATTAGTCGGAGTATTTGTAGCGGTGCTCGTGGCGGTGTTGGTAGGAGTGTTCGTCGGCGTATCCGTGATAGTGTTGGTTGAAGTATTGGTGACCGTATTGGTCGGGGTATTCGTCAGTGTATTTGTTGGCGTGCTCGTGGGGGTATTGGTCGGTGTGTTCGTGGGTGTGTTGGTCGGGGTATTCGTCGGCGTATTGGTGATCGTACTTGTAGGTGTATTCGTCGGAGTGTTCGTTGGCGTATTGGTAATCGTGCTTGTAGGCGTACTCGTCAGAGTGTTCGTTGGCGTATTCGTAACTGTATTAGTCACCGTATTTGTGGGCGTATTAGTAGGCGTATTGGTAATCGTGTTCGTGGGTGTATTGGTCGGGGTATTCGTCGGCGTATTGGTGATCGTACTTGTAGGCGTATTCGTCGGAGTGTTCGTTGGCGTATTGGTAATCGTGCTTGTAGGGGTACTCGTCGGGGTGTTCGTTGGCGTATTCGTAACTGTATTAGTCACCGTATTTGTGGGCGTGTTAGTAGGCGTATTGGTGACGGTGTTGGTCACGGTGTTCGTCGGTGTTTTTGTCGGAGTATTGGTAATCGTGTTCGTGGGGGTGTTGGTCGGTGTATTCGTCGAGGTAAACGTTGGCGTAAAAGTAAGGGTGGGTGGGTTATAACCGCAGGGATAGGCCCTTATTTCAATGGCCTGAAGCGCCGAAACTTGGGCGCTAGGACTGCCGCCATTCGTCAAACTATAAACCAGGTTGTAAGTACCCGCCAAACCCGCCAAAAGGTCATCCCCTTCGGTGGTGTTGACATCGTTTGTGATCCATCGTTGGTTCTGGTTCGTTCCAACGCTTATATTTGTGCCGGTACCTCCCACGTCACATATAGAGGCGATAACGCTGTTGTCCGAATTGGTCGTAATGCTGATGGTCTGGGCGGCCGAAGCCCCATTGGCAATATTGGCCACAGCTCCCAGCGGATGGACAGCGTAAACGCCTCCATAACTAATCACGCCCAAATGAACCTCCGTGGCGATCGAGAAGTTAACGATTAATTGATTGGTTCCCGGGGACACTCCGATCAAATACCAATCCGTCAAGGCGTGGTTGGTGGTACCGACCGTACTATTGAAATACTGGGCCTCGGAAAGAGCCGTTCCATTGTAAGTGGCGCTCGAGATATCGGCGTTGATATTGCTCATTTCAGCCTGAACCAAAATCATGGGATTGAGAACATAACCCGTAAAGGCTTGAAAGGTAATGGTCACGGCAGAAACCAGGGTCGTACCCGAGGAATAAAAGGTGGAATTTTCATAGGCCAGAGAAAGTTGGGTATGACCGCAAGTAGGCGTCCAAGTGGGCGTGTAAGTAATTGTAGGGGTATTCGTGGATGTAAATGTCGGCGTAATGGTGTTGGTTGGAGTATTGGTAGGTGTATTGGTGGATGTATTGGTAATAGTGGATGTATTCGTAATCGTAGGAGTATTCGTCGGGGTATTGGTTGACGTAACAGTAAATGTATTTGTAACTGTGTTCGTAACCGTATTGGTTGGGGTACTTGTTGGTGTATTGGTCATGGTGCTGGTCGGAGTAATGGTGGGTGTATTGGTAATAGTGTTCGTGGACGTATTGGTTGGCGTATTGGTTGGCGTATTGGTTATGGTAGAAGTGGGTGAATTGGTAAAGGTATTCGTAATCGTATAGGTCGGGGTAATGGTGGGTGTGTTTGTCACGGTTGAAGTCGGGGTAAATGTTTTGGTATTGGTAATCGTATTCGTGGCTGTATACGTGGCGGAATTAGTGGGTGTGTTGGTGATTGTAGGCGTACTAGTAATTGTAGGCGTATTAGTAATGGTGGGGGTACTGGTAATCGTTGGAGTATTAGTAACAGTATTCGTAGGAGTAAAGGTTTTGGTATTGGTAGGGGTATTGGTGGGCGTTTTAGTAGGGGTATTGGTAGGTGTATTGGTAACGGTATTGGTGGACGTGATGGTAGGCGTATTGGTGGGCGTTTTAGTGGGGGTGCTGGTGGGCGTATTGGTGGGGGTATTGGTTACTGTACTGGTAGGCGAATTAGTAGGTGTATTGGTGGGTGTATTAGTAGGCGTGTTCGTACTGGTCGGGGTAAAAGAAGGTGTGGGTGTAAGAGTGGGCGGAACATAACCGTTACAGTAGGATATTATTTCAATCCCTTCGATCGCCGCTGCTACAGAGGCACCAAAAGTGTAGGTCATATCGTAGGTGTTTTGTAAACCGGTGAACTGATCGTCCCCATAGGTCGTGTCATTGTCATTGGCCACCCAACGCTGGGTTTGAGGACTGCTGGAACTAACCGACGTTGTATTTCCCATATCACAAAAGCAAGAGATCACGGAATAATTTCCAGAAGTAGCCAAACTAGCGGTTTGGTTGAGAGCGGCTCCTTGCGATTCCCAAATATGAGATCCACCGATGGGAGTGCTTGGGTTCACCCCGTCATAAAAGACCGCCCCGAAGTGGGTTGTACAACTGCCCGAATAATTCACGACTAGGTTGTGGGTACCGGCAAGGGGGCTTTGCAAATACCAGATCTCCATCCCGTCCCCCACAGTAAAACTTTCGTTCTTAACCACCCGGGTCAAAGCCGCACCGTTATACGTGGCTGAGGAAACCGTATGGGCGTTATCCCCTACCTGCACTTGGAGAACAAGAAGCGTATTGGAAACACTGGGACTGGTGGAAAAAACGGGGGTAGAAACGGATGTAACCAAAGCGCCGTTGGATGAATAGGAAGAAGCACTGTCGATATTGACGGATTGTTGATTCGGCGCGCATTGCGCCATTGCGGGTTGGGTTTGAACCAAAAGACATGTCATTCCAATCGCGCAAAAAACAGCCGCGAAATAAAAAAATTGGATGATTTTACTTTCGGTACCTTTGCGCAAAAAAACCAATCCAAAAATAGAATAAAATTCACGACAACAAAAACAGCATATAACAATTCACAAAAAATATACTGATTTTTGTGTAAAGTTTTCGAGATTTATTCGATTTTTTCCAAGTTTGCGAGTTTCGCCAAAAGTTGCTTTTTACCGTGATTGGGAAAGGAAACTGTCACCTTTAAATCCTCACCCGAGCCCATCAGCCCCAGCACCATTCCCCGGCCAAACTTGGCATGCTTCACGGTGTCGCCCAAACCATAGGGTGCCATGACCGGTTCGCTGTCGTCCCACTCGGGATCTTTAAGTTCGTCGAATTCTTTTTTCTTGGCGTTTGCCACTTCATAAAGGCCACCTTGCGTGGCCGCAATACCCGCGGCTTTGCCGGTAAATTGAATCATATCTTTGGGAATCTCGGACAGGAACCGGGACGGGGCGCGCCATTGGGCCGTGCCATAAACATAGCGGCAGGCGGCGCCGGTTAAATAAAGAATATCCATGGCCCGAGTAAGGCCCACATAGCAAAGACGGCGTTCTTCCTGCACCTCGTTGTCCTCATCGATGGAATTGTTATGGGGAAACAATCCCTCTTCCATGCCGGTAATAAACACGATGGGATATTCCAACCCCTTCGCGTTGTGCATGGTCATCAGCGTCACGCAGTTTCTTTTGTCTTCCAGCTTGTCCACATCGGCCACCAGCGAGACCTGATCCAGATAGCCTTCGAGCGATGGCGTTTCAGCGGTCGATTCGTAATCCGCCACGGAGTTGACCAGTTCTTTTAAGTTTTCAATTCTCATTTTGGATTCGGAAGTGTCATCGGCGGCCAGGTCCGTCAAATAGCCGGACCGTTCCAAAACCGCTTTGACAAACTGGGACGGCAGGAGAGTCTCTTTTAACGCGATGAGTTCATCCATCATATTGACGAAGGTAGCCAGAGCCTGGGTAGTTTTCTTGGGAAAGTCGCCGTTCAAAGAGGACTGCCGGGCCGCGTCCAGCATGGTGACATCCAGCCTTTTGGCCGCTTCTTCCAGTTTTTCAACCGTGCCGCTGCCGATACCCCGGATGGGAATGTTAATCATACGGCGCAGACTTACGGAATCTTTCGGGTTCGCCATGACGTGAAAATAAGCCAGCATGTCTTTCACTTCTTTTCGGTCATAAAACTTCAGCCCCCCCACGATAATATAAGGGATGTTGTGGCGGCGGCAGGCGTCCTCCAGCACCCGGGACTGGGCGTTGGTGCGGTACAAAATGGCCACATGGCGGAAAGCCCGGCCCGGCTGGCCCAGCCGTTCATAAATGGTCTTAAGCACAAACTCCGCTTCCTCTTTATCATCCTCGGCCTGGTAATAAATGGGCGTTTCACCCATTTCCCGCATCGAGAAAAGTTCTTTTTCTTTACGCTGGGAATTATTGCGGATGACCGCCTGGGCGGCCTGAATGATGGACTTGGTGGAACGGTAGTTTTGCTGAAGTTTAAAGGTTTTGGCGCCGGGAAAGTCCTGCTCGAAGCGCAGAATGTTGCGGATATCCGCTCCCCGCCAGCCGTAGATGGACTGATCCGGGTCACCGACCACACAAAGGTTGTTCAGGGGATGGGCGATCATGGAGATCAGCTGATACTGGGAGGTATTAATATCCTGATACTCATCGACCGAAATATATTTAAACCGGGCGCGGTAGCCTTCCAAAATATCCGGATATTGCTTCAACAGGGTGACAGCGTTAAAGAGAAGATCGTCAAAATCCATGCCGTTGTTTTGTTTGAGTTTGGTTTGATAGCGCGGGTAAATTTGCGCTACCTTTTCCATAAAGATCCCGGCAACCATTTCCTCATAGTCTTTCGGCGTTTTGAGCTCGTTCTTGGCGGCGCTGATGTAAGAGTGAACCGCCCGGGGATTAACCAGCTTTTCATCCCACTTCAAATCCCACAAACATTCTTTAATCAGACCCTGCTGATCCGAATCGTCATAAATGGTAAAACCCGGCTGGTAGCCCAGCTTGTCCGCGTGAAGTTTGAGGATTTGCAAGCAGAGCGCGTGAAAAGTGCCGATAAAGATGTCTTTGGCTTTGCCCCGCCCGCCGATGTCCGCGACCCTATCCCTCATGGATTGCGCCGCTTTGTTGGTAAAGGTGACCGCCAGAATATTGAACGGGGCAATTTTCATTTCATCAATGAGACGAATGATGCGGTAGGTGACTACCCGGGTTTTACCGGAGCCGGCGCCGGCTAAAATCAGCGCCGGCCCGGCGTTATGAAAAACCGCTTCCCGTTGTTCCTCATTGATATCTTGATAAGTCTTTTTCATGGCTTCCAAAAAATAGGATGAAATTAAGCCTTTTTCCCATATCGGTTCTAACGGGATAACGGGTAAAGAGAAGCGGGAGGAATTGTCGTATAAATGAATTTCAAATGCCAGCAGTAACTAATCGGACAAAAAATCAGCTTTTTTTCTTCTCAACGTGATTTTTGATTTGCTCGCGGGAACTTTCATCCAAAACGAGAAATTGAAGACCGCAGGTCGTGCCGCTTTTCCAGACCAGTTTGGCGTAAGCCTCCACCGATTCGGAAGATTGAATTTTAAAATGAACCTTGAATATATCATTGGGAGAATTGGTATCCCCCAGCTCCAGACGAATACCTCCTTCGCTGATATCCCCGCCCTTGGCCCGGATGGCCTTTTGGGTAACTTCCAGTATATTGCCCGACAGTGACTGCATCACCGGATGAATGCTGATATCACCATCAAATTTTATGCGGTTATGCTTTCGTTTATTGGGTTGGTTAGAATCGCTCATAAAAAGTCCTCAACATTGATGAATTTAGTTATCAAGAATATTATCGCACAATTCAAATATTACAAAGCTTTTCAATTTATTCAAGTGGGGTGCTTAGCGGTAAATTTCCAGATAGGAAATGGAAGGGACCCAGGAAATAATCCAATTGTTCTTGGACCACTTTGAGGGAATTCTCGTCTTGACCACTTTTCCATTCGCATCCAACCCTCTCACCTTCAGCTTCGTGTCCTTACGGAATCTTTTCAGTATGATTTTCGCGGTCAAGCGTTCCACCAGCACGGGCGGTTTGCCTTGATCAAAAAGCTTCGTTTTAGCTTGGTTGTAAATCATTCCCGAATTTTCCATGCGGGTCACTCCCGATACCAATAAATGACTCGAGGTGGACAAGGGTTCGTCGATCAAAGAAACCACGCAAAGCGAAGCGAACAAATTGGGGGTTTCCACGGACCAGGCTTCATTATTCCATTTTCGATTCCCCAAAAAACCGATAAACGCCTGAAATCGGGCGCTCTCGACTTGAACCACGCCGATATTACCGCGCCAATTGATTTGTTTACTATCAGTGGTGAAACTTTGATCCGGCACCTTAAGCTTCAGCCCCACTTCCCCCATGGGATCGGTGGTCAATCGATGATGTCCAGGATTAAACCCCGAACGATGAGCCAGTACTTTTAATTGATTCACCGCGCTTAATTCGGAGGGATCCTGGGTTTTCAGCACAAATAACTGTCCCTGTTTCAAATCGCCCCGTAAATAAACCAGCGCCGCGATGGGCCATTGAAGCCACAAAGACGGCTTGTTGGATAAATCACCGTCCATTTCCACTTCATTCGCCCAGTCCGATTCGGAAACGTTCATGCCCAAAACCGCGGCCCAGTTTTCAAAGAGCCCATAGGACGCCATGAGCAAAGGCGCTTCGGATAAATATTCGTTGGGACGGCTGTCCTGCCAAAAAATGCCGTAGGGAACACCGAGAGGCCTTACCCAGGATAATTGAGCCGGAAGACTTTTATCGGGATGAAGGGTCATGGGGTCGTCTTTAAAAGCCAGCGGCAACAGGGTGTCCGCCGCCGGTTTGTTCCAAACCGCCTGTCCCAGGGTTAAAATTCCATCCGAAATAACCGCAGGGTCATTGGCGAGCGCCGGGGGTAAAACCAGCTTATTAGGATTAATCAGATAGGCATAAATGCCCTTCGTTTTTAAAGATTCAATTAACCCCGACAAAACCTGGGGCACCGAAGAGATTTTGGAAAGATCAACAGCCGCCAAATTAGAACCCGAACTCGCTAAGCGGTCCGCCACCTGCGCCTCTTGCGCTGGTGTAAAGTTTGGCCAACCGTCGCTCAAAACAGAGCCCCAAAACCGAGCCGGTGTTCCATCGGCAAAAACCAGTTTCTCGTAATCCGCTTTTAAAACCCCATGCTTGCCCGCCGGAGCTTCCAAAAGAGAACTCATATCCAACACCGTCCCTTGAACGGAAGAGCTGGCGGCAGTAAAAATATCCCAATGGGAAGTGTCAGTTTGAACAGTTTTTTCGGGTTTGGGAGAAACCGCAGAAATAGGCGCTTCCTGGTTTGAAGCCGTAACCGCGAAAAGAATCGGAATAGGCATTTTGGACGCTGATTTAAAAATAATGGACTGAATTGGCACATCAGGCCGTGGATTTTTCCAGGGAAACAGATTGATCCCCATGTCCGCGTTTTTGTATTGATTCCACCAGGCGATAAAGCTGGCCGATGTGTCATCCGCGTACCAAAAATTGCTGATCTCCGCGCCCACATGTAAAGGAATCACCACCACCTGGCCGTCGTCATAAACCACGTCATATTCAGCAACTTTGATATCGGGTGCCGTTCCGCCCCACCGGCAGGTGTGAAGAAAATAAAGTTCCGCGGCTTTTAAATGCCCTGCGGGTATGGAAACGGCTTCGGGAAATTCAGCTTGATGATGGCCCTTTAAGACAACATAAGAACGGCCGTTGTTCTGGGCAGGGTCCAAAATTTGAAAAGGAATGCCCCGAAAAGTTTGAAGCCCCACGGGAATATTTTTAAACGCGATTTTTTCCTGTAGATCCTGAACTTTCACGGCGGAATCATCAAAGGACTCGGTTACGCCCCGATTCACCACTTTGGATAAATCCAAATAATTAAACGACGGCGCCGAATAGACGTTGGAAGCCCGGCCAAGACCCAGCAAAATAAAGATCAGCGTTTTTAGCATAAGAGCCTATAAAAGCTTTTTGTATTTATAGTAGTGCGTGACGATTTTGGTAACTTCTTCAGGCGTATCCGCCAGTTGAAAGATTTTCAAATCATCCGGATCAATATACTTGTTTCCCAAAAGGGACTTTTTAATCCAATCTAATCCGCCCTGCCAGAATTCGCGGTCGACCAGAATGATGGGAAAGGGGTCGATCTTATGGGTCTGCACCAGGGTCAAAACCTCAAAAAATTCATCCATGGTTCCAAACCCGCCCGGCATGACCACCACCGCGGAGGTGTATCTTAAAAACATCACCTTACGGATAAAAAAATAGTGAAAGTCCACCGGCAAATTAACGTAGGGATTGGATTTTTGCTCAAAGGGCAGTTCGATATTACAGCCTACGGATTTGCCGCCCGCCTCATGGGCGCCTTGATTGGCCGCCTGCATAATACCCGGCCCTCCGCCCGTAATAATGGAGAAACCTTTTTTGGATAAACTGACTCCAATTTGACGGGCGAGCTGATAATCCTTATCGTTTTCTTGAGTACGAGCCGAACCGAAAACCGTCACCGCCGGCCGAATGTCGCGCAACGCCTCAAACCCCTCCACAAATTCGGACATGATCTTAAACATCCGCCAGGTATCCTGCTCTTTAAACTCATTGGCGATATAAGGATTGGAACTTTGACCCGGTTCACGGAACCCTTTTCGACGAGTGACCGGCTTCTTTTTTTTGCTCCGAGTAGCCATATTTTTCCTCTTTTTAATGGAATGAACTATCCGATAACCGCAGCGGGATAATCGGAGTAAGCGTCCCGAACCCTTTGAGCGTGATCCGTGATCAACTGCGGCAGCTGATGAACGTCAAAATATTGAATCTCACTCGTTTCTTCGCTCGGGGTGATTGTACCACCGATAATTTTACATAAAAACGACGTCCGAATCGTGTGCCACTCGGGCCCCTGAGCGATGTGAAGCGAGTTTTTCGGATCCGAATAAATCCCCACCAACCGGATCACTTCGCCTGTTAAACCCGTCTCTTCTTTCAGTTCCCGAAGACAAGCTTGAACCAACGTCTCCCCCAAATCCACATGACCACCGGGGATGCACCAAAGACCGTTGTCCGTGCGCTTGGCTAAGAGCACTTCTTTTCCTTCGTTAAAAACCACGGCATTCACGGCCAGCTTTGGAGTAGTTTGCGGTTTGTGATTCACGAGGGTTTGAATCCATTTAAAAATTTTAGTGGAAATAAAAAATCCCACGCACCTTGCGGAACGTGGGATTGGAAAATCCTTTTCTCGATTAACGTTTCGAGAACTGGAAGCGTCTGCGGGCCTTCTTGCGCCCGTATTTTTTTCTTTCAACCATACGCGGATCGCGGGTTAAGAAACCAGCAGCCTTCAAAGGAGCTCTCAACTCAGAGTCAATTTTCGTCAAGGCGCGGGCTATACCGTGGCGCATGGCCTCCGCCTGTCCCGTTACTCCGCCGCCCGTAAGGTTGGCGAACACATCATATTTACCCAAAGCAGAAACGATCTCCAAAGGAGATTTGACAACCGGCAATTTTTGATCAGGGAAAAATTTTTCAATCGGCAAACCATTAACCGTAAAGTTGCCTTTTCCCGGTCTTAAAATAACACGGGCCACGGAAGTTTTCCGACGGCCAGTAGCGATAAATTGTTCTTTAGCAGCCGCCATTAATTGACTCCTCTTTTAGCGTTGTACTTCAGGGTTAAAGGCTCAGGCTTTTGAGCGGCATGAGGGTGGGTTTCGCCCTTATAAATATTCACCCGGCCAAACATATGGTCGCCTTGAGAGGTTTTAGGAAGCATACCCTTGATGGCGTATTCCAAAATTCTTTCCGGTTTGGTTAAACGAAGCTGTTTGTAATGCTCGGTTGATAATCCACCCGGACGGCCCGAAGTGCGGTGATGGGCTTTGGTATCCCATTTCTTGCCCGTGAGAACAATCTTTTCCGCGTTGATGATGACCACATGATCCCCGTTTTCCACATGAGGGGTAAAAGTCGTCTTATGCTTTCCGCGGAGAATAGCGGCGACTTGAGAAGTCAGGCGGCCTAACACCTGATCTTTCGCATCCACGATCCACCATTTGCGCAGAATGTCTTTTGTCGTCGGCAAATAAGTCTTTTGCATTTTCTTTTCCTAATCCTTCTTTATCAATCAAACGGCTGGCCTCCTCCAAAACAAGGGGGCTTTTTTTACAAGGGCCTGAATTATAGGGTTTTTGAGAGGTCTGTCAAGAACGAAAGGCCCTAAAAACCACAGTTTTAAAGCCTATTCACTACTTCTAGGAGTAAAAACCCATAGACCGCATAAAAAATGTAATATCAAATAAAAGCGAAGGTATTTTATGGTTCAGCGCCCCCACAACCTAATTGAAGCCTTAAAACAAAGCATTCACGAAAACCATAATTGCACCGTCACCCATGTTCAAAGCGTCTTGGTAGAGGAAAGCAATGGCGATAACACTTGGTGGAACTGCCAGGTTGAAATTTTCGAGGTTCAGGGACACGCTAAAGCCAAAATCGCTTATGGTTGGTGGCAGGAAAATTCGGAAACTGGATTGGTCACCATTCTCGCGCTGACCCCGACCCTGGACGCCCGCAAAGCCGTTCAAGCTTATCGGATGAGCGGGGACAAATCGAATTAACGCCGGGTTTCGGCTAATCGAAGTTTGGATTCTCCATTGATCATGGAAAAAGAAACCGGCTTTTTATAATTCACCACATAGTCGTATAGATTTTCTTTCTTTCGTCTCGATTGAGGCATCGGTATACCGATAAAATCCGCCAAATACCCCGGCTTCACCCGGCCCAATTCGGCGCCCCGGCCCAAAGCCTGCGCCGGTTTTACCGTCACCAAAGAAAGAACCTCTTGGGAAGAAACTTCAGGATATTTTTTTTGAAACAATCGCATCTCGCGGAAAAGAGACAATGATTGGTTGCTGGCCAAACTGTCCGTACCCAGACAAACCAGAATCTTCATTTTCTTCATTCGACCGTAGGGAAATAATTTATGGTCAAAATAAGCGTGACTCCCGGGGCAGTGGACCACGGCGATTCGATTTTTGGCCAGCGATTTTAAATCTTGGGCGTTTACCTCGTTTAAATGGACACCCAGATTCAATTTCGGCATCCAGCCATTCTGGCTCAAATATTGGACCGGCGTCGTCGAGTGCGGAATAGTCCAACTGGGATTTAAAACTTTGATCCGGTCAGCCATAGGCCCGGATCCGCTCTTAAAATAACGCGATTCTTCCCGGCTCTCGGCCACATGAATGGTGGTAAGAACATCTCGGTGATGAGTTAAGAAATCTTTCGATAACTGGAAAAGTTCTTTGGAAACCGTGAAAGGCGTATGCGGACTCAACCCCCATCCGCAAGTATCGGTGGAGGGAGCCTGACGAAGAAGGCTTTTTAATCTTTGCTGAAAAATTTTCCAGTACTTTTCGGTTGAAGGCTGGGCCATATCGATCATTTCGAAGAAAACAAAAGACCTCAGATCCGATTTCCGCAGCAAAGGATAACTTTCCCAACTGCTGGCCACATCACAGAGAGTGGTAGTTCCAAAAGCCAGACTTTGTTTGGTGCCGCTCTGGATAGACTTTTTGAATTCAGCCGGTGTGGTCGCGCGGCTTTTGACCGCCATTTGCCGCAGCCACTCGCGAAACCCGCCTTGGTACTTCACTTTGCTTTTGAAAAGAGTAAAATCCAAATGACAGTGGCTGTTAATCAGACCCGGTAAAAGAAGGGTATTGCCCAAATCCAGCATTCTCAGAGAAGGCGAAAAATATAAATCCGATCTTTTTCCCACCTGCAAAATACGGGAATCTTGAATAAGCACAAATCCATCTTCAATAGGCTTTGGACGATCCATGGTTAAAATAGTTTTGGCGAACAAAACAAGACGCTGGCTCATGTGCTTAGCCTATCACTCCAGCGCTGGAGCGCCTATTCTTTTGCGATCACCATTTGGTAAGTCGAATTTGACTAGGACTATTGACCAAGACTCCCGACATCCTTAAAGTATCCGGCGTTATGCTTGATAATCGATTTCAAAAGTTTTTATTCCATCTCACGAGTATTCTCACTACCTGGTTCCCCAAGGGCGGCGCTTGGTTTTTCAATACTTTTATTCCGCCGATCGGCGGAAACAAACTGCTCATCCGGCACATCAACCAGAAAAACCTCAAAATTGTGCAAAGTGTTAAAAAATTCGAACGAATTCTTGTCATCCCTGATATTCATATCGGCGACGCCATTTTGGCACAGGGTGGCTTAAAAGTTTTTAAAGATTTTTTTCCCGACGCTCGTGTTGATTTTATTGTGAAAAAAGCCGTAGCCTCCCTCTTCGAGGGAAATCCAAACATTTCGAATCTTTATCCCGTCTTTAATGGCGTTGTTTTCCCCAGCGAAAGCGATCTAGAAAACGTCAAACGTATCGCTGCCGAAAATAATTACGACCTTTGTTATAACTGTAGCCCCTTTTTCGAAAACGAAAGTCTGTTTCCTAAAGGCCAAAAAATTCTTAACTACGTTACTATCGTCCCTCAAATTATTCGAAACGAAATTGACCAGGCCGGCAACAGCCACATTGCCTTTACCTGCTATGACTTTGCTTATCATTACCTGTCAACCCAACATAAAATTCAACGAAACGAAAAATATACGGGCGTTCCTTTAACCCTTTCAGATAAGGCCATAGAAGATGCCGAGGCTTTTTTAACCGACAACCATATCTCTAAAAACAAACCCATTTTATTCTTAAATCCCGATACAGCATCGATCTTCACCCGAATTCCACATCGCGACCAAATCGCCATACTTAAAAAAATGACTTCGCTTGATGTCTCGATTCTTTTGGGGGTAGGTTATACGGCTAAAAATATCGAGACCGAATTATTGGAAAAAATGACACCTGAAGAAAAATCCAAAATCACTATTGTTCCAGCGACTGTGTCTTTGGAAGCTTATGGGGCTTTAATTGATTTTGCTGATGTGTTTATTTCGGGAGATACAGGCCCCGCGCATATGGCGGCGGCTCGCAAAGTATCCAAATCGGGCAAATTTCAGTTTCGAAATAAAACTTTTGTTATTACGATTTTCGGAGCCACTCCGCCCCGTCTTTCTGGTTACGACTCGACCGACCCTCTATATTTCGGGGCCAATCAAGACGTTATTTCTAAAACTTATGTATCCGAAAGCCCCTGCCGAAACATTACCTGCGTCAATAAAATGGCTAAAACCTGTAAAAAAGTGCGGTGTTATGAGTTTTTGAAAACCGATATTATTTCCTCCGACATTCAAAACTATTTGCGTAGTCTTACTTTTCCCTCAAACTAAAAACCTATTTCGTGACGTACTCTTCCATTTTTTCAAACTTATCAAATGGCTTTTTATCAGTCGAAATTTTTCCACGTTTCTTTAAGATGTTCAACTCTTCGTTGGTTGGTTGTACCAAGTAGGTCGATGGCGTAAAATAGTCAAAGTTAATTCCCTTTTTTTTCATCTTGAGGATATTGGATTCCATCAATTTCACGGAAATGGGAGCGGAAGAAGCCATTCGGTAGGTCCAGCCCATTCCGAAACAAGGCATGTCCACCCGAGCCGTCAGAATATTGGGAAATATCGAGTGAAACGTTTTATAGATCGTAGCGAATGATTCTGGAAACAAATAATAGTTGTCCGTATGAATAGCGATGAGACCCTTTGCGTTCAGGCGGGTCTTACATATCTTGTAAAACTCCTGAGTGTAAAGCATTTTGGACGGGCCGTGGGGCTCGGTTAAATCAATAATCAGAACATCAAATTTTTCATTATTATTTTCCAGCCATTTACGGGCGTCTTCGTAAACAATCTCAACCCGTTTGTCCTTCAAACTTTTTTCGATCACCGGGTAATTCTTCCGGCAAAAATCCACAACACCTTTGTCGATCTCAACCATCAAAATGCGCTTGAGGCTTTTGAATTTAACCGCCTCTTCAATCGCGAAACAATCCCCGCCTCCGATAACACAAATACTTTCGGGATTTTTATGGGCTAATAAAGGAGCCGAAACCAAATATTGGTGATATCGATTTTCATCCCCGTGGCTAATTTGAATTTTCCCATCCAGAAACAATAGCGTTCCAAAGGTTTCATTCTTGAAAATTTCCATGGATTGAAAAGGCGTTTTTCCCTTGTAAAGGGATTTGCCGTTATACACATGACCAAACGTATTGGTGGTCCACTCTGTTTTGACGGGCATAAAAGCTCCTTGGGATTAATGGCGGTGATTATACACTAGGCCCCGGGAGCAAAAGTAAGCTAAGAAAGGAAAGAAATTTTAGGTGCCGGGCAGAAAGGCGCCGGCGTCAACCACGGGTCTTAAGGGCAAATCCGCCGCACCAGCTTTTAAATCCATGTAAACTTTTGTCAGATGTTGATTCCGGGGGTTGATCTTAAGACTTTCTTCAAAAGCTTCCAACGCCCCGTCCTTCTCTCTCATTTCAAAATAACAGTAACCGGCCATTTCATAGGATTGCCAGGAATTGAAATTTTCATCCGCGGACTGCAGAAAGTGAGACAAGGCCTTTTCGAAGCGATTATTGGAAAAGAAAGATAGGCCTTGGTTATAGTTTCTAACAAAAGAATCGGTATCGGCTTTTAAAACTGAAGGATGGAAAAGAACAAAAAGTAAAAAAATCAGGCCGGACTTTATTATCAAGACTCGTTCTCTATTTTAAAATCCATTGGTTCCACCTTAGTCCGAAACTGAATACAGAATAAAAGTATACACCTGCCCTCAAGTTTTTAAAACGGCCTGAATCGTGGTTAAAATTAACTGTTTTTCCGACCATTCCCATGCTGGGCGATAATCGTTGAATGCATTCCACCCCGGGTCGCGAATTGACCGGTGACTCTGCACCATTTGGGTTTAGCCGCGGTCACAAAATCCCGTAGCATACGATTAACGGCGTTTTCATAAAAAATGCCGACATTACGGTAAGCCAGAATATAGCTCTTGATAGATTTTAACTCGAGGACTGACTTGACCGGTTCATATTCCAAAACAATGGTTCCAAAATCAGGCAGGCCCGTTTTGGGACAAACAGCCGTATATTCGGGTATCTCGATCCGGATGGTATAACCCAGATATTGATTGGGAAATACTTCTATGGCCGGCAGTTTAATTGAAACGCCCGACTTGGCATGATTCTCGTTGTACTCTTTCACGAAACACGGTCCTTTCGATTGTGCGTAAAGCTTTCCCGGCCGAAATGCGGCTGAAGATGATAGTCGTTAAAACCAATAATATTTCCCCACGGGTCAACCACTTCGACTAACCAACCCGTTGGAATCAAAAAAGGTTCCCGGGCAAACTGAAACCCTTTTTCTTTAAGTTCCGCGGTCGCCGTCCGGGCGTCTTTCACCTCTATCCAAAAACGCGGGCGTTCCAAACCGCCTTTTTTAATTTCTTCTTTCGCCCTTAACAAAAGCAGATTGGGGTGTTCGGCGCTGATCGACATAACTGCGGCGCCAGTCTGTTCCGATTGCAATACAAGCTTTAACCCCAATTTCAAATAATATTGGACAGCTTCAGAAATATCGCCAACGGTAAAAACAACATGATCAATACCCAGCATTTCCATAACAAACTCCCGAATTTATAAAAGGTAAATGATTAGTTGACCAGATTGTAAAAAGTATCTCGTTGATGCGGTTCATAGCCCATCTCTTTGATTAAACGGCGCATTTCGTCAACGCTCATTAGATAACGCAAACCCGTGGCAGCCACGACATTTTCTTCCAGCATAATACTGCCCAGATCATTGGCTCCATACATCAGCCCCAATTGGCCGATTTTCTTTCCAGGGGTAACCCAGGAGGCCTGAAGATTGGGTAAAGCACGATTCAAGATAATCCGGGAAAGGGCCAGGGTTTTCAGGTATTCCTGTCCACTGGCGCTCTTGAGACCCAGGCTTTCGTTGCCCGGCTGATAAAGCCATGGAATAAAACCTAAAAATCCGCCCGTTTCTTCCTGCAATTCACGGATAAGAAAAACATGCTCAATCCGTTCTTCGATGGTTTCCACGTGGCCGAACATCATGGTAGCCGTTGAGCGCATTCCCAGGGAATGCACGTCTCTCATCACACCCAGCCATTCGCTGGTCGTGGCCTTTAAAGGCGCGATTTCTTTACGGACACGGTCAGACAATATTTCGGCGCCGCCGCCCGGCATGGAATCCATTCCCGCTTCTTTAAACTTTTTCAAAATCTCAATCACCGGCATTTTAAAAAGGCCGGAAAAATGAATCAGTTCAGGCGGTGAAAAAGAATGAAAAGTTACATCCGGATGAGTCTTTTTGACTTTGGAGATCATATTAAGATACCAATCCAAAGTCAGGCTGGGATGATGTCCGCCCTGAACCAAAATCTGAGTACAGCCCTTTTCTTTCGCTTCAGTGACTTTATGAATAATTTTTTCAGCCTCATTCACATAGCCCTCTTTATCGCCGTCTTCACGGTAAAAAGCGCAGAACTTGCAATAGGTCACACAGACATTCGTGTAGTTAATATTACGGTCAATGAGGTAAGTGGCTATCTTGTCGCCATTGATTTGAAGCCGCAACGCGTTCGCCACAGCGCCCAAATCATTCAGTGTCGAGTGTTGATAAAGTTCTAAAGCTTCCTGACGGTTGATCACGTATCCGTCGAGAACTTTTTCTTGAAGCGTCTCAATGGTGGCGGTGCTCATTAAATAACCATCCCCTCTTCTTTTAAAAGTTTTTGAAATTCCAGCTGGCCTTGAACCTGTTCCGCAGCGTAGGAATAATTGATATTCTTTTCCAAATACTCTTTGCTTTGCGGAATCTGGAAAACCCAGATGCCGTGATAATGCTCGGCGATTTCCGCAAAATGCTTGACGCCCTCATTCTTAGAGGCCAAAAGATCATTTTCGATTTCCCGGGCAATCTGTACATTTCGGGCCATCCAAACGGCGTAAACAAAAGGCTTTCCGGTACGCATGGCCCATTCTTCGCCCAGGTCCGTCACCGTCATGCCGGTCGGAGCCGCTATCAAGGCGCTGTCGCCAAATTGAAGTGCCGCTTCCCATGGCTTAATCTGGTTGGGTTTGAACTGGTCAACGTCGACATTCATCACTTCCAAATTTTTGACGCCATACCATTTTTTGAGGATCAACCGGGCCAGCAAAACCGAAGTTTGCGACCGGGAATCCACGAAAAGTCTTTCCACACTCTTTAAAGAACCGTTCGACAAAATGCGCACGCTTTTCACGGGCCCATTGGAACCAATGGCAGCGATCGGAATAATCGTTAAGGAGGGATCCAAAAGATAAGCCGCGATAGGGGCCAAAGCCACATCCACCAGTCCGGCCTTCAGTTGTTTCGCCATTTCAACCGGCGCCAATTGGGAAATGTGGTGATGTTTGGCCAATTGCCAGATCAAAGGCTGGGCGTTTAAAAAAGGAACCACCGCGATTTTCATCGGTTTAGCCGTGAATTTTAATTCAACTGGCGGTGGAACGGGAGCCGGTGCGGTTGCGGCAGCAGCGGGGGCCGGGGTCGCGGCAACAGCCGGAGCTGTTGCTGCGGCGGTAGTGGGTGTAGCCGCCGCCACAGGTACCGCGGTGACGGGAGCCGCTGGAGCTGGCGCGGCTGGTGTCGGTGCGGGAGTCCCTGAAGTATTTGCGATAGGTTCGCTCATTTTTTGTTCCTTTTTCTGTTTAATTTAACGCAAGGCTAACGCGCAACTGCTTCCGGCATCGGTTTCAACTCTTTATACAACGTGTCCCGCTCCATCGGCATACGGCCTGCGTCGCGGATCAAAGCTTGCAAATCTTTCGCGGTCATCACTTCAGGCGAATCAGCGCCTGCCATGCGGTAAATTTTTTCGTCAATAACTGTCCCATCAATATCGTCCACTCCAAAAGCTAGCGACATCTGGGCCAACCGAACACCCATCGATATCCAATAAGCCTTGATGTGGTCAAAATTATCCAAGTAAACCCGGCCAATCGCCAGGGTTTTTAAATCTTCCACGCCGCTGGGACGGGCAAAATGATCCATTTGGGTATGGTCCGGATGAAAAGCCAGGGGGATAAAGGTTTGAAACCCGCCCGTTTCATCCTGCAATTTTCTCAGACGGCTCATATGGTCTACCCGGTGTTCGTAGGTTTCAATATGGCCGTAAAGCATGGTCGCGTTGGTGCGAAGTCCCAGCCGGTGGGCTGTTCGATGAACTTCCAGCCATTGCTCCGCGTTTCCCTTACCAGGGCAAATCTCTTCCCGAACATCCGGATGGAAAATCTCGGCTCCCCCCCCGGGCATCGAACCCAAACCCGCCGCTTTCAAACGGCTCAACACTTCTTCATGGGTCATGTTGTATTTTTCGGCGAAAAAATTAATCTCAACGCCGGTAAAACACTTCAAGTGAATCCCCGGTACCGCCTGCTTCAAAACGCGAAGCATATCCTCATACCATTCAAAGCTATAAGTGGGATGAAGCCCGCCGACAATATGAAGCTCTGTAATTCCTTCTAATTGGTAGGCTTCTCTGGCTTTGGCGGCTAATTGTTGATGGGTAAATTCAAAAGCGCCCTCTTCCCCCTCAAACCGGGAAAAAGCGCAAAACTTGCAGGTAGTGGAACAAACATTGGAATAATCAATATGACGGTTTTTGTTGTAGTAAGTGTTATTGCCGTTTTTACGTTCACGGACCAGGTTCGCCATCGCNNGCGGGTACCCGCAACCACTTTTTCATAAATATCTTTAATGGGAGACTGATCTAAAAGACGCTTCAAAGCCACAAGGACGCTCCTACCACCACAAAGTAAATAACCGCGATCCAGCCGTTGAGCCCCATCATTTTGGGGGACAAGATAAACTTAACCTTGTTTCCCTTGGTTTCAAAGGTATAGGCCTTGAGATGTTGATAGATCAAGGCAGCCGCGATAAATCCGATTCCGATGAAGTAACTAAAGGAAAAACCAACTTGAACGCCGAAAACCGTGAGAAATCCTAACATACCCACATGGAAGAATCGAGAGGCTTGGATGGAGTTAGAAATCCCCCAGCGAACCACCCAGGAATGAAGCCCTGCCTTCTTATCGAAAGCTTCATCTTGGGTCGCGTATAAAATATCAAACCCCGCCAAAAAGCAAATCACCGCTCCTGTCAGCCAAAAGGGCGCCGCCGCTAATTGCCCCGTGGCCGCCACCCAGGCGCCCACCGGCGCCACTCCCAAAGCCAGTCCTAAAAATAAATGAGAAGTCCAAGTAAAGCGTTTCGTGTGGGAATAGAAACAAACTATCGCCAAAGCCAGCGGAGACAATTGGAAGGCCAACGGATTCAAAAAATAGCAGGCTGCGATAAAAGCCATTCCACAGACTAAGGTTAGTATTTTGACCTGCAAGGAAGAAATGCGGCCCGCCGGAATATCCCGGTTCTTGGTGCGAGGATTTTGAGCGTCCACATCCGCATCCACTAACCGGTTATAAGCCATAGCGGTGGTTCGGGCCAACACCATGCAAACCACTACCCAGAAAAGAACATGCAACGATGGTTTACCATGAGTAGCCGTCAATAAACTAGCCAGCGCAAACGGTAGAGCGAATACCGAATGAGGCAAAACCACTAAATTGGAAATAGTTTTTATTTTTTTAAGCATGTTAACGGTCTAAATGGTTTTCTTTAGTTTTATGTTCTTCAGCCCGCCACCGATTCGAAACTTCCGCCTCAATTCCCGCATGGTCATAAATGCGGGCCACGACCGTATCCACCAATTCTTCAATGGTCTTTGGGTTGCCATAAAAACTCGGCGTCGCCGGAATAATGTGCGCGCCCGCCAGGGTTAACAGTTCCATATTTTTAATTTGAATTAGGGACAAAGGTGTTTCCCTCGGCATCAAAATCAGTTTCCGGCGTTCTTTTAAAAATACTTCCCCGGCGCGGGTGATGAGATTATCCGCGATGCCATGAGCCAATTTTCCTAATGTAGCCGTTGAACAAGGAATCACTACCATCGCTTCAAATTTGTTTGACCCGCTGGCCACCGGAGCCGTTAAATCTTTCTCGTCCCATTCTTTGACATGAGGCGGCAGGTTTAATCCGCCCTCATGCGACGCCACGATCTCAGCAGACTTGGAAACCGCCGCGTGCACTTCCCAATCGTCATAGGGAAAATGCTGGAAAAACCGGCGGGCATAAATAGTTCCCGACGCTCCGGTTACCGCCACAAATATTTTTTTCATAAGCTAACCTCTTACTTCCGGATACCAACGACGCTGTAAGCCACACCCAGCATGCGGGCCTCGATCTCCACGTCTTTAAAACCATTATTTTCCATCAGCTGTTTAAAGTCCTTTACCTTGATAAAGTTTTTGGCCGAGTTGTGAAGATATTCATAAGCCGCTTTGTCTTTAGAAATCGCCGCCCCGCGCGCCGGCATAATGCTTCCCATATAGAAGAAATAAGCTGTTTTGGCGAACATGCCCGTGGGTTTAAAGAATTCCAGAATAACCGCTTTGCCGCCCGGCTTTAAAACCCGGGCAATTTCTTTAACACCCTTTTCCAGCGAATCCAGATTGCGCACCCCGAAACCGCAAACCGCCGTATCAAAAGCCATGTCTTGAAAGGGCAGTTTTAAAACATCCGCTTCTATAAACCCCATACCCGTTTTATTATTCGCCTTTCCTTTAGCCAAAACCAGCATGGGCTTGGCAAAATCAGCCAAAACCACTTCAGCATTGGGGTTCTTTTCCTTCACCGCCAGGGCAAAATCACCCGTTCCAGCGCATAAATCCAATACCTTCTTTGGCACATAGCCGTCCCTCGTCAATTGGTCTGCAGAGGCCTTCCGCCATTGGATGTCCTGATTAAAAGACAGGGTGTGGTTCACCTGGTCATAGGTTCCCGCGATACGGCCAAACATGCCTTGAATATTCGAGCTCATAAAACTCCTTAGTAAGTTTGTTTAATTCTACCCAGTCTTATGGAAAATAAGATTAGAAAATCGGTCAACNNTATATTTTTCCAACATATATGTGTAATAAAGGGTGAATTGATAGGGCGTGCAGATTAAAAACACATCGGAGCTATCCACCATTTCCTTAAATAGGTTTTTATAACCAAACCAATCCAACATTTCTTGCGCTGCAGGCGTCCGATCCAGCGCAGCCAGTTCGATAACATGGAAACTCTTCAAAAAAGTATCGTCATCGAATGCCGGGATCAATTCGTAAGGAAAGGCCGAACCCCATGTCACAAACAATTGGTCTTCTTTGGGCCCGAACTTTTCGAATGAAGCCTTAAACTCATTAGCCTTATGGGTCCAGTTCTCGTTTTGTTTGTAATCCAAATGAAATATATAGAGTGATAATAAAAGAATAACGCATAAATAAACCGACCCAATAATGAAATGCTGGGTTTTAACTTTCGATTTTTCTCCAGAGTGCGAACTTTCCGGCATGGTCAAAAAAACACCGGTCACATTCATCAATAAGAACGAAGGAAGATAGATCCGCTCCGGGACTTTTAGATATAACGCGCAAAGGGCGATGATCAAAAAGGTCCATAAACCATTACCCAAATGAAAAAACATATCCTTTTCTAAAAAGAATGGCAGAAGAGCGAAAAATATCAGCAATAACAATTGGGTCCGAACATTTCGGAAAACCTCGCCGATTGCCCCCCATTGGTTTTCGTTCAACGGCAGTCTCGAGAAATAATCGTTTAATTTTTTCATCTTTTCGATGCTGAATTTTTCCTCGTCCATCGAATACCAGGACTTGAAAAGAATCAGGTCATTTTCCGACCATCCGATTGAGTCAAAAACTGGTTTCGTGGTCTTGTTATAAACAGGATCCCGATATTCGCGAGTTTCTCTTAATTGTTCACCAAATTGAACCGCTTCTTCCCAAACGGGAACCCGCAATAGATAATCATGGTTGAATCGAACAACCCCAAGCGACAAAACAGCGGTGATGACCAGAAATCCGATGACAACCCACCGCGCGGTCGTCATTTTTATTTTCCAGGAAATATAAATCGCAAACGGAAGCGATAGCAGACCCATTAACAAAAACGCGTCAAAACGGATCAAAACCGAGAACATGATCAGGATGAATAACAGAAAAAGACCCAAGCCGAGATACTTCGAATCCCCTCTCCGCCAAACCGACGCCAAAAGTAAAAACGCACTGACCGCCGCCATCGAAGCCACGACGGTCCATTGCAAACAATCGACAAAATGAATCTCAACCGCCATCACCGAAATGACAAAAATAATGGTTTTTAAAAGACGTTGAGTGCCCAGCTGTATCGAACTTAAAATGCCCCAAAGCGCCAAAAAATGCGTCAGTACAAACAAATAGGGATACCACTGAATGTTGGGAAAACGCATATACAGTTTTTTAAGAAAAAGACAAAAACAAACGTTGTTCAAGAGGTTGAAATCGTTTTGGTGACGGCTGAGAACGATCCCTTTGAGCAGGAAGAACGCCCAATAATCATCGTTCAACTGAAAATAGATTTTGAAAAAATAAAGTATGGGGAAAAATAAAAGAAAGGCTGTCAGCAACGCGGTGAAGTAGGGTTTATCGAAAAAAAATAAGGAAATCTTGGAAAAAGCGGCGGACCCTTTTGACCTTAAATTCCCCAACACACCGGGAATTTTGACGGCAGTATTCATTTCCATAAAACCGGCCTATAACCTTCGTCCTGAAATCCATTCGGCATTAGGGTTTGATCAGGTTGTATTTTTTTAGAATTGGCAGGACTTTCTCTTCAATCTTAGAATCCATCGTCAGCTCATCGGGCCATTCCCGGTTAAACCCTTCTTCTTTCCACTTTCTGGTGGCATCAATTCCAATCTTGCCGCCCCAACCCCACATAGGCGAGGTATGGTCCAGCACGTCCAGCGGCCCTTCGGTGATCAACACATCCCTTTTGGCGTCCATGCAATTGCCCACCCGCCACAAAACCTGGGCGTGGTCGTGTACATTGGTATCTTTGTCCACCACGATCAAAATTTTATTCAGCATCATCTGGCCCAAACCCCAGAGGGCGAACATCACCTTGCGGGCATGCATGGGATATTGCTTGTCGATGGAAACGACTGCCAGATTGTGAAAAATTCCCTCCACCGGCAATTCAATATCCACAATTTCCGGCAAAACTTTTTGCATTAAAGGCAAAAACAACCTCTCGGTCGCCTTGCCCAGATAACCGTCTTCCATCGGGGGTTTCCCCACGATGGTCGTCATATAAATGGGATTCTTCCGGCGGGTAATACAAGTAATATGGAAAACCGGATATTCATCCGCCAGACTGTAATAGCCCGTGTGGTCGCCAAAAGGCCCTTCGGTGCGGCGCTCACCCGGTTCCACATAACCTTCCAGTACAAAGTCAGCGTCCGCGTGAACCATCAGGTCGACCGTTTTACATTTCACCAGCTCCACCGGCTTGCCCCGTAAAAAACCGCTGAACAACAATTCGTCAATACCCTCAGGTAAAGGCGCGGTCGCCGAATAAGTCAAAGCGGGGTCGCCGCCCAAGGCCACTGCCACTTCCAGCCGTTTGCCAGCCTTCTCCGTCTTGCGGTAATGGGATGCGCCGCCGTGATGAACCTGCCAATGCATTCCCGTGGTCTTGCCGTCATAAACCTGCATGCGGTACATACCGATATTGCGGATGCCGGTTTCAGGGTCCTGGGTATAAACCAGCGGAAAAGTAATAAACCGGCCACCGTCCTGGGGCCAGCATTTCAAAATCGGCAACGTGTTTAAATCCGGGTTGGTCTCCACCACTTCCTGACAGGCGCCTTTGGAAACTTCCACCGGAGGAAATTTGGCGATATCCATCAACTTAGGTAAGAACTTCAGCTTGTCCACAAAACCCTTAGGCGGTTTGAGTTCCAATAATTCTTTGATCGAAGCCGCGTGTTCTTCCAGATTCTCCACGCCCAAAGCCCAGCTCATCCGCTGGTAAGAGCCGAAAGCGTTGATGAGAAGCGGAAAAGAACTGCCTTTGGGTTTTTCAAAAAGAAGCGCTTTGCCGCCTTGGGGCGATTTGGAAACCTTGTCCGCGATGGCGGTCACTTCCAAAACCGGATCCACTTCTTCGGAGATGCGGATTAACTGGCCTTTTTTTTCAAGAAATTCAACGAATTCGGTTAATGAGGCGTATGCCATGAGGTTTCCTTAGGTTGATGAGCGGGGTCATTCTACGTCAGTTAAGCAGGTGTCTCAACCTTGGCTTT
Organism: candidate division FCPU426 bacterium; assembly: GCA_003136635.1. Lineage (GTDB taxonomy): Bacteria > Oederibacteriota > Muellerivitia > Muellerivitales > Muellerivitaceae > Bog-1183. The sequence continues at coordinate 4,281 of PLFD01000032.1, read as the reverse complement.
CACGGGCCGCACCATTAAATAAGCGCCTAACACCACTAAAAGACCGCCCACCGCTGGCGCCCACAGCCAGGTCAGTCCCGGCTTCAAAAATAAATTCAGCCAGGCCATATAACTCACCGCCCAGCCGGTCGTCATCAAAAACCGGGCCGATCTTTCCCCTAACCGGACCGCCAGCCAGCCAGCCGCGTATCCCGCCATGGAAAAGCCGACCCCAAACAGATGCAGGTCCGCTGTGTGTTTGATGAACATCTCGGCGTTATCACCCTTGGCCGAAATAATCGCCAGCCAGACNNCCCGCCGCGATGGCGAAACCAAAAAGAATCAATACTGTCGGCCAATTGGATTGCCCCTGTTGTAAATCATTCACCATCGGTTCGTTCCAAAAAATACCGATCGTCAAAAAAAGTCCCAGAGCGCCCAATTGATAAAGAAGAAATCCTAATTTCATTCTTCTTCACTTTCCCGCTTGACCCGTTTTTTGACCGGGGGAAAGGTAGTCGGATAATAAACCTTCACCAAAAATAATCCGTTCGGCGGCAGGGTCGGGCCGGCCTTTTTTCGGTCTTTGGATTTTAAAATTTCCTTGATGTCGCTCGGCTTAAATTTTCCTAAGCCTACATACAAAAGCGTCCCGCTCAAAATGCGGATCATCTGGTGTAAAAAGGAAACGCCCGTATATTCCAAAATAATTTCGTCGCCTTTTTTTTGAATTTGTATTTTGGTAATCGTCCGTTTGGGATTGGCCCACTTGCCCAAAGTTCCCCGGAAGGCGGTAAAATCATGGGTTCCGATTAAAAGCTTCGCGGCTTTTTTCATCGCCGCCACATTCAGCGTCGTCCTCACATGGTGATAAGTATGTCGGTCGAATACGGTGTGATCCTTGCTATTGCGAATCACGTAGCGGTACAGTTTGGCTTTGGCGTGATAGGTGGAATGAAAGGTGTCGGGCACTTCCTGGGCTTTGACAATGCGGATGTCGCGGGGCAGCAGATGGTTAAGCACATTCTGGATTTTGGCGATGGGCATCGTGGAACTGGTGTGAAAATTGGCGGTCTGGCCCAGGCCATGGACGCCGGAATCAGTTCGGCCCGCCACTAAAAGGTCTATCGGATGTCCGCAAACCTGCTTGAGCCGGTCTTCTAAAGTTCCCTGAACCGTCTGGGACTCACGCTGTTTCTGCCAGCCCGAATAAGCGGTCCCATCGTATTCCACCGTCAGCCGGATATTGCGGGTTTTCAAAACTGCGCCGGTCTTTAAGACAGTGACGATTTTCAAGACCGGCTGTCCTTGCCTCCCCGGGCATTATTCATCTTATCGATCAAGCTGATTCCGGCCTGGGCCGATGGTTCATTGGGGTTCCCCTGCAAAGCCGCCTGATAAGCTGACCGCGCGTCGCCGTAATCTTTCATGCCCGCGAAAGCGTCGCCCAGCCGGGCAAAGGTGTGCGGGTCCTGAGCGCCTCTTTGAATGGCCATTTGGTAGCTGTTGGCCGCGCTTTCGGGCCTGCCCAACGCCATATAAGTCTCGCCCAGCATAAAATAAATGCGGTTAAAGGTCTGGGGCTGGCGGTACTTGAGCGAGTTGTTAAAGCTCCACAGGGCCACATCCGGCGCTTTGTTGATCAGCGAAAACATGCCCGTGAATTCATACCCAATCCCGTAAGAATCTTTCATGACATCCGTATATTCATCCCAGTAGCCCCGGCTCGGGGGGTCCATGGATCTCAAGCGGTAGGTGTCCCACAAAACATTAAGCCGGCGGGAGGTAAAAACGTAGTTCAGGTTTTTAGTCTTAATAATCCGCCACAAAAATCCCTCAGGCAGCGATTGATTGTCTTTTTGCATCCAGGGCGCGGTGAAAATATTGGTGTAATAAAAAGACCGGTCCGGAGCGTGCTGGTTAATCATGTCCTGAACCACCGTCTCGGGCCGGACATCATAACCGACCGGCACTTTTAAAAAGGGATAAGTGGTAAACAGCGGGTCGCGGTACCAGTCATAAGGAATCAGCTGCATGGTAAACACCGCCACTTCGGGCCTCAAACCCACCACATGCTGCAAATACCACAAAGGCAGAATGTCGATGTCGCCGTTGCAGATAATAACGCCGTCCCGATTCACCGTTTTGAGCATATTGACGCCCTCGTCATAAGAGCTGACATAGCGGCTCTGATCGACGCCTTCATAAACCGTCTGACCATCCGCCTCTTTTTTATCCGTCGCCATGTAATTCAGAATGAGCGGCATCAAGGCAAAGCTCAGGCAAAAAGCCGAGACAATCAACGGCACGTGATAATAGGGCCATTTTTTCGAAAGACCTTCGCAAAGACCCGCGATACCCGCCGCCGCGAACATGGCAACAATTAAAAAGACCGGCGTAAAAAAGTTATCGATCGTCCATTGATAACCTTCCAGGGGGTTGTTGAATAAAATAATGCCGCAAAAAACACCGACACCCAGCAAAGCGATACTGATGGCGTCCCAATGCTGTTTTTTCTTCCACATCCAGATAAAACCCCAGATGGCCAGGGCATAAAGAATAAAACTAAAACCGCCGCCAAACTGATGCTCCGCGTGCATCCAAAAACGCTTCAAGTTGCGGACAACCGTAACCATGGAACGCACATCGCCGGTCCCCAGATAACCTTTGCGAATCACCGTTCCCCACAGCCGGTCCATCGTTGTTGGATTCCACCAGTTGATCAACGGGTTTTGCGTGGCCCGAATGGGCAGGTAAAGGTAAACCGACAAAGAAATAATCCCAAAAGTAAAAACCCGGATGAAATTAATAAAACCAAAGGCGGAAAAAACATTGGCGATTTTAGACCACAGATCAAAATCNNGCCGGTGCCATGACAATTTGATTGGGCCAGTGATGGGCCAAACTCAGCCCATAAAGAAACCCCATTAAAAGAAACGACTTTACGAACCAGCTTCTTTCCCGCATTTTGAAGAAGAGATAGACCATCGAGATAGTCAAAAGGGTGTTCAGGGTATAAATGCCGCCCTTGGCGCCGCAGGCCTGAAACCACTGCTGATAGGAAAAAGCGAAAACCAAAGCGCCGAATACCGCGGGGATTTCCCATAACCATGGCCCGGGTTTTTGATCCTCCGGCATGGTGTCCATCTGGTCGAGAGGAAGAAAAATTCTCTGAAAAAGCATCTTGAGAACCCAGTAAACAAAAACCACCGCCAGGGTGGCGGTAATCATGGAACTAAAGGTGACCCGCATCATGGGCTGGCCCAGGGGCAAAAGGCAGTTCACCCGTCCCCAAAGCGTGTGAAGCGGATAGCCCGGCGAATGGCTGATGGTCAGCTGGTCGCAGACCATGATGGTCTCGCCCGAATCATTGATATTAAAAGAAGCGCATCCGGTGAGAAGATAAAACAAGAACGTGAAGAAAAATAGAAAAGCCGGAATCAGGGAAGGCAATAGCATTTAGGGTTTTCCTGTCAAAAATAGTGGGGGCGTACTTCACGCCCCCAATTCAACAACCTGTTAGGCATTCGCCTTGGCAACTTTCAAAGCCTCGTCGTAATTCGGATGCTCTGTCACTTCTTTCACATATTCAACGTGCTTGATTTTACCATCTTTTCCCACCACGAAAATCGAACGAGTGTCCAAACGCAGTTCTTTGATGTGGGTTCCGTAAGCATCGCCGAAAGCCATGTCGCGGTGATCGGACAAGGTTAACATTTTGACGTTTTCAGCGCCGCAAAAGCGCGCCTGGGCGAAAGGAAGATCGGCCGAAACCGTAATCACTTCCACACCCGCTGGCAGCGAGGGAATCTCTTTATTAAAACGCTGGGTTTGAAGCGAACAAACCGGTGTATCCAAAGAAGGCGCCACTGAGATGATCAGGGTTTTGCCCTTAAATTTATCCAGAGTAACTTCTTCCAAACTGTTATTCAAAATCTTAAAGCTGGGAGCCGTATCCCCGACCTTCAATTCAGGGCCGATCAAAGTTAAAGGCCCTCCCTTAAAAGTAATGACGCCTGTACGTTCTGCCATGTGTTTCCTCCTGAAATTAATTAAAAACCCTAAACCTGTTTAATCACCAAGACACCAAGGACACGAAGTACATCAATTCATAATTAAGAATTTTGAATTATTAATTATTTAAAGCTTTTCTTGGTGCCNNTTGGCGGCGCCCATCTTGGTGTTGTGCGAAACCAGCACATACTTGATTCCATTGGGCAAAGCGTGATCCGCGCGAACCCGTCCCACGCTGGTCACCATGCCCCCTTCCCTGTCCCGATCCAGCCGGGGCTGGGGACGGAA
>PLFD01000046.1:1934-3835 GCA_003136635.1 candidate division FCPU426 bacterium | reverse complement strand
TTCTTTTTGAGCCTTTCCCATGAAGCGCTGGCCGTTCGTCCCATATCTGCCACTGTCGCCTTAGTCGCCGGGCAGGAAGGGATCAGTGGTTTCAAGGATGGAAGCTTTACTTCAGCCCTTTTCAACACACCTCTTGGCCTATCCGTCAGTGATGATGGTACACGGCTTTTCGTCGCCGATTCCGGCAACAACCGCGTCCGCATCATCCACCTTGATCAGAACAATGATGTCACCACCTTGGCCGGTCAGACTTCCGCTGGAAAATTAGATGGCCCTTTGGAAAAAGCCCTCTTTAACAATCCTCATGGGGTTCTTTACCTGCCCGGCGAGCGCCTGGTGGTCAACGACTTCGGCAATCAGCTCTTGCGCCTTGTGGATCTGAAAACAGGCACTGTCTCCACCCTGACTCCAGTTCCAGTCAATGGCGTCAGGGATATGGCCTATATGCCTTCTAGAAATTCGATCTTCTTTACCCAACCCGATACCAGTACCTTAAAAAGGCTCGATTTAAAGACCGGCCTGATTTCAACCGTTCTCAACAACAATATCCAGCTTCCCCATCCCGCCGCTCTCTGGTGCCAGGACAACAAACTTTATATAGCGGACAAGGATTTACCCCAGGTTGACGAACTCGATTGGAAGGATAACACCCCAGCCAACCCGGTCTCGGTTGCCACCACTCTGGCCAACATACTTTCTTTGTCCTGGAACGGCGATATCCTTTACGCCCTCTTGGAAAACCCCGGCGTTCCCGCCGAACGGTTTTTTCTCGATAGCAATAATGCATGCAATACCACTTACAGTGGCCAGTTCAATAACAAGTTAGTATCTTTTAGAAGTCCTTGGGGAGACACTATCCCTCCGGAAGCGCTTTATCCGGCTGCGGATATGTCCTACGCCCCTTCAACCGGTTTCGTGCCGGACTCTTCGGACGGCCGGAAGTTTTATGTCGCCAAACCTGATCAACAAACCATCGTTTCTTTCCGCGACCTGTTTGGTTTCGATTGGAACCCTCAACCGGGTGGCTATAATTCAAATCATATCAATGAACCCGAGTACCCGGCCAAGAAGCCCAAAAACACCTACCGTATTCTGATTGTTGGGGATTCCCGATCCGCCGAGATACAGGCTTACCCTTTTCCAACAGATTTTCATCCTCCAAGAAGAAACGATGATTTTCCCCAGAACTTGTTTCTGTCCAAACAAATAGAACGGGAGCTAAACTTCCAGGCCGCGCTGGATGAGACCTCTTTAAACTTTGAAGTCTTCAACTCTAGTCTTCAGGGGGATCTTTACCTCTGGCCCACCTACAAATTACCGGACATCGTCAAACGTAACGACATCGACCTGGTGATCATCTTTATGCCGCGGGCGGGACCTGATTTTTCACCCTATAAATTTTATTTCGATCATCCCATTACTTCGGAAGGTATTCCCCAATATCCCAATGACATGGAGTATGTGTTGAAACCCCCTCTGGAGCGGATTCCTAATGGGATGCCCCGGAACTTTTACGACTTTTGTAAAGCCCATAACTTAGTCAGAATTGACGGAAACGTTTTTAATTTTGATGAAAGTTTATTGTCCTATCCCGAACTGCATGACTCGTTAGTCAAAATGTATGGAAGACCCTTGGACGTGCTCAACCAAAAGCTTTTGGCCATGAAAACATCCTCCGGCCAGCCAGTACGACTGTTATTGTGTTTTACCTTTACAGGTTTTCACTGGCTCAAAAATATGGCGGACGACCAGCTATGGGTGGATGCGGCAAAAAAATACAATTTTCCACTTCTGAACCTTAAAGACGAAACAAACGCTTTGCATCTTTCTTTTTTTCCGCTGACGGGAGACAACACTCATTTGAACCCTGATGGAAACGTCTTTTTCGGTCGACTTTTAGC
>PLFD01000046.1:0-1871 GCA_003136635.1 candidate division FCPU426 bacterium | reverse complement strand
TCCCATGAAGCGCTGGCCGTTCGCCCCATATCTGCCACTATCGCCTTAGTCGCCGGGCAGGAGGGTCGGGCCGGCTTCAAGGATGGAAGCTTTACTTCAGCCCTCTTCAACACACCTCTTGGCCTATCCGTCAGTGATGATGGTACCCGACTTTTCGTTGCCGATTCCGGCAATAACCGCATCCGTATCATTCACCTTGATCAGAACAATGATGTCACCACCCTGACCGGACAGACTTTGGCGGGGAAACTCGATGGTCCTTTAGAAAAAGCCCAGTTTAACAATCCTCACGGGGTTCTTTACCTACCCGGCGAGCGTCTGGTGGTCAACGATTTCGGCAATCAGCTCTTGCGCCTCGTGGATCTCAAAGCGGGCACCGTCTCAACACTGACTCAAGTTCCCGTCAATGGCGTCAGGGACATGGCCTACATGCCTTCGGCCGATTCCATCTTTTTTTCCCAACCCGATATCAGTAACCTAAAAAGACTCGATTTAAAGACCGGCCTGATTTCAACCGTTCTCAACAACAATACCCAGCTTTCCCATCCCGCCGCTCTCTGGTGCCAGGACAACAAACTTTATATAGCGGACAAGGATTTACCCCAGGTTGACGAACTCGATTGGAAGGATAACACCCCAGCCAACCCGGTCTCGGTTGCCACCACTCTGGCCAACATACTTTCTTTGTCCTGGAACGGCGATATCCTTTACGCCCTCTTGGAAAACCCCGGCGTTCCCGCCGAACGGCTTTTTCTCGATAAGCGGTTCGATAATGGTTTAGTGTCTTTTAGAAGTCCCGGGGGAGACACCATCCCGCAAGAGGCTCTTTTCCCGCTCACGGATATATCTTACGCCCCTTCCACGGGTTTCGCGCCGGACTCTTCTGATGGCCGAAAGTTTTATGTTGCCAAACCTGATCTACAAAGCATTGTTTATTACCGCGACCTATTTGGCAGCGCTTATTCGGGTGTAGAGTATCGGAATTCCAATAATGTCAACGAACTTGAGTACCCGGCAAAGAAACCCAAAAACACCTACCGTATTTTAGTGGTTGGAGATTCCCGAACCGGACTGATGGTAAATTATCCTTTTCAAACAGATTTTCATCCGCGTACAAAACCCACCTATCCCAGAGCGTTAAATATCTCCAAGCAAATAGAATGGGAGCTGAACTTCCAGGCCGCGCTAAATGAGAACCCTTTAAATTTTGAAGTTTTCAACGTTGCTCAGAACGCTTACGAACCCCTTTTTCTCTGGCCTACTTATCAGTTACCCGACATCGTCAAACATAACGACATTGACCTGGTGGTCATCTTTATGCCACCTACGCCACCCCCTATGCTGGATTATCTTCCCTATAAAATTTATTTCGATCATCCCATCACGTCCGAGGGTATTCCTGAATATCCCAATAAAATGGAATACTTGTTGAAACCTCCTCTGGAGAGAATTCCCAACGGAACGCCCCGGAACTTTTACGAATTTTGCAAAGCCCATGACTTGGTAAAAATTGAGGGAAAAGTATTTGATTTTGATGAAAAATTGTTCGCCTATCCCGAACTACACGACGCGTTGGTCGAAATGTACGGGAAACCCTTGGATGTGCTCAACCAAAAACTTTTGGCCATCAAAACATCCTCCAGCCAACCGGTAAAGCTGTTGCTCTGTACTACCTACACGGGACGTTTCCTGGATAGTAAAGAGGATCCCCAAATATGGGAGGATGCGGCCAAGAAATACAATTTTCATATTTTGAACATGAGGGACGAAACCTACGCTTTGCGGCTTTCTTTTTTTCCCCTGACAGGAGACGACTTCACTCATTTGAATCCCGATGGTCACAACTTTTTCGGTCGACTTTTAGCGCATGA
>PLFD01000015.1 GCA_003136635.1 candidate division FCPU426 bacterium | reverse complement strand
GAGTTCACGGAGTTAAACATTTCTTTTCACCACCATGCCGACCTTCCATAAAGCTTTTAACAGGGTATTGAAAAATAATTCTTCAATACCTTGTTAAAGATTATAACCTTGAAGAAATAGTGGACCTATTTTCGACCTTATAACTTTTTCGATAACCCGTTAAGGACATCCTCGTCAGTAAAAATACCACGCGCCCTGGACCGTTTAACGGCCTTTTTCTGGAATTCCCGGAACCGATAAACCGCCTTGGGCTCTTCCAAAAATCCGATACGCCGTTTGGGTTTGTCTGGAGTTTTCATCATCTCTCGTATGGCATCGAAAACAGCCTGAATTTGGGTGTCGTGAACCTTTACCTTTTTTTCCAAGTCATCCAGTTTTCGAGTCAGATCTTTATGCTTGGACAAAACTTGGCGGAGACGCACGAAAGCGCGGATGTCCCGATTCTCCATAAAGCATTCAAAGAAATCGGGACTATGCCGACCTCCTTATGTATTTATGGATGGTCGGTATGATTTCAATGTTAACCAATATCGCTCTTTCGCTGTTAAGAACGGTAGAAAGCATAGCTACACCAAGTTCCGTGAAGGCTAAAGGCAGATAACGACGACCACCTGATCCTTTTTTTGAGGTCGCAATTTGCGACCTCAAAAACTCTGCCTCTTCTTGAGTGAGCTGAAACATAAAATCAACCGGAAACCGCTTGAAATTTCTTTTGACTTGCTCATTCAGTCTCTTGGTGGGGATTCCATACATTTCCGCCAGATCAACATCCAGCATCACTTTATGACCACGAATGATTAAAATTCTCGATTCAGGGCGCGCGTGAATAATGAAATTTTCCATCTCAATCCCCTTACTGATAGGTGGTCGCGATTTGCGACCACCTCTGAAATCTGCACCTGTGTTGAGTCCACGAGTTTTGGGACGTCACCAACCAACATTTAGGCTTCTTGAAGTTGTCGCAAATTGCGATAACCTCCGCTTCAAATCTAACCTGTAAAACCTGCAAATTTTACACTTTTTAACAAAGCCATAAAAATTTTAGTGTGCAGCCCCAACTTGATGTTCCATTCTGGAACATCAAGTTTTCAAACTCCCAGAACTCGCTTAGATGCGGTCACGAATTGTGACCGCATCCATGAAGCTTCCTGAAGGGTCAAAAGAAAGGCGAAATCAGATGGAAACCGATCAGCATTTCTTTTGACGGCTTGATTTAAGGCTTTTGTCGGCACACCGTAAATTCGCGCAAGGTCGGTATCCAAAATAACTTTCTGGTTCCGAATCGTTAGGATCAATTCCTCGACTGAATCAACAGCATGTGGGATTAGTTTTTCCGCCATAGGTGTTCCTCAATTTTCCCTGTTTGTTTTTAAAAACTCGTCGGGTGTGCAAACGGTGATTTCCGCTTTGGAAAAATCCCGGACATTGCGGGTCACCAGGATTCGGATATTCCCTTCCAAGGCCGTGTAATATTGAACCGCGTCCTCGAAGTCTTTGAATTCGGAAGCTAAAGCCAGATCAATCACCCGGCTGGTCACCGGAAGAACATGAACGAGAGGCCGAAGGGTTTGTAAATGATGAATGGATTCCCGGCGCTGTTCCGTCTTTTGAAGGATATAAGCCAGATTGGTAAAGGTGAGAGAAGAAAGATAACCTTCCAAAGCCCCTTTTTCGATCAATGAAAAAAGAACCGCGGCCGAGTGGTAATGGGGTTCCCGGGCCAGCAAAAGATCAAGCGTGACATTGGTGTCTAAAAATACCTTCTTCATTTGTATTTCTTGCTCAAATAATCGCCGTAGTCCTTTTTGAAATCAAAATGCTTCGGCAGTTTGACTTTCCCCAACAGTTGTTTGACCACAGGGGTATAAGCCGCTGGTGTTTCATGGGCTTCCGAGGTTAAATTTTCAAAAAAGGTTTCCACCAGACCCGAAAGAGTCTGGTTGTTTTTTTTCGCGTAAACTTTAACTTTACCGATTGTTTTCGAGTCGAGTTTCAAAGTCAATTTAGTATCCATATTGCCCCCTTAATCTATACGTATGATTATATTATTACTATACGTATATTTTCAAGTCGCCTTACCGTTTTATGTAGTTTCAGGCGGGTTCAGCTTGTCGTAAAAAAAGGGTTCAGGCCAACATTCAATACTTACAAAAACCCCTAACTAAAACCTGTCCAATTCTACCGTCGCCCCAAACCCCCATTCCCTTTTATTTGTCTCAAACCCATTAATTAACATGGCGTCCTCAAAATTTGTTGTATTTCTGTCCGTTTCTTATCCCCTCACGCCACCAAAACCAGAAATTTTCATTGCTACGAACTTTTCCGTTGCGAGCGGGTTTCGCCTCCGTTTAAACTTTTCCCGAAATTTCTATCAACCGCCTTAAGTACCCAGACCATGCCTGAAAACCAAATACCCATTTCCAATACCGGCGATTCAGCGCCTAAGCCGACAACCCAGGGGTCTCAGGCCGAGTTCAAACGGGTTTTGCTCTCCCAAATCCGTCCCAGCCGCAATAACCCCCGGAAGATCTTCCGGCAGGAGATGATCGACGCCCGGGCGGCCAGCATGGCCGAGGAAGGTCAAATCAACGCCATCATCATCCGCCCCTTGACCCCGGCAGAACTGCTCAACGACGGGGTGATATTTGAGATTGTCGACGGCGAACTGCGCTACCGGGCAGCCCTTAAGAACGGGGATAAGGATATTGACGCCAAGATTGAGGATATCAGCCCCCTAAAAGCCTTCAAAACCGGTGTTTCGGCCAACCGAAACAATAAGATGGAATGGTTTGAGGAATACATAGACATGGAATACCTCGATAAGAACGACCCGGACATCAAACGACAGGAGATTGCGGCCCTTTTTGAGGTGGACAATGCCACTGTCACCCGAGCCATGAAGATAATGGATGCCTTAAACGAGGCCAGCCGGGCCCTAGTTTTTGAAAATTTCAAAAAATCTACCGGGTCTTGGCGGATTGCCGAGAACACCCTTCTTAAACTGGCCGAATTAGGCGACCCCCAAACGGTAGTAAAAGCCCTCAAAGTGGCTATTGATGGCAAAATGACCACCCAGAAGGCCACCAACCTGGTCACCTGGGTCCAAGCCGGTAACCCGCCCGAGACCTTCGGGTCGGACCCCAAGACTCCTAAAGCCAAGAAAGCCCCCGGTATATCCCCAGAGGCCTTGGCGAAGGCGCTAGAGCTGGCTGAACAGATAGGGGTAGCCAAAGGCCGGGGCGAAGACCCGAAACCATATCAAGACCGGCTGGACGCCCACCTTGCCGAGATCAAAACCGCCCCGCCGGTAGTGCCATCCCCCTCCTTCAAAGTCACCAGCCCGGAAGGCCGGGCGCTTCTGCGCCAAGCCTGGCAGGAGATGAAGGCGCTTATATCCCCTCATTCGGGGATTTCGTCCCCGTCTACAAAAACATCAAATGAGGGTTCGGGGATTTCGTCCCCGTCTACAAAAACATCAAATGAGGGTTCGGGGACTCAACAAACCCAAAAGGAAATAAAACCAATAGTCCACTGGTTTGAAAAAGCCGCCCATTGGGTCATTAAGATTGTCTGGCACATAATCGCCAAAACCGAACATCACCTGGCTCGAAAACTGGCGCATGCCCTAGTGCCCTCGCATCTCTCTTCCCGTTCCGGCCAGACCCATTCCAGCGGGACCCATTCGGGTCATAGCCATCACCGAAGCGGCAGTTTGTCCCAAGGGTTCGGGACTTTGGTTCTGACCATTCTGCATTGGGCCGTCTATGTCATCATTCAGTTTATGGTTTTGTGGTCGTTGGCGATGTGGTTCACTTCTCATTGGTTTACCGGTTTAAAACCTTGGATAGGCATGCCCTTCCGCTTCACGGCCAGGTTGGCGCTGGTGGAATTTCCCAACTGGGCTTGGCCGCTTGCCCTGAGCTATTGGCCGATTGCCATCGCTATCGCTGTGGTGTTGTTCATGGGTTGGTCTTATCTGTGGAACACCCAAAAAGCCCGCATGACCATGCTCAGTCTCTGTTTCCTTCTGTTTTTCTATTACGGACGTAAATGGGCCGATCAGCCGGGGCCGCTGTCGCAACCGGTTGTTAGTGCCAATCAAATCGTAAGCGCGACACCCGCAGTGATTGAACCAGTTAGGAGTGCGTCCCCTNNTCCTCACTTCGAACTTCTAACTCGACGCCCGTGGCCGCGTACCAGCCTTCCGTATCTTTCGCGCCCCCTGCTTCCCCCGCTCAAACTTTGTACGACCCGAAATTATTGGAACAGGAAATCGCGGCCCTGCCGAAGAACTGTATTGTCACAGCCTTTCCGGTTTCACCGGATG
>PLFD01000056.1 GCA_003136635.1 candidate division FCPU426 bacterium | reverse complement strand
ACATAACCCTTCTGGAAAAGCCAAAGCACAGCGCAGGTGGCTACGGTATGGCCCAGATGATCCGGCACGGGAAACCACCCGTTCGACTGGCCTAAATAGGCGAAAGCCCATAAAACCAGCCACAACAACAGGGCAATGCCGCTATAGAGAAAGTCTGGTAGGGGAAAGCTGGAACGTACATAGGTTTTGGCGCCCTTAANNCCGGCTTTCCCAGATAAGGTTGACCCCTAGAACGATCACGTAGCTCCAGTAAGTCTCAGAACTAGGGCCTTTCCCGAAAAGAACTGACCAACCGGGGGAAATTTGATAAGCAGGAGGAAGTTGGGCGGTCGAGAGCATGGCCCAAAGGGTTAAACCAGCATGTTGGACGGTGGCCGCCCAAAGCAAAAACAACAGAAAGAGTGAAATACTTTCGCCTTCCACTTCTTGAGAAGAAGCCATATCGAACCTCCCAGAAAAATACATTACCGCCCTCTCCCTTGATGGGAGATGGCCGGGGTGAGGGTGGTTATTACCCGTTGAAATCACCCCTCACCCTACCNNGGGAGAGGGACGGGGTGAGGGTGGTCGCTGCATCTTGAAATCACCCCTCACCCTACCCTCTCCCGCAAGGGGCGAGGGCTTCTCGCTCTATTGTGCCAAATCCGGTTATTGTGCCACTTACCGGTAGTGGCACAATGCGGATAGATTAATTCCGCCGGAATAAAAAGCAATAATAAACAAATGATTGTGGGATTCCGACAGGTCCCCTTATCGGGGACAAGTAGGTCTTATTGTGCCATTCTATTGTGCCAACTTTACCCTGGGTCTATTGTGCCACTTGCCGATAGTGGCACAATGGCACAATTGGGTGGCACAATAAATATGCAATTATAAGGCTTTTAAAAAACTGAAGATTCTTCAGCAGCTGAAGAATGGGCTTATTGTGCCAGATTCTTCACCGGGTGAGGATTGTGCCATTGTCGGGTAATCGGGTTGGCACAATAAAGTGGCAAAATCGCACCCGGTAAAAGCTGGTTTTATTGGGGGCAAATGGTGGAACTATTCCGTACAGATCGTCCCGCTTTGGGCGCCGGTTTTGCCCCCAAAAAGGATCGTTACCGAGGCGTTGGAGGTGTAATGAGTGCCTCCCCCGGGGCCGATACTCATGCAATCGCCGTAATACCCGATGTTACAGATGACATCCCCCGAGTTGGTCAAAGCCTCCCCATTACCCTGCTGGACCGGCAAACCATAGCCGTTCCAATTGGGGGTCAATTGGATGCCGTTACCGGAAAAGTCGTAACAGGCCCAGAGCAAAAACCCCTGAATGTTATTGGGCGATGCCGTAAAGAAGAAACTGCCGTTATTGAGTAGGGGCGAAGAGAGGTAAAAGCCTCCGCTGTTGTCCGTCATAAAAACATAAAGGTTGTGCTGACCAGTTCCCTGATAGGTAACCGTACCGGAAACCGTAAAGGGGACGATGGTGGGCGTAGCGGTGGGGGTATCCAGAGGAGTATTGGTCGGAGTGACGGTGAGGGTAAGAGGTTCACCCCATCCATAGGATTTCATGGACAAAGGAATAATGCCTAAAAAGGTTAAACAGAGAACTATCACCAGAAATTTAAATAAATTCATTATGTCCCGTAAACGAGTTAGTTAAGGGAATCAGTATATACGGATGTCTGGGGTCAATATCCTTAGTCACTGTGGTTGCTTCGTCTAAATCGCGCCGCTATTCGCGGCGCAATCCTCGCAATGACAAACTAACTTTACTACTTTTTATCCGGTACGAAATTAATCGACACCGAATTGATGCAATAGCGAAGACCTGTAGGCTGAGGACCATCGTCAAACACATGGCCCAAATGACCGCCGCAGCGGGGGCAATGAACTTCGGTGCGGCTCATGCCGAAAGAACTGTCCACGGTGGTTGCCACATTTTCAGGAAATTCCGGCTTATAAAAGCTGGGCCAGCCGGTGCCGGAATCAAACTTGGTGTCCGAAACAAAAAGTTCCAATCCGCAGGCGGCGCAAACATATTTACCTTTGTCATGGTTGTCCCAATACTTGCCCGTAAAGGCCGGTTCTGTTCCCGCTTCGCGTAAAACATCATATTGCTGGGGCGTTAAAACCTTTTTCCATTCGCTGTCTGTTTTCACAATTTTGTCTCCCATATATCTTCCTTTCTTGGTAATGGATTGACCCACGGCCTGAAAAGCCAGGGCTGAAACCGCCAACGCGACGAAACTAAAAATTAAAACTTTTTTCATGAGTACCACCCGTCGTTTTCTTACAGTTCAGTACGGTGGTTTAGACGTAAAGGTTACGGTTATTTGACCGGGTGTTTTTGAATATATTGATAAAGCGCTTCGGCGGACCCTTCCACCGTCAGATCCGAATGGTCCATGACTATCGATTCGGGAGTCTTTCTGAGCCCCCCCACAGCCCGGTTAAAGTCCCGCTCATCCCTGGCTTTGACATCGGCCAGCACTTCTTTGAGGGTGGTTTGGGTTCCGGCTTTGACCAAATCGTTAAAACGCCGTCTGGCCCTAGTTTCGACGGAAGCGTCGAGGAAAAACTTGTACTGGGCGTCAGGAAATACGTCGGTGCCGATATCCCGGCCTTCTAAAACAGCCCCGCCGTAAGGAATGCTGTCAACCCGACCCATTTGCTGTTGGCGGGCCACCAAAATTTTGCGGACAGGAACAGAGTTGGCAATAAAAGCCGAAGCCTGAGTGACTTCGGGCGTGCGAATGTCTTTACTGACGTCTTTCCCGTTTAAAAACACTTTGTTTTCAACTTCGCCGGGCTTGAGTTCGATTTTTGAGTCGTGGGCTATTTTTTCCAATTCCGAATCATTTTTTAAATCCGCACTTAACCGAAGCGCCTCTAGCGTGACGGAACGGTACATAGCACCCGTGTCGATATGGAGAAAGCCCAGTTTTTTAGCCAGAGTTTTGGCGACGGTGCTTTTGCCCGCGCCCGCCGGACCATCCATCGCCACAATGATCGGTTTGATCATTTTTTGGCGACCTGCGTGAGGAGTTTTTCAAAATTAGGGAAGGAGGTATTGATGTTTTCAGTGTCCGTAATAGTGGAAGAACCCTGCGCGATCAGGGCTGCCACCGCGATCGACATGGCGATACGGTGATCCCCGCCCGAAGAAACTTTGCAGCCCTTTAGGGGCGTAGGCCCTTTAATAATCCAGCCGTCTTCAGTGGGCGTAATATCAGCGCCCATTTTTTTCAGGGTGACCGCCATCATCAAAATACGGTCCGATTCTTTTACTTTCAGGTCGGAAGCTTTTTTAACCACCGTCGTTCCCTGAGCCTGGGTGGCGGCTACGGCAAAAACCGGAAACTCATCAATCATGCGGGGAACAATTTCTTCGTTATCCAGTTTAATGGCTTTTAACTGGGAAGATTCCACCAGAATATTCGCGATGGGTTCGGTGCCATAACGGGTTTTGACGGGATAAACCGTAATCTTGCCGCCCATGGCTCTTAACGCGTCCAACAAACCGGTTCGGGTTGGATTGACGCCGACATTTTCCAAAAGCAATTTGGAATTGGGCGTGATCAGCGCTGCCACAATAAAAAAAGCGGCCGAGGAAATATCGCCAGGAACTTTTATTCTTCTCGCCTTAAACGGTTTAACCGGACCTTTGACGATGACAGAAAAAGCCTTTTCCCTGTAGGGGATTCCGAAAGTGCTAAACATTCTTTCGGTGT
The DNA here is from genome assembly GCA_003136635.1 of candidate division FCPU426 bacterium. Classification (GTDB taxonomy): domain Bacteria; phylum Oederibacteriota; class Muellerivitia; order Muellerivitales; family Muellerivitaceae; genus Bog-1183. The sequence goes on along the minus strand of PLFD01000056.1, from coordinate 17,331 downwards.
GATCTCGGGTTGGTGTCGGTTCGATAACCGTGGTGATTCCCTCCGCGAAAAGACCGGCCAACAAGAGACTACTCTTCACCTGGGCGCTGGCTACCGGCAGACGATAGGTAATGCCCTTCAACTTTTGTCCCTCAATTTTAAGGGGCAGCAGGCTTGCACCATCCGGACCACTGATCTGGGCGCCCATCTTGGTTAAGGGAACTACCACTCTTTTCATGGGACGACGACGAAGATATTGATCCCCGGTTAAACGGCAGGTAAAGGGCTGACCTGCCAGCAAACCCAGAATAATGCGGGAGGTCGTTCCCGAATTCCCCGCGTCCAAAGTTTTATGGGGAGGCTGAAGCGAATTAATCCCCTTGCCGTCAATCATCAGGCGGCTTCCGACTTGTTTAATTTGAACGCCCATCGCCTTAAAAATATTCATGGTGGAAACGCAATCAGCGGAAGTGAGAAAGTTTTCGACTGTCGTAGTTCCATAAGCCAAAGAGCCGAGCATGACCGAGCGGTGGGAAATGGATTTGTCGCCGGGAACCGTAATGTTTCCCCGAACTCCGGATGACGGATGGATGACGAGTTTTTTCATGAGAGTTTTTCCCGTATCATTTTTCCCTTTTCAAAAAACGAGAACCAAAAGTTTTTGTTTCCTTTGCGAAGTTGTTTTTCCAACAGGGTTAATTGACGGCGGTACTGGTTTAAAAAAATAATGACTTCTTTAGAATTCATTTTCAGAATATCGCTCCACATAGCGGGATTGCCGGCGGCGATCCGGGTAAAGTCTTTAAAACCAGGCCCAGCAGCGGTGGAAATGCTTTTCGAACGGCTGGCTTTAGTGCCATAAAGTTGAACATAAGCGGAAGCTAAAAGATGAGGCAAGTGGCTGGTTAAGGCCACATATTCATCGTGAGTTTTCGCGCTGAGCAAAACCGGCTGGGCGCCGACGTTTTTCCAAAACTGAACCGCTTTTTGGACCAGGGTTGATGGATTTCGAGGAAGTGGCGTGATGAAAACCGTGTGGTTCTGATAAAGATGGGCGTCCGCAAAACCCGAACCCGACTTTTCTTTTCCTGCCATGGGATGGCAGGGCACAAAATGGTTTCCCAAACCTTTAATCGCCTGGGCCGCTTGAACGATTTGGCCTTTGATACTGGAGACATCCATGATGAGGGTTTGAGGTTTAACCAAAGGGGCAAGTTGTTTAAGCAAGTCAAGAATCGTGCTGGAGTGGGAACATAAAAGAATAACGTCAGCGTTGTAAACCGCTTTTTCCAGCGTAGCCTCAACAGATAAAAGACGGGACGCTTTTTTTCGGGACGAAGGACGGTGATTCCAGCCCACCAATTCCACATTTTTCTTTTTCAGGGCCAGAGCCAAAGAGCCACCCAAAAGACCCACTCCGATGATCGCTATTTTTTGTCGGGAGGGCATTAGGCTTTCACTCCCACAGGGGAATAAACTTCCTCGAATACTTTTAAAAAATTTTCGGTTTCATCCACAGACCCCGTCGTAACCCGCAAAGCATCGGGCCCCATGGGCCGTACAATGACGCCCTTAATCAATAATTTTTGATAAAGCTCCTGCGCCTGCTGAACTTGAAAATAAACGAAGTTCGCTTGGCTGGTAATCGGTTGGAGGCCAAATGCTTTTAAGCCCTCGGTCATTTTTTGACGCATTTGATTATTGAGCTGAACGACTTTTTGCAAGTGCGCGTTATCGGCCAAGGCGGCCTCGGCGGCGGCCAGCGCCAGAGCGTTGACATTAAAAGGCTGGCGGGTTTTTTGAAAAACCGAAACCAAATCCGGATGGCCCACACCGTAACCCACGCGAAGACCGGCCAAACCGTAAACTTTTGAGAAGGTACGCAAGACAACCAGATTGGGATAATCCTGCAGCAGTTTTAACGAACCAAAATAAGTTTTCTCATCCACGTATTCGTAATAAGCCTCGTCCAGTACCACCAAAACCTGGGGCGGACAAATTTTTAAAAAAGCCTCAATGGCCAACAGCGGAACAAAAGTACCGGTGGGATTGTTAGGGTTACAGATATAAACCAGCTTGGTTTGGGGCGTCACCGCGTTGGCAAAGGCCGCCATGTCATGGGTAAAGTCTTTCAAGGGAATGACTTTGGGTTTTCCCTCGAATAATTGGGTCGCCAGAGGATAAACCACAAAGGATTTATCGGCGAAAATAACCTCATCGCCGGGATTTAAAACCATTTCGGCCAGCAGAATTAAAAGTTCGTTCGAACCATGGCCCACCATGATTTGATTGGCATTTACCGATAGGTGTTTGGACAGGGCCTCAATTAAATTATGCGCCGAACTGTCCGGGTAGCGGCTGAGTTGAGGAAATTTTTCTTTAATGACTTCGAAAACTTTCGGAGAAGGCCCTAGCGGATTTTCATTGGAAGCGATTTTGGACGCGTTTTTGATGCCTAGTTCCCTTTCGAGCGCTTCGATGGGTTTGCCCGGCACGTAAGGCTGAATGGCTAATAAATTCTTGCGCAGAGGAACTTGAAAACCCATCCTACTGCTCGCAGCGGGGATAAGACCCCAGAACTTTAACAGTCAAAGAAGCCTTTTCAATTTCGCCGATGGCCTTTTTGGTTTTGTCGTCATCAATGTGGCCCAAAAAATCGATGAAAAAGTAATAGTCCCATGCTTTTTTGCGGGAGGGCCGGGATTCAATACTGGTGAGATTAAACCCCTGTTTTTCAAAGGGTTTCAAAAGGGTATAGAGAGCTCCTACCTTGTCTTTAATGGAAACCATGATGGAAGTTTTATCTTTACCTGTTTTTTCAGCATTAGTTTTGCCAATAACTAAAAAACGGGTGAAGTTATCCTGCATATCCTCGATGCGTTTGGCGATTGTTTTTAAATGATTGAGTTTCGCCGCCAAATCCGACGCGATTGCCGCGCCCTTTTCGTCCCTCGAGGCTTGTTGGGCAGCTTTAGAGGTGCTGGTGCTTTCAATAATCTTGACTCCGGGCAAATTGGATTCAAGCCAGATACGGCACTGGCCCAAGGCAACCGGGTTAGTATAGATACGTTTCACTTTACGAATATCTCCGCTCTTCGACATGAGCGTATGGGAGATGGGCATAAGAATTTCAGAACAAATGCGCAGATCTGATTCCACAAAGAGATCCAGTGTGTGAAAAACCACACCTTCGGTTGAATTTTCAATCGGCACCACACCGTAGTGGGCCCGACCCCGCTCCACTTCCAAGAAAACATCCTTGAGCGTTGAACCGCTGACATATTGGGAGGATGAGCCAAACTTTTGGAACGCCGCGATATGTGTGTTACTGCCGGCCAAACCGAAATAAGCTATTTTTAACGGCGATTCCAAAGCCAAAGAACCCGACATGATTTCACAGAAAATTGCCTCGAGTGTCGCTGTGGAAAAAGGCCCTTGATTCATTTTGCCTATCCGTTGATAGACTTCCCTTTCCCGATGCGGGGCGTAAAAATGCATTTTCCCTTCGGTTTTAACGGTTTTAACTTTGAGGACGTTTTTTGCCCGTTCATTCAGAAGCCGAACCAATTGAGTATCGATATGGTCAATGTTTTTGCGGATTTTTTGAAGTTCAACTTTTTTGTTTTTCACGCTCAAAACCTTCACAAATTCTATAAAATGCCCGCGAGTGTTGAGATTATATTATATTTTTGATTTTCCAAGGAAAAGATTATGGAAAGCCCTCAAAGAACATCTAAATGGCCCTGGATTGTGCTTTTGATTCTTTCTCTGGCCGCTGGAACACTGGGTTTCGTCCTGTCATATCAGGATGAACAAACACGGTTTTTAGAAATAAGCGCGGTCGCGGAATCCCATTTTATTTACGCGCTTCAGTTGAAAGACGACATGGCCGTGATTGATTGGTCAAAGAATCTGGAGAAATTGCCTTCCGTCCTTACCTTTCAAGCTCATTCAGGATCAAAGGTTATAGCCGAGGGCGGTAATAAAGAGATGTGTCCCGTCGTTTCCATCGATGGTCTTTCTTTTGATTTCCCCTACCGTTGGATTGTTCATTCGACGTTCAATAAAGAGACAGGAACGCCAGCGGATCTAACCGTGGTTTTTCAGGACTTCCGCGGCCCTCTTTTATGGTGTGCGTGTCTCTTCTTGGTTAGTTTTATAACAGGATTCATATTGGTTCGATTTAAGGCAACGCCGATAATCAATGCGCCTGCTCCGGCTCCGATAGTTTCCGCAACAAAAAATTTAGAGGTGGTACAACCCAAGGTTTTAGCGGTTGACGAAAAAAGTTTAACTTTAACCTTGGATACGGATTACCTGATTTCTCAAGCGACACCCTTGGCGGCTAAAGCCGTTGATCGGCCTCTTTCCGATCTTGTCGGAAGCCATTTTTTGGACCTTTTACCGGACCCGTCCGTCATGAAGGTGATCGCGGAAGCCAAAGAGACCAAGTTTTTAAAACCCTTTCCCTCCCACCCGCACCTTTCTGCGTTGATCCGTCCTGTGAAAGAAGGAACTATTCTTGTTTTGGAAGTTAATGACGTGATTGAAGGACTCTGAAACGGGGCGATTTTATTGACTTTTACCGATTGTAAATTTAAACTGACTAAAGAACTCAACTAATACACTTTCTGGGAAAGAACCATTGCGAGAAACCTTTAAAAGTCTTTCTATCTTTTCCGCAATGTTGATGCTTTTATTACTAATTTCAACGGGTTGCGACGTCAATATCCCCGGTTGTGGCAAGCGTTCTTTACCCTTCTTTAAACAAATAGAGCAAAATCCTGTCAATAATTTACAGTCTAACAATACTTTATCCAACCTTATAGCCAATCCCCAAAATTCGCCAAGCGTTGCAAATAATTTAAATACAGTGACTAAACCCGTTTCCATTGTTCCAACAGCGACTCCCATTTTGGTAGATGTTGAGAAAATCGCTTATACCACTATCGAAGAAGGTCAACCTACCCTTTGGACAATGAACACTGACGGAACCGAAAGAACCCGGTTAACCAAAATCGGAACCAGTAGCTGGCATCCTCTTTGGTCACCTAACGGCAAAATATTAGCTTTTCTTTCGAATATGAATGATGGAAAAGTTAATTTATATATCATTCAAAAAGGGTTTACTCAATTAACGCAGTTAACCAATTGGGAGGATATGCAAAAACCAGACCCAGCGTTTCTCCAAGCGCCTTTTACCTGGTCACCAAAAAGCGATGAATTGGCCTATATTTATAAAAATCAACTCTGGACAATATCTTTAGATACTCAAGAACAGTCAACTTTGGTTACCGTTGATCCAGCCTTTACCATAAGCACTATCGCTTGGGCACCCCACCGTGACAACAAATACATCGCTTATACGATTCGTAGAGGCGCTAATTATTCGAGTCTTATGCTGGTAAACCCCAGGCTTAAAGATCAACTCAGTTTGGTTGACTCTCGCTTTTTGATAACCTCTATCACTTGGACTTCGGGTGCGGAAGAACTCGCTTATCTTTCTGGTAAAAACGCCGTTTATACCACTAAAGTTGAGGATACGACTTCTCAGCCTGTTGTTTCTGACGCGAGCCCTGAATTAGCCCCTTATATTTCTTTTTCACCTGTGGATGCCAGCACGCGATTAATGTTATTAGCGAAACAAACAGTGGATGACACCGGCTATCGCGTGGCGGTGGTGGATAAATCGGCTAACGGCGGTCGGGACACAGGCACTTTGAAGTACTTAACACCCGCCGGAGTCGATTCGGCCGTTTGGTCACCCGACGGCAATAAAATCGCTTATGTTATTTCAGGCGAACTTTGGATAATGGATTCCGTTAGTGGAATGTTTAAAACCCGTATCGCTTTAACGGGCATTCAATCCCCCGATTGGTCAAGAAAATGAAAACCATGTTGCTTAATTTTCAAAAATTAACCGGAGTTTTTCTGGTGATACTCCTGATAGGCGAATTTTCAACTCTGACAATTGCTTGTAAACCGAAAATAGTCGAAACATCTGTCGCAGCCCCTACCCCTACCCCTGTCCCGCCTCTAGGAAATGTTATTTTTGTGGAAGGTGGTCATTTAGTTGAGTTTAGTTTAACCGATTCCCAAACAACTCCTCTTACCAGTGGTAAAAGTACCGAATGGTTCCCCACAGTTTCACCGAAAGGCGATCAAGTTGTTTATTGGTCAAACGCGGATTCAAGCGTATACAACCTTTGGGATTTAAATTTAACGAATTTACAAAGAACCCAATTAACCTTTAACGACAAAGATGGACTACCCCCCAGCGAACAAAATCTTTTATTAAACGCGTCCGCGTCATGGTCCGCTGATGGAAAAACTATTATCTACGCTCAAGACGGCGATATTTGGGCGATTGACTCTGATGGATATAATCCCAAAACTATACTTTCAGGACAGGGAGCTTTATGTCCCAATTTTTCACCGGACAGCAAATCAGTTCTATATCTCTCAAATTTAAATGATACGGTTTATAACTTATACGTTTTAAACCAGTCGGACAAAACCATTAAACAGATTACCCAATACACCGATTGGAATGTGGGCGCTCCGAGTTATAGCACTGATGGTTCCAAAATTTTATTTAATTTGTATAGGGGCGATCTCACACAAGTTTACACAGCTAAGGCCGACGGCAGTTCACCCATTAACTTGACCAGTAACATCCGCAGTCTTTCACCCAGTTTTGGGCAGGGTGATAAAAAAATATACTACGCGGCTTATGGACCAGATTCAGATCTAAATATTTACGTCATGAGCGCTAATGGAACGGATGTAAAAGCTTTGACAACGGATGGCGGCTCTTCTCCCAGCTGGGCTCCCATTTTCGCGCCAGTTGCTGCTACCACCGCATTATCAAAGTAATCTTAAAATCCTTATAAAATCTCAGGATAAAGCGGAAATTTTTTTGTTAGCTCAGCGATTTCGCCTTTAACCTTTTGACGAACCGATTCACTTTCCGGCGCTGAAATCACATCATTAATCCATTTGGCTACTTGTTTAAACTCCCCTTCTTTAAAACCCCTTGTCGTTAAAGCGGGAGCCCCTAACCGAATACCACTGGTTAAAAGCGGCGATTCCGTATCAAACGGAACCGCATTCTTGTTGGTCGTAATATTGGCATCATCCAGCGTTAATTGAGCCTGTTTACCGTTAATTCCCTTGTTTCTTAGGTCAATAAGCATTAAGTGGTTATCTGTGCCGCCCGATACAATTTGAAAACCAAAGCCAGTTAAAGCTTCCGCCATCGTCTTGGCGTTGGCTTTAATTTGTTTGGCATAAGACTTAAATGAGGGCATTAACGCTTCGTTAAAAGCAACCGCTTTGGCCGCGATAACATGCATTAAAGGCCCTCCTTGAATGCCCGGAATAATTTGACTATCAATCAATTCACCCATTTTTCTGGTTCTGCCGCTTTTGGGGGCCATGATTCCGAATGGATTATCAAAATCTTTTCCCATTAGGATTAAACCGCCGCGGGGACCCCGAAGCGTTTTGTGCGTGGTAGTCGTCACCACGTGACAATAATCCATAGGATTATTCAGCTCCCCTGCCGCTATCAAACCAGCGGTATGGGCTATATCGGCCCAAAGAAAGGCACCCACCTCATCTGCAATTAGACGAAACGCCGCATAGTCCCAGTCTCTGGAATAAGCGGAAGCTCCGATACTGATCATCTTGGGTTTATGCTTTCGGGCCAAATCTCTCGCTTGATCGATATCGACCCTGCCGTCTTCTTTTCTGGTTTGATAAGCAAAAAAATTATACATCTTGCCTGAAAAATTAACCTTGCTCCCATGTGTCAAATGCCCCCCATGTGATAAATCCAGACCTAATACAGTATCACCCGGTTTGATGAATGTGAAATAAACGGCCATATTCGCCTGACTTCCTGAGTGAGGCTGAACATTCACGTATTCCGCGTTATAAAAAAGTTTCGAGGCTCTTTCACGAGCCAAATTTTCAACCACATCAACATATTCACAACCACCGTAGTAACGGTTTCCCGGATAACCCTCAGCGTATTTATTGGTCATCACTCCCCCCTGCGCGGCCATTACGGGCAGACTGGTAAAGTTTTCGGAGGCGATTAACTCTAGTTTCTCATTTTGCCTTTTAAGCTCATTACGATTCGCTTCCCAAATTTGTTGGTCGGCTTTCAAGAAATCAGAAGACATAGAAATTAGCTCCTTGGGTTATTGGCGCAGCCAGTCGATAACATCCCCCTCTTTAAGACCCAGGCGTCGCGAGGTTTCCTGTGGAATCTCAAGACAGCCGTAAGTATTGACGGGACCAACAAAAACCAGCCAGGATTTGGCCGAAAGGTGGACGCGGAGTATTTTATGGTTTTTATCCAAAAAAAGAAGGTCTGGCTTTAAAAAAGTGAAAAAAGTATGCACCGATCGACACTGCGGGAAATAAATTCCATCAAAGTCGCCGGGCCAGACGGTTCGACCCATCAATCCGACAAGTCGATATTTAAAACTTTTCGCGGTCAGGATTTTAGATTTTTGGTTCACGGGTGCAAAAATTGCAAAATAATTGGACCGAAAATAATTAAAAAAGTAACTGGCATGATAAAGAAAATAAGCGGAAAAAGCAGTTTGACTGGCATTTCTTGAACAGCCTTTTCGGCTCTTTGAGATTGTTTATCTCGAATAGTTAAAGACAATTGCTGAAGCATTTTTGAGATACCGGTCCCAAACCGTTCCGCTTGTATTACACTGGTCGAAAATAAAGAAAAGTCAGTCAAATTCAATTTTTCGGTGACTGAAGTAAAAGCGGCTTTTCTTCCCGACCCAATACGGGTCTGCTCCATAATCCTGGTGAACTCTTCTTTGAGGGGCCCTGATTTAGCGTTTTTAAGGTATTGATCAAGAGCTTGTTCTAGAGACAGTCCCGCTTCAGAGCAAAGAGACATGACCTCCAAAGCATTGGGCAATTCACGCAATAAATCTCTTTCACGTTTTTGGGCTTTGTCATTTAGCCATATGATCGGCATCGCAAAACCAACGACCACGCTGATAAAAGCCAATTCATAACTATCGGCTAAAAAACCAAAAACAAAGCAAAAACTTACAGCCATCAACAATTGGTATCCTAAAATGTCCACCGGCTTAAAATGACCGTAATTTGAACGTCTTAGCTGAATTTCCAAATAACTCAGATAGTATTTGGCCATTTTCGAAGTTAAAAACCCTGTTACATTTTCTCTAAATGTGTCGATAAAAGATTGAAGCGGAATTGCTTTTTTTTGTTTAACAATATTTTTGAGCCTCATCATCTGTTGTTGTTGTGAAACCTTAGTGATAATCGAAAAAACCATATCTCGAACAAACCAGGCTATTCCACCCGCGAAGATGAGCAATAAGAAAATGATCATTTATATTTCCAATCTCAAAAGCTGGCGAATCCACAAAAACCCAATACTTTCCAGAATGGTGGCTAAAAGTAAAATAGCCCATCCCGCTTTTTCGGTAAAAAGCGGCGTCATTAAACTAGGATCCATTACAAAAAAAATAAGACCCAACATAAAGGGCAAAAGACCCATCACCATACCGGATAATTTGGCTTGCGCGGTCATGGCATTCATTTTTCTAAGTATTCGGTTCTTCTCTTCCATTCCATCCACCAATACTTGCAGCAAATGAGTTAAGTTGGCGCCCGTTTGACGTGACATTTTATAGGACTCCAAAAATTGATGAAATTCTGAAAAATCGGGAAACCTTTCACCCATTTTAGTCAATGCGGCTTCCGCGGATAAACCCAAAGCCATTTCAGCGCAAACAGAATCAATTTCACTTCGTAAAGGTTGCGGGCACTCATGGGATAAATACTCTAAAACCTGCGGAACAGTTTGGCCTGTTTTTAAGGCCTGAATACACATTCCTAGCGCTTGCGGAAATAATTCGCTCATCTTATTTTGAATTTTGTTTTTCTCGTACTTTTGAATTAGTGCTGGGCCCTTTTCTTTCGCATACAAAATAAAAACACAAACGATTAGTAAAAAAAAGCCTCCTGTCAGATTTACGAAAGCGCAAAGCAGAAGAGAACAAATAACCCCGGCGATAACGAACTTTTGAAAAGAATTAAGTGAAATCTTCGATTGAAATGACAAGTGAGTTAATTTCGATTTTTCAAAAAAACGATTTGAAAAATAATGAGTTGGAAGCCCAAAAAGAATTCCGGCTCCGCAAAAACCACTAAAAGAAATAATGAAATTAATCATAAGGAATCAACTCAATTTGTAATTTTTGAATCTTGACTCAACGAAGCATCTTCCTCAATTTGCCGGAGAGCTTTTTGGGCCGATTCCTGAATATCATGATTTTGGCTTTGCGCGATTATTTTTTTCAGTTCTTTTTTTGCCTGTGAAACGTTTTGAAGTTTTAAATAAGCGTTTGCTGTCATCAACTGCGCAGNNATCTTCCGCAATGACTGTACCTTGATTTTTTTCAATTAACTCTTGATAGCATGTCAAGGCATCTCCCACTTTGTCTTCCAAAAGAAGAGCATTGCCTATTTGTAATTTGGAATAAAGTGTCAAACTTGAATCACCCAAAGTTTCCAATTTCTTATACTCTTCCACCGCGCCGCCATAATGTCCCTGCCAATATTGTGTATCGGCGATTAGTTTTTGGGATGGAATAACATAAGTGGATTGAGGATAGTCTTCCAAAAGCTTGCGTAAGGGAGGTCTGGCGTTTTGTAAATCGGATTTATCAAAAGCCAGAATATAACCTTCAAGATAAAGGGCGTTGGCCGCGTCTGGTGACGGCGGCGCTTTTGCAACTATGTCTTTGGCCGCTTTGAGCGCATCGTCGTAGTTCCCTTTCGAAAGCGATTCTTGAATACTTTTCATTTCCGGACTGACGGAAACATCTTTTGATTTCGGTTCGGAACATCCCCACTGAATTAACAATGCGAATAAAAATACAAAAAAAACCTTTTTCAAGATAATGCCTCTCACATTTGATCCGGCGCTGAGACACCCAACAATCCCAATGCATTGCGAATAACAGTTTTAACCCCTAAAGCTAAGGCCAATCGGGCCCGGGCCACATCAGCCGGAGCATCCAAAATTCTTTGTTTCGCGTAAAAAAGGTGAAAGTTGGCAGCCAATGACTGCAAATAAATAACCAATCGATGGGGTTCTAAAGCTTTTCCACTTTCTAGAACCCATTGTGGATATTCCATTATTTCTTTCAAGAGTAAAAAAGATTCTGCATCTTGAAGAGACTCAAAATCAACAGCTTTGGTTGATGGTTGCAAATTGTTATCCGCGCATTTTTTAAGAAGACTGCAAATTCTAGCGTGGGCATATTGAATGTAAAAAACGGGGTTTTCTTCCGTTTGTTTTTTGGCGACCTCGATATCAAAATCCAAATGGGTATTTGCGCTTCTCATAACAAAAAAAAATCGGGCCGCGTCTTTCCCTACCTGATCCAACAGTTCATTCATGGTGACAAACTTTCCTTCTCGCTTAGACATTTTCACCTTTTCACCTTCCTCTAAAAGGTTAACTTGCTGCGCGATGATCACCGAAAACTGTTCATGAGGGTATCCAGCGGCCTGAAGAGCGGCTTTCATCCGGATAATGTGGCCATGATGGTCCGGACCCCAAATATCGACAATTTTATGAAAGCCACGCTTAAATTTTTGAATGTGATAGGCAATATCCGCCGCGAAATAAGCGGGATAGCCGTCACTCTTGACCAACACCTCATCTTTGGGTGCCCCAAACTCTGAAACCTTAATCCAAAGGGCGCCATCTTTTTCATAAGTGAGGTTCATTTTTTTGAGTTGCTCCACGGTTTCTTTGACCAACCCCGTGTCATGAAGAAGTTTTTTCTCCGAATACCAGTTATCAAAATGAACGTCATATCGAAGAAGGGATTCCTTTTGCCATTGAAGAACCTGATTCATTCCCCATTCCCCCGGATCGGGCGCGGGCGAGACTTTTACATAGTCTTTCGCCAAATCATCCATGTAGGCGCCTTGATAACCGCCCTCAGGAGCAGGCGTATCTTTACCATTAATCCGGTTACAGGCCGCAATTAAAGATTGGCCGAACAAACGGGCCTGAACACCAGCGTCATTTACATAGTACTCGCGGCTGACATCCGTTCCCGAAACTAAAAGAAGATTGGCGATTGATTCTCCCAAAGCTGCCGCGCGGGCGCTGACAATGTTAAGCGGACCCGTCGGATTGGCGCTGACAAATTCTAAAAGTATTTTTTCGCCTTTTCCTTGATCGTTTTTGCCATAGGCTTCATTTTCTTCCAGAGTCCGCTGTAAGGTTTGATAAAAGGCCTGCGGGTGCAGTTTAAGATTAATAAATCCGGGAGCGGCGACTTCCACGTTCGTGATGAAACCTGGATCCAGTTTTAAATTTTTAACAATTTCATGCGCGATTAAAAGAGGCTGTTTTTTTAATTTTTTAGCCAACAGCATGGCCACCGGACATGAAAAATCACCATGCGTTTTTTCTTTGGGCCTCTCAATGTTGACCGCCACCTCTTGAATTTCAAAAGGCTCTATGGCCATTGTAAAAGCGTTCACTAAAAGATTTTGAATTTTAAAAATGTCGAGCGGTTGCATTTATACGGTTGTTTCCAAAATGTTTTTATAAATGAGCGCTCTTAATTTCAGTTCAACCGANNTTTTTCTGGATTCAAATATCTCTTCGATCGCTTTTTGGATATCGGGCGTCGGCGCGGCCAAAAACTCAATAAAACGAACACCCTGATTATCCATAAGAATGTGAACCAAGCCCATTCCGGCTAAGGTTTGCAGTTTGGGTTCCAAAGTGTCTTCCGAAACCGAAATAAGCTCCGAAACCGACTTCACAGAAAACCGGGAACCTTTTACCAATAACCAAACGCCCAAAAGCAACCGGGAAGTTGAGTTGGAAAACAAAAGTTTAAATCGGTTTCGCTCGGTAATCGGTTCCATTCAATTTCCTTTTATCGTTTGAAAATCTTTCCCCACAATTAAAACCGCGTCATAACCAGCCGGAAGAGTTTTGGAACTGATTTGTTTCAATTTGGTAAAACCCAAAACGGTTAAAACCTTTATTAAATCCGGCGAAGCGGCGTTGGAGCACACTATCTGTGAGTCCGGGTAGTTGAAATTCGCCGCATTACCCCCGTTTTTAGCCGAAATAGTTTGACTGGCAACTCGCGACACGACCCACTCGGATACTCCCTTTATACCACAGCCATTGAGTATTTCCACTCGGACAATCGGCGCGAACAATGCCTTTTTTGCCGGAACCAACACTGTTGGCGCAATGAAAACCGTGGTTGAAATGGGAATGGAATTGATAGCCGCTTCCCGCGAATTTTGAGCGCTCAATTCCCGTTTCGCCATTAATTTAAAATAAATTCTGTCAGTCTCGTTTAAATTGTCAAAACCATCGGCAGATGTCTCTCGTCTCAAAAAATTATTCCAAAACGAGTCAATCTCTTGATCGGATTGCGTTGAGCCTATCAAAAAATCAAATATCCCAAAACTCGAAGCCAAAGACTGAAGTTGATAAAGATTTTTGGCGGAAAGAATCTGAGCCGACTTGAATTGCTGTGAATTATTTAAAGACAAAGGAGTGAGAGTGGATAAGTGTTGGTTCAGGTAAACATCGATACGAAAAGCTTCTACCCGATTGGCATGAGCTTTCAAAAAAAAAAAACGGACCGGCCTTTGGTCTAAATAAGTGAAGGAAACAATCGACAAAACAATCGCCGTTAAAAAAATACTGAAGAAAACCTTTTTATTTTTCATTTTTATGCCCCAAAAAACTATTCCAGGTTTCCAACAAACGATCGTGAATTTTCATCTTCTGGCTCAAAAGATGGGAAATGGTCATGGAACATTTTATCAAAATGGCCTGATTTAAATCCTTTTTGGCGACGGCGCGCGCCATCAAAACTCCATCAAACCCTCGCTCCGGTTCAATAAAATCTCCCACGAAAACAATCTGGGCCAGCGGCGACATCGTGGGGCTGCCCAGGGTATGGCATCGAATGGCTTCCAGAATCCGCCTGTCTTTAATCTTCCATTGATGAAGGGCTATGGATGCTCCCGCATGCGGATGCCAAAGGGCGGGTATTTTCTTTTCAGCTTCGTCCAGTCGTGAAGGACCCTTTTTTATCCAATCCAGCATTTCACCTTTTGGCAGTTCTTTGGCGCAGTCATGCAGCCATCCGGCCAACTCCGCTGGATTGGGCGGCAAACCATATCGAATCGCAAGTTGACGGCTGGTTTGAGCTACGCCCCGGATATGCACATATCGTTTGGGGCTGATATTCGCCTTGATCCAGACTTTAATTTTTAAAATTTTGTTTTTAAACATCGCTTCGTTCAACTACTGGGCTTTGGAGGCGAGATCAAAGAGTGTCGGGATTAAAAAACTACGGATAAAAAACAACGCCAGGAGGGCACAGGCGGGTGATAGGTCCAGCCCGCCCATTTTCCAGGGCGGCAATAGTTTTCTAAACGGCGCCAAAAAGGGTTCGGAAATAACATAGATGGTACGGACAAACTGGTTGTAAGCGTCGGCGTTGGCCCAGGACAAAACAACTCGAATCAAAATCACAATTTCCAGCGCGTCAAAGAGATAACCCAAAACATCGGCCAGGGCTGACAATAAATGACCAAGGACAAACATACGGCCTCCTCATTTTTTAGGCGATAACAAAACCCATGTTTTTCTCGGCGTGGTTAAGTATTTTTTGGCTAATCGCTGTACTTCTTCCGCGGTAACCTGCCGAATCAGTTTTTCGTAATTCGATATGGCGGAAAGACCAAAACCGATCAATTCATACCGGCCCATTGTGAAAAGCTGGGCCCGGTTCGACTGCTGGCCGACCTGAAAAAGTCCAATCATGTAACTTTTAGCTCTTTCCAATTCCTCATTTGAAACTTTTCGATCGGCCACGGATTGGAGTACCACCAGCAAACCTTCCTTCGCTTCTTTCACTTTCGGCGGGGCGCAGCCGATGTAAATTTGATAAACACCGGATTTTTCAGCGGAATCATGCGCGCCATACACACTGTAAGCCAGACTCTTTTTTTCCCTCAATTGAACAAAAAGCTCCCCGCCCATACCACTGAGGATGGTATTCAGAACCCGGAAGCCGAAATATTCGTTGGACTTAAAAGTGGGCGCTCTAAACCCTAATACCAGACTGGCCTGATTGGTGGCCGTTTTGAGATAAAAGCTGCTCGGTTCTAAAATACCTACAGAGCTTTTTCGGGTCTTAAACTTATTCTGAATGGGATAAGCTTTTAACTTCTCGTTCAAAAGACTTTTTATTTCCCCGCCATCGGCGTCCCCCACCACAATCCAGGTCATCTGTTTGGCAGAAAACCGTTCGCCGTGCCAACGGCGTATGGCTTCTGGGGTGATGCGCTTGATGGACTCAACGGTTCCCGCGGGCATATGGGCGTAAGGCGTGTTTTTAAAGGTCAGTCTGTCGGAATGAAGCATGGAATATTCGGACGGATCGTCTTTCAGTCTTTCCAGCCCGGCGATTTGCATTTGTTTTTCTTTTTTAATTTCCGCATCGGAAAAAAGTGGCAGAAAAGCGGTCTCCAGTAAAAGATCCAGTGAAGGTTCGAAATTGGCTTTTAGACTTTCTAAAGAAAGACTCCAGTAATCTTTGTCGGTTTGGCCGTCCAGGTGCGAGGCAAGACTTTCGGTTTCTCTTGAAAAGTCCTCATAATCTCTTTTTTTCGTTCCCTTAAAAAGACATTTGTTCATCAGGCTGGTGATACCCTGATTGGCTGCGGTTTCATTTAAAAATCCGCCCTTCACAAATAAGCCAAGCGACAACAGTGGCAGTCCCTTGCGTTCCTTCACGATTAGCGTAGACCCGTTTTTAAGTTTAAAGCGTTTTACGCCCGCAACCTTGGTTTCCATTTTTTTGGCAGGCATTGGTTTAAATCCGGACTCTAAAAGTTTTTGCCAGCGCGAAACGTGGCCCGATATCTTTTGCGATTTCGGGTGATAAAGAACCAGCGAAGCCCTTTTCGGCTGTAAATATTTTTGCGCGACTCGTTGTAGATCTTCCGATTTAACCAAGTTCAAGCTCTTCAAAAACTGGTCTTCCAGCCGATAGCTGCCCTGCAGTTCCCAAAAGCCCAAAGTTTTAGCTTGGCCGTCCACGCTTTGTTTCTCGTATATTTTCGACGCCCGGATTTTATTTTTAATTTTCAAAAGTTCTTTTTCATCCACCCCGTTCGAAATCAGGTTTCGAACTTCCTTCATCATTTCCACCAAAAGCTTGTCGATTCGTTTAACGTCGGTTAGGGCCTGAAAAAGAAAAGCGCCGCCAAATTTTCCCACAAAAGATTCAGTGCCCACTTCATCGGCCAACAGGCTCCCTTCCCTGATGGTCAAATTCAACCGGCTGGCGTGGCCGTCGCCTAAAACCGCGTCCAAAACTTCCAGCGCCGCCGCGTCAGGGTCATTCAGGGAAACACTGGGATAGCCCAGGGACAGATAAACTTGTTGTACATCGCCCGCTTCGGTATAAACCTGAAGTTTTTTAGGTTCGCTATCGAC
Organism: candidate division FCPU426 bacterium; assembly: GCA_003136635.1. GTDB lineage: Bacteria > Oederibacteriota > Muellerivitia > Muellerivitales > Muellerivitaceae > Bog-1183. The sequence goes on along the minus strand of PLFD01000056.1, from coordinate 776 downwards.
CGCGAAACGGCGCTGAGGCGCTTTCAGCGCGGTCTTGGACTCAAAGTGTTTGGTCATCCAATCGATAATTTTTTTAGGTGAAATATCTCCCACGATGGAAATAACGGTGTTGGAGGGAACGTAATGTTTTTTATAGTAGTTAAGCAGTTTTTCCCGGGGAACTTTTTTTAAAACATCCATATCGCCGATAACCGGCCAATGATAGGGATTTTTTTGATACAAGATCCGAAAAAGTAATTCCCAGGACCAGCTCCAGGGATCATCCCGGCGCATGCGCATTTCCTCAAAAACGACTTCTTTTTCTTTCTCCATCTCCCCCGCGTCAAACACTGAATTCAGATAAGCGTCAAACTCCACTTCCAAAGCCTTTTCAATCTGGTCGCTGGGAAGCACCACGAAAAAACAGGTATGTTCAAAACTGGTAAAGGCGTTTAAGTAGCCGCCAGCGGATTCCACTTCGCGGGAAATGGCTCCCACGCCGCGGTTCGTCGTGCCCTTAAAAATCATGTGCTCAATCAAATGAGCCATTCCCCGCTCATCTTTTTTCTCGTCGATGGCGCCAGCCTCAACCCACAGGTTGAGGGAAACCACCGGGCTGGAGGAATCGGCTTTAATTAAAAGAATGGCGCCGTTGTCCAGTTGATGCCGGACAACACCGTTTTCGTCAGTCGTCATTTTGTTTTTTTTCATTTTTTGGGAACTCGGGAAAAGAATGGTGCGGAAGGGGGGAGTTGAACCCCCATGAGGTTGCCCCCGCTAGCACCTGAAGCTAGTGC
>PLFD01000051.1 GCA_003136635.1 candidate division FCPU426 bacterium | reverse complement strand
GATGCGCTTTGCGGATAGGCATATGAAATCGTGATTGAAAGAAAACACTTTACGATTTTCTCTTGTTGTTCTTTTTTCCCAAATAAATGTAGCAATGAAATTCTCTTCACCAAAAATATCGTTTAAAACAGCCCTAAGATTTGCCACCTCTCCATCGTCAATACTAATAAAAACCACACCATCATCTCGAAGCAAATTTCTTGCAAGAAAAAGACGCGGATACATCATATTTATCCACTTGGAATGAAAACGCCCATCATCTTCAGTATTAGTCGAAAATTTCTTTCCTTCACTGTCAACCTGCCCTGTGTATTGCAAATAGGTTTCTATCGATTCAGTAAAGTTATCGGGATAAATAAAATCATTACCAGTGTTATAGGGCGGATCGATGTAAATCATCTTGATTTTGCCCATATACGACTTCTGGAACAGTTTCAAAACTTCCAGATTGTCACCTTCAATAAATAAATTTTCGGTTTTGTCGAAATTAATAGATTCGCTTTTGGCAGGCACCAAAGTGGCCATGCTCGGTTGTTGGATCGTCTTAAAACATTCGGCTTTCCCAGGCCAATTCATACCATAACGTTCTTTGCCGATATCTACGGTTTCACCCAGAGTCAGTTTGAGCTTTTCAAAATCTACCTTGCCCCCCTCCGTAAACACTTCTGGGAAAAGCTGTTTAAGTTTTTCTTTTTGTTCTTCAGTGATATTCCCCGAAGTCAAATCCATTTTTTCCGGTTTGTTCATAATTCCTCACATTAGCAAATCAGTTATATTTTAAAATTTCTCTAGTTTTAATAACCATTCATTAAAATGCGCACACTCAAACCTGATTTTATCGAGCCCAATCCTTTTCGTAACCAACGGCCCATATAGCGCTTTTTGGTATTTTGGAAAAATATTGGTTAGTCTTTTAGAAGGCGCTGTTGCCGGATCGTTATTAATTTCTTCGGGTGATTGAAATGCTTTTTTAATTTCCAACAACATGTCCGCTTTGGGACGGTCTAAAAGCGCCGCCGCCGTTTCCATTGGATCAACAAACAACATGGCCTCAAACTCATGAACCTCAAAATAGGGAATAAAACGTTCATTATTGATGTCCTCGTGAAATTTCTTTTCCAAGAACTTGACACGCTCGATCCCCGTTTTGGAAGTGGCTTGATATCCGGGAAAATCGTCGGGAAGACCGTAATAATCTATCATAGTGGTGACACAGACAACGTCAGAATCCCGCAAAAGCCTTACGAGATCGTTTTTAACTTTTTCATATGTAGTGATACCGCCCTTAAAATCAGGCCCGCTCTTCACACGTTTTGTTGTAGCCAGTTTTGGAATAAGAAAAATATTTTTATATGAGAAGTAAGGACCTAAGACATCCCGAACGAAAGTTTCTTCCGTTTGTCCCTCGACTAAAATATGGACACGGCTCAATGGGAAGGCCTCCCACCGAGGATATTTTTTTCCCAAAGGTCTCCTAATCCGTATTCCTTAAGCCAATCTTCCATCCGGGCCCTATCCAGCCTGGAGAATTCAGACCATCCTTCTTTGCGGTCAACGACAACAATATCGGCGGGTTCAAATTGGTTGACCAGACCGACAGATTGGGTAGACGCGATGATTTGAGTTTTAGTAGCGGCGCTCTTAAGCAAGTTGGCAAGCAACGTTACGGCATAGGGATGAAGCCCCAATTCGGGCTCGTCCAATAAAATAACGGCTGGTAATTCGGGTTGTAACAATAAGGTTGCCAGACACATAAACCTTAACGTTCCATCGGACAAGGAATGGGCGTTGAAATAATCATCCATTCCCTTTTGGTGCCATTCCAACTGGATTTTATTCGGATTAAATTTTGACGGTCTCAGCTGGAAATCATCAAAAAAAGGCGCCGCCATCCTTACCGTCTCAACGATGTTACGGTAACTATCAGCTTGTTTTTCTTTTAGGAAGTAAAGAAAAGCGGCCAAGTTTGACGCGTCCGGCCTAAAGACATCGTTGTCACCCAAATCACCAGTTTGTTTTATTTTGGAACTTTCACTCGTGTCGTGAAAATGATAAACACGCCAGCTTTTCATATTTTTTAACACGTGATTGACAACACCCTTTTTGTTGGCAAGTTCGTGTAGTTTGGTTTCCTTATGTCCTTCTCCCAAACCTTCTTCGTAAGGTTTCTTGTGTCCCGGCCCTTGAAAGAAGGTGGATTCTTCCAGAAAAATTAGCGAATCATCCGCCGTCGGACCCAATTTGCAAAAATACGCGTTGGGATCAAAATCCAAATGAATTTCTATCTCATTGGTTACCTTAGAGCCAAGATATAAAAATGTATTAGCACCTCCAGACTGACCGACAAAAACCTGTAGATTTTTTAAGACAATCTGGTTTAAGAGTTTGAAAAGGGAAATAAAATTCGACTTACCGGCCCCATTGGAGCCGATAAGGATATTCAAAGATCCCAACTTCAAATCCATTTCTTTTATGGATTTAAAACCTTTAATTTTCACATTTTTAAGTACAGGCAAGACGTCTCCCTCAAGTACGATGATGGCATTATAAACAGCTCTTTTACGACTCCATTAATAATAAACCCATGTTTTTCCAAAAGATTGCTTCATTCTAAGGGCATTTATTTTAAAAGAATTACCTGAGATTTTGTCGGGTTTAAATCAACTCCCAGCGAATATCGTCAGATATGTGAAGCGATTGAAGGTCTAACTTTTCTGGCATTTCAACCATGATTACTTCTCCAAAATCAGATTAACTGCCAACGAATCATAAAAAGATCTTCAATATCCGCTTTTTGCTCTAACCGTTTGCCAATATCATCCAGCAAAGTTTCCTTTTGATGATCTAACTCATTTGCGGCATCATCAAATTCTTTCCAAGCTTCATTACGCTTTGTTTCCAATAATCGCAACTTCCGTTGAAGTTCCAACTTTGTAGGCAAGTTCGGCGCTAACCGAGCTTCCCTTTTTAAGGTTTTGATTTCCACTTCCAGTTCGTCTAAAACAACCTTAAGGGAATGTCGTTTATCATCGGCCCAGCGGTCTAGTTTATCCATTTCTCTATCAAAATAACCGGCATTTTTCGTCGTAATCTTTTCTGAAGCTTCATGCTGTGCCACGCTCAATTTTTCAACCAATGCAGTTTTCAAAGCTTCAGAAGGCTCTCCTAATTCAACCACTTCCGCCGCCAGATCAAAGAACCGGCGACATTGGTTTTCATCCAGTGTTTGACCATCATCCGATACACCAGAAAACAGAATGAAGTCTTCCGTCTCAAAAGCAGTTAAGGAATAGCGCCTACAGGCCAACCAGCCCGATTTGCCCAAGAGGCTGTCCAAAGTAGTTATTTTTTTACCGGCATCAGTAAATTTAAACTTTAAACACGCAGATTTAGCTTCAAGCACCTTACAGTTTTGTAATATCCGGTGGGCTAAAGGATGTCCTGGCCGATAGATATTTGCGTCTTCCACATTTTTACCCAAGCGATAGGGGCCGGGGTGGATCACTTCACCTTCAAAAGGATTCTTTTCCAAAACAAAAGCATGGTTTTTTTCATCGAACTGGGCAAACGGGGCTAAGTAATATTTAGTCAATTGCCACAACCAACCCTCGTACCGACCCAAATAGTCATTACTGGTGACCCGAACTTTATCTACCACTTCCTGGTCGAAGTTGTTTAATAGTTTTTCACGGGCCTCGCGCTTTAGATCGTTAATATCAACTTCATATTCTTTTTGAAGTTCATCAAATTCAAATTCAATCTGATCTGAGGTACGACATTTCTGATAAATGCCCATGATGCGTTTTTCAAAATCCAATCCCGAATCATGATTACCCAATACTTCGTCGCTAGTCCCAAACACACCGCTAAAAAGTTTAAACTTCTCGGCTAAAAGTTCATAAACTCTTTTGTCTGCGGCGTTATTCTTATTAAGGAAATTAACGACTACTACATCGAATTTTTGTCCATAACGATGACAACGACCAATTCTTTGTTCGATGCGCTGGGGATTCCACGGCAAGTCGTAATTGACGACCAAGTTGCAAAATTGAAGGTTGATACCTTCGGCGGCGGCCTCGGTAGCAATCATGATGGATGCTTTGTCTCTAAAATATTCGACTAACGCGGCTCGTTTATCCGCACCCGGCGAACCACTGACACGATCTGTCCCCGCATTACGTTCAAGCCATTCAGCGTAGATTTGTTTTGATAATGGGTCTGTATTAGAACCATTAAAGAGAACCGTCTTCCCTGCGAATTCGGTGGATTCTAAAACCCGTTGTAGATATTCCTGAGTGCGCCGCGACTCGGTAAAGATGATGGCTTTTTGTTGGAACTTTGCGGCACCCTTTTCTTTTTGTGCCTTTAGAGAAGCTTCAAACCCACGCCGAAGAGCCATCAAAAGAACTTCTCCTTTTGAATTCTTCGTAATCGATTTGGCAAGTGTATATAACTCCTTGAGTGTTTCTCTTTCCTTTTTAACTTCCGACAATTCCTCGGAGGTTAACTTACGTTTTTCTGGCTTATCTGTACCCTCTTCCGTGTCGTCGTCGTCTTCGGCCCACTCGTCTTCGATCTCAGAAAATTCCTCAAGGTTTTGATCGATATCTTCTGGCGGCCCTTGAACCGGTTCATTATCTTTAATAGACGCTTCTAATTTTTGCGCCAAACCGTCCAAAGTATTGGAAATAGCATAAGTAGAAGATGCCAAAAGTTTTCGCAAGATGAGCGTCATTAACTGTCGTTGACCCGATGGCAAAGCATACAAATTGGTTCTTTGCAGGTATTCAGTCACAAGATCGTAAAGCTTTTGTTCATCTGGCGATGGAATAAATTCTTGCACAACCGCGAATCTGTTCGTGAAAGGTACATATTGAACTTGTTTACGAAGAGTTCTTTTGCAAATAGGCTTTAAACGTTCTTTCAGGTCTTTAAATTCATCTCCACCTTCAAGTCTTGAAAACTGACTGCGAAAACTTTTAAGGTCCCCAAAAGTAAAATCGTCTATGAAACTTACGAGCCCATAAAGCTCCATTAAAGAATTCTGAAGTGGCGTTGCCGTTAACAGAACTTTCTTGCGGTTTAAAATTGAATTTTTGATCGAGTTAGCGATTTTATTGTTCGGTTTATAAACATTTCTTAAGCGATGGGCTTCATCTATGACAACCAAGTCCCAATCCGTTTGACGAACATAAGGCTCTTTTGATTTAACAAATTGAAATGAACAAAGAATGATGCCTTCTTGTTGAAATGGATTTAAATTGCCCTTCGAAATGGCTTCATTAAAAGTTCTGGATTCAAGAATGACTGACGGCAAAAAGAACTTATCAACCAACTCTTGGCTCCACTGTTTACGCAAATTAGAGGGTGCGATGACCAAAAGCCGTCTCTTGCCTTCTGCCCAATGCTGGGCCAAAAGTAAACTTGCTTCAATGGTTTTACCCAGCCCGACTTCATCGGCAAGTATTGCGCCTTTAGAAAGCGGTGACTGGAAAGCAAATAAGGAAGCTTCAATTTGGTGTGGGTTCAGGTCAACCTGGGCATCCGAAAGAGTCGCGGCCAATTTCTCGACGCTATCCGATGCGCTTCGTTTTGTGAGTTCATTTGCAAAATATTTAGCGTGATAATTTGTGCTCATAGGAGAGCCATAATAAACGACAAACAAAAAAACCTATCCAAAATTATGGGTGTCTTAAAAGAGATTTGAAGTTTAAAACAGGCTGATTTTACGAGTTCAAAGAACCTTCAAACTCGGAAAATTCTTCGGTTTGCCACTTATGGCCGCAAAGAGGATTTTTACACCCCCAATGGTTGAGGATTGTTCGTTCTACAAAAGTCACTTGTTCTTGACGGGTAACCTCAAAATCGTGATTCGGTTCAAAGAGTTCGTTGGAATAGACGATTCCTTCATCGACACGATCAACGGTCTTGCGGACTTCTTCTTCGCTGGCGACTTCATAATCAACCAATTCTCTTTTAAAGAACGCTTTACATTGGGGACAACGGGTTTGAAAAATTGTACTGAAAGCCCAAATGACGGGTTTCAAAGTTAGGAAATAGAGAGGATAAAAAACGTAAAACAAAATCTTGCCGATATACGCGATACCGCCCAAGACCATCATTAAGCAAAAAACGGCAAGGAAGACACCAAGACCCAGAAGAAAAAGGTTGGAGAAAAGTTCGCCCAAAAGTTTCATGTTCTGCCGCCTGACAGGTAAAAACTTCCTTAAGAAAATAATAAAACTTTAGAACCTGTGGTGCAAGAAAAGAAAAACAAAAAGAGTCTTCAAAAACTTTCCGCCACCTTTTTGACATTGGTGGCTGTTCGTGAACTTTTAAACTCGCTTAAATTTATTCTGCTCCCCGCTAGGGGTGGGAACAAATAAAGCCTTCCGGCTTTGGAGGAATAGCCAATCCATTCTCTGTGTTAGGGGGGAGCCCTCTACGCTATAAATCCTGACCTTAAACCAGACTCGAATCCTTCGATTACACTTTCGACGAACACCCGCACCGCCATCGGGGTCACGAAGGCAACGTCGGCCCGATGGCGGCCGACTTCCTTCCGGTTAATCAGGATATAAAAATCCTCGTCCTCCGCAAACTTCACAAGTTTTAGACATTCGCCCTAATGTCGGGTTTTGCCTTCCTGTCGCTTCACATGGCCCGCATGGGTCCCAATTTGACCTACCTGTACCCTCGCAAAGATGACAAGTCGTAATGCCGCCCTCAAAACCCAAAAAGGGCGGCATTTTAAATCGACCTGTACCTTGGCAAGCTCTACAAATTGAAACGGCATGAATCCTCACAACAATCCCGCTTGCCGAAAGGAATAATGTCCTTCGTGGGCGACGATCAAATGATCGTGGACGGTAAACCCCAAAGCACGGGCGGCGGTCAAAATCTGACGGGTCAAAGCCTTATCCCCCTCCGATGGTTCCAAACTTCCTCCGGGATGATTATGCGAGAACAAAAGCCCAGTAGCGTTTAGTTCCAGTGCTTTTTTAAAAATTTCCCTTGGATAGACTGCGGTATGGTCAACGGTTCCCTCCTGCATCAAAACACAATCCAAAACATGATTCCGATGGTCAAGAAACATGCAAAGGAAAGCTTCCTTCTGTTTTCCTCCGATGTATTTCATAAAATAAGCGATGGCGTTTTCCGGGCCACTCACAACTGGCCCCCGCTTATAATCGGCCCTCGATTCCGACCATGAGGAAATTGGAATGGTCGGCGCTGGCAAAACGTTAAGGTCGAATTTGATTTCCATTTGTTTTTTCATGCTTACTGCCTCCTGAGTGAAAGGGAAAATAGAGGCCCCCTTGCGGGGGCCGGGATTTAGGCCACCGCTTCTTCGAATTCGGTTTTCAAAACGTAGTCCATAGCCGTTTGAGCCTTGGCCGCCGCCGTGAAAATCGCCCGTTTGTTGCCTTGCAAAATTCGAATCCAGTCATTGATATAGCTGGCGTGTTGGGTGTCGTAAAGAATGCCGCAAGAGACGCAAAGAAAAGCCGCTCCCATTTCGGCGACTAATTCCTCAAAGGCATAGGCTTGATCGCC
>PLFD01000012.1 GCA_003136635.1 candidate division FCPU426 bacterium | reverse complement strand
GACACGTAATGACGGTCGGCAAACTCTCAGCACTCGCGGCAACTTGATATAACCCGTTGGTAAAAACCGAATTCTGCCCCGGAGTGAAAACTTCTCCCCCGCCTCCCGGCGTAAAACATTGAAAGTTGTAAGGCGTGTAAGTAAAAGAACATTGAGTAACCCCGCCATTCACACTGCAGCCGCCGCTCACGGCAATGTCATAGTGCACATACCCCTGCCAGGAAAAAGCCCAGTTGCCCCCAAAGTTGGATGTCGGCATGTCATCGCCGTAATTCTGGTGGTATTGAAGCGAAAACCGTATGGTCGGACCCACCGGTGGGGTGTAAAAAAGAGGCGTGTCTTTCAACATCAGCGCGGCTGTCACTAAATCAATACTGGCTATAGGCATAAACGCGCCTGTGCAATTGGGGCAGGCTCCGCCGGGGCCGCCGTTTCCCCCGCCCGATTGGGGGGTGTTACAGGAAGGCGGCGGAGTTTGTATCATACCCACAAAACCTTTTCCAAATACTTTGGCGCCTTCTTCCTCGCTTACCGCTTCCCAGCCCTGCGGCAAATCCCCTGCTGGAACTAAAAAATAACCTGAACTTTCCTCATCCAGCGCTTTGGTGGACAGCCATGTTTCGTTGCGGAAGGTCGGGTCCATCGAGTGGATCGAATTGCCATTTTGTTCCACTAGTGCCGCGTAATGGCCCAGTTTCCAGTTCACTACCGCCGGCACGATCACCGCCGCGCCCGGCTTGCGTTTGGCCATCTGCATATTCATGCCCAGCTGATCCGATATTTCCAAAAGTTTATCCAGAGAAAAACCCGTACTGGGAGACTGGATGGTTTGAAAGAGGGAATCATTCGCGTTGGCCGCTCTTTGGTACGTCAGGATTTCCTTCAAGGCATAGGGGCCGCAAAGGAAAGACCCGCCCGGTTGTTGTTCCATATGCCAGATGGCCTGTTTGGTTTTATTGATCTCAAAAGCCGCGACGCTGCTGGGCTTGATGTCTTTCGTTTCTTGCATCAGGCTTTTCACTTCATCCAGACGCCCTACCCGGCAATCCATCTGCATCAGCTCCGCAACCGCCCTGTCGGCCAAATCCACCGCCGGTTTTTGGGTTTCAGCTTTGCCTGCGTCCCAGGCTTTTTGATAGGCATCCACCACTTTTGAAAAATACCCGTGCCGGTACAGCATCAATCCACGGTTCAGTTCTAGCGCCAAAACCCAGCGGCTCTGGGGATACTTGGTCACGAAATCCTGAAGATTTTGATAGGAATCATCACCCTGGTCCGCGAAGGTCTGCTTGATGGCGGCGGCCAGGTCATGATTTTCATTAGCGATGGGCATAGCGGAAGAAGGGGCCAGAGGCACTTCAAAAAACCTCAGTTTTCCCAGTTCGCTGTCAGTCGGATCGTCGCTGAGTTCCACCTTGCGCAGATCAATGACTTCATTTTGCGCGGTATGGAATTTTTTGGCGTAGGCGGTTTTGGCGTCAAACACTAAAGCGGCCACGAAGGCCGGTAGGGCCCAACGAACCGAGGTCGCAACGACCCCCAGCCACACCGCCGGATTGCCGATCAGCATCAAGCCCGCCAGAATGATACGGATGCTTTTCATATGAAATTCTCGTTTAGGACGTCTATTAAACTACTATCACCGTGAACAAAACCCTGATCTTATAAGGACTAAGCTGCCAAAAGTGGCTTCGTGAATATTTTTACCCTACGGGCCCATACATGCTATCTTTGTTTTACATTGGGCTTAAAAGGATGAACTTGTAAAGGTTTTGGCGTGAAAACAGGAGCGAATAATATTTTTACCCTACTGGTTTTATTCCACACCTGATTTTTCAATTTCTTTTCGCCAAGACAATGTTCCCGAAACTATTGCTTTAGCTATTTTATCTTGCCAATCAGAACTCATTAATATCTCTTTATAATCTTCATTCAAAACCGAACCAAAAGATATCCGAACAAATGGCATATTTAATTCTTCTAATTCTTTGTTACGCATTTCTGCAATTGGCAACACACTCTGAGTCGTATCTTTTTTAATAGACGAAGCAATAAAAAAGGTAAGGAGTTCTGCCCAAGTTTTATCTCTTTTGTTTTTTAATTTACCGGTGATGGTATTCAGCGCACTTTGAGAATCTATAGGATTCTGATCTTCCATGACATTAGAGTAATCCTTGTTAAGAAATGCAAGTTTCGTTTCATGTATGGACAGATTGTCACCAAAATCACATTGAACGGATAAAAAAATATCCCCATTCTTACTATTTGCAACTTTAATACGATCATCTAAACTTTTCGAGTCAGCATCTTCTCTAAGCCAAAACACCTCCAATCCCTTTTGCGTTTTCAATAGCTCAACGACTTTACATACGATTCCAAAGTCAATTTTCTTTAGAAAATTTATTTGATCTGCATTTGAAGCAGAGCCTTCCAAACCAACTTGTTCAAAATCAATAATTATTTTTTTTACTTGCGGCACAGGCTCTAAGCTTTGTGAATAAACAGAATTCGGCCGGAGAAGAAGATTGCCAAAAAGAATTAAATACAAAATCAAATTCGAAACTTTCATAAAACCTCCTAAAAGCCAAGTAACGAAATGCTTTTTAAAAACACTTTCAACCAAAACCTATTTCAACTTTATTTTCAAAAATTCTAAGCACTTTTTATTTAACCATTGTTGCACAAGTCTGAATGGCATTTTTGCATTGTTTTTTCGACACTTCTGCAATCAACGGTTCATTTACAAGATATGATTTCTTGCAGGGACAAGAGACCAAAAAAACACAACTTAGATAATATTTATATCCATTAACAATTCTATCCTTTCCGTTGTAATAGCTTTCCAACAAATGATGAAACGGTCCAGATTTGATACATTGCCCACTAACGACAGAAGTAGTACACAAACCTAATGTATCGACATCATCAATTGGATCATTATCAACATATGAATATAGGTTGAGATCATTAAGCTGATTTGCCCCAAACTTATTTATCGCCAAGTCTTCAAGGGGGTCTCTAGTCAGCCATCTCGATTTAACAGCGTCGTAAGCTCTGTGCCAAGTTAAATACAATCCACTGGAATGATTAAAATAAAAACCAGTAAATCCAAAATCAGAGTCCATATCCCCGACAATTTTAGACTGTCGTCCCCAAACATCGTAATCGTAACGCGCTTGAACATTTCCGGTATCATTTACCATTTCTCTTACGGAGTCTAAATGATCAAAAGTGAAGTAATAATTTGTACCACTAATTTGTTCTCCTTGGTCAAAAAACTGTTTAGTCAAAGTATGTCCTGTAATATCCCTTCCTTCACACAGATTGTCACCACACCACACAAACGCATTGGCCGTTAATGCCGTTGACCCATGAAGCTCTGTAATGGACACTCGCCGTCCCTTGCCGTCATAAC
>PLFD01000031.1 GCA_003136635.1 candidate division FCPU426 bacterium | reverse complement strand
TAGTCTTCCAGCGTTCGTGCATCCACATCCATTGATCCGGATAGGTTTTAACATAGGTCTCAATCACTTCAGTATAGCGCCGGACGATCTCCAAAATGTCCTTTTCGGCGTCTCCCGTTTTTTGAAACTCGATTTCTTTTTCGACAAAAAGCTCGAACTGTTCGTCCGCGCCCCTCACCACAAAGGCCGGCACCAGCGCCGCCCCGGTTTTATAGGCGATCCGGGCTACTCCCGACTGGGTCCAGGCCATCTTGCCGAAAAAAGGAACGAAGACTCCGTCTTTACCCGTGTCCTGATCCACCAGGGCGCAGATGGCGTTGTTATTTTTGAGCGCTTCCAAAATGCCCCGCAAAGCCAGTCCTCTTTTAATCATCGGTATTTTTAGTTTTTCCGATCTCATCCAGGTGACCAGCTCATCAAAACGGGAATCGTATAAATTTTGAGCGACAGCCACGGTAGGTGTCTTTGAGGCGAAATAAGCGCCCATCAGTTCCCAGTTGCCCAAATGCCCGGACAAAATAAGAACGCCTTTATTCTTGGCTAAAGCTTTTTCCATATGCTCCCAGCCGTGAACCCGGACGACCTGGGAAACCACTTCTTCCCGGGTCATCGGCAGCCAGCGGGCGACCTCAAAAAGATTCCCGCCCAGCCTGATCCAAACCTTTTGCGCTAATTTTTCCGCCTGAATCCAGTTAAGCGTTTGCGAATAGGCGATCCGGATATTCCTGGTGGTCTTGTCTCTTTCTTTTCGGGCCAGCTTGAACACCAGCCAGCCAAAACCGCGTCCCAAAAACTTCATCCAGGCAAATGGCAGAAAACACAAAAATCCGATCAGAATATTGGCGGAGTAATAAATCAGATGATGTTTTAATTTAGGCAGGGCCAAAGGATGCCTCAGGTATGAATATCGTTGGATGTTTCCGCGTGTTCCAGGTTGATCTGGTTGAATTTCTCGACGGTTTTATTCCACTTGCCCTGCGCTTTTAATATTTTCTCCACCACTTCGCGAAAAGCCCCGTCGCCCGCCTGGGCCTTGGTCACATAATCGACTACTTTCTTCACTTCCGCGCGGCCATAAGGCACCGTGGCGGCAAAACCCACTTCTTTCAGCAGCGCCAGATCAATAATGTCATCGCCCATATAGGCCACTTCGGAAAGTTTCAGGTCCAATTGCGCGCAAAGACTTTCGGCGGCTTTCACCTTGTCCAGTTTTCCCTGCATTAAAAACTCGACCTTCAAATTTTTAGCCCGCTCGGCTACCGGTTTGGAGACACGGCCCGAAAGCCAGCCCACCCGCAACCCGCCGCAAACCGCCAGCCGATGCCCAATCCCGTCCTGAATATCAAACTGGATGCGCTCATCCGAGGGGCTGATGTAAATTTTCCCGTTGGTTAAAATACCGTCCACGTCGCTCAATAAAAGTCGAATATCTTTGATGCCCATAAATTTCCTTTTTAAACCCCGACAAAATTTGAACCACAGAGACACAGAGTACACAGAGTAAATCCTAAAGACTTCTAAGTGTTCAGGATTTATCCAAGATTTGCCTTACTCTGTGACCTTTGTGTCTCTGTGGTGAAACAATCCTTTAGCCTATCTGAATCTGTCCACGGCCCAGCAGGTCATGTAAATGCACCAAACCCACCGGCTTTTTGCGGCTATCGACCACAATCAATTGATAAATGGTTTTTTCTTCCATCAGCTGAAGCGCGTGAGCCAGGGAAACATCAGAGGCGATTGTCGCGGGGCGGGCCGTCATTAATTTCTTCGCGTTCCACTGGCGAATATCGGCGTTCTTCAACATGGCCCGGCGCAAATCCCCATCCACAATAATGCCTTTTAGCTGTCCCGCCTCCACCACCAGGGTACAACCCAGTTTCTTGAGCGTAATTTGCTGGACGATGGCGGCGAAGGATGCGTTCAATTTCACCTGCGGTAACTGCGAACCCTTGCGCATAATGTCAGCGACTTTTAAATGAAGCCGGCGGCCCAGGTCGCCTCCCGGATGAAACAAAGCGAAATCTCTTTCAGTAAAACCGTGTTCTTCTAAAAGCGCTATGGCCAAAGCGTCGCCCAATCCCAAAGCGGCGGTAGTACTGGCGGTGGGTGAAAGATTCAGGGGACAGGCTTCTTTTTTCACACCCGCGTCAATCACAATGTCGCCCAGTTTCACTAAAGCGGAAGAAAGATTACCGGTGATGAGGATAATTTTGCAGCCCATGCGTTTCAGGTGGGGCAAGAGGCTTTTTAGTTCTTCGGTCTCGCCGCTGTTGGAAATGGCGAGAATCACATCGCCCTTCGTCACCCGGCCCATGTCGCCGTGAAGCGCCTCGGCGGGGCTTAAAAATAGAGAAGGCGTTCCAGTGGAGGATAGCGTGGCGCTGATTTTATGGCCGATCAACCCCGACTTCCCCATGCCGGTCACCACCACTTTGCCGGAGCTTTTGAGAATCAGTTTGACCGCCTGGTCAAAGGACTTCCCGATTTTTTGGGATAAATATAAAAGACCTTCAGCCTCAATTTTCAAAACCCGTTTGGCTGTTGAAACGCTCATACTATTCCTTGATATAAAGGTAGCGGGTGCATTGGCACGTTTTAATCGCCATCTTCTGGCGAATCTCGTGCAGCACCTGAGGCGGCACATTCATATTGCAGCCGCCGCAATTATTTTCCTCAGTTACTGCCACCACCGCCAATTTTTTCCCTTTGTTCCGCAAATTCTCATAGCCCCGGTTGTAGGGTTCTTCAATCTTTCCCAATTGGGTGGTCCGTTCCTGATGTTTATCCGCAATCGCCTTGTTGCAATCGGCGATCTTCTGCTGAATTTCCGCCTTTTCCGCCGCCGCCCGTTTTTCTTCTTCCGCCAGAATCTCGGTCGTTTTTTTAATCTGGGCCTTTTGTTCGTCTTCCTTCATCAGGGTTTCTAGAATATTTTCTTCGATGGCCGCTTTCGCCAGTTTGCTCTTCTCAATTTCCTGCCCCAAGGCGGTCACCTGATCGCTGCTTTTCACATCGTTCTGCTGGCGGGTGTATTTGACGATATGGGAATCCAGGGTTCCCATTTCAATTTCCTGGCTCTTGCGCCACTTCATCAGTTCTTCATGGCCCTTTTTCTCGGTTTGAAGAGTGTCCTTTAATGATTGAATATTGGCGTCAATGGCGGCGATGTCGCTCAGGAAGTTCTTTTTAATCTTCTCCAGGCTGTCCAAACCGGAGTCGAGTCTTTGTAATTCAATCAGTTCTAAAAGTATGTCTATCGGTTCCAAATCATTGGCCTTTCGGGCGCCGGTGGTGCAGCGGAGTGGAAGTTTAACATGCCCCCGCTAAACCCTCTACCCTTAACCCTCAGACTTTCTAACAAAACTGACCATTTTTACCACCAAGACACCAAGTCACAAAGGAAGGCATTAATAAGATTATGGTTTAAACCTAAAAGATTTTCTTGGTGTCTTGGTGCCTTGGTGGTAAATAATCAGAGGTTCCTAAAGACATTTTGGTTTTGTGAAAGAGACAATCATGAACGAATCCGCCAAGAAAAAACTTTTGCAGCTCATTCCGCATGCCCTGTATATCCTCACCGCCGAAGCCAACGGCAAACACGCGGCGTCCACCATCAGCTGGATGACCCAGGCTTCCTTCAAGCCGCCCCTCATCGTGCTGGGCGTCCGCGCCGACAGCGTCACCTTTGAGGTTCTTAAACAGTCCAAAAACTTCGTTTTGAACTATTTGGGTGAAGACCAAAAAGCCATCGCCCAGAAGTTTTTCAAGCATGTGGAGCCTATTGATAACACTATCGCCGGGGAACCCTTTGTCCCCAGCCCTCTGCACAAACTGCCGGTATTTACCCACATGGCGGGTTATTTGGAATGCACGATTGTGGATATTGTGGAACACGGCGACCACGCGGTGGTCGTGGCGGAAGTTTTGGAGGCGGAACTGTCGCAGGCGAATGGACTTTTGCTGCTGTCGTCAACGGGATGGAACTACGGCGGTTAGCCTGAAAACCGGCGCGGTCCCGGGGTGATTTGTCTTTTTAGAATCGCTTCTCATCAACTGTCCAAACCAAATCCTGTCCCGCCGGACTGAATGATAGAACCGCTTAACCCGCGACGGGCGCGAGTATTTCGGCGATTTTCTTTTTGAGCTCGTCCATATCCACAGGCTTGGTGAAGAACCCGCTGATATTAAGATTCATGGCGTTGATTTCCTCTTCCTTATTCTTGAAAGCGGAAACCACGATGATCGGAAGATGGGGAAATTGTTCCCTTACCCGGGGGATCAGTTCAAAAGCGTCCATGTCGGGCATTTTAATATCGGTGACCAGCAAGGCGACCGGTTCGTCTTCCAGCATCCCGAGCGCCTGGTATCCGTTTTCCGCCGTGACGGTCCGGTATCCGGCTTCGATCAGCACCTCCGTATATAAAAAGACGGAGGCTTTTTCATCCTCGGCGATCAAAATAGTCAATGGTTCATCCGGCATAAAGCCCCCTCATTTTCGATCCTTACTCTCGATCGGCAAATCAACCGTAAACCGGCTTCCTTTCCCCAGCTCGCTGTCCACGCTCAAGCTTCCTCCGTGGGCGACGACGATCTTATGGCAGATGCTCAAACCCAAACCCGTCCCCGTGACCTTCGTCGTGAAAAAGGGGTGAAACAGTTTGCCGAGGTTTTCACCCGTGATTCCCGCGCCCGTATCCCCCACCGAAACCGAGAGCATTTGCTGATGAAGGAACAACTGCTGAAAAACATCCCCTTCGGTCTGGGCGGCGGCGGACTCCGGAACCAATCCATCGACGAGCTGGGTTTTGAGGGTCAGCCGGCCGCCCTCTTTCATCGCCTGGATCGCGTTTAACATGAGATTTAATAAAACCTGGCGTATTTTGGCGGGGTCGATAAGGCATAGGGGCAGGGCGTCGGCGTAAACCCGCTCCACCACGACCCCCGCCAGCTCAATTTTTTCCCGCAAAAAGTCGACCGTCTGATCCAGCAGTTGATGGATATCCATCCTTGTTTTTTGGACTTGATCCGGACGGCTGTATTCCAGAACATCATTTACAATTGTGTCGATACGGTGAACCTCTTCCACGATAACGTCCGCGTATTTTTTCATTTTGGGATCGGACATGTTCTCCGACAGCCGCTTGGAGAAACCCAGGACCGAATTCAGCGGATTTTTAATCTCATGGGCGACCCCCGCGGCAATCTGGCCCAGGGCGCTCAGCCTTTCGGACCGCAGCAATTGACCTTCCATTTGCTTCAAAAGCGTCATATCCCGGAAAGCCGCGATGGCGCCGATAATCTCATTCGCCGAGTTCCGGAGCACCGAAGTTTCCAGACTGACCGGAATAATCTCCGACCGGATCGTTTTCAATTCCAAATTGTCCTGAACAAAACCCGTTTCCTCCTCCAGGGTCCTTTCCAGGGCGAAAACCACGGGTTTCAGGTTATCCGGAAGTTTCTCCAGACGCCGGGGGGCGGTTTCGGTTTCGGGCAAACCCAGGATCCGGCGGGCTCCCAGGTTGAACGTCAGGACGGTTCCCTCTTTACCCACCACCACCACTCCGGATTTTAACGACGCGAGAACGCAATTGTGGTATTCCAGCAGCGCTTTCAATTTTTGATTGGTCTCAAACAGCTTGCTTGTGGAGGCTTCCACCTTCGCGGACATGAAATGGTTCATGGTGACGAGCGCTTCGCGCTCCTCCTTGTTCCTTTTCGTTTCGACTGCCATATATCCGCTCATCGCCGAAGCGACAAACAAAAAAGGGAAACTGACCAAATAGGCGGTGTCCGTGGACCAGAACTCCCCCGTGTTCTTGAAGTGAAGAAAGGCGTAAACGGAGCAGGAAACAATCGCCACAGAGAAAACGCTCCGGACGTCCTGGGACAGGGCCGAGATGAAAACCGTCATAAAAAAAATCAGAAAAAGCTCGGTTTCCGCGATCCCGGCCAGGTATATACCCGCCACGATGAAAACCGTGTCCGAAATGAAAAAAATGGAAAGAAGCCGGTTGCCCTCAAACCACCTCGAACTTAAAAAGAACATGGCCACGATGGACCCGGCATAAGCGGTGGACAGAACGATAATTCTGAGATCAAAAATACCCGAAGTGTTTTTGATGTTGAAAAAGGAGAAAACAAAAACGATGGCGAAAATCAAAAAACGAAACAGGATCAGAATGACTTTTTTGCTCAGGTTTGAGGATTTTTTCCCCTCCTGATCGCGTAAATGATTTAGATCCGACGCGCTTTCGGGGATAAAGGCTCCCACGGCCACCGTGTTACTCATGGTTTTGGGCCGCCCACGGGCCTGGGCGGATTGATTCCCGCCCTAATGGCTTCGGCGGATTTTTTCAGGACAGACTTACTTAATTTTGATTTTTTCATTCCCGTAAAAATCTTAAAGCCATTGGGATGATTTTTAAATGACGCCGGTCATTCTTAACAGGACGTTGAAAAATAACTTCTAACTCCCTGTTAAGTTTTGCCATCTATCAAAGTGAGAATCGTCAGGGATTGAAACATTTTTTTCATTCACGACAGACACTCGGACGGTACGGCCACGCGGTGGTCGTGGCGGAAGTGTTGGAAGCGGAACTGTCTCAGGCGAATGGGCTTTTGTTGCTGTCGACCTCGGGATGGAATTACGGAGGATAACTTTAATTAATATTTATGGCGTTACTTTTATATGAAAATACTCATTTTGAAATGTTTTACCTACTAACGAACTTGTCTGAGTATCCCAATAGGCTCCGTTGATTGTTCGGTCCAAACGCATTATTTGTTTGATCTTTAAATTTTCACCGACTCTCAAAAACAAAGACTGCCCGGAATGATTATGACTATCGAACGAATTAACCTGATTAATAACCAGCCAAACATCAGATGTATTTGGAGGAGTAATAACATCATGAATACCGCAAGATTTACCATTAATTGGCTCTCCAGAAACAAAACGGTTTGACGACAATACATCAATTTGTTCTAACGTTTTAAAGTTCGATAAACTAATTCTTTTAGTCAAGACATCGTGAGTCAAATCCGATTGGTTGTCGGTTTGATCATTGTTATTTTTTTCTTGTGGGTGAAGGTATGGTCCCTCAATTAGATCTTCACAGTTTTCCCGGTTAATTCCATAAGACTTCATTTCGCCTGTGGAACGATTAAGCAAATAACATAAAAGACCGTTATTACTGCCAATAATCGTTTCGGTACCGTTAACAAAAGGTTCTCCTGAACCAAGTTCAATATAATTTTTAACCAAAGTAAAATCTGGCAAGTGATACATAGATACTGAATATTGTTCTTGATGAAGTATTATCGGCTCGTTTTCAAATTCACAAATCCCTCGATACCCCCAGGCTCCGCCATCGATGTTTTCAATTACATGGTCAGGATTTTCTAAATCAATAATTCCATCTTCGCCGTCCATTTCAACAACTGCGTATCTGCCACTGCCAATGAAGTGTGAAAATGTTACTCCGTCCGGTAGTTTTATTTTTTTAATCGGCTCGGTTTTATAAATATCAGCGTTCAAGTTGGAATCATCTTCTTCCGCACCACCAATATAAAAATATTGTCCACCGTCAGAAACTACTACCAGTCCAACTCCTTGGAAAATTATTTTTTTGGATCGATTGTCATAAAGAACATTTCCAATTCCCCACAAATTACTAAACCTGTCCATCGTCACATTGTTTACATCGTAAATTTCATCTCGAATGTTTTTTGGGAGCGATTTGTATACCTCTTCTAACTTCCAGGGTTTCGCTTCCCTACTCATAACAAAATGTGGAGGTAGACTTGATAACTTTTTAACAACATCACTATCCAAAGGGGTCAAATCACTTGCTGGAATTTCTTCTACTGAAGTCGCTTCAATATCCTCGTCTTGACCTTGAGTTATTGTTCCTTGCCCCAAAATCAAATTCGGAATTAAAACTAAAATGATTAATAGTATTATTTTCAAATTATTCATTGCTCGTTACTTTCTATCACTAATAAAAAAGCCAGTTCCCTTTCGAGAACCGGCTTCAATCATACCAATATTTTAATTCGGCTTATCTACTTCACGCCCTTATCCCTCTTTTTCAAAATACTCGTCGGGGTCGTTGCCGGCCGAAACCCAATCCACCAGCTCGTCCAAGCCCTTCCACATTTGATGCTCAATGGCCACTTTCACCACCTTCTCCACAACGCTTTGGGTTTTTGGCAGGTCTTTGGAAACCTTTTCCAAAGGCGCTAAAGAAAAAGCCATTTGCGGAGTGAACTGGTAACCGCTGCTGCCCATGGCTCCCTTACGGAACCCAATTTCTGACCGGGCGATCGCTTCCCTTGCGGAGTCGTTGAGAAGTTTGAGGGTAGGAAAGACCGCCTGCACCAGAGCCGGCTCTAATTGATGGATGATCGCCGCATGAGCCAGGGATTTTTCCGTTCCATTCCGAAGCTGGTTCTCGATCGAACCATAAGTCTCGATCCAGGTCACGGGTGTAGAGTGATCCCTCACGAAGTGGTGCAACCGCAGGCTTTCATCCTCATCGATGTCATAGACCCACGCGTTCAATTCGCTCCAACCGAGCCTCTGGGCTCCCTTGAGGCTATAGATACGGTCGAATAACTCGTAATCATGGTCCGGGTCGGCTTTTTTTTCCGCCGTCGAAAGAGTCCGTACCCATATGTCCGCGGCCTTACCTGCGGCTTGCATCAAAAGGGTGTGCCGTTCCAGATGCATATTCTTGGTAGGCGAAAAGTCAAAAACCATGCCGATGATGTGGTTCACCCGGACTCGGGCTACCGGAATGGTCATTACCTTAGGATGTCTAGAGTTATCGGAAAATGGAATGCGATTATAGGGTTCTTCATCCGGGTCCTCGTCCGAGGCCTTGTCTTGATCCGACATTGGTGCCACCGGAACTGCCTTCGCCCGGTACTTTTCAGGGTCTCCCCCGTCTTGAACCCACCGGACCATGCCTTTAACCCCGGCTTCGGTAAGTTCTTGGTCAATGGCCGTCTCCAAAGTCCGCCGGACCAGGTCTTGGGTTTCGGGTGGGATGGCAGGATAGGGCCTTAACCGCTGGGAATCGTCTCCCGCCTTCTTCACCCCCGGCTTGAGGGCCGAACCGGGGCCCAGATCGGCCAGCCGAAGGACGGCGGATTCCGAAATACCCCAAATTCCCTTATTTGAATTGTTGCAATTTGCAACAATTAACCCCCGGGCATCGGGGTTTAAGAGCGGAAGAAGGCTCAAAGCCCGGTTTATCCTGCCGGGGTCCATCTTCAACCGGGTACCGACCTGCCTTTGGGTCAGGCCAGGGTTGGCCTTGATAAGCTTCTCAATCGTTTGGTAGCCCGCCCACCAGCCCCTATCCCGGACGTCATTGTCCAAATAGTTGATCTCGACGGCCTCTTCCTCGGTCGGGTTCAGGATAAAACCCGGGATAGTGACCCACCCCAGCCGATCCGCGGCCCGGTACCGGCGTTCCCCGGCGAGGACCACGTAATTGAAATCCTCCACCTTCCAGGGGCGGCCATCCACCTGGACCGAAGCCTCAAGCTGAGGTCCACTCTTTGGTTGTGCCGGTTCCACAGGGGAACCGGCAAGCGCGAGCCGGGGATTGTCCGGGTGCGGCTGGACCCCTTCAGCGAAGGGGTTAGCCTTATCGGGTTGAACCTTGATTTGATTGACCAGACCCCGGGCGGCCAGGTTATCGGCCATATCCTGGATAGCCTGGTCGGTCAGGGGAGGGCCTGGGTTTTCGGGGTCGGGGCGCAGATTTTTGAGGGGGATAGATTGGACGCCGGGAAACAGTTCCGGCAAAAGAGCCAAAATGTCTTGGATTTGAACCGCCATGGGAGCCTCCAATGAAGGTTTTAATAAAAGAATTTAAGTACTAGCTGGGTACGTCAAACGCCAATACGGTTAATATTAATTCACGACTTGCATCGGTTTTGTTTTTTAAAACACATCTAAAATCCGTTTCCGACTGATATGAAACCATCTTTTTATAGTTTGGGTGTTTAGGTACGGTTTCACGAATTGAACCAATAACACCTGAGAAATTTTTATTTCTGTTAAAAACAAAAATTGCCGTTTTAGTATCGCGCCATGTGGTGTATCCCAAGAGTTGATCAATTGCATCAAGCAACTCTTTCGGTCCATGCCATATTTTACATTCACCGATAAAAATATTTTTATCACCTACTCTAATAAGAATGTCTGTTTTGCCTTCACCGTTAAACGTTTCTCCTGTAGCGCCTCCTTCAAACTGTGCATTAAGTGGAACCAATAGCTGATTACGCAAATCAGGTTCATCCATTTGTTTGAACGACTGAGGACTTCTTTCCATAACCTTTACCATGGATTTTGAAACCGTAAGTATTTGTTCGTAATCATCCATTGAAAGTTCGTATTCCGGAACATATGGGGTTAAAGGTTTTTCAACCGCAGGAGATTTTTGAACGCTTAACTTCTTTCGGTTCAAAGGAGCTTTCAAAACTTCAGGAAAATCAGTACTGCGTCTCAAAGAATATCCTAGCGATTCCGCAATCCCTTTATCCTTTAATATTTTATTACGGCGATCTTCGATTTTTTGAGTGACTGTTCTTCTTAGACCGTCGTTGTAAACCTTGACGTCTTCTGCCAATCTCCCCAAATATTGCTTTATTGATTGCAAATCAGCCGCAAATGCATTTTTGATTTGATCCGCATTGTGACCGGCTGCGCTATATTCCAATTGAAGATGTTCACTGAGAATTGCTGCGCGAGGACGCGACATTGAATATATGCTCGGACACGAACAGAACAGTCCAGCTTCACCAACAAAAGGAACTCTATAAGTGTATTTTGTCCCAGTTATCGGAAAACCTCCGTATTCTGACCTTACTTTCGCATCATCCGTATCAATATCAATTTTGTCTTCTAACAACTCCGGAACCTTTAGTGAAAATTTAATCTCGAATTCATCACACCAATCGTCAGTTTTTTTATTAAGTATTTCATCTCGGCCTAAGTTTTCTATCAGGGTTAATATTTGTTGATTGGTTTCTCGCAACATATCTGAAAGGAAATGACGCGAAAACAAAGGCTCTATTTCAGTCATCAAAGTCATCCAATTAAATAATTTTATCCAAAAAAAGCCGGCACCTTTTCGAGTACCGGCTTTTATGATACCAACCCTTTATTTCAATTTGGCCAACAAAGCATTCGTATTATTTTATGCCTATCCGCAAAGC
>PLFD01000038.1:38443-110290 GCA_003136635.1 candidate division FCPU426 bacterium | reverse complement strand
TGCACTTTGCGGATAGGCATATATTATTTACTCAAAACCATAGAACGAATAAGCCATGTTCTGGGAGTCATGAACCGTGCTGTTCACGTAAACCATCCCCGAATTACTGTCGTATAGCCAACCCGAACTGTCCGTATGGGGGGTCTCACCTTTTCTGGCTAGCGTGACTTGGCTACCCGCCGGGCTATTGGCCTTCACAACAAAAGCACTGGTAACCTTCACCTCAGGAATGCCTGACGTTCCCAATTTGTCACGGCCCCATTTTTCCAGCTCCGCTTCATTGTTTGGCCAGCATTTTTGTTTTTGATGAAATAACTCGGTCTCAACCGTTAACTCAGCCTGGCCACAACGCGTTATGGATTCATTTGCTTTCTCCATCATCTGTCCGTAGCCAATTAAGCCGATTGAACCTAGTAACCAGCCATTGCGCTGATAATTTCGAACGACTTGCTCAACATCATCAGGATGATTAATACACTTCATAAATTGGATGCCGACCTCGTATGAGGAAGCCCTATCAAACAATATGAATGGGTAGTTAAAAGAAGCCAATTTGTTTTCTTTAACCCAAGCTAACCAATGCTCACCTTCAAAAGGAAATGGGCGTTGAAATAATTCAAATTGCATGGCGTCAGAGAAACACTTTGCTAGTTTTTCGGGCTGAAGAAAAGAAAGAACTTCCGATCCCGCGTCACTCTTCGCAGGTAGTCGAGGAGCAATAAAACAAACCGATGGCGTGATAATATGCACAATGCCCGCTTCAACCATTGCACCAATTAAGTTGTGCGCTTGACTGCACATGTCACCCAAAAATAAAGCGGTTTCAAGACTCTTGACTGCCCCTGTGGCGTTCCCATCCATGGCTTGCACCAAAGCCCGAGTTCGCAGCAAACGGGCCAAAGTTAAGGCATAGCTCAACCTCGGAGTTGGAATATCCCATAGATTTTCAATTTGATAATCGATACCCCAATCAACGCTTTTTGTTTCAAAAGCCCTGTCCATGAGACGAAAAGCGTCCTCGTGTTCCTTCACAAACCGATGAGCATAATTTCTTTCATTCCCGGTCAGTCGGTCTGCCACCGTATCTGTGTAAAAATTTATTAAAAATTCCCATTCTGTTTTCTTTTCAAAAAAAGGTTCGTTGGAAAGATCATTTTCATGCTCTAACGGAGCGTATTTTTTTGAATTTTCTTCAAAGCGACCTTGAGGCGGATTATCAAATATGGGTTCTGGTGAGCCAAACTTTCTCATGGAGGGGCTATTCCAAGCTTCATTGAATAAATAAACTGAATTTTTTTCATCCGGCAGACGTGGAGAATTGTTTGGCGGTTTCAATTGATACCCTGCGGCTAATACATCGCTTTTTGCGGAATCTAGGACGATTTTTCCTGTGAACCACCAGAAAGATCCCGTCAAAATAAAACTGCCGGAGAAAAAGAAAAACGATAACAAAACGAACATGCACCAAAACCCAACCCCTTTGGGTGCTGAACCCGCAAGTAACCCATCCACCATCATGGTGAGTTTAATTAAAATAAAAAGTGAGCCTAAAACCAGAATGCCGGTTAATAACCAAAACCAAGGTGTACCCCTCAGGGTTACGATCTTACCGATATATAATCCAGGAATCGTTCCAAAAAGAATTCCCGCAGCCGCAAAAGGCCAAAACATTTTCCAAATGGGAATTTTTTTCATATTGTTCCTTAAATAAAAAAAGCCGGTTCTCTTTCGAGAACCGGCTTTAATCATACCAACCCTTTATTTCAATTTGGCCAATTAAAAACTCACGCCCGGGCAAGCACCTTCTTTTTGGCCAGAGAAACATTGATTCGAAAACCCAAAGTCTCAAGAATCTTGTTCAAATTTTCCCAGCGGGGATTGCCCTTGCCGGAAAACATTTTATAAACCGCCTGGGGGGAAACATGGATTGCTTTCGCCAACTTGGGAACCCCGCCCATGGCTTCGGCGCAATCCTCTAAGACCGCTAAAAGAATCGAGGGGTCCCCATCTTTAAGAGCGGCGTTTACATAGGCTACCCGTAGTTCAGGGTCTTTTAGTCTTTCAATCAAGTCTTCGTGATAACTTACTGATCTATTTCCCATTTTCGCACCTCTTAAAATCACTTCTTTTCTTTCGCCTTTTCATTCTTCTTAAAATCTTCCCAATAAGCGATGGCTTGCTGAATGTCCTTATTCTGTCTTTTTTTATTGCCGCCTACTAAGAGCAAAACAATCTTCTGGCTGTCGGTCAAGCCGTAGTAAACACGGGTTCCCGGCCCATCATCAAAAATCAAAGCCCAAACCCCGCTTCCTTCGGCGTGATGGTCACCCAAAAGGCCCTTCTCTACCCTCTTTAACCGGATATCAACAATAACCTGAACCTCTTTTGGCTGTTGGTCTAACCATTGTCGATAGGGTTTCCCGCCCTGCTCGTTCCGGTAAATCTCAATGGTTCTGGGTAAGGCTTCCATACTTACCTTTCTTTTTAAACTATAGTTTACGACCTTTTAAAAGTCAACTATAGTTGATTATCTAGGGATTCTTGCGGCCGTGTTCTATTGACAGAAGTTATAGCGGTTAATCAAAAAAAGCCGGCCCTCTTTCGAGAACCGGCTTTCATGATACCAACCCTTTATTTCAACTTAGCCAATAAAACCGAGGCTTCCGGGTTGCTGTTCACCTTCACCACAAAACCCGCCAACTTAATGGCATTTTTATTGTCCTGTCGAATATTTACCCGCCATTTCGAAAAGCAAATTTTTGGTCACGGTAGGATGAGTTTTTAATCCTTCCGCCCAATAACCCACCGCCGCGGGAATAGGATTTTTACCCTGTTCCCATTTCTTCACTGTCTCCGAACTAACCGCCATCAGACGGGCGAACTGCGGTTGAGAAACCTTCAAAACCTGGCGGGCCGCCTTGATATCTTCACCCGTTAATTTGACTCGCAAGCTTTCCACTTTCACTTTAGCCTTCTTGCCTTGAGCGTATCGCACGCCTTCTCGAAGGCTTTCCTCGAAGAATTCGAATCCCTTTTTAGCTTTTTCCTTCATGACTTCCTCCCCTGACGATAACTTTTCTTCAGCGCTTCCGACAATGCTTTTAACTGTTTGATTTCGGTCGGATCTAGATTCATTTTTTTACGGTGGTCATAGGCCGCGAACAAATAAATGTCTTGTTCCACCTGGAAAAGAAAGTAAATGAACCGAAACCCGCCGCTTTTGCCGATATTCCGACTGGGCGAAGCCGCTCGTCCTTTTACCCATCCACCCGCGCCAGGAATCTCATCCAGTTTCCCGGACTCGATCTCTTTTCGCAGGCTATCCCGAACCACCTCATGAAGTTTCCGTTCTAACCGCTTCAACTGGCTTAAATCTCTTTCATATTGCGGCAGTCGAATAAGCCGGTATTCAACTTCCGCGGCGTGGATGGATTCCATGAAAACCTCTATTGCGATATATGGTATTTAATACCATACCTATTAAAAAGTCAAATCGTAATAAACAATGGCCTTTAAAACAAAAAAGGCCGGTTCCTCTTTAGGAACCGGCCTTAATAACAAAAAAATTTATTTTAGCTTAGTTAACAAAGTGCTTGCTTCGGGGTTGCTGTTCACCTTCACCACAAAACCCGCCAATTTTTTAACGTCTTTCTCGCCGGCGAGCTGATAAGAACCAGCGCCGTAAAGACCATCCAAGAAGGGCTTCAAGGCTTTTTCAATTTCAGCCTGAGAGGCACTGCCAGCGGGAGCGGCTAAGCGGTCATTAATGGTCACTTCAAAATGGCTGGTGGCGAACTTCAGTTTGCCCGTGAATTCTTTTTCGTTTTCCAGGAAAGAAGCGGCTTGTAAGCAGCGGCGGAACGCGGTTTTGAAATGTTCTTCCGCTTTCTTCTCGGGTACGCGCTTTTGGGCATACATAAAGCCGCGTTTGCCTTCGGCTTCATCCACGCTGTAGTTAGCTTCTTGCGCGATGATCAACACACCCGGGCCTTGATGCACGTGAGTGTATTCGGTCACGTCGACCAAGAAACCTTCCAGCTTGTCTTCTTGAATCCAGCGGTGAAAAACCGGGATGAATTCATGCAGGGGAATATCCGAACCCTTTTCAGCGAAAAACTTGACGTTGATCTTGTGGAAGTCCATGAAAATACCTTTCAAAAACTACAACTTTAAAATAGAAGTCCAATTCAAAAAAACAGTTCTTTATTATCACCTTCTCCCTTGAGGGGAGAAGGAAGGGATGAGGGTGATTGCGATGGCGTAAACCCCCTCACCCTACCCCTCTCCCGCAGGGGGCGAGGGTTTATTTTTTTACTTGGCCGCGGGCACGGGACCCGGCTCGGCGTTGTTCATATAGCTGTAAACCGCTTCCAGATAAAGCTGGGCTTCTTCCACTTGCCGGTGCGCTTCATCCGGGTTGGGATTGGCCAACTTGTTGTCGTGAGCCTTAAAGAGAAACGCCGCGAATTGGGTGTTGTTAACATGCTTCACAAACACACCGGTGTTAAAGAACGACTTACGGAAAATATCGACGGTCGTATCCGCGTTGCCCACATATTCACGGTGGTGGTTGCGAATAACCGCTTCGGCGGCGAAAACCATGGATTCATAAGCGTAATCCACCGCGCCCTTATAGTCTTTGGCGTCCAGTTTGATCTGGGCCTCAAACACTTTGTTTTCAGCGGCGGTCGTGGAAAATTCAGCGGGAGCCACAATTTCGCCCGCGCATTCGCCCTTGCCAATGTCCGCGATGGTGTATTCGCGGGGATCGCCCCAGTCGGTGAACAATTCGGGCTCGGCGTCGTGGGTCGGCAGAACGGTCAGATCTTGCAAGACGTTCTTGATTTCCACTTTGCCGATACGGGCGATAAACTTTTGGAAGTTCTCGTCTTTCTGGCGTTCCTTCACGTATTTGTCCGTCAAACGCTTCATGGCTTCGGGAATACGCTTCGAGGGAACCGCCGCCACGGCCATACCATAAGTGCCGCCGTTGTTCGTCCACTCGCCGCCGATGACCATTTGAAAATGAGGCACCGCGTAGGAACCCGACTTGCGGGAAACCCCGTAGAAGCCCAGATCCGACATGGGATGCTGACCGCAGGAATTGGGGCAGCCGCTGACTTTAAGTTTCAGCTCTTTCACTTCGGGAGGAAGCGATTCCATCTGTTTGTCGAGCTGGCTGGACAGTTCACGAGCCAACCCGCGCGAAGCGGAGATACCCAGCTTACAGGTGTCCGTGCCCGGGCAGGAAGTGATGTCCGAAATGGTATTCGCGTTAGCTTCGTTTAAACCTAATTTACCCAAAGCTTCGTAGAAAGCCGGCAGATCGGCATTGCTGACCCAGCGGAACAAAAGATTTTGCTCCACCGAGGTACGAACGGTGTCTTTGACAAAGGTGCGGGACAGTTCAGCCAGACCGCGTAATTGTTTCGACGTCAAATCACCCAAGGGTACTTTCACATAAACTGTGGTGTAGCCCGGTTGAATTTGTTTATAAGCGTTCGTCTTCGCCCATTCCACAAAACCTTTCGGGTAGCTGCCATCTTTAAGCTCGGATGGTTTGTGCGCGGCGGCTTCTTGTTCTTTAGCGGCTTCAGGAATCAGCGTCGTCCAACGGGAATCGTGGGGCAGAATTTTACGTTCTTCGACCACGAGCTTACGGAATTCTTCAATGCCGAGTTTGGCCACGAGGAACTTAATACGGGCCGCGCCGCGGATTTTCTTTTCACCGAGGCGACCATAAACACGGGCCACCGCTTGGGTCGCCGGAAGAATTTCATCTT
This sequence comes from candidate division FCPU426 bacterium, assembly GCA_003136635.1. Classification (GTDB taxonomy): domain Bacteria; phylum Oederibacteriota; class Muellerivitia; order Muellerivitales; family Muellerivitaceae; genus Bog-1183. The sequence goes on along the minus strand of PLFD01000038.1, from coordinate 104,507 downwards.
CCGGATGATTCTCAAACAAGAGTTTGGCGTTATAAGGCACCGGGCCCAAACCACCGCCGACATAAACGTCAAAAGCCCTGGTCTCTTTGCCGTTCACCACAACTTTCTTGGCGATAAAACCCATGTCGTGCATGTTCACCAAACCGCAGCCTTCACCCGGGCAGCCTGAGAAAGCGATTTTGAATTTACGGCCAAAATCCTGAGCGTCCGGATGGCCCAACATGAACTGAAAGATGGCTTTGGAATGAGGAGTCACATCAAAGGCCTGGGTGTTACAAACACCGGCCAGGGGGCAAGCCGTGACGTTACGAACGGAGTTACCGCAGGCTTCACGGGTGGTAATGCCCACCGCCGCCAGACGGCGCATGATGTTCGGCGTGTCTTCTATATGGATAAAGTGAAGCTGAAAATCCTGACGGGTGGTGATGTGGCCGATACCGTCGGAATATTCTTCCGCCAGGTCCGCCATCACTTCCAATTGATCAGCCGTAATACCGCCCCAGGGAAACTTGATGCGTTCCATACCGGGAGCATCCCAATGGGTATCCGGACCTTTGAACATGCCCTGATTGGGATACTTTAATTGGCGGATTTGTTTGCCGTCGTTGCGGTGGCCATTGTCATAGCGTTGGCCGTAAGCGCCCCGGCGCAGACGGGTTTCCGCGAAAATGCGCGGTTCCATTTTGCCTTGTTTGTTCAAAACGATACTGGATTCAAATTCGTCGATTTCTTTGGCCCAATCCTGGGGCATCTTGTCCTGTAACTGGTCTTTCCAGCTGTGGTTCTCGCTCATTTTTACGGCCCTTTCTATAACACCCGGGCAAGCCCTGGGGATCCCCTACGCCGGGGCTTCGGGGTTTGTCCTTACGTTCATCTAAAAGATCCGCTAAAGCAGAAATCTCATACTTTCCCGGATGACCCTGGGTTTTCTGCGTAGGCGGACAAAACCCTCAAAAGTGGACAACCTTTTTACACTCGGGAACAGTCAAAATCAATGTCGATAATGCGTTGTCATTGCGAGGAGTGTGCCGCGAATAGCGACACGGTAACGACGAAGCAACCCCAGTTTAAAATATGGTTTTAACCCACATTTTGTCCGTGGTTGAGGTATTAGCTAAAACCTTATTAAACTGTGGTTGCTTCGTTATAAACGTCCCCCTATTCGGGGGCCATTCCTCGCAATGACACATTAATACGAAGTTTTGAGTAATTTGTCTTTCCAGGCTTCTAAATCTTTTTGAATGTTTTCCATTTTTTTATGAAACCCGTCATAAGCGAATTGGCCCATAGGGAGGCGCAGGGGCGGATTGGGGCTGTTGACCAACTCGATCATGAGCTTCGCTGCCTTGACCGGGTCGCCGTCCTGCTTTCCGTCCCGATCCGTAAAGTGTTTCATGAATTCGCCGACGGGAGTGGAATCATAAGCGTCGATTTTCTTTTCCGCTGTTTTTAAAGACGAACCGGCAAAAGCGGTGCGGAAGGGCCCGGGCTCCACCAGCGTGACTTTAATATTAAAAGGAGCGACTTCGCCCGCCAGAGCTTCGCTGAGACCCTCCAGGGCAAACTTGCTGGCGTTATAAAGCCCCAGCCCCGGGGTGGCTTTAAAACCCGAGATCGAGGAAATCTGAATAATGTGTCCCGACTTTTGTTTTCGAAGAAGCGGCAGGACGCATTGAAGCACGTTCATGACGCCGAAGAGATTGGTTTTAAAAAGATCCCTGGCTTCGGAAAGGCTGGCTTCCTCTACCGTCCCCATCAAGGCATAACCGGCGTTGTTGACCACCACATCAATTCGGCCAAAAGTTTCAACCGCCTTATCCACCGCCTCTTGAACCTGGCCGGGTTTGGTGACGTCCATTTGAACCGCGATGGCCTGGCCCGGATAGAGCAGATTAAAGTATTCCACCTGCTCGGCCTTGCGCAAAGTGCCGACCACCTTATCGCCCGCTTTGACCACTTCTTCGGCAAGGCATTTGCCCAGTCCGCTGGAAATACCCGTGATGAACCAAACCCGTTTTTGTTCTGTCATATGTTCTCCCTAGAATCTCTAAAAAATATTTCACCACAGAGGCACAGAGGTCACAGAGTAAGGCTTTTAATTTTAAAGGCTTTTTGGGCTTACTTATAAAACTCTGTGTACTCCGTGAACTCTGTGGTTCAATCTTGTTTTACGCTGGCGGAAAGAAAACTAAAAACACCGTGGCGGCCGCCAGCAAAATGCCTATTCCGGTTTCCACTTTATAAAGAAAAGTGTGGGTTCCCCAATCGCCCCACCGGGGTTTGTAGAAATAGCCAAACAGCGCGCCGCTGGCAAACCCCGCGAGATGCGCCGCGTTGTCCGCGCCGATAAAAAAGCCGAACATCACCGTATAAACCAGCCACTTCACCATCTGGTCCCGGATACCCTGTCCCATGGGGGTTCCATCCTTTTGACCCCAGCCTGCCGCCACGCCAATGAGCCCCATGATGGCGCCCGAAGCGCCGATGGCCAGCCCATGGGATATCCACATCTCGCTGGCGATATTTCCGATAATGCCGGTGACCATATAGAGGAATAACATGCGGCCCTTGCCGAAAATCTGCTCCACCATCGGACCCACCTGCATCAGGGCGAAAAGGTTAAAGGCGATGTGCATGAGACCCGCATGTAAAAACATGGCGGTGGAAATGCGCCAAAACTGGCCGTCTTCGGTAAATTCTCTGGCATGGGCGCCAAAGCGGATCAGGGTGTCCTGGTCAAAAGCCAAAACCCCGCTGGGCCCTTGAAAAAACACCATACGGATGTAAATCAGAATCATCGTCAAAGTCAGCAGACTGCTGACCGATTGCACCTGGGGCAGGCCGATCCCCACCCGTTTGAGAACTTCCAGCCAATGGGGCATTAAAAGCTTTCCGCAATTCAGGCAGGTTTTACGACGCTCATCCTGAAGGGTACCGCAATGGGGGCAGACTTTGTGCTTGTAGCGGACCTCTTCCACGGTGTTAGCCGCTTTTTGCTTGGAATGCTGCCAGGAATCCCGCCAGGTCATCAGCTTCCAGCGGATTTTGACCTTGTTCATGCCTAGAAAACCGGCGATGCCGGTAAGCCAGTCAATCCAGTCGCTTTTAGGGTCAAAGTCACTCATGCGGCTCAAACTACGATAAAAACCCTCAGAAATCCAGAATCATTCGAAATGAGTTTTTTTGTTAATTGTAAGTAAAGACTTCTTCCCGCCGGTTTTTGAAGAGTCCCTCTCGCCTATAGTGCATCCTTCCATTTCAAATTTCGGAGTCCATCATGATCAACAAAGCGTTTCTGAACAAATTTATGGTGAAGCCGGGTAAAAAACTGGCCTTTGACGAACTGGATCCGGGCTGGGCTTCCCACAAGGATCTTCTGGATAAGTTCGGCGAGGAGCGGGTCAAGAAAATCGCCAAGAAAATTTTGACGCGCAACCTGGACAGCCTGAACCAGGCCCATAACCTGCTCTGGGCCAGCGACACCTACGGCGTGCTGGTGATTTTGCAGGCCATGGACGCGGCGGGCAAAGACGGCATCATCCGCCACGTCATGTCGGGCCTCAACCCCCAGGGCTGTATGGTGCATAACTTTAAAAAGCCGACCCCCGACGAACTGGACCATAACTTTCTATGGCGCTACATGAGAGCGCTGCCCCAAAGGGGCCGCATCGGTATTTTTAACCGCTCTTACTACGAGGACGTTTTGGCCGTGAAGGTGCACCCGGAGTTTTTGGACTTTCAAAAACTGCCCCCCGGCGTGCGCAGTGAAAACCTTTGGAAGCACCGCTACAGCGACATCAATCACTTTGAAAAACATCTCACCCGCAACGGCATCGTGATCCTGAAGTTTTATCTGCACATCTCCAAGGACGAACAGCGCCGCCGCCTGCTGGACCGCCTGAATAATCCCGCCAAGCATTGGAAGTTTTCTGACAACGACCTGCCGGAGCGCGCCCATTGGGACAAATACATGACCGCCTATGAGGACGCCATCACCGCCACCAGCACCGAATGGGCGCCCTGGTATGTGATTCCCGCCAATCACAAGTGGGCATCGCGGACCCTGGTAGCCGATGTTTTAACCGGAACCATCGCGGGATTGGGTTTGGATTTCCCCAAGATCACGCCCGAACGCAAAAAATCCCTGGAGCGGGCAAAAATTCAGCTGGAAGCCGAAGCGGAAGAAAACACCGAAGAAGGTTTGTCGGCCTAAACGCCCTTCACCGATTTTAAAGAACAATGACGCAGACCATCCATCGCGTGGGCTTTATCGGTTAAACTAAAGCCTTATGAGTACTACCCGCAAAACCATTTTAGTTCTGGGGCTTTGGCTGGCTTTGGCCGGATCCGCGAAGGCCCAGGCCGCAGTCCAACCGACCCGGGACTATTACCCCGTTATTTCAATTCTTTACGGCACCGACCGGACATTGAAAAATAGTGATTTCACCTCGAAAAGTTCACCGGACTTAAGTTTTGGACAGGCCCGGTTCATCCTTCATCTTCACTATTTTCGAAAAAACGACAGCGATCAAACCTGGTGGCGCCCCAGGGATTCATCCGAAAAGAAACTGGGTTTACAGCCCGTCAGTCCCCTGGACGAAAAAACCTTTAACCAGGCTCTGCGCCATGACACCCAAAACGAAACCTTTCTCTACGTGCACGGTTTCTCCACCACTTTTGACGAGGGGGCCAAGGAAACGGCGCAAATCGCTTATGATTTACAGCTTCCGGGAAAACCTTTGCTTTACAGCTGGCCCTCTCACGGCAATATTTCGGTGGGCGATTACAAAGTGGACCAGGACACGGTCAACCAACCCGAAGCCATTGCCCATCTCAAATCCTTTATCCGTCAGGTCCTGCGGGAATCGGGACGGGGACAGGTTCATCTGGTGGGTTTCAGCATGGGAACTTATCTTTTAACCCGGGCCCTGATGGAATTGGCGGATGAGGGACAGGATTTTTCCAAGGTCGGAGCCGTCATCCTGATTTCCGCCGATATCGACGCGGAGGATTTCAAAAATCTGTATTATCCCAAATTAAAAACAGCCCTGGATGGAAAACTCGTCCTCTATGTTTCAGGAAGGGATAAGGCTTTGGAACTTTCCGCGGATTTTCATCATGGCCGACTGCGCCTGGGCCAGGGTGACGGCAAAGCCACCCTGATTGAGGGCCTTACCACCATTGACGCCACTCAAAGCTCGCAGGATTGCGGCATCTGCCACGGTCTGTCGCAGATCAACGGGGTTATCAACGATATGTACCTGTCGCTGCATAACGGACTGCCTCTGAACAAACGGCTCGTGGACGATTATGTAAAAGACGGGAAAAAATATTACCTGCTTTTCGATGACGCCCATTCCATTGAGACCATTGAAGATCATAACTTCGCCATCGCGGGACAACTGGGAACTTATCTCAATAACTTGAAGTTGATCTGGCTTCCCGATCCGGCACTGGAAATCGCGGCCGGAATCAATCACGGCTTCCTGCCCACCGAATTGGAATTGCGCTGGAATCTGGAAACTCAAAACCTCCGGTTTTATTTAAACGGGGGTGTCGACTATTACGACCAGGGCAACGGCTCTACCGCCTGGGCTCTTCATGGCGGACCGGGCCTGGAAGTGGTTTCAGATTCCGGATTGGGATTGAGTCTGGAATGGGACGGAGTGACGGAGCTTTCCCGCTCTTCCGCCGTCCTCAGCGGTTCCTATTTGGACCGGTTATTGAACAACGACGGGTTCCCCTGGAGCGGCTTTCGCTTGCAATTGATTAAGTATTTTGACTTCAACAAGCTGTTGAATTAATCAATTTGGTTTGGAAATGAAGTTTATTTTTTAGACTTGGAAAAATTGATTGGCGGAAAGGCTTCGGTTTTATCCGCGGCTAGAATCAATTCGATCCCGCCGGAACCGTCCGCCGGAACAAACCCCGCTACTTTTAAGCCCCGCATTTTAAAGGTCTCTGCTGAATTCCCGTTTTTAGCAGGCCACGTAAACTCGCCCGAATCATTGGACCCGCTGCTGGTTTGGCCAAAGCTGCTCTTGGCCCAGTTTACAAAATCGGACGAAACGTTCTTATCCAAATAGAAGGTCATATTGCCTGACGGGTCATTTTCTGGAGCCTGGGAAGGACTCATTTTGCCCTCTTTGATCAATGTTTTTATTACCGCCAGACTCAGCGCTTTAAATTTTAAAACCGGCGCCTGAAGGGATTTTCCGTCAGCGGTTTGAACATGTAAAACCAGTCTACCTGATGTTGGAACAACCGGGGTCAGCTGATCGGCTTGAACCGCTTGCGTCAAAGCAAGACAAAACGCTAAAACCAAACCCGTCAACCTGAAATTCCATTCGCGCATAACAACTTACCCCCGATAAAAAATTCACCTGATCAAGTTTATCACTCTAAAATTTTAAGTTTTTTCGATTTGCACAATCAGTTGAATTTGCTGAAGAATGGCCGACACCTTTTCGCATTTTTCCCTGGAGCCCACATAAACCAGGGCTTTTCCTTTTTGGTGAACCCGAATAGTCAATTCCACCGCCCGTTCCAGCGCGTAACCCGTGGCTTTTTGGATTTGAAGGATAACTTCATCGAAAGAATGAACTTCGTCGTTAAACAGCATGACCTGCCAGGGATTGCCTAATTCGGTTGCTGTGTTCGTTTGGTTATCGATAACTTCTTGTTCGTTGGTATTCATCCCCGTCCCAATGCGTTAGATTTTTTCCGCGCCGATCCGGTTAATATCCGCGGTGGCTAATATTTTCTTCGGGGCGCCTTGTTTGGCAACCAGAATCATCGCCAGCCCTATCTGGCGGGTGTTTGTCACAAACCGGGGAAAGAGTAATTTTAAGAAAGGATATAAGGGCGCCGCAACCGCGTAAATGGCCCGATAAAGCTTTTGTTTCGAGACAATACCATCCAGGGGCTGGATATAACCGGGCCTGAACATATAAGCCGCTTTAAAAGGCAGTTGAAGCAGGGCGTTTTCGGTCTCACCCTTTACCCTGGCCCACATCACGCCGCCCTTTTCGGTTTCATCCGTTCCCTCGCCCGAAACATAAATGAAAGTCATGGATGGATTAAGCCGGGCCAGGGTCTGGGCCGCCGCCAGGGTGAAATCATAAGTCACATGGCGGTAAGCCGGTTCGGTCATACCCGCGGACGAAACACCCAGGCAGAAAAAGCAGGCGTCGAATCCGGTCAGTTCTTTTTCGAGATTTTCAAAGTGGGTGAAATCCTGATGTTCTATTTCCCGAAGTTTTGCCTGTTTTATTCCTGAGTTTTTGCGAGCGACGGAAAGAATCTCCGAGACCTGGGGATCGGCCAGGCATTCCTTAAGAACACCATGCCCCACCATGCCCGTCGCGCCGAAAAGAATTACTTTCATCGTTTCACCTGAGTGGTTCAATTTTAAGCGGGTAGATCAAAAAACAGAAAATGGGAGTTCTTTTCAACTTCAACCCACAGTTGGCTTTCATCGCTGATGGCAACCCCATCTCCGCTGGAAATGGTTTGACCGTTGAGGCTCAGTTGACCGGACGCCAGCTGCAACCAGCCCTTGCGGCCCGGACGCAGTGACAAATCAATCCTTGTCCCTTTGGTGGGTTTGGCCAGATATAAATCCACATCCTGGTTCATGGTAATGGAGCCTTCCCGGCCGTCCTTCGACAGGGCCAGAAACAGATCGCCCTCATTGAGTTGTTTTGAAAAATCTTTTTGAGCGTAACCGGGCTTCAGATTGTCCGCCTCGGGCAGAACCCAGATTTGAAAAAAATGGGTTTCCTGATCTTTGAGATGGTTTTGTTCGGAATGACGCACACCCGTACCGGCGCTCATGCGCTGAACTTCGCCGGGCAAAATAACGGCGGCGGTTCCCATGGAGTCTTTGTGTTCCAGCGCACCGCTGAGGACGTAAGAAATGATTTCCATGTCCCGGTGGCCGTGGGTGGAAAAACCCGTGCCGCCCTGGATATGGTCTTCGTTGATCACCCGCAGGTCGCTAAAGCCCATGTGGTTGTCGTCCTGATGCTCACCAAAAGAAAAGGTGTGAAGTGATTTAAGCCAGCCAATTTGAGTTAAAAACCGTTCGTCGGAGCGTCTGATGGTAATCATAGTGGGAGTCCTTTATTGAATTGGATTAACAATAGGATTCATCAGAATCACTTCAAGGTAGGCCCTGCTCGAAACTAGAAGCAGAGATCATAAAGCTGGGCGCCCATACCTCGCTGATCCCCGCCAAAACCTTTCGCTGAATTGATTTCATCAAAATGGGGCCGTTCCAAATGCCAGAGAGAGGGATCCACCTTTTTACCGTGTTCCCGCACCCATTTAGCGATTTTCGCCCGCTCGCTATTGGGATCGCCGAAACCACCTGGACCGCCTCCCCGACCACCTGTTTGGGTTCCTCTATTACCATTGCCTTGCCCGCCCTGCCAAGGTTGTCCATTGGGCCCACCGTTGTTACCAAGCCTGCCAAAACCGCCCCGACCCATACCGCCTACAAGCATGTAGCGGAATTCCCCGGCTTTAACCTTGGCGATGAATTGATCCAGTGTGATCGTGGGATCGCCTCCCATAAAACCGCCGATAGAGATAGCGGGTTTCCCCGTGTTAATAATGATGGAGGAAACCGCTTGGCTGTTCTGAGCCACCAGGAAATACTTGGGATTTATTTCATGGGCGTCCAGAAAGGCTACCAGTTTGTCCTCATCAACCTCGCCGCCAAAACCGCCGAAAGCTTGGCCACCGTTGCCGGATAACAAATTTGGATTCGCTTCAACCGAATGATCCGCCACCTCGATAGCCGTCAGCGACCAGATGACAGGGGAAACAAAGAAAAATGTCAAACCGATGACAAAGAAAGTGGGCATCCATCCTTTGGAAAGATTTCCTTTTTGGACCGGTATTCTTAGAACAGCCAAAATTCCAATGGCTAAACCCGCACCCGTCATGATGGGCGTTACCACAGGCTCCCAATGGGGATAAGCGGACCAAATATAAACCTGCCAGAGTAAGGTGAATAAAAAAGCTGTGGGCAGTAAAAACCAATGTTTATCTCCGGCGATAAATGACTTCCAAAGAGCCCTCGCCCCGATACCGGTCAGGGCCGCCAAAGGGGGGGCAAGCATCACGATGTAATAAGTGTGCATGGCGCCTTTCATGAAGCTGAACACCAGGGCGTAGGTTAAAAACCAGCCCAACCATAAAAGCAAAGAGGCGTGGTGTTTTTCGAGCGGCCATCGAAGCGGAACTTTCTTAAACGCGGCCCAAAAACCCAGAAGAACCAAAGGCAAAAACCAAATAATCTGTCCCGCCATATTGGGGTCAGCCAGACGAAGTGGCCCGGGCTGACCCGTACTCATTCCTCCCCCCCCGCGATTACCCCTGCGGTTTTGCGAAACCGGATTTCCATTGGCATCCCTTTGAATATTTTGCGGAGGAGTTTGACTTGCGGCTGAATCGGTCGAAGGAGTCGGAATAGGGTTAGCCGTTATGGGTGAAGCCGCGGTCGGAACTGTCGGGCCGCCCCGTCGCCGGGAAAGCAATCGTTGAAACCCATTCCAACCGAGAGACAAACTGATCATCGAATTATCCTGGGTGCTTCCCACAAAAGGTCTTTGGGAAGCGGGTGTAAAATCCACAGCCAAAGGCCAGGACAAGGCCACCATCGCCAATACTAGCGAGCCTATAGTTAAATCGGCAAAGCGGCGTTTCCAGGGAACGACCGCGCCCACCCAGTAAAGCAAATAGAAAGTCGGCAATATGATAAAGGCCACCATCATCTTGGTGTTAAAGCCCACACCCACCAACGCCAGCGCCAACAGCAATAAACCCCGGCTGGCCTTTTCGACCGCCAAAGACAATGCCCAAGCCGCCAATAGGATCACGAACATCAAACACTCATCGGTGTTGTTGTAACGGTCCACCGCCACACAGATAGGCCCCACCGCCATGGCCAGCGCCGCGATCAAAGCCGCCCAAGCGTCAAACCGGCGGCGAACTAAAAAATAAACCAAAACGACCGACAAAGTCCCTTCAATCACCTGAGGAAAAATGAGACTAAATCCGCTGAAACCCAATAATTTGGCGCTGAAGGTCTGTATCCATAAAGACACCGGGGGTTTATCGACGGAGACCCATCCCACTGGATCAAAGGAGACAAAGAAAAAGTTATGCCAGTTCATCAGCATGCTTCGAACTGCCGCGGCGTAATAGGGATTGCCAAAACCGTTTTGGTCCAGGCCCCACAGCCGCAAACCTGCCGCCAGAACAAGAATAGAAAATAGGCCGAGCCATTCCCAAAATCGTTGGGAATCGGAATTTATGCCTTCTGCGGTTGTTTTGGTTTGCATGGACTTTTAGACGTATGGTTCATGTTTGAGTGTCAGCGAAACATAACCATTTCAGATATCAAAGGCTTTGGCCAGTTCCATCATTTTTTCCAGACCCAGTTGTTCGCCCCGAATTTGAGGATCGATATTCACTTTGGCTAATGCCGCCAGCACTTCCTCGGCCGGTTTTCCCAAAAACTTCAAAGAGTTCGTGATCACCTTACGGCGGCTTTGAAAAATGCCCCGGCTGATGGCGAAAAGTCTTTTTTCAGTGGCGCCGGACAAGGGCAAGTCGCGCTTGAGCTCCAGTTCGATAAAAGCCGAATCCACTTTGGGGGCCGGACGAAAACAACGGGCCGGCACATCCACCACCTTGCGCACATGGCTGTAATAGGCCGCGCAAACGGTTAGAGCCCCATAGGCTTTGCTGCCGGGCTTCGCCACCAAACGGTCCGCTACTTCTTTTTGGATCATCAGGTAAATTTTCCGGACAATGGCCTGGTGCTCGGTTAAAAGTTTGATGATGAGCGGCGTGGTGAGGTAATAGGGAATGTTCCCGGCCACCGTGATAAGCGCGGGCGGCGGAGGCGCGAGCGAAACGATATCCAGTTTCATGATATCGGCCTTAATCAAAGCCATGCCCGGTGTCTGTCCGAACTTGCGTTCCAGCATGGCGAAAAGTTTATGGTCCATCTCCACCACGGTTAACAGCCGGTCTTTTTTTGCCAGTCGTTCGGTTAAAACCCCATAACCCCCGCCCACTTCCAGTAAAACATCCCCGGGCGGACAATCGATGGCCTTGTCGATCTTTTCGACAATATTGTTATCGGTGAGAAAGTTTTGCCCCATGGACTTGCGGGGACGGTATGAAAACTCCTCAAAGAGAGCGGAAATGGATTCCATTACAGGGTTAATTTTTCAGCCAGCTTCATGGCGGCGATCATGCTATGGGGCTTGGCCACACCCTTACCCGCGATATCAAAAGCCGTTCCATGGTCCGGTGAGGTGCGGACATAAGGCAGACCGAGGGTCATATTTACCCCGTTTTCAAAAGCCAAAAGTTTAAAGGGAATCAAACCCTGGTCGTGATTCATGCAAAGCACCGCGTCGTACTTGCCCTGCGAAGCCCAATAGTAAAGGGTATCGGGCGGATGCGGCCCCGAGACTTTCCAGCCCTTGCGCTGGTACTTGGCGATGACCGGCTTCAGGATTTTGATTTCTTCTTTCCCAAAAGCGCCATTCTCTCCGGCATGGGGATTCACTCCCGCTACCGCGATGCGGGGGTTGGAAACACCAAACCATTGGCGAAGCGACTTATGGGTAAGGTCTAACCGCTCGCTGACCAAAGCGGGTGTTACGGATTTGACTGAGTCTTTTAAAGCCACATGAATGGACTGAAGCACAATTTTAAAAGGGCCGCCCACCATCATCATGGCAAAAGATTTCGTTTTGGAAAGATGCGCCAATAATTCGGTATGACCCGGAAAAACGCAGCCGCCCTTGTGAATCGCTTCTTTGCTGATGGGGGCTGTCACAATGGCTTTCACCTTGCCCTGCAAAGCCAGCTTGGACGCTTCGTAAATATAATCCACCGCGGCCACACCGCAAGAGGCAGAAACTTTTCCCATCTCCACTTTCTCAGCCCCGCCCAAATCCAACACGCCCACTTGGCCCTGAAGTCCGTAAGCGTCTTCAACCTTTTGGATTTGAGTTAAAGAAATTTTGATCTTAAAGAGTTTGCCCAACTGCCGGAGATAATCAAAATCACCCACGATGACATAGCGGGAAATAGTGTTTNNAGCCTTGAGCGCCACTTCCCCGCCGATCCCGGCGGGGTCACCCATGGTGATTGCGATAAGCGGTTTTCGGGAAGAATGACTCTTCATCGCTTTAAAGAACTTTGGCGGCGAGAGCGGCCAGCGGCGAGCGTTCGCTCTTGGACAAAGTAATGTGCCCGAAAAGCTCATTACCCTTGAAGCGTTCGGCCAGATATACAATGCCGTTCGAGGAGGCGTCCAGGTAAGGGTTATCGATCTGGTACGGATCGCCCGTCATCACAATTTTGGTGCCAACCCCCGCGCGGGACACAATGGTTTTAATTTCATGCGGCGTCAGGTTTTGGGCTTCGTCGACGATCATGTATTGCTTGGGGATGGAACGGCCCCGGATATAAGTGAGAGCTTCCATTTCCAGTTTATGGGAATCGAGCAGATATTGAACCTTGTCATCCACTTCTTCCGTATCATTCTGCAAATGGCCCTTATCAAGAATAAATTCCAGGTTGTCAAAAATCGGCTGCATCCAGTTCATGAGCTTTTCGTCTTTGGTACCGGGCAAATAGCCGATATCCTTCCCCAGCGGAACGATGGGGCGGGAAACCAAAACCCGGCGGTATTTCTTTTCATCCAGGGTTTTCAACAATCCGGCGGCCAGGGCCAGCAAAGTTTTTCCGGTTCCAGCCGAACCCACTAAAGTCACCATGGGAATACGGTCATTTAAAAGCAGATTAAGGGCGAACTGCTGTTCGCGGTTGAGCGCTTTAATGCCCCAGGATTCGGGTTCTTTAAACCAGAGGGGTTGCGCCAGTTTGGCTGAGTCTTTGTAAACCGCCAAAGCGGTTTTGCCTTCGTGAATATCGCTTTTGAGCAGTAAAAACTCGTTCTCAAACAGCTTTTGATCGGCGTAATTGGCCAGAGAAAGTTTGCCGGTTTTATAAAACTCATCGATGCTCGAATCCGGCACCGTTACGGTTGTCCAACCCGAATAGAACTCATCAATATTCACCTTGTTGGATTCATAATCCTCCGACGGAACGCCTAAAGCGTCGGCCTTTATGCGGACATTGATGTCTTTGGTGATAAAGCGGACATTTTCGCCTTTTTCCTTCAGCGCCAGGGCGATCCCGATAATATTGTTGTCGACTTTCATATGCGCCAAAGCCGCTGGTAAGTGCGTATTGGGCGTGCTGATATCCACCCGAAGTTTGCCGCCATTGGGCAGGCTGACACCCTCCTGCAGGTTTCCTTTTTTGCGCAAGGTATCCAGCAAGCGGGCCACTTCACGGGCATTGCGGCCTTTTTCATCCTCGTATTTTTTAAAAGTATCCAGCTCCTCAATCACAGCCAGAGGAATAACCACGTTATTGTCCTCGAAAGTCTCCAGGGCTCTAGGGTTGTGAATGAGGACGTTGGTATCGAGAACGAAAGTTTTAATCATGAAGCGTGACCTCGCAAGCGGGAAAGATTGGGTACCGCCCAGGCCCAAAAAATCCGGGCAAGGCTAAAAACCCATTGAGACGTTTGGTAAAAAGCTTGAGACCAAGGCAAAACCGTCGGACAGATGAGACAAACTAAAAGCAGAAAAATGATTAAATTTCCCGTCAAAATAAAAATCAACGAGAACACAACACCGCCTTCCTGCAAATCCGGCTGATGATGCGACAGCGAATAGATCGTGAGAACCAGGTGAAAAGCGTAAGTAAATCCCATCAACGCGATGAAGTAGATTCTATGCGGTTCAGCCGCGACTAAATAGAAAAGAAGGGTAACAGCAGTGTAAAAAGGAAATACATAAGGCGCCAAGCAGATGAACACATGGGACTTGTTCACCACCGTATTGCCGCCCTTGTCCGACGCTTCCAGAGAGGAAACCTTGCCGCCCATCATGACCGCCGCCAAAGCGTGGGTCAGTTCGTGCGCCAGCACGTGGCTAAAAACCGGTTTGTATAACAGAAAATGAATCAGCAGATAGGCCACAAACCCGCCCATAAACACCGCAGGTTCTTTTTCCATCCAGGGGATCTGAGGAAGGGTTTGGTACAGAACGCAGCTTACGGCTGCGCCCAGCCAAATGAGTGAAATGCCGATGATGATTTTAAGAAAAAAACCGAGAATCGATCTTTTTAGAGCCAATGGAATAATGTCCGAGAGCGAGAAATGAACTGCTTATAGCTTAATCGAACGCACTTTTATCGTCTACGAACTTCAACAATATTTAAAGCCAAACCCTCTTGAACCACCAAGGCACTAAGGGCACAAGAACAACGAAAACATGACTTCTTTGATTTAAAAATTAAAAAAATATTCGCTTTTGATTTTCTTGGTGAACTTGGTGTCTTGGTGGTTAATAGCCTTTAAATTTAGTCTTTACCGGAATAGTTAACCGTAACGGCTATTTGGTAAACCTCATCCCGGGGCAAGCGGCGGGCTTTAGCCACTGCCTTCACCGCCTCGGTTTTGGTGAAACCTTCTTCTTTCATCAATTGAATCAAATGGTCCGCCACCGAAATACCTTCCCACTCGGGCGGTTTATCGTTGGATCCGGGCGCGGCCGCCTCAACCATTACCACCAGCTCGCCCAGTGGTTCGTGGATTTTAAAATGGTTTAAAAGTTCTTCCAAAGTTCCCCGCACAAACTCTTCGTGAAGCTTGGTGAGTTCTCTGGCCGCCACCGCCTGCCTTTGGCCAAAAACTTCCAACGCGTCTTTTAAAAAATCTACCAAACGGTGAGGCGCTTCGTAAAAAACCAAAGTTTGTTCCTGGGGTTTGAGTTTCAATAAGGCTTGCCGGCGGTCGCCGCTTTTCGGGGGCAAAAAACCCGCGAAGAGAAAGGGTGTGGGTATTAATCCCGAAGCGGGTAAAGCCGCCACCAGGGCCGAAGCGCCGGGAATAGGGACAACTTTAAAACCCTTTTCCACGACCAATTTAACCACTTGATAACCGGGGTCCGAAATACCTGGCATCCCCGCGTCGGTGACCAGCGCCACTGAACCGCCTTGAGCGAGAGTTTCTAAAATATCGTCCGTTCTTTTAATCTCGTTATGTTCGTAACAGGAAATCAGCTTGGCGGCCTTGATGCCGAAGTGCAGTAAAAGTTTTGAGGTGTTTCGGGTGTCTTCCGCCGCGATGAGAGTGGCCTCTTTGAGAACTTTCAGCGACCGAAAGGTCATATCATCCAAATTGCCGATGGGAGTCGCCACCAGATAAAGGATTGAGGGTTGGATCGCGTTCTTTTCAGCCACTTTTCACCCGCTTTTTATTTTTAGAGCGAACCGCTTTTTCAAGCGGCCGCGGCTTAGCCGAAAATTGAACTTTGAGTTTCTCGACAACACACCAAACTATATAGCCCAGTGTTATGCCCAAAACGTATCCGCCCAAAACATCCGACGGATAATGAAGCCCGAGATAAACGCGGGACAGTCCCACCAACAAAGCGATGACGACAAAAAGCGGCGTCCAGGGTTTGAAGGCCATGGATAACAAAAACATGGAAGAACCCATATTAGCCGCGTGGCTGGAGGGAAACGAAAAAGAAGAACTGGGACCATCCGGAGTTAAAACTCCCGGCAAAGCGTTGCACGGCCGAATTCGTTCCACCATGTATTTAAGGACATGAGACGCGATTTGGTCGGAAAGTAAAACGCCGATAAAAAGACTCAGTACCAGCCAGCGCCCTTTGGCTTTTTCGCAAATCAGCCAATAAATAATTAAGGGAATGATGAGCCAATAAAAATGACGGGAATCCGTAATAAATGAAAAGAACTTATCGAAAAAGGGGTTGGACCAGCCTTCGTTGATCCAGCGAAACACCGCCACATCAATGGAATAAAGAAAAGAAACCAAGGATTAGACTGCCGGAACGGCGGGGTCTTCCGCCGGCAAAGAAGCGTGGATTTCCGCCAGTGTCTTCATCACCCATTCAGGGTCGTTGGAAGTCAAAAGAGTCTGGCGCATTTCCTTCGCGCCTTCAAAGCCTTTGAAATAATGGGTCAAGTGCTTGCGCATTTCCAAAAGACCCATGCGTTCACCCTTCACCTCGATCGAGCATTGCAATTGTTCCAGCGCCACGCCGATTCGAAACTTGAGCGAAGGCGCCTTCATGGGCTTGCCCGTTTCCAGATAATGGTTGATCTCTTCAAATATCCAGGGCGAGCCCATACTGCCCCGGCCAATCATGATGCCGTCGCAATTGGTCTGGCGGAAAAGGTTATAGGCGTCCTCGGCGCTTTTCACGTCGCCGTTGCCGATGATGGGAATTTTCGCTTTTTGCTTGAGCCGGGTAATGACATCCCAGTTCGCTTTGCCTTCAAACATCTGGCTGCGGGTCCGCGCGTGAATCGCCAAAGCCGAAGCTCCGGCGCTTTCCACCGCCTCCAAAACCTCAAACACCGCGTTATCCATGGTGTCATAGCCCGCCCGGGTTTTGACCGTAATCGGCACCCGGCCTTCGGTGGCTTTGACCATGGCTTCCACAATCCATCCCGCTCTTTGCGGTTCTTTTAAAATCGCCGATCCCGCGTCGCACTTGAGAATCTTACCCACCGGGCAACCAAAGTTAATGTCGATGACATCGGGATGGACTTCGTTCATCACCATCTTCGCCGCTTCACCCATGATCGCCGGGTCGCCGCCAAACAATTGAACACCCACCGGCCGTTCAGGCTCGGTGAATTCCATCAGTTCATTACTCTTATCGCGGCCGCTGCCGAATAACGCCCGCGAACTGACCATTTCAGTCACCACCATGGCCGCGCCATGCCGGCGGGCCAATCGGCGGAAAGCGGTATCCGTATAACCGGCCATGGGAGCCAGAAAAACCCGGCCGTCTAGTTTGAGTTTGCCCATATTGAATTCACGGGCTGGCTTGCCCAAAGAATTCCAGGGCGATTCCGATAATTCGGGCGCCTGGGCGGATGGTTGATGATTCTCTAAATGATTTTTAGGTAATACGCTCATGAGTTAAACGAGACCTCTTTAACACCCGGTAATTTTGCTAATCTTCGGGATAATTCTTTTCCCATACTGATCGAAATAGCTTTGATATGAAAAACAACATATTTTTCCGAAGGTGAAACCGATTGGGTTTCCACCTTCAAAATGCTCAATTCTTCGTCCCTCAAAATCTCTTTAGCCGATTCGGTCAAATGGGGCGTTATCCTAGCATGAAGGATCACGCTGCGGTAAAGCCTGCCTTCATAGTAATCATCGATCAAACCCATTAAATAAAGGACAAATAAAACAATCAACGTCGTGATAATGCCGCCCGAATAAAAACCACAGCCGATGGCCATGCCGATAGCCGCCGCGACCCAAAGGCTGGCAGCGGTGGTCAAACCCGAAACTAGGCCGTCTTTAAAATGAAGAATGGTTCCCGCGCCCAAAAAGCCGATGCCGGTGACAACATTGGCCACAATGCGGGGATCTACCTGATAAACACCGTTGACCATCGGTCCGGTAACGGTCGAGATCAGCATAATAAGGGCCGAGCCCACACCCACCAAAATATGGGTGCGAAGACCGGCGGGTTTATGAAGACGTTCCCTGTCCCAGCCAATCATGCCGGTCAAAAGAAGGGTCACGAAAAGCCGTAAAGTGATTTCGCCCAGGGAATAATCAAAAGGTATGGTTTGCATGAGGCTATTCTAACAGGCTTCAGTAAAAGGAAGCACGCGGAAGTGCGGTTGAGGATAAATCCGCTATTTTTCCCTGGGAAATTTGAAAGGCTCCCAACCCCGCGATCATGGCCGCGTTGTCGGAGCAATATTGGGGCGGCGGAACCCGGAGAGCGATATCTCTCGGTTCTGTTTCCTTATACAACGCGTCTCGAAGCGCCTGGTTGCAGGCCACACCGCCGCCCAAAACCAAGCTTTTAAACTGGCCCTCATCCAGCAGCACTTCAACCCTGGATAGAATTTCTTCCAGAACGGTGTTTTGAAATTTGGCCGCCAGTTTATTTTTCTCAATCTCGTTCTTTGGCGGATTTTTTTGAAGTTCTAAAGAAACCGCGGTTTTCACCCCGCTAAAAGAGAAATCCAGAGTTTTGTCTTTCATACGTGCTTTGGAAAAAGTCTGGGTCGTTTCAGGAGACAGCTTTGCCATTTTTTCAATTAAAGGTCCTCCCGGATAACCCAACCCCATGAGCTTCGCGACTTTGTCAAAAGCCTCGCCCGCCGCGTCATCCCGGGTGGACGCCAATAGTTTGTACTGACCCCAGTCCGCCATGTGATAAAGCTCGGTGTGGCCGCCCGACACTACCAGACCCAATGCCGGAAAAACCACCGGCGGCGCGTCCAGTTGGGCGGCATAAAGATGCGCTTCGATGTGATGAACATTGGCGAGGGGTACGCCTAATCGAAAAGCCAAAGCCTTGGCCGCTGAAAACCCGACCAAAAGAGCGCCGATCAAACCGGGGGCCGCGGTCACCGCGATGCCCGTTAATTGGTCGAAGGTGACGTCGGCTTTTTTAAGGGCTTCTTCCACCAAAAAGGGCAGACTTTCCAAATGAAGCCGGGAAGCCACTTCGGGCACAACACCGCCATAACGTTTGTGCAGATCCATTTGGGAGGAAACTTCACTGGATAAAACCTGCGCGGCGCTCTTCACCAGCGCCACTGCCGTTTCGTCGCAGGATGATTCAATGCCTAAAACCAGACTGTCCATGAGGATTACTCTTTCACGACTTCGGAAGCGTAAACAAACTGAAAACCTTCGTTTTGTAGTTTTTGAACAACCACTTTGAGGGTCTTCAGCGTAATGACGTTAAAGTGCCCGATCGCCACGGCCAAGCCGTGCTTTTTGGCAAAGGCGGCGGTTAATCTCATTTGCTTTAAAACCACAGAAGGTGACTTGGTATTGTCCAAAAAGAATTCCCTTTGGGCAACCGGCAGTCCTACCGCGTGGGCCGCCTGGCTGACCACCGCTTTAGGCGAGGTGCGTGAATCAATGACAAACATATTTTCGGTCTTGAGTTCCTCACAAACCGCTGTCATGAGCGAAAGATCTGTTGTCGCCACTGAACCCATGTGATTATTCAGGCCCCGACAATTGGGCAAATCGGCCAGACCGCTTTCTACTTCTTTTTTGGCTTTTTCAACATCCATCCCTTTTTTCAAATATTCCTTATAGGCGCCCGCCGGTACGTGATCGTGGCCTTCCATGGGCAGATGGCACATCACTTCCACGCCGTGATCAGGAAAATCCTGCGCTAAAAAGTTGGAATATTCGGTATGAGGAATGATCGATACGGTGACCGGGACTTTAAAATCATAAAGCGCGTCCAGCGCCGCGCCTTTTTGATACCCCGCGTCATCAATAATAATGCAGATGCGGGGTTTGGAAGTGACAACCCAATCCATCTGAACCGGAGTGAGCGCCCCACCCGCATAGAGACAGGAATAAACCGTTCCCAAACCGGGTTGTTCCACCGTATTCATGGGCTGAACCAGCTTCGCGCCCAAAGGAATTGCGGCCTGGACTAATAGATCGGCCAATTGTTGAGGCGTATAAAGTTCAGGAAGCCGGTAACTTTCCCAGTGGACGCTGACATTTTTTCCATCCACCATCGCGGTCTTGGTGCCGGGGGCTTGGGTTTGCAGTTTAAAAAAATCAAGATTTTTCAACTTGGCGTCCAAGACATGCCAAAGCGCGTCAGGTTCCTGGCTATTGGACCCCGCAGCCGACGTAGGAGTCGGAACCGTTTGCGCTGTTTGAGTTAAAGACGAACCGGAGGAACCGCCCAAAAACCAATGGGCCAGCAAACCTAAAACGGCCGCCACTAAAATGAGTGTTAAAAGGATTAAGGGGAACCCCGAGAGGGTCCCCCTTTCATTCAGCGTTAAACCAAACTTTTTGGACTTATTGATCATCATCAGTCGACTGATGCTTGTTCCGCTCTTCTTCCAATTTTTTCTCGCCCGCTATGGTCGTATCCTTTATTTTGGGATACTTGGCCATTAATGGCGCGCTGATCTTGCCGTCGTTTTTAATAATCTGCTCGGCCACGGCCACCTGGGGATCATGCAAAACCGCGTATTCCCTGGCGTCTTTTTCACCTAGTTTGTCGCTGACCAATTCCACGCAAATGCTGTTGCGCAGATAATCCGCGTCTTTCACTAATTCTTCCTTATCGATCTTTTTCACGTTTTTCATCGCGTAAGTATAAAAGCGGTCCATAATCGCGTCGGTCACTTGAACATCTTTGGTGACATCCATTCCTTCTTTCACCAATATTTCGGCGAACTTAACCGGAAGCTGTTTGGTGTAAACCTTCACCGTTGATTCGGTAATATCGGGTTCTTTCATATTGAGGTCCGGCTCGATACCAATACCGTGAATACAGACGCCCGAGGGGGTGTAGTATTTAGCCATGGTTAACCGCAGAGCCGCGCCATCGCTATTTTCTAAAGGCAGAATGGTTTGAACCGAACCCTTGCCGAAAGTTTTTTCACCGATCAAAACCCCGCGCTTCCAGTCTTTCAAAGCGCCGGACACGATTTCGGCGCCCGAAGCGCTTCCTCCGTTAACCATCACCACCACCGGCTTTTTCTTGTCAAATTTATCGCTGTCATCCACATGGAATTCCTGGGTCTGATAAGCGCTGCGCCCTTTGGTGGACACAATCATCTTGCCCTTCTCGCCGAAATAATCAGACACGCCGACGGCCTCGTTCAACAGGCCTCCCGGGTTGTTTCGCAAATCGACCACCAAACCCTTCAGCGGGTTTTGCTTTTGGAGATCGTCCACCGCTTTCACGAAATCATCAGTGGTATTGTCGATAAATTCAGTGATTCGAACGTATCCAATTTGATTGGGGAGCATATAAGAATGAATGCTTTCGATCTTGATGTTGTCACGTACGAGCGTCACGTCAAAAGGCTCCGATAAACCGGGACGGAAGATGGTAATCGTTACTTTGGTTCCAACTTTGCCGCGTAAAAGCTTGACCGCGTCGTTGATTCCCATGGCATCCGTTTCCACAGTGCCGATCTTGACGATTTTGTCGCCGGACTTAATACCAGCCTTGTCTGCCGGAGTACCCTCAATTGGGGCGATAACTGTTAAATGATCATCCTTCTGGGCGATCTCAATTCCCAAACCGCCGAACTCTCCTGAAGTTTCGGTTTGCATTTGTTTATATTCATCGGGCGGCATGAACTGGCTGAAGGGATCCAGCGTATTGACCATACCCTGCAAAGCTCCGTAAATAAGAAGTTTGGGATCGGTCTTATCAACATCCACATATTTCTCGCGGATAATGGCCAAAGCGTCCACAAAGGGATTGAGATATTTGTAAACGTCCTCATTAGTGACTTCGGGTTTGGTTACGCCCCCCGTTTGCGTGGCGGCTCCAGCGGCAAAACTAACCGCTGATAAAACAATCAGCATTAAAGCGGTCATCAATAACGATGGGCGACGATCCATTACATCCTCCGGGTGTGTCTATAAATGGTGATGTCAGCGCTGCGGCAAGCTAAAGTTAAGACGTCTAGTTTCTGTATTCCAGCCAATGAAGGGGGTTTTGAGGCACTCCATTTTTGCGAATTTCAAAGTATAAACTGCTTCCCACCAGTGAATCCGTGTCACCTACCGAGCCCAAAACCTGTCCTTTGGCCACTGATTGGCCTTCCGAAACGTTCAAATTGGCGGCTTGGGCATAGAGAGAATAATACCCTCTCCCATGGTCTAAAATCACTAGTTTTCCATAACCTTTAAACCAATCAGCGAATTTGACCACTCCTGACGCGACCGCGTGGATCGGTGTGCCGTCCGGAGCTTGGATCTGAATACCGGAGTTGTCCATGGTCAAATGAAAACGGGTATCTTTGGTTTTCCCAAAATAGGAAATAATTCTTCCCGATACAGGCCATGGAATTCGGCCCCGAATCACCCGTAACCCGCCGCCCTCGGTTGTGG
Organism: candidate division FCPU426 bacterium; assembly: GCA_003136635.1. Classification (GTDB taxonomy): domain Bacteria; phylum Oederibacteriota; class Muellerivitia; order Muellerivitales; family Muellerivitaceae; genus Bog-1183. Next base: position 82,486 of record PLFD01000038.1, on the reverse strand, counting down.
GAATCGCCGGTTCAATTCGACTCTCCTCGGTCGTGGTTTCTTCTTTAGTGGTTGCGGTATTTACAGCAACTAACCTTCTCTCTTTTTCTTCCTTTGCGGCTTGCTCCAGTATCTGGGAAACTTTATTTTGAAGTTCATGCGAAGACTCAGTTAATTGCCGGATGGTTTCTTCCTGCTGTTCTTTCTGCTTGCGGATATTTTCCAAAGAAACCGTACGGTTTTTTTGTTCCCGGTCGTAGTTTTTTTCTTTCCGATCCAGCGTGTTAAGAAGCCTTTGTTTTTGGTTGGCTTCAACGGCCCATAGAGTCGAAACTTTCCTCAGTCTGTCTTCATCCTGAAGAATTCTGTCTAAAAGTTTTTCATTACTTCTCGCCAGCATGACGCTGAATTTAAGCTTCCGGGCCAAGTCCGTTACGTTATCCGCCTCTAACAAACCCCCTAAAAGCGGATGGCGAAAGGAGGCACGATAAATATCCCTTAACCGCTGGGCCAGCATTTTACGGTTTTGTTCCAGCTCAGCCTGTTTCCCCTCAACCTTTTCTTGAAGCTGGGTGCTTTGGGCGTGGCTTTGTTGAAGAACGGCCTGGTTCGTTTCTTTCGCCTTGCGGATTTTATGAAGAGTGACGTCCACTTTATGGAGACGGTTTAAAACATGCTTTTCTTTGAGCTCATCCTGTTTCTCTTTTTTCTTTTCTTCGCTGATTTTCTTTTGAATATCTTTCAAACCTTCTTTGTTATCAATCAGATCCTGTTTGCTCACCTCTGTAGGCGTCACCTGTTGCGAGGCTTCAGGCCGAACAACTTGATTTGGTTGTGCCGATTCCATAGGGGAATCGGCTTGCGACTGCGCCAGCAACGGTCCAACCAACGAAACCACTGTTATCAAAGTAAGAAAGAGCGTCTTGAGAAAAAACTTCACAGGATTTCTTTGACCCATTTTTTTTGAAGAGCCCAGAAAGCGCCCAGAGCGCCGATAACTATCCCCGTCACCATCAGGTGAAGATAAAGGCTGATCCACTCTTCGGCAGGCAGCGCGTTCAAAATATCAAATCCCCCGTATTTTTGAAGCGCTTCTCCCGCGGCGCGGCGAATGACTTCTAAAACCAGCGTCACAATCACCGAACCCAGAAAACCCTGAAAAATTCCCTCGCAAAGATATGGTCCCCACCTCATCCATCCCGGGGCGCCCAGACGCGACATGGAAAGCATATCTTCCCGGCGGGTCCAAAGAGCCAGCGTAAGCGTATTGGCCACGATAAAAAGAGCGGTTAAAAAAACCAGTCCCGCCATCATCAGACCCGCCCAGCGAATCACCCGTATCAGGTTCGAAAGCGTTTCCCACTCTCCCTTGCCGTAGCTCACATCATCCACACTGGAATCTTTTTTCAAGTCCGCCGCCAAGCTGTCAGCCTGNNTCATGGGACAAAAAGTCCTGGATACGAGCCGTATCCGCCTGAGTGGTGGATGCGGATAAAAAAACCGCCATTTCAAACTTTTGGTTGTTGGAAGCGAAGAGATGATCCAAAACCCGGGAGACTCCCAAAAATAGTGAAAGCTGAAGCAGGGTCGCCGCCACAATGACAACCACCGCCACCGATAATCCCTTCGCGCGGATTACTTGTAGGATTCCCTCTTTAATCACATAACCCAGCCGGAATATAAAATTCATGAAACCTTCTCCTCGAGGGAATAAACCTTGCCGTTTTCCAGCTGCGTCCAGCGGATCGCCGGGTTATTCTCCGTTTTTTTAACTTCTTCTAAAAACGCCGCCTGACGGGCCGAAAGCACAAGCGTGGTTCCCGTTTTATTAAGTTCCGACAAAAACCGGAACAAAATTCCAAAAGAGCCCGCTTCCACTCCCTGGAAAGGATCATCCGCCAACAACAACCGGGGCCGGAAAATCATCGCTCTCAAAGCCATCACTAATTGTTTTTCGCCCTCCGTTAAGGCCTCGGGCAGTAACTTCGCTTTATCCGTTAATCCTGCCTTGGAAAGAAGCACCCCCACCGCGCTTAAAGATTGTTCGTCCCAAAAACCTTTGGCCCTGAGAGTAAAAAAAATATTTTCCTCAACCGTTCGGTCCGAAAACAATTTAAAGTCCGAGAAAACCACACCCACTTCCGATAACCAGCGTCTTTTTTGAGAAGAAGAGAAAGCATAAGGGTCTTGATGATCAATACGAAGGGTTCCGGAGGACGGGCGGTATTCGCCCGCCAGCATTTTAAGAAAAGCCGTCGCGGCCATGACATTTTCGGACAAAAGAACGGTGTAAGAACCTTCGGGAAAAGAAAAATAAGCATCTTCCAGAATTGGCAATCCCGAAGCATCGGTTTGAGTAAGGTGAAAACCCTGTACTAGCATGTGCCGATTCTCCGTATCACTCTTATTATTACCCTCATTTGAGGTGATTACTCTTTTTCTTCCAAAAGCCCCCGGCCCCTGTTTCGCGTTCATAACAAAGCCGCTTTATTTCCAATGGCTCAATTTCAAACTATGAACTCGATTGTAATGTTTAACATTTCGGGTCAACAAAGTAGCGCGATGTTCCAACACGATTCCGGCAATAAGGCTGTCGGCCATCCCAATTCCCTGACCCTTCTGATCCAATTGGCGGCGGATATCGGCGGCCTTGTCAGCCGCGGGAACATCCAAAACCAGAATTTTTAAAGCATCGAGTAACTGATTTAATTTTTCATTTTGTTTGGTGCTTTTAGAACCGGAAAGAAGCTCGAAACGGTTGATCACTGTCGTATAAAGCACCCCGTTTTCCAACTCCTCATAAACCCGGCTTGCCCCCGGATCTTTCCCCGACAAAAAATCGATCAAAACATCCGTATCGGCAACGATCATCTCCATTGCCTCCGAATTTCTTCGGTGCTTGACCGCAATTGATCAGCGTCATGCTGGCTAAAACTGCCCTTGAGGCGCAAAACCCTTTTTCTGGCTTCCGCCGTCTGGTCTTCCAAACCAAAATAGGATTCCAGGGCTTCTTCAATAATGTGGGAAAAGCCTTTGTCCCCTTGATGCGCGGCCCTTTTTAACAGTTCGGCCCTTAATTTATCTTTGATTTCAATAGTGGTCCTCATAACCACCTCCTATTGAACTTATTTTACATGCATGTGAATGCATATTTCAATCAAATCTAGAAACCATCGCCCGAAGCCCAGGGTCCAATGCCGTTCGCCCCAAGTTGCGGAAGGTTATCCTTCAACAATAAAAAAAGGTTGTTTAACGTTTTTTGTTTTTAAGCGGTCTGCCGATACCCGGGAAAACTTCCCCGGGACGGGGTTTTAAGGGCGCCAGCCAGAAACCGTTCCCGCTTCGGGGATCACGGATAGTGGTCAATAAACGCAGATGATGACGGTGCGAATAGCCTAATTGTTTTTGAATCCATGGCTTGGGTTTGCCGGCCCTGATGCCCCATAACGCATAATGGGCCAATAGCGTCTTGAACGGAAAGCCGGTCTGCCACAACGCGGTCAGCCGCCTGTTTTCTTTCTGAGTAAATTTCGGCTTACCCCCGGCCTGACGGTAAAACCTGAAAAAATTCGAATAAAAGGAAGCTCTCCTGTTTTTTTCAGCCAGCCTGAACCATGAATGACGCAGTTTGAAAGTCTTACCCTGGAGGCCGAACCGCAAAAAACGATCCTGCATGTTGTTGCGGTGGATTTGAAGCGCCTTGGCCGCGTGGCTGATGTTGCCCCTGCAAAAGGCGAACCAGTGGAGAAAAAAATGGAGTTCCAGGTCATCGGGCAAAAGACCCTTCTGCCAAAGTCCATTTAGAGTTCGGTAATCTTCTAGAAGACACTTTTTTGAAAATGAGGGTGATATTTGAATGCTCATGGTTTTGATCTTGAAAGGTTATTCGGTCGTCTGACTCTGAATTCTTTGGGCCCGGCGGATTTTCATCGCTTTGATGACGTTTATTTTATGGTCGGCGAAGGTCGTGGCAAAAAGACTCGATCCGTCCCCGGCGGACACATAGTACAGGTATGGCACATTGGCTGGATTGAGCACCGCTTTGAGGGAAGCCGCCCCCGGGTTGCAAATAGGCGTCGGCGGCAGACCCCGGTGCATATAAGTGTTATAGGGCGACTGGGTACTCAGTTGATTGGTGGTCAGCCAAGCGTGTTTGGTTTCAAGGATGTAATTGAGGGTCGCGTTAACTTGAAGCCGCATTTTTTGATGCAGGCGGTTATAAAGAATACCCGCGATAATCGGCCTCTCGTCCGCGTTATGCGCTTCTTTTTCCACAATGGACGCCAGGATGACCGCTTTATAGGGCGTCAATCCCAATTCCTGACAGCGGCTTTGAAAGTTCGGACCCGCCACATCCCAAAACTGGCGGATCATCAACTGAACTAACTCATCCCCGGTGGCGCCTAGCGGCACCCGATAGGTTTCGGGAAATAAGAACCCTTCGGCGGTCGGACCCACAATGCCTAAGCTTTTTAAGGTTTCCGGATTTTGAGCGGCTTTTAAAAAGTCATCGCCGCTGCTGCCATTTATTTTTTCCAGGGCCTGGGCAATTTGTTCGGTGGTATAACCCTCCGGCACTTTGAGGGCTAAAAGATCGCTTTTGCCTTCGGATAAAGTGGTCAAAACATCCCACAGGCTCATTTGGGCGTTCAACTGGTAAAGACCCGCTTTTAAATGGCGATCCGCGTGGGTCAATTTGGCTAGAACGAGAAAAGGCTCTTCAAAAGAAAGGATGCCCTTATCTTTAAGTTGTCTGGCGATTTCCCTGGCGCTGGTTTTGGAATAAACCGGAAGATCAATATCGTCCCCTGAAAAGAAAAAAGTGGGAACCAAAATATAAGCCAGGCCCGCGGCCGCCACAGCAAAGAGAATAAGATAAACGCGAAATAGCTTCATGTTTTAGGAACCTCGGTTAATAAAGCGCCTTTGAGCGCGGACTGAAGTAATAGCGCGGCCGCGATCTGATCTACCTTGCCCCGCTGTTTCTTGGCCGTCACACCACTGTCAGTCATCATTCTCTCGGCCTGACGGCTTGTCAAACGTTCATCGATAAAAAAGACCGGAACATTAAGCCGGTTAGAAAGTTTGGAAGTAAACTCCCGGATTTTCTTGGTTTGATTACTTTCGGTGCCGTCCATATTGATGGGCAGACCCACCACTACCTGCGAGACTTCATGTTCATTCACTAGTCCGCCGATGGTGATGATGTCTTTTTGCGTTCCCTCGGACTTCAGCACGGTCAAAGGCTGGGCCGTCATCCCCAAAGTATCGGACAAGGCTACACCGATACGAACATGACCTAAGTCCAGAGCCAGCCAACGTTTCATTTAAAGTGATCTCTCCATCAGGGGAACTACTTGATTGAGAGCCTCGTCAACTTTGGAGGCGTCTTTACCGCCCGCCTGGGCCATGTCGGGTCGACCGCCGCCGCCGCCGCCAGTGACTTTGGCGACTTCTTTCACGATATCCCCGGCTTTAATCTTCCCCACCAGGTCTTTAGTGACTCCCGCCACAAAAGCGATTTGATCCGGCTTACCGCTGCCTAACACAATGACTCCGCTGCCGATTTTGGATTTGAGTGTGTCCACCAATTGACGCATGCCTTCGGGGTCCAACTCGTCGGTGCGGGCCACAATAAGCGATACACCCTTCACATCCTTCTTTTTACCCCAGACTTCATCCACCAGGCTTCCCGCCAGTTTGGACTTGAGCGCCGATAATTCCTGGGCCTGAAGTTTTGATTCCGCTAAAAGGGCCAAGACTTTATTTTTTAACTCAGTGTCTGTTGTCTTCAGCAAAGAAGTGATCTCTTTAAGGGTTTCTTCTTCCTGATTTACCTTGGCGATTGATCCTTCACCGGTCACCGCTTCAATACGGCGCACACCCGAAGCCACGGAAGATTCGCCGAGAATTTTGAATAAGCCAATGTCGCCCGTACGGTTCACATGGGTGCCGCCACAAAGTTCGATGGAAAAGCCCGGTACATCAATGACTCTCACCCGATCACCATACTTTTCGCTAAACATCGCCATGGCGCCTTTTTTCTTCGCTTCGTCAAAAGACATTTCCTGTTTGGCGACTTCGATGTTGTTAAGAATCTGCTGGTTCACCTTGCTTTCAATTTGGCGCAGCTGCTCCGGTTTAACCCCCTCAAAATGGGTAAAGTCAAAGCGCAGACGGTCCGCGCCCACATAGCTTCCGGCCTGGCCCACATGGGTGCCCAACACCTGCCGCAAGGCCGCGTGCAAAAGATGCGTTCCCGTGTGATTGCGCATGGTGGAACGCCGTTCGCTTTCTTCCACAGTAGCCTCAACTTTTTGGCCTACCGCTAATTTGCCGCGCTTCATAAAGGTCCAATGACCCTCCAGCGTATCCGAAACCATCTGGGTATCCAGCACATCGGCCCAGGAAACCTCGGCGGAATTAAATCCCTGCAAAACACCTTTGTCGCCTACCTGGCCGCCCTTTTCAGCGTAAAAAGGCGTCTGGTTGAGAATCACAAATCCATATTCGCCCTCGGCCAGTTGGTTGACGACTTCATGTTTTTTATCTTTCACCCGAAGGATTTGGACAATCTCGCCCAAATCTTTCATCTTTTCATATCCCTTAAAAACGGTTTGGGGAAGCTTGGCGGAGATTTCTTTATAGAGAGGCGGCAGCATGGCATCGCCGCTGCCTTTCCAGGCGGAGCGCGCTTTTTCTTTTTGACCTTCCATCGCGGTTTGGAATCCCGCTTCATCCACCGACAAGCCCTGTTCTTTCAGGATTTCTTTAGTTAAATCCAAAGGAAACCCAAAGGTGTCATAAAGCATAAAAGCCTCATCCCCCGAAAGGGTCTGGGTTTTGGCTTTTTTCAAAACTTCTACTTTGCCCATCAGCCTTTCGGTGCCAAGCGCGAGTGTTTCATAAAAACGTTCTTCCTCAGCCCGAACCACATTAACGATGTGCGATTGGCGGTCAACCACTTCGGGATAAACCGAACCCATCAGCTTGCCGACTTCGGGAACCAGCTTGTTTAAAAAAGGAGCGTCAAAACCGAGCAACTTGCCGTGGCGGATAGCCCTGCGCAAAATACGGCGTAACACATAACCCCGGCCTTCGTTGGATGGCAAAACTCCGTCGGCGATGAGAAAGGTGGTAGCCCGCAAATGATCGCTGATAACTTTAAGCGAGGTATAAACTTGGGTCGGTCCGACCTGATAGGTAATGTTGCCCGCTTTGGCGATGGCTGAAACCAAAGATGCCATCAGGTCCGTTTCATAGTTAGAAGGGACCTTTTGCATGACGCTGGCCACCCGTTCCAAACCCATGCCTGTGTCGATGTTGGGTTTCGGCAAGGGCTTTAAATCCCCGTTTTCCTGCTTATCAAACTGGGTAAAAACCAAATTCCAGATTTCAAGATAGCGTCCACTTTCCGCGCCTTCCTGAAAGCTTTTGGGCGCGGGAGCGCTTGGATCCAAATCCACGTAAATTTCAGAACAGGGGCCGCAGGGGCCGGTCGGACCCATGGTCCAAAAGTTATCATCGGCGCCAAGGCGGACAATGCGTTCCGCCGGTAACTGCGCGGCGCTCTTCCAAATCTCAATGGCCTCGTCATCGTTCTCAAACACCGAAACCCAGAGACGTGTCTTTTCAATTTTCAAAACTTCGGTCACAAATTCCCAGGCCCAGGCGATGGCTTCTTTTTTAAAATAGCCGCCGAAGGAAAAATTGCCGAGCATCTCGAAAAAGGTGTGGTGACGGGCGGTATAACCGACCCTTTCCAAATCACCCGTACGGAAACACTTCTGGCAGGAAGCCGCGTAAGGCACGGTATGGGGAAAAGGAATCGTTCCTAAAAAGTAGGGTTTGAACTGATTCATACCCGCGTTCGACAAAAGCAGGGTCGGGTCGTTTTCGGGCACCAGGGAAGAGGAGGGTACGATTTTATGGTTCTTGGACTTGAAGAAGTCCAAATAAGCCTGTCTGATTTCACTGCCGGTAACCGGAACTGCCATAAAACACCTTTTTTCACCACAGAGTACACAGAGGTCACAGAGTAAAAATTTGGAACCCTAAAATCTCTTGGTTTACTTTGTGTACTCTGTGAACTTTGTGGTTAAAGATTTATTCTTCATTAAGAAGTTCGGGATTATAGCTGAAAACCTGATTTACGGCGAGACGGGCCGCTGAAACAGAGAAGCCTTTTCGCACCAAAAACTCGAAAGCCTGGCGGAGCCTTTGGCCTTTTTTCTTCTCTTTTTTCCTCAAAAACCTTTGTTTTTGGCGCTCCATCAATTCAGCCGCCTGCGCCGCCTCTCCCTCTTGAGAATAGGAAGACTTGAGCGTTTGGTCGATGATTTCCCGGGGGACTTTCTTTTGATAAAGCGCGGTTCGAATGCGGGAAGGGCCCCAATTTTGGCTGGTTTTGGAATGAATCAGGGATTCAGCGTAAGCCTGGTCGTTCAGAAACTTTTTGGCCGTGAGCTTTTCAACCACCGTTTGGCCGATAGCCTCCGGCAGTGACCGCAAACGAAATTTTTGCAGAAGCGCGCCCGTGGTATAGGGCCTGTGGCCCAAAAGCCAGAGGGCATAGCGGTAAGCGCCCGCTTCATCCAAAAGAGGTTTTGATTTTTTCAAGTCAGATTCCCGTCGTGGACAAAAAATGGGGCAGACTGGCTTTGCTCCACGCCTCATAGAGATTGCGGGTTAGTCTGCGACTATTTTCGGTTGTCTTTTTTTGATACATTTTTGAGATACGGTTTTTTCCAATAATAAAAAATGAGTCCAGCTGGAATTGAAACCCAAACTTTCCAAGGGTTGTATATACCTATTTTTAAAATGCCTGCAGGAAAAAGAGTGAAAAATTGTATTCCTGCGCTGGTAGCCGTGTGGGTTCCGAGATTTAAGGGCAACCAAGACGATGGCAGCCAATACATGTTAAAGTCGATTGAACCCAGAATGATGAGGAACAACCAGTAACCTTTTGACCAGCGCCCTATAATTTCGCTTTGAGCACAAGAAACAAAAGTAATGCCACACAACAAAAAAAGTCCATATCCAAAAAACAGGAACAGGAACTGAAGCCACGAACGGTCCTTTAACTGGAAGGGGAATACTTCGTCATAAGTAAAAGCTTTGATATTCCAAAAATGAATGCCGAAAACTTTAAATGTGTCACCCTGAGGGACAAGAGCGATACCATAGCTAGCCGACGCCTTTTGAAAATCGATTAAATATTCAAAGTTTTCATATTTTAAATTGGTGTCTTTATCTACTGCGTCGTTTCCCATAGTCATGTGGATAGCTTTTATTTTACCAAATTTGGCTTTTTGAGCCGTAAATCCCGATACCAAATTGACTAAATTAACTTGAAGCGAGGGAGCCAAAAGAGGGGAAACCATTTTTGAGTTTCCATCTAATAAAAAGGTAAATAAATCTTTGGAGAAGCTGTCTTCTTTGGCGAATCTGGTTTGATAATGATCGGGATGATTAAAGAAAATCGGATTCCAATAAATGCATGAAACCACTATAACGGCAAGTGCTTTCCAAAAATAAGTATTGATAGAAAATTTAAATTTGCTTTCCATTGACCCTAGAATAACAAAATATTTGGGAAGGATGGCTTAGTTTTATTTATAAAACCACACGAATCAATATTTACTTTTTTATATTATCCAATACAAATCAGAGAAATTACTGCGCGGGTGAGACGGCTCCTGTGGAAGAATCGTATTGCAGACCGCCGGGAACATGATCCAGATAATCGGGTACCAGATCCTGAAGAGACGCCGGTAAATTGCCCTTGTCGGCTTTGTATTTGTGAATCGCCTCTTCCACTGAACTATGGTTGACGGAAGAAGCCACTGCCTGGGCCCTCTGCTCATCGGCGTGAAGGTTTTCGGCATAGCCGCCCAGGGTTTGGTCTTTAGGCGTGTCGGGAATTTGGCTCCAAATGTAATAACCAACACCGCCGAGGAGAACGAGAAGTAATAGCCAGAAAATTTTGGGGTTCATTTTTTCCTCCCTTGTTTCGCCTTTTGAAGCAGGGCCAGCATATCCTTAACCGCCCTTTCTAATCCTACCATGGAAGCCCGGGCGATGAGGTTATGCCCGATATTAAGGTCTTCCATCTCGGGAATGGCCGCGATGGGAATGACGTTTTCATAGGTTAATCCATGGCCGCCGTGAACCCGAAGACCGATTTCTTTGGCCAATTTCGCTCCCGCAGAAACCGCTTCCAGTTCCCCGGCCGCGCTTCCCTTTTTGCGGAAAGCCAAACAATATTCGCCGGTATGGATCTCGATAAAAGTGGCGCCAAACCAGGCGGACAATTTGATCATTTGCGAATCGGGATTGATGAACAATGAAACCGGAATACCGTTGCCCTGAAGACGGTCTATGGCTTTTTCAAAACGTTCCGGCGCAACCCTCAGATTCAGACCGCCTTCGGTGGTCAGTTCCTGGCGCTTTTCCGGAACCAGGGTCACTTGATCCGGTTTCACTTTGAGCGCGAAGCGGATCATTTCTTCCGTGGCTGCCATTTCCAAATTCAGGCGGGTTTTAACTTTTTTGCGCAGAGCGATAACATCCGCGTCCTGGATATGGCGGCGGTCTTCCCGCAAATGAACCGTAATGCCGTGGGCGCCGGCCTTTTCAACTATTTTTGCCGCTTCCAGGGGACTGGGCTCATCCTCCCGGCGGGCCTGCCGCAAAGTGGCGATATGATCGATGTTGACCCCTAAAGTGGCCATGAGACCTACGCCTTCTTCTTTTTGGATTTTTTGGAATTATCCACCAAGGGTATCAAACGCAGAGTCACATCCATCACATTCGCGGTTACCCCAACGGGTAAATTCTGAATCTTGGGATGAACCACAATTTCTTTCTGACCCGGCTGAGCGCCGCGCAGGCTGACTAACGCACTTAAGTCTTCCGGATCAATGTCCAAAATCCGGTCTTTTCTGCCAATTAGGCCCACCGAGATATTGGTTTTAACATTCGGATCCAGTGTGATTCCCGCCGGCATATCGGCAAATTCCAAATGCAGGCTCAAACGCTGTTCCAACACTTGGCGTGAACCCACATAAGCCCAGAGAGAGAAGGCGATTAGCAAAGATAAAAACTTCAAACCTAAATTTTGAAATAGCCAGCGTTTCATCCACGAACTCCGTTCGAATTATGAATTCTTAATTTAAAATTTAGCATTTAAAATTTAGAATTTTCCTCAATCCACCTTCGCGCCGTACAGCGTCAGCATTTCTTCAAGGGTTTCTGCGTCGATCTCAGGGGTGATCTTGCCGGCCATGGTGAAAGAGATGGTATGAGTTTCTTCCGAAACCACTACCGCGAGGGCGTCCGTTTCTTCGGTTATACCCACCGCCGCCCGATGGCGTGTTCCATAGGATTTGCTTAAATTCGGATTTTGGCTGAGAGGAAGAATGCAGCCCGCCGCCGCGATTTTTCCGTTGCGGATCACGGCCGCGCCGTCATGCAGAGGCGAATGGGGAACAAAAATAGTGACTAGAAGTTCAGCGGTGACTTCCGCGTCCATTTTGGTACCGCTGTCAATAATACTTTGCAGATTGTCTTCGCGTTCGATCACCACAATGGCGCCTCTGCGGCTTTTCACCAAACTTTGAACCGAGGTGCTGATCGTGTTAAATAAAACCGCGTCGCCCTGGAAAACCCCGCCCCATAAACCACCCCTGCCTATTTGTGAAATTAACCGCCGCAGATCCGGCTGAAAAACCACCACAAAAGCGATCAAAAGAAAAGGACCCAGACTGCTGAGCAGCCAATCCAAAGCTAATAAGTGAAACTGCGCGGCTACCACCGAAATGAGAAACAAAACGGCAAAACCTAAAACAATGCGGTTAGCGCGGACTTCGCGGATAAGAAGCAAAAGTTGATAGGTAATAAAAGCCACGAGCAGGATATCGAAAAGATCCGCCAGCCTGAAGCTGGAGAAGAGGGTAATAAGGTTATTCATGAAATGGTTTACTCTCCGTAATGAATAGCATCAGCTATTTTTACCACACGGGCCATGCTTTGAACATCATGAACGCGGACAAAATCCGCACCTTTAAGGATGGAAGTTGTCACCGCTGCGGCGGTCGCTTCCACTCTTTGCTCGGGCGGCAAACCGCCCAATAGACGTCCTAGAGTCGATTTACGCGAAAGTCCGCTGACAATCGGCTTTCCCAAAACTTTAAATTCCCATAACTCGCGTAAAAGAGTGAGATTCTGTTGATCCGTCTTGCCAAAACCAAACCCCGGATCAACTAAAAGCCGGTCCTCCGCGATACCGCAATCTCTGGCATAGTCCAAACTCTGGCGAAAGTAACTTAGAATGTCGCCCACCACATCCCTATAGAAGGGCTTTCTTTGCATGGTTTTCGGTTTACCCTGCGTGTGCATCAGAATGACGGGGACTTTAAGAGCGCTGACGGTTTTGCCCATCCTAGGGTCAAAAGTCATGGCGCTGATATCGTTGATCATCCTGACACCTTCCCCCACCGCCGCCCTGGCTACTTCAGCTTTATAAGTGTCAGCCGATAAGGGAATTCGAAGCATTTTGACGGCGGATTTAATCACGGGTAAAATACGTTTTTTTTCTTCCGTCGCGGACACTGGTTTGGCGCCGGGCCTGGTGGATTCCCCCCCCACATCAATCCAATCCGCCCCTTCCTCTTGAAGCCGCAAAGCCTGTTCGGCGGCTTTGAGCGGATCTAAATAACGGCCTCCATCAGAAAATGAATCCGGAGTAACGTTCAGAATACCCATGATTTGGGTTTTCCGGCTCCAAGATTTCTTTTTATTTTTAAGATGGAGCGTCCAAAAACCTTCCTGATTGTAGCCCTTTAAACCTTCTTCAATTTGCCGTGAAACTTCCGGGAAGTTCCCCAAGTTTTTATTCAATAAAAAAATCTGCGGCCAGGAAACCAGCCATTTCACCTCAAAGGGTCCATTACCTTCCAGTCGAAGATGGCGTAAAAAGGGAACGGGGAGCAGGACTTTTTGAAAACGAACCGCTTCGGTTCGGGAAGAAAACTCTACAGCGCAAAGTAAATCGAGCGGCAGGCGGGATGATTGGGAAAAATAAAAGGGTTCGGGATGAAGAATTCGGAAAGAAATCATTTCTCTTTCCGGCATAGAAGTTACTTACCGATCAATTGCAGAGCTTCGCTGCGGGTAGCCGCGCTTTTACGGAAAACACCCCGGATGGCTGAAGTTGTCATACTGGACCCGGGTTTCTTCACACCCCTCATGGTCATACATAAATGTTCGGCTTCCACAATGACCAAAACGCCGTAGGGCCTCAAAACCTTCATGATGGTATCGGCGATCTGGGTGGTGATGCGTTCTTGAAGCTGTGGCCTGCGGGAAATAACTTCCACGATTCGGGCTAATTTGGAAAGACCCGAAAGACGGTCTTTTCGGGGAATATAAGCTACGTGAGCTTTTCCATAAAAAGGAAGCAAGTGATGTTCACACATGGAATAGAAAGGAATGTCCCGAAGAATAACCATTTCTTCATGGCCTTCGGTGGTGAAAACCGTCATTACATCCTTGGCATCCACCGTAAGCCCGGAAAAAACTTCCTCGTACATTTTCGCGACGCGCTTCGGAGTCTCTTTTAAACCCTCTCGGTTGGGGTTTTCCCCAATCGCTAAAAGAATTTCGCGAACCGCTTTTTCAATGCGAGCTTTATCCAAGAATCGAGCCGCCCTTGACCGCCGAAGGAGCGGTTTGCGGTTTTAAAACCACATTAGGCGTCACAGGAGTGGGCGTGGGACTGGAAGGTGGATTGGAATTGCTGGGCACCTTCGGAACCGATTTATTGGCGAGTTTGCGTCCTGCCATCAAATCGTCCACATCAGTCGAATCTAACGTTTCTCTTTCGAGTAGAGCTTCCGCCATGATTTTCAAAATCTTGCGGTTCTTTTTAAGAATCTCCGTAGCCCGTTTGTGGCATGTTTCGACCATTCGTTTTACTTCAGCATCGATCATCTGAGCCGTTTGTTCCGAATAGTTTTTATCTTTCATGATGTCCCGGCCGATAAAAACCATGTCGTCTTTTTTGCCGAGGGTAATGGAACCTAATTTTTCACTCATGCCATATTCACAAACCATGGCCCGGGCAATATCCGTAGCGCGGTTCAAATCGTCACCCGCACCAGTGGTAATATCCCCAAAGGTCAATTCCTCAGCTGTGCGGCCGCCCAAAAGAGCGGTGATACGGTTAAACAACTGGCTTTTTGACGCCAAAAACTTTTCTTCATTCGGCAAATACCAGGTCGCGCCTAAAGCCGCGTGACCCCGGGGAATGATTGAAACTTTATGGACGGAATGGGAATCATCGATCATTTTGCCCACAATCGTATGACCCGACTCGTGGTAAGCCACGATCTTCTTTTCTTCGTCTGAAATAACCCGGGTACGGCGTTCTGGACCTGCCATGACACGGTCAATAGCTTCTTCCAGTTCTTCCAACCCTACGGCTTTTTTAATACGGCGAGCCGCTAAAAGAGCCGCCTCATTAACAAGATTAGCTAAATCAGCACCGGAGAAACCAGGTGTACGACGGGCAATGACTCCCAGCTCAACCCCATCGGCCAGTTTTACGTTTTTCGCGTGTACTTTCAAAATCGCTTCGCGTCCGTTGAGATCAGGACGGTCAACTACTACCTGACGGTCAAAGCGGCCAGGACGAAGCAAGGCTGGATCGAGCACATCCATTCGGTTGGTCGCCGCAATTAAAATAACACCTGTGTTGGCGTTAAACCCATCCATCTCTACGAGCATGGCGTTCAAAGTTTGCTCACGCTCATCATGTCCGCCGCCTAAACCGGCACCGCGCTGACGTCCCACCGCGTCAATTTCATCGATAAAAATAATGCAGGGAGCGTGTTTTTTACCTTGTTCAAAAAGATCCCGTACCCGGGCAGCGCCCACACCCACGAACATTTCCACAAAATCCGAACCTGAAATAGAAAAGAAAGGAACTCCCGCCTCACCGGCTACCGCTTTTGCCAAGAGGGTTTTGCCCGTGCCCGGAGGACCCAATAAAATAACACCCTTCGGAATTTTGCCGCCGAGGTTTTGATACTTTTTTGGGTCTTTCAAAAAGTCGACCACTTCCATTAACTCGGTTTTGGCTTCTTCCACGCCAGCTACGTCGGCGAAAGTTACTTTTTGTTGTCCCGTTGTCATCAACCTCGCCCGGCTCTTGCCAAAAGCCATGGCACCGCCGCCGCCGGATTGAGCCTGGCGCATCATGAAAACAAACCAGCCGATAATCAAAAGATAGGGCGCTAAGTTCAAAACAATCTGCCAGAAAAGACTCATTTTGACGGGAGCTTCGATTTTAACTTGCACATTTTTGGTTAAAAGCTGGTTCATCAAAACTTGATTGGGGTCATCCGGCACTACAACTTTGAACTTACTGTCGTCCATCGCAGTTCCCATGGCGATATGGTCTTCGGGATGAAATTCCACGTCTTTAACTTTATCGTCTTGAACCTGGGCGATAAATTGAGAATAGTCCAAGTCAGTCTGGGTTTTAGGGGTTTGAGTTTGGCGGACAAAAAACATGACCGCCATAAAAACAAGCGCCCAAAGGGCGAAACCTTTAAAAAAATTATTCATGAAAGTCTCCTCAAATTGAAAATGGCTTTTAAGTAGGAAAAACCAAGTTAGGAATTGTTCCCTGATAAAGCAAGGAACCGTATCATAGCTGAGCTTGTTTTCTATTTGCAAGCAATGGGAACCGGTTAAACAGGACTGTTTTCTATAAAAATTGCGTAAAAGCCGGTGCTTGGATTAACGCTTTTTTAGCCCAAGATTCTTTAAATAAACCCAAGAACCTTCCATTCCGGCCGAAAGACCATAACCAACGTCCCGGGGGCCTTTTTCCTGACCGCTCCAAAGGCGGAGAATTTCATCCACCCGATCAAAGGAAATTCCGCGGGCATTTCGACTCAGTTTTTCAGCCACTCGCCTCACCCATCGGCGTTGAAGGGCTAGGTGCATTTTACGAAAAGCCGAACCGGGACAAAAATAGACATTCTTTTTCCAACGGCTTTCTATTTTTTTACCCTCAATTTCCAGAAGTTGATCGACCAATTGGTCTTCAACCGACGTCACTTCGCCCATGCGGGCCAGCCCCTCGGTCAAACTTGGATTCCATTGGGTCAAAAATGGAAGTATTTCATGACGAATTTGATTACGGCGGTAATCCAATTTTTGATTGGAAAGATCCTCTCGCCAAGCGATATTTTGACTTTTCAAATAAATTTTGAGATCTTCTTTTTTCGCTCGCAAAAGCGGCCGCCACACCTTGAGGGAGGGTTCGGATTTAGAATAGGATAAAACCTGAATCTCACGCAGTCCCGAAAGTCCTTTAGCGCCCGAAACCCTAATGAACCTGTCCAAAATCGTCTCCGCTTGATCTTCCAAATGATGGGCCACTGCGATGCCCCAGGCCCTTTCCTTACGGGCCAACTTTTGAAAAAAGGCATAACGCAATTCTCTGGCCTGATCTTGAAGGGATTTTTTATCGGTTCTCAGCTTTTTTTTGAAATTGCGGACTTGGAGCACCCGTAATGGCACTTTCCATTGAGCGCAAAGCTTTCGAACAAACTGTTCGTCAGCCTTTGACTGTTTTCCCCGAAGACCGTAATTGACATGTGCCGCGATGAGTTTTCGAGAAGGATTGGGCCAATTTTCGACCAGCAAACGAAAAAGAGCGGTCGAATCACAGCCTCCCGAAAGACCAACAATTAAGCGGGATCGATTGGAAACAAATCGAGAAAATGAAAAAAGTGAATTCGTCATAAAATTGATTGTAAGGGAAAATTGGTAGCGGGGGGGAGATTCGAACTCCCGACCTACGGATTATGAAACCGTTGCTCTAACCAACTGAGCTACCCCGCCATGGTTCAAAAAGGCGCGAGAATACCCCGAAACGCGTAATCTTCAACCGAGGGAACGTACGGGCCAGTGAATATGCCAATCTTCTGAAGGCTTGTCAAGAACGACTCTTCAAAGAGTCGAGAGAATCAACGATGAACCCATAAAGCTTTTACACAAATGCTATTTGTTCTTTCTTTCCATAAAAGCTTTTTTCAATTCATTGGCAATCGTTGGATTTTTCATCAATATCTTCTCAAAATCATACCGTTGAAGAACAAAAAGTTCGGTTACCTCTTCGGCTATGACCGAAGCGTTGCGGGGCTCATTGGACATCAAAGCCATTTCACCGAAAAACAGGTCCGCTCCCAAATCAGCGACTTTCGTTTTACCCATAGTTTTCTTTTTCCAAACCGATACTTTTCCTGAGGATATGAGATAAAAAGCGTCCCCGGGGTCGCCTTGTTTGATGATTTCGTAGCCTTTTTGAACGCGGATCATCCGCAAGTGCCCGATGAGTTCGTCCAGCTCGCTCATCTTCAAAGATTGAAAAAAATAAGTATTTTGAAGAACCTGCCGAAGACGTCCAAAGATTGAACTTGCGTCGCTCATAAATTTCTCCCTGTTTCAAACCATTTGTTTAAGATTTAGGACATTAGTATATATCGCCTTGAAAGACATTCACAAGTATATCGGCCCCTATCCAACTCAGGCAAAGACAATTCCCTTATCATTTAAACGCTTTATGACTTCCCTGACCGAATGACTCTTATTCATCACATAAAAATGAACTCCCGGAGCGCCCTTGCGAAGCAATTCATCGCACTGATCCACCGCGTATTCAATTCCTGCCTGCGCTACTTTTTCTTTATTTTCTTTGATTGGCTCGATTTTATCCCTCAAAACGGCCGGATATTTGGCTCCCGATAAATGACAAATTTTTTCAATCTGAACGTAATCCGTTAACAGCCAAATACCTGGTTGAACTGGATTAGAAACACCGACACTCCGCAGTTGTTCCAGATAACCGAAGTAGTCCTGATTATCAAAAAAGAGCTGCGTGACGATAAAATCTCCACCGGATTGAATCTTGCGTTTTAGATTTTGAATATCCTCCATTTTACTCAGCACTTCTGTATGGCCTTCGGGATAACCAGCCACACCCAGACAAAAGTCATAACCTTCGGCCCGTATAAACTGAATCAATTCATTCGCGTAACGGAACCCGTCCGGAGCCGGCGTAAATGCGGTTTGATCCTTCGGTGGATCGCCCCGCAAGGCTAAAAGATTCTCAATACCGGCGGTTTTCAACTTGTCTAATAATTGTTTAATCTCCAATCGGGAATGGCCTACACACGTGAAATGGACCAAAGGAAGAACGGCGTTTTCTTTAAGTCTTAAAGCGATATCGTAAGTCATGTCACGGCTCGAACCACCCGCCCCATAGGTGATCGAAATATAATCAGGTCTCATTTGTTTTAATTCTTGAACCGTTTGAAAAAGACCATCCAGATTTCCATCCCTTTTCGGGGGAAAAAGCTCAAAAGATAAAACCCTTTTTTTTTGAGCGAATAAATCTTTAATTTTCATAAGAGTTTTTTAACCCTAAATTAAAATGGCGGCTCAATAAGTAAAACAGTATAGCAATATATAAAAAGCAAGAAAGGAGTGAAACCCATTTCCCTATTTCAAAAGAAATGGGCCGGTATTTTAAAACAAAATGGTGATACCCAGCCCCCAAGGGAATAGCTCTTAGAAAATAGTCGCCTGGCAAAACTTGATAATCCTTTTGATCGCTGTCCGTCGCAGCTTCTGCCCGCCATCCCGGACTAAAATTGTCCGTAACTAACAAAATGCAGGGTTGAACCGTTTTCACCTGTATTTCTACTTCGTCTGTCGAGTGATCGGTCCAGCGCAAACCGCCTTTTTCATCACCAGGAATCGGTGAAATACTCGGTATAGTTTCGAGCAAAATATTCTTCGCAGGATTGAAGTTTTCATTCGTGATCGCTTTTAATTCGGCCGCCGAATCCGACTGAATATCCCAGTGATAAATCAGCGACATCCGGGGCATAAGGGGAAAGGGCAATCCAAAACTATGCAGCGCTTGCCCATCGTCCGACAAAAGATTTTTTAGCCGGATTAATCCGAAAACTTTCCCAAACTTGGTAAAAACTGGTGAAACTGAAAATAAACGATTTTCAGCGATTCCCTGGCTGTAACAAACAAATTTGGCATAACGAGAAGGAATCATCGGTTCATCTTCCCAGATATCCAATCCGTCCGTGACTAAAGACTTGGCTTCAATGCCATAGACTCGGTAATCCCCTGGATTCTTCAAATAAAATTGGTCAATCCGATCATAGCAGGATTGAAGTTGAGACATATCAAAGGTCGGCCGATTTGATCGAGCAAAAATGAAGAGCTCTAAAACGGCCAGAACCGCAATTCCGTAAACCGCGTTGCGCCAAGTAGAACCTAAAAAACACAGACTGGCTAAAACCAAACAAATGATTCCCCCACTTATCAGACTGATTCCTGCTCCAGCGCCGGACAGAACTACCAAATGATTTTTTGTGTTTAAATCCATCAATCCAAAAGAATGTCTCAACCAAGAGAGATGAGAAATAAAATCACACCAACCTCCTTCCAACCCCTTGAGTGACATCCAATAAACCCAAGCGCCTAAAACTAAAAAAAGAAAACTTACTCCCCCTAAAACCCCAACCCATTTACGGTAACTTTGCGGATTCATTATCCAGTGATTCAACCCCATACCTGACAACACAGCTAAAAACAACGAAGACAAAAATGCGAATTTGGAGATACCTCTCATACCGTTAAAAAGGGGCACGAAATGATAGAAAAATAAATAGAAAGGGGTATAAGCCCCAAATGCGATCACTAAAGTTATCAACAACATGGTTAATGCCCATCGTCTTTCTTTCGCTTTTACCTGAATCATTGCGGATAGAACTAATACAAAAGAGGTCATACCGATAAAGAGGGAAACTTCCCAAAGATACCAGCTTCCCCAGTATTGCCCGGTATCTAAAGTACCGAAAAAATTCGGGAGAAAAATCGTTAGAAGATTTTGCGGCGGAAATGAAAAAGAAGCTGCGGAAGAAAATTCCAAAGATAGATGACGGGCACTATCCAAGATCGCTTCCAATCCGGTCCAGGATTGAACTGCGGTTATGAGAAGCGCCCCGATATAAAACACAGAAAAACCAAGAAAAACAATAAACTTACGAGAATGATTTTTCAAATTTAAAACCAAATAAAGCGCTGCCGCCAACCCGGTAAAATACACATATTGTGGATGGCCTGCCAATATCTGCATGGAAATGGCAAAAATTCCCAATAAAACCCAGAGGCCTTTTTGCCGATCCAAAAATCCATCGATGGCTAAAAAAATCAGCGGCGCCCATACCATCGCGCAGAGATTCGGCAAATGTCCCGCGTAGAGATGGAGATAATAAGCTCCCCCCCACATAAAAATGACGCCCGATAAAAACGCCGCCAGCGGATGAAACCCCCGGTAAGCGGCCCAAAGATAAGTAAAAAATCCGGCCAAAAAAACATGCAAAACAATTCCCCAGTTTATTGCGGCCGTCAGAGGCATCCACAAATAATGCCAATTCAATGGATAAAACAGAGCAGATTCAAAATTACCAAGAAAAGGATTCCCGCAAAGATAATGCGGGTTCCAAAGAGGCAAATGTCCTTTCCTCATTTCATCAAAACCAAACTGACGCCAAGCCGCGAAATGAAGATAGATATCCGTTTGAGAACTGGAAAGCACTCTGTTTGAACCACCCAACACATCGGCAAAAAGTAAAAAGTTAAGTGTCAAAAGCCCTAGGACAGCCGAGAGATGGGCTTGTTTGGGCCAGCGGATGAGGTTTGCCATGGGGTTCATGGAAACAAATCAAAGCTCCAGCGTCAATCTTTTTCACGAAGCATGCTTGAGAGCCCGGATTTTTCCTCTACAATCAACCTATCGATTTCAAGGAGAAGGCCTTTGCGAACACCGGACTACATTGTTTTAACCGGGCTAAAAATTTCCTGCATCATTGGAATTTTCGACTGGGAACGCAAGCAGAAACAGGATGTGCTGATTGATCTCAAAATTCCCTGTGATGTTCTGAAAGCTTCCCAAAAAGATAGCATCGCAGACGCGGTGGACTATAAAAAAATCGCCAAAACCACCATCGCTTTCGTTGAAAAAAGCGACTTTCAATTAGTAGAAACCCTCGCGGAAAAATTAGCGGGTTTATTGATCAAAACCTTCAAACTCGCCGAAATAGAACTTTCTGTTTCCAAGCCCGCCGCTATTCGCGGTTCTCAAAACGTAGGGGTCAAAATTCATCGCGTCCGCCCCCCTTCTGGTTCCGAAGAGTTAGTTTTTTTAAGTCTCGGGTCCAATATCAATCCACGGCAAAATTTGGAGTTAGCTTTAAAAGAAATTTCAGCCAAATACCATTTTCAAGGGTTGTCGCACGTTTATGAAACTTCTCCTGTGGGCGATTCTCATCAAACCGCTTTTTGGAATATGACCGCTGCGGTGTCAACCGATGAAAAACCTGAAAAGATACGGCTTTGGCTGACCAGCCTTGAAAAAAAAACGGGCCGGAAAAAAAACACAAAAAACTTCGGTCCGCGAACCTTGGATGTGGATTTGATCATCTGGAAAGATTTAGTTCAAAAATCAAAAAACTTTTATCTACCTCATCCGGACATTGCCTCTAAGGCTTTTGTATTATTTCCTCTTTTAGAAATAAGCTCGACTTGGGTACACCCTGAAACTCAAAAACCCATTATTGAATTAGCCGCTTTATTTAAAGACAAAACTCAAAAAATCCGACAATTACCCGCAGAAACCTTCCCCAACTTCCCTCCACGAACTATCAAAAAGTAAAACGACCCCCGTCTACATGTAAAATTTGACCCGTTACAAACTGATTTGAGGTCAAAAACCAAACTGCGTCGGCGATTTCTTCCGGTCTTCCCTGACGTTTAAGCGCTGATTTCGCAACCAGTTTTTTTTGTTGAGTCCTACTGTAATGTTTTGGAAAAGTAATAACGCCCGGTGAAACCGCGTTAACCCGGACTTTATCCCCTAAAGCTAAAGCCAAATACTTGGTTAAAAAAATAAGCGCCGCTTTGGAAGCGCTATAAGCCGCGTGTTCTTTTAAAACAGGAAATTCGCCGTAAATATCAGTAATATTAATCACGCAGCCCCGGTGTTTTTCCAACCACGGTTTGGACGCAATCGCAACACTTACCGGTGAAAAAGTGTTCACGTTTAAAATGTGACTCCATTTTTTGAAATTCTTTGTTATTAAGGCTGTCGATTCAAAAACGGAAGCGTTATTCACAACCAAATCCAACCGACCCCAGCTATTCACGACTTGCCGAATCAATCGATCAGATTGACTTGGATTCGCGAGATTAGCTTGAACTAACAAAATTTCTACACCCTTGGTTTCCAATTCTCGTTTCAACTCTAGTGTTTTGGATTTCGATTTTCCGTAGTGAAGAGCGATATTAAATCCTTGAACCGCCAATTTTCGGCTAATGGCAGAGCCCAAAGAACTAGCCGCGCCGGTGACTAGCGCAATGGGTTTAAAAGACATATGTAAATTCTTTTTCATCTTTCCTCCGATTCTATGATTCTTCGCGGGCTTCGTTTAATGCACGGGTTACATAAGGAATAAATTTCCAATACCATCGGGTCAAGTCGACAATTTTGGATTCGGGATATCTTTCCAAATAAAGCTTCTGCGTTGAATCCCAAATCACCGAACCGGGACCATTTTGCTTTAAATTTTCAACAAACTCCCGAACCAAACCGGGTGGACGAATCTCATGAAAGTCATTTACAACTTCTTCCTGAAGCTCCTCGTTTGAAACTAAAAGATCAAGTATCAACAAAAGATCCTGGGAAGACTCATAAATTCGTTCCCCATCTAAACCCCTTCCCGTGCTCAACCGAAGTCCCTTATCAAGAATAAATCTACCCGCTTGAGGAACCCAAACTTCATACTCATACCCCAAATAAGGCAGATTTACCGCGTAAGGATTTTCAAGCAAAAGAGAAACTCTCCGATCCGGAATAGCGCAAAGACCCTGAGCTGTCGGTTTTTGATTGGGTTTGATTTGAGGACAAACAAACTGAAGTGTTCCCATATCCCCTCGAAAATACGCCCGTGAGTTGGGTTGAATACCCATTTTACGGATTTTACGTTGAAAACCCTGAGCGGTTAAATGCTCGTGCAGATCTTGAAAGGTTTTACCCCCTTTAGCAATACCCGCCAGAACATCTTGAGTCCGGTAAGAAGAGACTGGCTTTTCTAACAATGAAAAATGGTATAACTCAACGGCCTTTTCTTCCAAAATTACCATCGAAGGAAGAAAATCTTTTAATAGTGGAAGCCATGAGCCGATAGAAGCGAACACACGCACAATAGAAACCTTTAGAAAATATCGGTTTGATACCCGCTGATTATCTTTTAAATACCCTTGATTGCAAACCCTTGCTTTTTTAAAAAGACGGACAGACTCTGGCGGAAATCTCCTTGAATTTCGATAACCCCATTTCGAACAGTTCCTCCCGCGCCGCAGGTCTTTTTCATTTGGCTGGCCAGTTCTTCCAATTCTTCGGGTCGGCGGGTAAATCCCTCTAATACGGTAACCGTCTTACCTCGTCTGGCTTTTTTTTCGATTCGAATGTAGATGGTTTCCATCAAAGACCGGCCTATAAAAAAAGCCGCTTCAATTGAAGCGGCTTCATGTTGGTTGCGGGGGCTGGATTTGNNCCTTTGGGTTATGAGCCCAACGAGCTACCAGGCTGCTCCACCCCGCGTCTGTTTGGCGCTGATCACGCCTATTTTTTAATGGTGCCGAGAACCGGAATCGAACCGGTACGGGCTTTAGGCCCGAGGGATTTTAAGTCCCTTGCGTCTGCCAGTTCCGCCATCTCGGCAAAATATTTCCGATCTAATAACGCACCGAAAGAAGAAAATACACTGGCTGGCTAAAAAGGAACGTCAGCATAACCACCCATGCTGAGGAAGTCAATAAAGATTGGACTGAGACCTAGTGGCTATCGGTTTTACCGAACTTATAAACAATCTCGCCGGGTTTAACTAAATTTAATTCTTCGCGGGCCTGCTTTTCAACCGCAGAATTATCCTTGGAATAGGTTTTATATTCGGCTTGATAATGATCAATATCTGATTGAAGCTGGGTATTTTTCTCAATTAAACTTTGTTTTTCCGAGTGTAGTTTATATAAATTCCACAACCCTCTATTACCGCTCAAAAGCAAATAGAAAACCAATAAAACAACAATCAACATTCCCCATTTGCGCTGCTGGTTCATCGTGTCTCCCAGGGTTTAAAAATATCCCGCCAGCCCCTTTGACGTTCCAAATCCATCAATTTTATAAAATCGCCCGCTGGTTTTTCTCCATAGGTTATTTTATATCTCAAGAAGTGCTTTTCAAGCGCAACAACATACAACGAAAAAAGAAAAACAAAACCGATAAGGGCCCACAAAAAAGGCACAAGAACAAAGAAAAAAACCGCCAACAAGGAAAAAAACAAAAGAAGGAGCGAACTGGGCCCCGTACCTAGAGTAATCAAAAAAGATCGGTAAAGAAGTTTTCCAAACGGAGGCTTTTGGAAAAATAAAATTGGCCATTGATAAAAAGTCATCATCAAACCATAAAGAAATACGGTGGCCACTAGTCCAATGAGGATAAAAACCCATATACGTGAAGAAACCTGAAGCCTGTAATAAAAACTTATGTTGTATAAAGCAAGACCGAGAACTAAGCCGGAAATGGCTATTGAAGCCAATGCTTTCCAAAAACAGAGACGTAAATCAGCCAATAATTCTGAAAAAGTAATATTGTCTTCAATAAAAATTTTAAAAATAACTAAGGCCCAGGGCACGGAGATAGCGCACTCTAAAACAAAGGCTGGATAAATTACGAACCAATTCCACTGTTGATTTCGACTTAAAATACCCAAAGAACTGGCAAGCCACCCCACACCCAAACAGGTAGAAAACCAGCCAAAATTATAAAGAATGAGTTGAAAAAGGTGATCATAATAACGCCAAAACCAAGACCTAAAAATATCCTGCCAGCGCGAATAAGAAGAAAAATCAATTTCTTCAGAAAACGCTTCAGGGGAAGACGAAAGATTCAAAATTAACTGAGTTCTTTTTCAAACTTCGGGATGGCCTTCTTAATTTCCAAACGTCCTCGGCCCAAGTTGCCATCCAAACTCAAAGCTAGAGCGACGAAGTAATTTTTCCCTACCAACATCATGATCATGCTGGCTTTGTCGGTCGTAATCAAAATTTCAGCTGTATTCCCTAACCCGAAATTAGAAGAAGCTTTCATGGCATTTTTAATAATGCTCGAATACTCTGCTCCTACCGCATTGATATCAAAGGCATTGTGCGAAACCTGATCGATGACAATGCCGTCCATTCCTACGAGACTGGCTCCAATAGACCCTTCGACATTCTCTAACATTTCTTCAAGAATCTTTTTGAAATCCATTTAATTTCCCAAACACTTAATTTGAATAAAAAACCTAAGAACAACTAACTTACTTTTTCAACCTTTTTAGCTGCCCCATCCATTGCCAATCTCAACATTCCTAAATTAATTTGGTGATCTGCCAAAACAACCAAAATGCCGCCCGCAAAAGAAACTAATATAATATGGCCGGTTTCTGCCGTTACTAAAACTTGTTTTAATAATCCCTGATTTAACTTGGTCGCGGATTGACTCGTATCTTTAAAAATAGACAAAACCTGCTTTTCAAGGGAATCATTATTACTATTTTCACCCACAGAAACAACGCTTATTCCTTCAATACTGGTCAAGAAACATCGGCGAATGCCCATGATAGACGCCAGTTCGGCAAGAACGGCTTTTAAAACATCAATCTGAATGGATGAATACTGAATCGCTTTTGAAGAGATCGGCTTTTCGTCCACAACTCGTGTTTTTTCGGATTCTTTAACCTCGGGTTTAACAACTCGCGCTTTTGTTTCTTTATCACTTCGATCCATCGACATAACCTGAAGAATATCGTCCTCAGAAAACTTGGCTTCTTTTTCTTTATCTAAATGAGAAGTTTTTGCTTTATCCGCTTTGACATTGTGAACAGGGGTTGGTTCGACTTTTTTGGGTGTTGGACTAGGAGTATCGACAACTGTTGTCTTCTTTAAATCAATCAATTTTTGCTTCACATTAGCGTTATTCGGTTCTTTTTTCAGAAGTTCTTCGTAAGTTTCAATGGCTTTACCTAAATGCCCTTGTTTCAAATAAAGTTCTGCCATTGTTATTGATGCCATGCTGGCTGAATTCGGTTCCCTTTCGACAACGCTCTCTTTAATTGAGGATTCTGTTTGAGATACGTTCGCCGCCTTTTCAATCGCTACTTTTAATAGTTTTTGAGTTTCATCATCATCTGGAGTTAAAGTGAGAATAGCTTGATATTCATCAATTGCTGCTTTGAAATCCGATTTTTGCATAAAAAGTGAACCCAATAAAGAATGCGCCATCAAATTTTCAGGATCAAACTCCAGCACTTTTTTAAATTCAAAAACCGCATTATCCAATTTTGTCTGGCCCTGATAAATTCTTCCAAGAACAAGATGTCCGTTTGAATAATCCGGATTTTTTTCCAAACCTTTGCTGCACACACTATAAGCTTCGTCCAATGACCCATCTCTTCGATAAGCTTCCGCCAAAGGGGCGAAAACAAGCGAGTTCGGATCATCTTCTAACTTTTTCTTCAAATCAGAAATTTCAGACGTAGACAGCTCCTTCTAATTTCTTGTAAAAGATTAGCTTAATCTTGAAGTTGTCTCAAAATGGAAAAAACAATTGATTGAGGAACACTTTTTTGAATGGTAACAAGGCCTATTTTCCTTGTCAACACAAACTGGATTTGTCCATTTTTCGCCTTCTTGTCTAAGAACATTTTTTCATAAACTTTTTTCACGTTAAATCGACGTATAGGTCTAAATAAACCGGCTTTTCTTAAAAGATTTATTTGTCTATCAGCAACCTCTTCCGCACAGAGGCCCAGTTGAACCGACAAACGGGCTGCAAACATCATTCCATAGGCAATAGCTTCTCCATGAGTCAATACATCATAATTGAAATAAGCCTCTAAAGCATGCCCCAAAGTATGACCATAATTAAGCCAGGCCCTCTTACCGCCTTCTCGTTCATCCTCAGAAACAATTTGGGCTTTAATTTGACATGAGCGCCAAATCAGTTGTAAAAGCATCTTGGGGTTTCTACGTAACACAACTTCCAATTGCGCCTCTAGTCGCCCGAACATTGTTGCGTCTTTGATAATTCCATATTTAATAACCTCAGCTAATCCTGTTTTCAATTGTCTATCGCTTAAGGTTTTCAAAACAGCCGTATCCGCTAAAACTACCTTGGGTTGATAAAATGAACCTATTATATTTTTTACCCCTTCAAAATCGATTGCCGTTTTACCCCCGATACCGGCATCAACCTGAGCCAAAAATGTGGTTGGACATTGAACAAACTGGATTCCCCGCATATAAATTGAAGCCGCAAATCCTCCTAAATCACCAGTCACACCTCCACCCAACGCCAACAAACAAGCGTCCCTCTGAAACGAAAGCCGTGTCATTTCACGAAGTACTTTAAATAAAGTCTTTTCATTTTTGTGCGTTTCCCCATCCGAAATAAGAAAGGGATAAACTTTAAAACCTTTCGAAGACAAAGAATCAAAAACTGTTTGTCCATAAAGACAATAGATTTTAGGTGTGGACAATATCATAATTTTTTCAGACGAGCATAAGGATCTAACTATTGAACCGGTCTTTTTTAAAAGTCCATATTCAACATGAACTTTGTAGCTTCTAGATCCCAACTTAACTTCGATTGGTTTCATTTTGCCGCTTTCTGAGCTTTTAAGAAAAATCAATCAATGAATCTTTTTTTAAAAGACTCAAAATATCATCAGCAACTTTTTTGGAATCTTTATTATCAGTCAAAAATCGGGCATGAGCTAATTGGTAAAGAGGATTTCGTACTTCCTCCATCTTCTCAATCTTTACTAATGGATCGCTTTCTTGCGCCAGTAAGGGCCGTTGTTCTAAATAGGGTTTTACTCTTTTCCATGCCACTTCAGGAGAAACTTCCAGCCAAACGCACCAGCCAAGGGAGAGTAATTGATTTCTGTTTTCTTCGTTGATCCATAAACCTCCGCCCGTTGAAATAACAGACTTGCTATGATTTCGGATCCAGTTAATTGCTTCTTTTTCTTCCGAGCGAAAAAAACTTTCGCCATCGTCCTTGAAAATTTGAGCTATTTTTTTGTTATTTCTTTCTTCGATCCATTGATCGGTATCCAAAAAATCAAACCGAAGCGCTTTGGCCAAATCTTTACCCGTCGAGGTTTTTCCCGCACCCATAAAACCGATCAAAATAATAACTGGAGGAAATCTCATCGATTAGATTCTAATAGTTTCGAATGTGTTTCAAATAAAGCTGATAACGCTGTTGGATTTCTTCCATAAAATCTCCACCCATTTTTTCCAAAAAAGCGTCCGCGATAACCCAGGCGCAAATCGTTTCACCAATAACCGAAGCCGCTGGCAAAGCACAGACATCCGATCGTTCATAAGCTGCTCTTATTTCACGTTTGGTTTCAATGTCAACTGACCGCAGCGGTTTCTTAAGAGTAGCAATAGGTTTTTTAGCTACGCGAACAATAATTGGTTCTCCATTGCTCATACCGCCTTCAATCCCGCCGGCTCTGTTCGTTAAATGAAAAAAGCCTTTTTTAGTCTGATAAGCTATTTCATCATGGACTTTAGATCCGAGTTGAACCGCATTTGAAAACCCACTTCCAATTTCAACGCCTTTAATTGCCTGTAGACTCATCAAACCTTGAGCCAAACGCCCATCTAACTTACGATCCCACTGAACATGACTACCTAATCCAACGGGCACTCCGGTAACAATTACCTCAAAAATCCCACCCAAGGTATCACCTTTTTTCTTGGCTAAATCGATGAGTGAAATTGCTTTTCGCTCAGCCGTTTTCTCCAACATGCGAACGGGTGATCGATCAGCCTGTTCATTTAGACCACTATATTCAACAAGTTTTTTTTTAGAGATCGCCGAGCCCAATTGACTTACATGGCTTTGAACATAAATATTGAAGTTTTCAAGAAGCTTTTTAGCGACTGCACCAGCCGCCACACGGACCGTTGTTTCCCTTGCACTGGCTCGTTCCAGAACATTTCGGAGGTCACGATGGTTATACTTGATTCCACCAGAAAGATCGGCATGCCCTGGTCGGGGACGTTGTAATGGATTGCCAAAGGATCCTTGGACTAAATCCGAGGTCATTATCTTTTCCCAATTTTCATAATCTCTATTTTTAACAAAAAGGGTAATGGGCGAGCCTAAAGTCACGCCTTTTCGTATACCCGATAATATTTCTACTTGATCCGACTCAATTTGCATGCGTCCGCCCCGACCATAACCTTTCTGACGGCGGCCTAATTCAAAATTAATGTCTTCCGAAGAAATAAATAAGCCGGAGGGAAATCCTTCCAGAATAACTACGGTTCCCTTGCCATGGGATTCTCCAGCCGTTAAAAACCTAATGCTCATCATTAAACTCCACATTTTTAATGCATACTTATAATTTCAACCAATTGTATTAGCTATTTCATTTACGTGAATATCAACATAAAAAATAAACGCCCTTATCAGGCGCTTATTAAAAACCTATTTTTTCATTGGGTCTTAATCTTGAATAATAGTCGGCGTAATAAAAATAACCAATTCGACCTTTTGATGTTGGAGAGACTTTTGTTGAAAAAGATCGCCAATTAAAGGTAGGTTCATCAATAAAGGAACCCCACTATATGAATCCGTAACGGTATCACGAACCAACCCACCCATTACAATGGTTTCTCCATTTTTGATCGTTATGGTTGTATTAGCGGTTTGTTGACTAGTTGGAGGGGGTCCAGTACCAGCTGCCGAGCCCGTCTCAGAAGTCACCGAAGCTACTATGACTGTTGTAATTCGTCCATCGTCTGTAATTCGGGGAGTAATTTTTAAATCAACCGGAAGTGCAAGTGTGTTAAAAGTTGTAGTGTTAGAAACCACACCTCCTAAGCCTATTGTTTGAGTGTTCGTTGTATAAATCACGTTTTCGATTGAATCAATTTCAGCAGGCACGCCACTAGCTGTTGCCACACGAGGCCGCGAAATAACCTTTCCAAGTTGCTTCGTTTCAATGGCGCTTAATGTTCCAGTTATATCAACTCCACCTTTTACCGTTCCAAATCCCAAAGTACCAGCGACGGCCGGCAATCCACCAATCAACGACCCATTGAGAGTCGGATCGCCTGTTGCTTGGGTTAGGTTCCAATTCATTCCAAGACCTAAAGAATTTGACTTGTCAATTTCAACAATATTAGACTCAATCAACACCTGAGGCGATTTGATATCTAATTCTTTCACAAGCTCCAACAAGACTCCCATATTGGCTGCGGTTTCCCATATAACCAAACTGGTTGTCCTCGGTTCTATTTGTACTTTTCCAACCGGAGTTAAATAGGGACTTAATATCCCCATTACTATTGCAGGATCGGAATAATTCAACTTCACCACTTTGGTTATACGATCACCCATTGCATCCCCACCGAGCTTCAAGTCTTCTATTGTCCTTTTATATCCTTCGACATCCTCTATAGTCCCATTTAAAACAATCACATTTCGAACTATATCGATTGCGCTTATTGAAGCATTGTTTGGATCTAAGATAGTGCGCACCAATGCATCAAGTTGGCCCGGAGTCATCCCTCCTGAAGGGTGTATAATTTCTGTGATTTTCGGCAAAGTCAATTTACTTGATTTTAAAAGTGCCAGCGTTCCGATTCGAAGTCTGTTTCCCTGAATTTCATAACCATATGCGCCCGGTGCTAACAGATTAGATAAAGCGGTTTTTAATGGAACATTGTCAAATTTTTCATTTACGACGCCTACAACAGGCCCCGAAACAAAATCAACATCAAAACCGGATTCGCTGGCTAAAGTTCTTAAAACCGCGTTGAGATCTGCGCTTTGAATATCCATCGACACCAATTGGTTAATATCACCTTTTTTTTCAAGCGGTTTTCCCGACACAGTTGGCGCTACTAATGTAATAACTACTTGATTCAAATCTCTGTCAATTTCGTTCAAAGTTCCAGGAACTAAAGTCAATATAACTTCAGAGATAGGCGAAAACTGCGGTCCAATTTGTCTTAATTCCATCGAGACGAGGCCACCTTTAATAAATTCCGTATCCCCACCATTAAATTTTTTAAGTTTTTCTTCTACTTCCAATTTTGTTGCGTGAAATCTCAAAATCAATTTTTCTGGTTGGGATAACTTTCTAAAGGTGTATTTGGCTGGCTGATCCGAAGTTAAAACCAACTTAATTCCATTGTCTAAAGGTTTTATTGACGTTTCGATTAATCGCGTAAAGATTCCTGGTTTAGATTCTTTCGAACTATCCAATTCACTCATTTGGTTATCGATAGCTGGCGCAACTCGAACTAAGTCTTGACTCACTTTATCCGTTTGTAATGCAAGCGTATAACCCAACGCAGTCTTATTTACTTTCCAATTTTGAACCTTAGTCACATCCAGAACAACCCAAGCTGCTTTTTCATGAGCGGCCGACCGAATCGATTTAACAAAATCATTGTTAAAATTTAAATGTTTTCCAACCGAGAGAGTTGTATTTTCAAACTTAACCAATAATTTTTTATTAGAGATTTTTTCAACAGACGGCTCAGATAAAACACTACCATTAATAGATACCAAAGCTCCCAAAGCACTGGAACTTACATCAATTTTATTGATTGAAGATTGAGAACCAGCAGGAGAACCGACTTCAGAATTATCTTCGTTTGTGGAAACCGACTCTTTATTTTCGTTATCCGACTTTGACGGTTTTACAGAAGGTTTGGACAGAGTTGCAACTGTTGGTGTGGCTCCCAGATCAATTTCAATATCATCGGCCGAAACTGAACTGACAAACGCTAAACATAAAAACGCCAACGCCGAAGTTAATCCCCAATACTTAAGCGGATTTTGGAACCATGACATTAGCGAAACTCCTTTGGCTATTTCCTGGGATAAGCTATTTTTTGCTCACCCTGGATTAAAACTACTTCAGAATTAGAAATATCACCGATAACCCCATCAACTTCTGTTTCGCCACCACTATAAAGTTTTCTGTATTTAAGCGTATATTCAATCATTGGATTTCCCTGCCAGGTAAATAACGCCATCGGAATGCCTCCAATGTTTATCACCCCATGATAATCCAATTCGGTTATCGAAATATCAGGCGTTCTTTCTAAATTGTCTAACGGTATCAGCGGATCTCTTCCATGATAAGTCGGAACATATAGTGGTTGAATAGAAAAATTCATAAAAACTGGTTCCGGAACATCCTGTTGCTGCGCCAACACAGTCCTCTGAAAAAACAAAAATAGACCTATTATCAACCAAAAAGCCGTCAGGAGTTTCTTGTTCTTCATTATTTTTTCCCCTGAATTCCGCTCAAAACCATCTGAGCAGTCAATGTTTGATTTGAATTCAAAGTCGCTCCAGTTTTATCAAAAAACGGAATTACTTTTAAATCATGGACAATCATTAAATTTTTAGAAACACTCACCTCATACAGAAACTTGATCAACTGTTCAAAACTTGAATTGAACTTGATATCTGCTGGAATCTCAACATAGGAATCTTTAGGGATTGGGGAACTTTGAAAACTAAAATTCGTCAGGGATATTCCTGACCGAGTTTGAAGAGCGCTGGCACTTTCGATGAATTGAGACCTTTCCAATTGGACCGGCATACGACTTTGAGCCCATTCCAACTCCCGCAAAACGGCCGCTGATCTTTTTTTAAATTCGTCATATTTCGTCAACATTTGCTTTGCATCGTCTAATTTTTTTTGCTTGTCCGCAAGATCAGATTGAAGTGATACGATCTCAATATTTAGAGGTTTCAAAATAAATTGATAGTAGCCGAAAATTATTACCAGAGTCGCTACCGCCGCAACAATCATATACTGTTTAGTTTTAGAAATTTTCACGACGCCACATCCACTGCTTTTGTAATAATCTCAAACTGAATAATTTCTTTATTCTTGCCAACCGTCGCGTTCCCCAACATTTGTAAATTACCCGCAACTACGCTTTTTATCTCCAAGGTAGCGTCCTTAGATAACCCCTGCGTTTTAACCAATCCATCAAAATATTCATTAACATCATTTAATGTAAAAGCACATCCATCAACCACAAAGCTATCCGCGTCTTTCTTTCCGTTTTGAGTTATTGACGTAAGCCAAACGCCATCCGGAAGATTATTTGCCAATTGATCTAATGCAAAAACTACTTTTTTTTGAACAAGTTGCACATCATTGATGTTTTTATTAGCCGCGTCTAATCTTTTTTCCGTATCCTGAAATGCCGTGATTTCGGCTATTCTTTCTTCATATCCCTTTGATTCGTCTTCAACTCTTTTAATTTGAACATTAAGGTCACGTTTAGCCTGAATTTTTTGAATATAAACCCAAAACATTCCACTAGCCAAAAAAATTGTAACAATCGCACCCAGTAAAACAAAAATATATTCTTGTTGTTTCTTTTTTTCTTTCAGTGGAACAAGATTGATTTTTATCATTTTAAGATTCCAGTTGGCGTAACGCCAAACCTAAACAAACACCTAGATAAAGTTCTTTATCGGATTGTTGTTCCACGTCAATATTTTTACTCATTTCTATATTTCGAAAAACCCCGAAATGTTCAACCGGAACTCCTAATTTTCCTGCCAAAAATCGGTTCAAATTTTTTAGTTTAGCGCTCCCACCGCATAAGATAACGCGCTCTACTGTTTTTTTACGAGACTGGGTTTCATAATAATCAAAAGATCTACGAATTTCTCCCAATAGTTTATTCAGAATTGGGGTCATCACATCTGACATTCTTAAAACTCTGTCGTCTTTTTGAGAAACGGATGACAGAGTAAACTCCTCTTCTTCGATTGATATGGCTCCGTGAACTTTCTTTAATTCTTCCGCTTCGGAAAACTTTAAGTTAAATTCTTTTTGAATTTCTTTAGTAAAATCATTTCCCGCAACCGGAATATCTCGAGTAAACCGAGTAAATATACCTTCCAAAATATTGATCGTCGTCCACGTCGCGCCCACATTAATTAGCGCCACTGTTTCTTCGTTAGACTCCAATCGATTGATTTCATAAATATTTTGGAGCGCAAAGGCATCCACATCAATTATAGTCGGAGTTAATCCTGCCGCTTTTAAAGTAGAGATGTGCTGATCTACCAAATCGTTTTTGGAGGCCACCAACAAAACATCAATTTTTCTTTGGCCGTCCTCTTGGCTCTCGCCTAAAATTTGAAAATCTAAAACAACTTGATCCATGCTCAACGGGATATGTTGTTCAGCTTCTTTGGATATTGTCTTTCGAAGTTCCTCTTCTGTCATGAAC
This sequence comes from candidate division FCPU426 bacterium, assembly GCA_003136635.1. Lineage (GTDB taxonomy): Bacteria > Oederibacteriota > Muellerivitia > Muellerivitales > Muellerivitaceae > Bog-1183. The sequence continues at coordinate 48,001 of PLFD01000038.1, read as the reverse complement.
GGCATTTTGACATATCTAATAATAATAGATTCGCCTAATAAAGCCGTGGCAACTTTTTTAATTTTAATTCCACTTTTTTCATATGTCTTCTTAATCGTATCCGCAACAACAAGCCGCTGTTGATCGGGGTTTTTCGTATCTAACGATTCTCGTGGAATATCTGTTACGCCCATCGCCATCAGCTTCCAGCGGTCGTTTACTTTTTTCAATTCAACCAATTTGACGCTGGATGTTCCAATATCCAAACCAACGATAGTTTTAGAAAATAAATTCATAATGTCATCCTTAAATAACCAACCATTCTCGGCCAAAACCACATTACATAAGCACCCAAAGCCAGAAAAGGACCAAACGGCATGGTAGATTTACGATTTACTTTTTTAAGTGCTAATAAAACCAACGCCACAAACGCCCCCGTCCCAAAAGCCAGTAGCAAAACATAAGCAGATTTAACAACACCCATCCATACCGATAATGCTAACATCATTTTAATATCTCCACCCCCTAAGACTTCGTGAAAAATTTGGGTTAACGTAAAAATTATAGCCCCCACCACCACAAATCCGCTGGCCACTATATAAAAACTTGTCAAATTCAGACTTTTGTCGATAGCCTGAAATATAAAACCCACAAGGGCAAACAAGTTTGTAAAAGGGTGAGGTAATAATTTCCATTTTAAATCAGATACAGTCAATAAAATTAAGAAGCTGACAAAAACAAAACTCGAAATCTGTATAAACCCAGTTTCAGGAATCGTTATGGCTGCAAGAAAAAAAAATAAACCTGTCGTAATTTCAATCAAAGGATATTGCCAAGAAATTGCTTTCCCGCAAAAGCGGCAATGACCTTTTAAAAACAGAAAACTTAACCCGGGAATATTATCGAACCAACGAATTTCATTCTTACAATTGGGACAAAAAGAAGGGGGGGAAAAAACTTGACCACCGCTTTTCCAGCGGAAAAGACATACATTTAAAAAACTACCAACACACAAACCCCAAAAAATAGAAAAAAAAGGCGTCGTTAAGTATTGAATAAGCGTTCCTCGACAATTTTGAATTGATAAAACAATGGGTGGCCTAAGCCACCCATTGTTTAAATCAAATACAACAAAACTTTAGATCATTGAAACCCATAAAAAGAATAAGCCATGTTTTGTGAATCATGAACCGTGCTATTCACAAAAACATAACCGCCAGTACTGTCATACAACCACCCAGAAAGCTGACCTGTCGGCGTACCTAATTGAGCTGTATAGGTAATAATATTGCCTGATGGGTTAATTGAAGTGGCGACAAAAGCACCAGTCACCTTAACCAAAGGAATGTTATCCAAATTTTGGCTAAAGGAGAAAGATCCGGACGACCACAAAGTTGTGGGCCAGACACCTTGCCAGTTACCATAATAAATTTCCGAAGCGGACTTCATCGCCCCGATATTACCCTTAGTCGCGCCTTCTTTGGATTTCTCCAACATTTGAGCGAAACGTGGGATGGCGATAGCAGCCAAGATACCAATGATCGCGACAACGATCATCAATTCAATCAAAGTAAAACCCTTTGCTTTCAAACGAATCATAACAGCCTCCTTAAATTCTTAAGCCTAAACATTAGACCATTCATCTAGGCTTCCTAATCAATGTTACCTTGATATCGAAGCTCTGTCAACGAAGGGAAAATAATGAAAATCGAAGCTTAACCAGCCAAATTACCCAATTCAAACATAGGCATAAACATCGCCACTACAATAAAGCCAAGGGTAACCCCCAAAAATACAATCAATATTGGTTCAATAATGGTTGTAATTCCCTCTACCGCAGCATCGACTTCTTCTTCATAAAAATCAGCCACTTTTGACAACATGGCGTCCAAAGCACCGGTTTCTTCTCCGACATTAATCATTTGAGTTACCATGGGGGGGAAAATATTGCTCTCCTTCAATGGTTGGGTCAAAGTCTTTCCAGAACGAACCGAATCCCTAGCGTCATTGAGTGCCTTTTCAACAACTAAATTCCCCGATGTTTTAGCTACGGTTTCCAAAGCATCCATAATAGGAACACCTGATTTTATTAATGTTCCAAATGTTCTGGCAAATTTCGCGACTGACGCTTTTCTAACCAAAATTCCAAAAGCCGGTAGCTTTAAAATAATTTTATCCACCTGGAAAGCTCCCGATTTTGTCCGGCGATAAAGATTAAAGGCAATAACTACAACTACTCCAAAAACGACTAAAAAAACAGCTTTTGGACTGACTAAAAAATTGCTCGTTTCTAAAACAATTCTCGTCGGCAAAGGTAATTCAGCGCCGAATGATTGAAATACTTCGGCAAAAGTAGGAACTACTTTAATCATAAGAAAAATAACAACCAAAAACGCTATCGATATAACTACCGTCGGATACATCATCGCTGATTTTACTTTTCGGGTTACGCCTTCTGCTTTCTCCATATACTCAGACAACCGTTCAAAAATAATATCCAAAATACCGCCCTGCTCCCCAGCTCTAACCATATTGACATAAAGGGTACTAAAAACTTTAGGGTGACGGCTGAGCGCTTCGGACAAGGGCACCCCGTTTGAAATGTCGTCGCGAACTTTAGCCATCAATACGCGAAAATCTTTATTTTCCGCTTGTTCAGCAACAATAGTAAGTCCCTGTAAAATCGGAAGACCCGCATTGATCATGGTAGAAAATTGTCGACTGAAAACGACAATATCTTTAGTTTTAACATTAGGTTTCTTTTTATTAATATTCACCCAAATCAATTCCAAACCAACTACGGGCGAAAGTGAAATAATTTCCATTCGCTTTTGTTTTAAGGCGGACGTGACTGCGGCTTCGTTTTCAAGTTCTATGGTGCCGTCAAGCACTTTGCCTAGATTATTACGGGCTTGGTATTTAAATAAGGTCATAGTTTGGTTTTATAAACTCCCTTTTGTCATTCTGAGCAGTTCCTTGGGATCCATGGTTCTTGAAAATATCTCTTCATGACTAACCAATTGTTTTTGGTAAAGATCAAACAATGCCTGATTCATAGTTTGCATCCCTGACTCGGTTCCGGTTTGCATCGCGGAGTAAATTTGATGAATTTTTTCCTCACGAATAAGATTTCTTACCGCCGGAGTTGGAATCAACACTTCCAACGCAACCACACGACCCGCAGAATTCGCCAGCGGCAGTAATTGCTGGGAAATAACACCGTTTAAAACAAACGAAATTTGGGCTCGCACCTGCTGTTGCTGGCCCGAAGGGAAAACGTCAATGATACGGTTAATGGTCTGAATCGCGTCTACCGTATGCAATGTCGCGAAAACCAAGTGACCCGTTTCCGCGATGGTCAAGGCTGCGTTAATCGTTTCCAGATCGCGCATTTCACCAACCAGAATCACATCCGGATCCTGACGCAAAGCATACTTCAAAGCCGCGGTAAAAGAATGGGTATCGGTTCCCACTTCTCGCTGATTCACAATACAAGCTTTATGAGCATGAACATACTCAATCGGATCTTCGATGGTAATAATGTGATGGGGCAGGTTGCTATTTATCCAATCTAGCATAGCAGCTAGAGTGGTTGATTTACCTGAACCCGTGGGTCCAGTCACCAAAACCAGACCCTTCGGAAGTTTGACCAGATCTTTAATAACAGGCGGCAATTTCAAATCATCGAAGGTTCGAATCTTTGAGGGAATATTTCTCATAACTGAAGCGATAGACCCTCTTTGCTGAAACACATTCATACGAACCCGGCCGACACCCTCCACACCAAAAGAAATATCCAGCTCGTTATCTTTTTCAAACTTTTCTTTTTGTTCGTCTGTCAAAATGCTGTAGATCAGCTGTTGGGTAACTTCGGGTCGGAGTTTTTCATACTCTGTCGCGGTAATCTGACCATCAATGCGAAGCATCGGCGGAGCACCAGCCGTGATATGAAGATCTGAGGCTCCTTTTTCAAACATAAGCCTCAAAAGGGTATCGACGTTAACCATAAAGGAAACCTGCCCTTCTTAATAATTTTGAAATCAACCCTCGTCCGCATGAGCCACGCGAAACAGTTCTTCCACCGAGGTCATGCCTTTCAATACTTTTTGAACACCGCATTCGCGCAAGGTCTGCATTCCGCCTTCACGAGCAACTTTTTTCAGTTCAGCGGCGGGCTTTCTTTGAATTACCGCCTTGCGAAACTCATCGTTCAAAATCATTACTTCGTGAATTGCCATCCGGCCCTTGTAACCCGTCTCTGAACAAGCCGAACAACCCTTTCCCTTATACAATAAAATTTCCTCGCCTGTCGGCTGTAACCCCATTTCTTGTAAAACTTCCGGATCGGCCACATAAGATTCTTTGCAATTTTTACAAATCCGGCGCAAAAGACGTTGAGCTACCACACAATGAACCGTAGAAGTAATCAAGAAGGGTTCCACTCCCATATTTCCCATACGGGTCACCGCACCGGGCGCGTCATTCGTGTGCAAAGTGGAAAAAACCAAGTGACCAGTTAAAGCGGCGTTAATGGCAATTTCAGCTGTTTCTTTATCCCGGATTTCCCCCACCATAACTACGTCGGGATCTTGCCGGAGAAACGACCTTAAACCCGCCGCAAAAGTTAAACCAATGCCTGCTTTTGCGTTAACTTGATTAATGCCAGGCAGGTTATATTCCACCGGATCTTCAATAGTCGAAATATTTGTGTCCGGATCATTAATTGCGTGAAGCGCCGAATAAAGTGTCGTCGATTTACCCGAACCAGTGGGTCCGGTTACCAATACCAAACCGTAAGGTTCGCGTATGGCTTTTTCAAATTTTTGTTGAACGCCCTCTTCAAATCCCAGTTTGGGAATATCCAAAGAAAGATTAGAGGAATCCAAAATACGCATAACAATTTTTTCGCCAAATTGAACGGGACAGATTGAAACACGAAGGTCGATTTCTTTTCCCAGCACTTTGATTTTAATACGGCCGTCCTGCGGTAACCTGCGTTCGGCGATGTCCAGGGAAGACATGATCTTAAGACGGGATGAAACCGCCGCCGCCATCGAACGAGGCGGCCCTTTTACTTCATGCAAAACACCGTCAATCCGATAACGGCAACGATAGTTTTTTTCATAGGGTTCAATGTGAATGTCGCTGGCGCCCGCTCGCACCGCTTCAGTCAAAATAAAATTCACCACGCGTACCACCGGTGCGTCTTCTCCCGCAGACTCCAAAGAAGCGATGTCCATTTCGTCTTCTTCTTCTTCAACCACTTCCAAATTACTGGAGTCTTCTGAACCCATGGAGGTAAGCAATTGATCCATATCCATTGTCGGGGCTTCATCGAAGGATTTAGCTTTGGTCTTTTTGGCACCTGAAGAAGCCGCAGCAGCAGCGGCTTGAGAACTGGCAGTTTTCTGTCCAGCGTTAGCCCCGTAATACTTCGTATGCATAGCTTTGATATCTGTCTCGCTGGCGATAGCCGGCTCCACATCAAAACCTGTCATCATTTTCACGTCATCAATCGCGAATACATTTAAAGGATCCGCCATCGCTACCGTCAATTTTCTATCTTTGAGAAATACGGGAATAAGACAGTGATTTACCGCGATTGAATCGGGAACAGCAGCAATGACCTCTGCGGGAATATTAATTTCAGTTAGGCTCACATGGGGGATTCCTAATTGAGTTCCCACAAATGCCATAATGACGTCCTGAGTCACGTATCCTCGAGTAATGAGGATCATTTCGAGACGACCGCCTTTGGTCTTTTGTTCGTGAAGAGCTTCTTGAAGCTGTTCGGGAGTAATGATGCCTTCGTCCACCAACATCTCACCCAGGCGCATTTTCATGGAATCAGCCACGGACTACCTCTTTTATAGGGACTTTTCGACGAGACCAAACGGTTTATACTCAAAGAGTATAGAAGTGCTAAAAAATGAAGTCAACGAAAGCCCTTTGGGGTCAACGAAACTTTAAGCCTTTAACCAAAGCTTGACGCATGATTTCTATAGGCGCTTTGCGACCCGTCCAAATCTCAAACGATAAAGCTCCTTGGTGTAATAACATCCCTAAACCGCCCCAATGAGGCAAAGCGGAACGTTTAGCCTGTTTAAGAAAATCGGTTTCCCGGTGATAAATCAAATCAACCGCCAAAGCGTCCTTTCGAGCGCCTTTCAAAGATACGGGAGAAGCTTCACCCTTCAGTCCTAAAGAAGTACTTTGTACAATCCAATCACTATAAGGAACAAATCGATCGGCATCCTGCAGGGGAATAGCTTGGACATCCAATTTCCCGTACTTTTGCCGAAGCGATTTCATCAGTTTCGCGCCTTTCGCTCCCGATCGGTTTGCTATATAAAAACCCTTTACTCCCGCATGCGCCAAAGCTCCCGCTACCGCTTTCGCTGCGCCCCCCGCCCCAATTAAAAGACCTTTAGTTCCTTTTAGCCTGGATCGCCAGGAACCCAAAGATCTCAAAAANNCGGGCTTCCGGCTCAATCCAATCCAGATGAGACAAAACCTTTTCTTTATAAGGAACTGTCACATTAGCGCCGCGGGTATTAAAGGCTCTCATCATCTTTACCACCGGCCCTACTTCACGCGGGGAAATATCCAGAGGGGTGTAAAGCCAGGGTAGATTGACTTTCTCAAAGGCGGCGTTATGCATAGCAGGCGACAAAGAATGGCTGACGGGATGACCCAGTATAAAAACTACCTGACTGGCCCCGGTAATTTTTGCCGCAATGGATTTCATACAACCTCTTCAATCAGGGATGACTCAAAGCGTATTGAATCATAGACACGATCGCCAGTCCGGCAGTTTCGGTACGAAGAATCGGCGTCGGCAAATGAACCGCCGCCGCGCCTTTTAACTGAGCTTCTTGCACTTCATCTTTCGACCACCCACCCTCGGGTCCGACTAATATTAATATTTTTTTGGCGGTAGGATTGGATTCTAACACCGTTTTTAAAGTGGGCGCTTCTTTTTCATAGGGTAGCAATACCTGATCAAACTCGCTGAAAAGTTCTAAACATTTTTTCCAATCCGTCACTTCATCCAATTGAGGCAGATCATTACGACCGCATTGACGGCAGGCTTCTACCAGAATTTTTTGCCATCGGTTATTTTTATGCTCAAATTGGGACTCGGCAGGCCGGGAAACGCTTCGTTGGGTCACCAATGGAATAAATCGGTTCACTCCCGCTTCCGTTCCCTGGCGCAAAATAAGGTCGATTTTCGGGCCTTTGGGCAGGCTTTGAGCCAACGCGATCCAATTGCCTGAATGCGTTTCGCTCTTTTCACGGCGCGATAAAACTTTTGCGGTAGCAGGTATCAAATCAGTTTGCTGGAGGGACAATTCATATTCGGTGGCCCGGGAATCAAATCCTAAAAACCGAGTTCCCGATTCCAAGCGAAGCACTTTGATCAAATAACGGGAAGCGGATTCATCCAGTATAATTTCTTTTTCCTCAGGCAACGGCACCATTGCTAAAAAAAGCCGGGGGATAAAACTCATTTTTTTCGGTTAAAAAGCTGTTTCATTTTGAACATGAATTTACCAATGGCCGGCGTATTAGCTTCGGTTGAAGCGGCCTCAAACTCTTCCAGCATTTTCTTTTGTTTCGCGTTCAGATCCGTCGGTGTTTCCACGAGAATGGTGACTAATAAATCACCAACCGAAGAATCGCCGGGATTCTTCAACCCTTTTCCCTTAAGACGGAAAACTTTGCCCGACTGTGTTCCAGCCGGGATTTTCATATTCACCGCGCCTTCTAAAGTGGGAACTTCCAATTCGGTGCCCAAAGAAGCTTTAACAAATGAAATCGGAATTTCACAATGAAGGTCGCCGCCTTCTCGGTTGAAAAACTCGTGGGGTTCCACATGCAGGAAAACATAAAGGTCGCCCGAAGGACCGCCATTGAGACCGGCTTCGCCCTCGCCTCTCACGCGAAGACGAGAACCTTCGTCAACCCCAGCGGGAATTTTCACGGAGATTGTTTTTTCTCTTTCAACGCGGCCTTGCCCGCGGCAAGTCGTGCAGGGAGTGCCTGGAATTTCGCCTTTTCCTCCGCAGCGGGGACAAGTGCGGGCCACCGTGAAGAAACCCTGGGACGTCCGTACTTGTCCCGCGCCATGACAAGTATTACAAGTAACCTTCCCCGATCCAGCCTTCGCGCCCGAACCATGGCAGGTTTCGCAGGTGGTCAATTTTCTAATTTTAACTTCTTTAGAAACTCCAAAAGCCGCTTCTTCAAAACTCAGCGTAACGTCATGGCGAAGATCATCGCCTTCTTGGGCCTGACTCCGGGCTCTGCCGCCGCCCTGACCGCCAAAGAAATTATTAAAGACATCGCCGAACATATCGTCGAAATCAGCCCCGCCGACATCCTGAGGACGGAACCCGCCTCGAAAACCGCCGCCCGGGGGCGCTCCCGCGCCTACGCCCGCGTGGCCAAATTGGTCATAAGCGGCCTTCTTCTGGGGATCCGATAAGACCTCATAGGCCTCATTGATCTCCTTAAACTTCTCTTCTGATTCTTTATTGTTGGGATTTGTATCCGGGTGGTACTTTTTGGCCATGTTTCGATAGGCTTTTTTAAGCTCATCCGCCGAAGCGCCCTTCGGAACACCCAATAAATCGTAATAATCTTTTTTGGTAGCCATGTTTTCTTTCGTGGGATCGGCGCCCTTCCGTTTTTTCATCTTCAAAAATTAGGAAGAGGATGTTGAGCTTTCAATCATACATTAGCTTTTAGGGCCTCAAACTACCATCAGTCCCGAACGGCGTAAAGACTGATTTTCCCCATAAAAAATGAAAAAATGACCTTGCGAACCCCGCCCCTTCTCTCCTAAACTAACGGGGCTTAGAGAAGAAAGAAGCTTTAATTCCCTCGCTTCCCTGCGAGAGAGTGAAAAATTTGAGGAGGCATCCCATGCCGTATGTCATTACCGAGAAGTGTTTAGGCGAAGTTTACGCTCAATGCGTCGATGTGTGCCCAGTGAATTGCATTCACCCCGGCAAATACAAAGATCAAGATTTCATGATCATCAATCCTGAAGAATGCACGGAATGCACCAGCTGTTATTCCGCCTGCCCCATCGGCGCCATCGTGGAAAGCCCGGAAGCTGATCCGGCGTACGCGAAGATCAACGCTGAGTTGGCTCCGACTTTCAAGAACAACCCGGCTATTCCGACCCGCCCGGCAAACGATCCGCCGCGCCATGCCACCAACAAGCTGGTCAACTAAGACAAGCTGAAGCAGAAAACAAAAAGGCCCTTCCCGTTGGGGAGGGCCTTTTTTTATGCCTGAATTTTAAAATTAAACTTTCTGATAAATCTCCGCGCCGGTTTCCACAAAAGTCTCGGACATTTGTTTCATACCCTCTTCCAAAGCCGTCTCTTCGGTCAAACCTTTTGCGTTCGCGTAGTCCCGGACATCCTGCGTAATTTTCATGCTGCAGAATTTAGGGCCGCACATGGAGCAGAAATGAGCCACTTTGGCCCCATCCGCCGGAAGGGTTTCATCGTGATATTCTTTCGCCAGTTCGGGATCAAGCGCCAGGTTGAATTGATCTTCCCAGCG